>CASDSU010000028.1 GCA_949283575.1 uncultured Eubacteriales bacterium
AAGTCATCTGTGTGCATATGCACAGACTTTTCCAAATCTGATTCTTTTGCAACAGCAGATGCCGTTGTAGTTTTTCCTGTCCCCGGCGCACCTGTGATTACAATAATTCTACCTTGATTCATCTATATTTTACCTCCACAACTACCGATTTATCTCTCTAATGAGTGAAAATATTGTACCACATTTTTGTGAATTTTTCAACTTGCCCACTTCGACTGCACTTCCGACTTAATAACTTCTTGAACACTTGCCGAAAAAGAAAAACTGCCATCACTTGACAGCAGTTCTCTTTCGGGTAGTATTCTGTTATGAATACACAATATCGTTTAATACGATTTCATCAACGCAGGAACGAATGTTATTCATCAATCCTATCCATCTCATCATATCCACAGCCTTTAATTGCTCGGTAACACTTTGTTTTTTTGCCATTTCCTTTATGAGATATTCAGCCATATCACAAGCCGAAGTGTCAATCTCGGCAAGATGTTCATATAACTTTCCGCTTGTCAGCAGAGTGTAATATAAAACTCGTTTGTGTTCTTTCAAATATCGCTCTCGCATTCTTCCGTACTTTGAGAGCAAAGGCTTTTCTTCTGCGGTCAGGCAGGGGTAGTAATAGTTGTTAGTGCTAATATATCTATGTTGGAAAACCTACATTTTTATTTAATCATTTTCCTACATTTTTATATTAGCACTAACATGGCTCTATACTCCATTTTTTAGGTAATGTTTTATTATTTCCCCAAGTTTGTGAAACATCGAAAATATACTTTATTTTAATGTCATTTTCGTCATCAGAAATGGCTTTTATACTCTTTTCTCCCCTCTTTACCATTCTATCTATACTATTCCATTGTTCAATGGTCGCACAAGCCGTTACATTAGGATTTTGAGCATATATTAGCAATGTTTCTGCAAATGAATATTTATAAAAATTACTTGCAAAATCTAAATACTGTTTCCATTCTATACTATTTTGTCGAATTTTATCTAATTGCGTATCATAAATCTCTTTTGCAAATTTAAGACTCTCTTTGTAAGACATATCTCTCCCTCCTTATTAAGTTTTCAATGTACTTTTTTCAATTTAATGATATACCATTAAGTTTCATAAAGTCCACCCTCGCTTATATCAAGTATTTGCTCGATATATTCTTGTCTATTTGAATACTTTTCAGATAGTTTTTTGTTGTTAATTAGGTACTTTGCAACACTATCTGCAAAATCTTCAGAATAATTATTTTTTTCTATAATATATTTCTTTGAATAACTTGATATATAGTTATTATCCTCTTTTACAGCCTTTGCATAATCTGTATAATGATAATCTAGTACCTTATACTGCATTAGCTTATTGCCCCAAATATGTGCGAATTCGTGGCAAATTATATGCTTCTGCGTAGCAACGCAATAAGTTCCAATTCATTTTGAACTGGAACTTTTCCTATAACACTATTATTAATAATTAGAATCATCATCAAATAAACAATATATATATTCTTCATCTTATCTCCTTATTATAATTAAGCATAAAAAAACAAAGTACATTTTTATCTGCACTTTGTTGGTTATTATTCGTGATTAACTTTTTTCTGACGTGTCTACCTTATACCAGGTTATTTTTAGTTTTCCATTTTATTACAGCATTTTCTCTATTTTTGTATTTTTTATTAAAATTTAATGATTTTAAAAAAATCAAAAATCCTTTGTTTTCAATGCTTTGAGGCACTATTCACGACATAGCAACGCAATAGTCTCCACGTGGCACGTCTGTGGAAACATATCCACCGGCTGAACCTTCTTTATCTCATACCCATTATCCGTCAAATACTTCAAGTCTCTCGCTAGCGTCGCTGGATTGCAGCTTATATACACAATCTTCTTAGCTTTCATTTCTTTAAGCGTTTCTAGAAGCTTCATATCACAGCCTTTTCTTGGTGGATCTACAAATACTACGTCTGCCGTCTTTCCTTCTTTATACTTTTCAGGTATAACTTCTTCTGCTTTTCCGCATATAAAATCTACGTTTTCTACATTGTTTATTCTTGCATTTTCCTTTGCATTTTCGATTGCTTCTGAGACTATTTCTACACCAAAAACATTCTTTGCTTGATCTGCAACAAATATTGAAATTGTTCCAATTCCACAATATAAATCAAATACGTTTTCTTCTCCAGTTAGCTCTGCAAACTCTTTAGCTGTATTATATAAAACTGCTGTTTGAAGTGGATTTACTTGATAGAACGATAATGCAGATATTTTAAATCTATATCCTTCAAGTTCATCTTCTATATAATCCTTACCATACAATGTTTTGCAAACTTTTCCTAAAATCACATTCCCATTTTCTTTATTCACATTTTGTACAATTGACTTTATTGTTGGATACATATCCACAATTTCTTCAACAATCTCTTTTGCATGTGGAAACTCTTCTCCGTTTGTAACAAATGTTAGCATTATTTCGTTCGTATTAACACCAACTCTTGTTATTATATGTCTTAGAAGCCCTTCTCCTGTTTTTTCGTTGTATGTAGAAACTTCATACTTTTGAGTAACTTTAAACGCATCTTTTGCAAGTCTATCTGTCAAAGTGTTTTGTATATAACATCTTTCATTCTCAATTAATGAATGGGTTCTTCCAGCATAAAAACCTATCTTTCCATTTGATACTGGATATTGTGCTTTATTTCTATAATTGTATGGAATAACCATTCCTATAATATCTTCAACTAATGGTTCGTATCCTAACGATTTCTTTAATGTGTTTCTTACTAGATTTGTTTTTAGCATCATTTGCTCTTCATATTTCATATGTTGTAGATTACATCCGCCACATCTTGAAAAAACTTCACATTTTGGCTCTTCTCTTTTTTCGCTAGGTTCAACAACTTCCAAAAGCTTTGCAAATCCATAATCTTTATTGGCTTTTAGCATCTTTATTTTAGCTTTTTCACCTTTAAGTGCACCCTTTATAAAAGTGGTATAACCATTTATTTTAGCAATACCCTCACCTTCGAATCCCATGTCCAAAATATCAACTTCAAACTCTTCATTTTTTTGTATCATAAGTTCACTCCTTAAAGAAATTATTTATATTACAAATATATTTTCACACACTTGAAATTTTTGTTCAAATTTTTCGATTGAGCTTTTTCTACAAAATTATTTCACGCTTCAATCTTTTTCCTTTAACCTTGCCTATTCCAAGGTATTCTTCTGCATACAAGTTATACAAGCCATCTTCTAAATCGACTTTAATTTCTTCGCCATTTATCAGCTTTTTGAGAACATTTTTAACATCAATTTTTTTGTCGAAAAGTTTTTCCATTGATATAATTTTTTCTTCTGAAATATCTTCTATTTTTATAGAAGCTTTTAAATCAAATTCACCCGTAACAGTTCTTCTAAGATTTGTCATAGTTCCGCATGTACCAAACTTTTTAGCAATATCTTCACACAAACTTCTAACGTATGTGCCCTTTGAACATGATACTGTAAATTTCAAAATATCATTTTCAAAAACTACATTATTAATTTCATGAATTTCAATATCACGTGCTTCACGCTCTATCTCAATACCTTCACGAGCAAGTTCATATAGCTTCTTTCCATTCACCTTAATTGCAGAATACATTGGTGGAACTTGCTTTTGTGCCCCAATAAAAGTTTTCAAAACCTCATAAATTTTATCTTCATTTAATTCATGTAAAACTTTATCAATGTTCAAATCTGTTTCAATAACACTACCAGTAATATCCCCTGTATCTGTTTTCAAACCTAGTTTCATTTGAACATCATAAGTTTTATTCTCACACGTCAAATATTGAACAAGCTTAGTTGCCTTCTCCACACAAACAACAAGCACACCAGTAGCTAGAGGATCTAAAGTACCAGTATGTCCAACTTTTTTTGTATGTAAAGCTTTTCTAACCTTCGCAACAACATCATGTGAGGTCATACCTTCAGGTTTATCAATAATCAAAATACCACTTTGCACTTAAAACTCCTCCTTCTTTTTTGTCTATTTTCGAAAAAGGAACCGTCCCCACTTGTCCAAAAAAAGCAGCTTAGTCTTTTAGCTGCTTTTTGATTTCTGCAAGTACAGTTTCTTTAGCTTGCTCTAATGGTCCTGGCACTGAAAAACCAGATGCTCTAAGATGTCCACCACCTGCATATTTCGACGCTATAATCGAAACATCTACGTAATCATTTGAACGAAGACTTACCTTATATTGTCCATCTTTTTCACGAAGCATGATTGAAACTTCAACACCTTCAATATTACGACCGTAATTGACTATATTTTCATGGTCTCCATCCTGATTTTCGAATTCATTCCAATCCTCTACTGTTACATATGTAAAGGCTACTTTTCCATTTTCTAAAATTTCAAGTCTTGACAAAGCTCTTCCAAGCAATCTTGTTCTAGCTTCTGTTGTCAAATCAAAAACATTTCTATAAATCTCAGCTATATTTACTCCAGCCTCCATCATCATTCCAGCAAATTCAAATGTTTCAGATTGAACATTATGTCTAAAGCCACCTGTATCTGTAAGCATACCCGTATAAATGCATGTAGCCATATCTTTATTTATTGCAACCTCCATTGCAGCTAAGACAACAATAATATTTTGGCAAGTTGATGATGCAACCGCATTAACGTAGTTTGCATCACCAAAATTTTGGTTTGTAATATGATGGTCGATTACTATTGTATTCTCAATCTTCTCAAACCACTTTCTTCCTTCAGCCAAACGCTCTAAATCACTGCTGTCAAGAGCTACACACAAATCATAAGAAGCATCATCTGGCAACTCATTTTTTATTAAATCGAAACCTGGCAAAAAACTAAACATCTTATTAACTCTTGGTATATAAACATCTACATTTTTTTCAAGTTTTAAAAGACCATGCATAAATCCAAGAGAACTACCAACAGCATCCCCATCAGGATTTTCATGAGTAATTATCAAAATTGATTTAGCTTTTTGAACCATTTCTCTTATGCTATCTAAAACTGACATATAAAAAACTCCTTTATCTTAAAAATCGCTTTCATCAGCAGATTCATCTTCTTCAATTGGTTTAATATCTAATGAATTAATTATACCTTGAATCTTTTCGCCATAAGCCATCGAATCATCCATTTCAAACTTAACTTCAGGTGTTGAATGCATTCTAATGTTATTTCCAATTTCTCTTCTTACAAAACCAGCAGAAGACTTAAGTGCAGCCATTGCCTCTTTCTCATCAGCAGTACCAAGCATACTTACGAAAATTTTACAAAACTTCAAATCTCTCGAAACATACACTTTAGTAACACTAATAATACCTGTAAGTCTAGGATCTTTCAATTCTTGATCAATCAAACGACCAGCAATCTTTTTAATTTCTTCTTCAATTCTTTCAGTTCTTTCCATTAAATTTCATCCTTTCAAAACAGTATAAAACTACTATTCTTATACGTGTACTTTAATTTTACACTATCTTATGCAGTAAGTTTAATAATTCTTTTTTGTCGCCGAGTTCTCATTTTCATTGCACGATGTTTGCAATGAAAGTGAGTTGTCTGAGGCTAAAAAAGAATTATTGAACTTACATATATTATTATTTAAGTATGGTATAGATTTTATTGTTTAATCTCTTCCATTATGAAAGATTCCAATTTATCTCCAACTTTAATATCTTCATAATTTTCAACTTGAACACCACATTCATATCCTTCAGCAACTTCTTTAGCGTCATCTTTCATTCTCTTAAGTGATGCAAGTTTTCCTGTATGAATTACAACATTATCTCTAATTACACGAAGACCAGAATTTCTAACAATCTTACCATCTAATACGTAGCATCCAGCAATCATACCAGCGCCAGTGATTTTAAATGTTTGTCTAATTTCAGCAGTACCTTGAATAACCTCTTTATATTTAGGTTGTAACATACCTTTAAGTGCAGCCTCAACATCATCAAGAGCATTGTAAATAACTGAATATAATTTAACTTCAACGCCTTCTTTTTCTGCCATAGTCTTAGCATTAGCTTCAGCTCTAACATTAAATCCGATGATAATTGAGTTTGTAACTTTTGCAAGAGTAACATCAGATTCAGTGATACCACCAACATTGCTATGAATAATTCTAACTCTTGCTTCTTCATTTCTAATCTTCTCAAGAGAAGCTTTAAGGGCTTGAACAGAACCTTGAAGGTCAGCTTTAACAATAATATTTAAGTCCTTTAACTTACCTTCCTCAATTTGATTAAATAAATTGTCTAAAGTAACTGGAGAAGATTTTCTAATCATTTCTTCTCTTTGTTTACGTTTTCTCTTTTCAATCAAATGCTTAGCAACTTTCTCGTTTTCAACTTCATAGAAAGTTTCACCAGCTTCTGGAACTTCTGGAAGACCAATTACTTCAACAGGTGTAGAAGGACCCGCAACTTTAACTTTTTGTCCCTTATCATCTGTCATACCTCTAATCTTACCAATTACGCTACCAACAACGATTGTATCACCAATATTTAGTGTTCCTCTTTGTACTAATAATGATGCAGTAATACCAGTATTTTTATCAAGCCTTGCTTCAATTATTGTACCTTTGGCTTGTTTGTTTGGATTAGATTTTAATTCTTTCATATCTGCAACAAGTAAAACCATTTCTAAAAGTGAATCAATATTTTTATTGAACTTAGCAGATATAGGAACGCAAATAACATCTCCGCCCCATTCTTCAGGAACCAAACCATACTCCATAATTTCTTGTTTAACTCTATCAATATTTGCGCCTTCTCTATCAATCTTGTTAATTGCAACGATAATTGATACGCCAGCAGCTTTAGCATGGTTAATAGCTTCAACTGTTTGTGGCATTATACCATCATCGGCAGCAACAACAATAATTGCAACGTCAGTAACTTGAGCACCTCTAGCACGCATCGCTGTAAACGCTTCGTGACCAGGAGTATCAATAAATGTAATCTCTCTTCCATTAATCTCAACTTTGTAAGCACCAATATGTTGTGTAATTCCACCTGCTTCTCTCTCGATAACATTAGTAGCTCTAATAGCATCAAGTAAAGAAGTCTTACCATGGTCAACGTGACCCATAACAACAACTATTGGAGGTCTTGGCATTAAATCTTCTTCTGCATCGTCTGTATCATCAAATAAAATATCTTCATCAGACACAACTTCTTTCTTGTGAGCTGTAACACCAAATTCAGTAGCAACTAAGAAAGCTGTATCAAAATCTAATTCATTATTTAAAGTAGCAAGAATTCCATAACCCAATAACTTTTTAATAACTTCACTAGCTTGTTTCTTTAACTTCTCAGCTAAATCTTTAACCGTAATTATTTCTGAAATATCGATATCAGTAAGCTCGAAAATCTTTTGATCAATATGTTCTTTACTTTCAGTAGGTTTTTTCTTGTTCTTTCTATTACCTTTTCTTCTTGATAAATCATAATAGTCAAACATTTTACTTTCAGTATCATTAAACATATTAGAGAAATTACTTTCAGATTGGATATCCTTTAACTTGCCAATGTTAATATCATCCCCTCTGTTTTCATTTCTTCCCTTACCTTTATTTTTCTTTGTTGACTCTTCAAACTTTCTATTATCTTTTTCTTTATCTTTATAACCAGTTCTAACATTTTCTCTAGCTGTTTCCTTTTGAAAAACTTCAGTACTTGCAATTATTCCCTTAATATCTTTTTCTACTTTGTTTTCTCTAGTTTGTGGCTGTCTATTATTAAATTTATTATCTCTATTGCCACCATCTCTATTTTGAAATTTATTATCTCTGTTTCCATCTCTATTTTGGAACCTATTATCTCTATTGCCATCTTTGTTTTGGAATCTGTTGTCTCTATCGCCGTTTTGATTTCTATTGTCATATCTTGGTTTTTGACCATCAACAAATCTATTATTATTGTTATATTTTTGATTTTGAGAATCATGACCTTGATTTCTATTATCAAATTTTCTTTGATTGTTATTTACATTTGTTGGTGTAACTTGTGATGAAGTAACATTTTCTTTAACTTCTTTATTAATATTCTTTTCATTTTCAACACTTGGAGCTTTAACTGTATTTTGTTTTTCCTCTTTAACTTCAACTTGTTTTTTTACTTCTTCTTTAATTTCTGGCTTTACTTCTTTCATACTTACTTCTTGCTCAACCTTCTTAACTTCTTTTACTTCTTCAACTTTTTGAACTGTCTTTATCTCTTCTTTTACAGTCTCTTCTTTCTTTGGTTCTTCTTTCACAGTTTCAATTTGAGGTGTAATCGTTCCTATTTTTCTTGGAGGAGTTCTATATTTTATATTCATTGAAGCATCTGTTCTTCTTTGAACAACTCCCAAATCATTTCTAGTTTCTCTATTCGTTTCAACTTTTTTTACTTCCGGAACAGTCTCGATTCTTGTAACTTCTCTTCTAATTATAACTGGTGCAATTGGCTTCTTTTCTTTTTTAGTAGCTTTTTCAACTTTAGGAGCTACATCTGCACTTTTTCCTTTTAATTGTTTGCGAATTTTTTCAACATCGCTGTCTTCTAAAATTGATAGATGACTTTTAATGTCATATTTCAATTTAATTAATTTATCAACTAGCTCTTTACTTGGCATATTAAGTTCCTTAGCTAGTTCATGTACCTTCATTTTTCCCATCTTATTAAATAGCCCCCTTTAATTCTTCTACCAATTCTATTATCTTCTTACTAAATCCTTCATCCAAAATAGTAAAAATCGCTTTATTATCTTTTCCTATTGCTTTACTCAAGCCATCTATTTCCCCGCATACAACAAGCTTTATATCATATTCTTTCGAAAAATATTCGAATTTTTCTAGAGTTTTAGGCGATGCATCCTCTGCAACAATAATTAAAAACGCACTTCCTTTTTTTATGTTTTCTATACAAACGTCTGCTCCACTAGCCACTTTTCCAGCTCGCATACAGAGCCCCAAAATAGAATAAATTTTATTCACTTATCTCTCTCCTTAAATTTGAATATATTTCATCTGAAATTTCAGTCTCAAATTCTCTTTCAAATTTCTTTGCTTTTATGGCCTTTTCTAAGCACTCGATGTTATAACAAATATATGCACCTCGTCCATTAATCTTTCCTGTTTTATCTATGCAAATATCTCCATCCGTCTTTTTTACAACTCTGCAAAGTTCAGCTTTTGACTTTGATTCATAGCATCCAATGCATCGTCTTAGTGGAACCTTTTTCATTTATTCACCCCTATAAATTACTGAATATTCATTTCTTCCTTTATTTGACTTTCACTCTTAATATCAATCTTCCAACCTGTAAGTTTTGCTGAAAGTCTAGCATTTTGTCCATCTTTACCAATTGCAAGTGATAATTGATTATCAGGAACAACTACTTTTGATGTCATTTCTGCTTCATTTATATCAACTGCAAGAACTGTCGCAGGACTAAGAGCCGATGCAATGTATTGAACTGGATCTTCGCTCCATTCAACAACATCAATTTTCTCATCTCTTAATTCATTTAAAATATTTTGAATTCTGATTCCTCTTGGACCAACGCAAGAACCAACAGGATCAATATTCATATCTTTCGAGAAAACTGCGATTTTAGTTCTTGAACCAGCTTCTCTTACAATATTTTTAATTTCTATTAAACCTTCATAAATTTCAGGGATTTCAAGTTCAAACAATCTTCTAACAAAACCTGGATGTGTTCTAGAAATAAGCATTTGTGGAACACCTTTAGCATTCTTTTGAATCTCCAAAACATATGCTTTAATTTTGTCATTCACTTGGTAGTTTTCACCAGCAACTTGCTCATTCATTGTCATAATTCCTTCAATTCTACCAAGATCAACTATCATAATATTTTTTTCAACTCTTTGAATTAGTCCACTAACTATTTCACCTTGTCTATCTGAATATTCTGTAAAAACAATCTCTCTCTCTGCTTCTCTAATTTTTTGAACTATAACTTGTTTAGCTGTTTGAGCTGCAATTCTTCCAAAATCTTTTGGAGTAATTTCAACTTCAACAATATCTCCAATTTCGATTTTTTTTCTGCCTTTTTTTACCGCATCAATAGCAATTTCTATAGCTGGATCGTAAACTTCTTCAACAACTTCTTTTAATGAATATATTTTTATTGAAGCCTTTTCTTCATCAATCACAATCTTTACGTTTTCTTGTGAATTGAAGTTTTTCTTATATGCTGTAAGTAAAGCCGATTCTATTGCATCTAACAAATACTCCTTACTTATTCCCTTCTCAATACTTAACTCCTCTAGTGCTTCAAAAAATTCCTTATTCATTTTCCGATTCCTCCCAATCAAATAATATTTTTGCGTTTGAAATGTTATCAAAACTAATTCTTTCTTCCGTACCTTCATCAGTGCAGATTGTAATTTCCACATCTGTAACTTCTTTTAGTATTCCTGAAATTGTCTTACTTTTATTTATAGTTTTAAACAATTTTATTTCAACATTTTTCTCAAGTGCAGCTTCAAAATGTTTCTTTTCTCTAAGTCTTCTTTCTAAACCACAAGAAGAAACTTCAAGTAAATAAGCTGTAGCTATTGGATCAACTCTGTCTAATTCTTCACCAACTGCATCACTTACCTTCTCGCAATCATCTAAATTAATTCCATTTTCACTATCAATATATAATCTTACATACCAATCTTGGCCTTCCTTTACATACTCTATATCATAAAGTTCGTAGCCTAATTTTTCTGTAACCGGTAATATGATTTTTTCTAGCTCTTTTTCTTGTTTTGTCACCTAATTACCTCCTTTAAACATAACGAAAGAGTGAGGCTTGCCTCACTCTTCATGTCGTTTTTATTATGCTACGCATATTTTACCAGTTTTCTCAATGAAAATCAAGCATTTGCGTGCATTTTTGTTAAAAAAGTTCCAGCTCGACGGTAATCCTATATTGATCCATCGAGTTTTCTCCAAAGATTTTCGGAGAAATCTGTATATCGCCGTCATACGTAGCGATATACTCGGCATTGACATCATAGTCGTTTCCGACATTCAACTTGCCAAGCCGGTGAGCAATCATGGTTTTCGCGTACTGTGCAACTCGCTGAAGCGAAATGCAAGTAATATGATTCACCTCGACAATGCTCTCCATTTTGATTACCGGAAAATACCCATCGCGAAAAATCATTTCATCGGCATTGTCGAAAAATTCGTCGACGAGCAACTCAGCCTCACGCCGCTGCTTCTGATTCAATTCCTTCCGCTGTACTTGCATAAGCTGTTCATATTCCTCAACCGAAGTTGTAGAACAGATACTCTCAACGCCTTGACTCCTCAGATATTCTTGAAACTTCTCTCTAAAAGTAGCCACAATAGTGTCCTCCTTCATCTCTTGTTTTTCAGAGTTACGGGACTTATTTTAGCATATTTTACATAAAAAGTCAACTTTTCCTAATATTAATTTCGTTTCTTATAATATTAAGATTCTGATTTTCAATCTCACTTAATTCAGCCGTTGATACTGTTCTTCCATATACTGGTCTATACCACAAACAACCTATGAAATATTCCCTCAAGTCAAGGCTTTTAAAGTCATGACCATGCCTTGCAAAAATTTCATTATATGCAATATTAAGTTCATCAATGGTTAACCCCCTTAACATTTCCGGTGTTACCAATTCTTTATGACTATCAATTAAATAAAAATCATTTTCCATATCACTGTTATCTCTATTTGGATAATAATAATATGGTCCCGAATAAACATACTTAATCCCCAATTCATTCAACACATTCACCGAAACAATTCCATCTTCTTCATCACCATACCACATCCAATCTGGCTTAAAAGTCTTAAGTATTGCATCCTTATTTTTCTCAAATTCATCTTTATCCATTTCAACTTTCACAGAATTTGCATAATAATCATCTTCTGACTGAAGTCCTAAAATATACATTTTATTCGGATTTAATAACGCATATTCCTTGGCAGACGCAATTTTATCTTCAACAGATTGTCTATAGTAATTTGGAGAGCTTGCATTATCGCTAACGTACTTATAACAGCTCAAAAGTAGATTATCCATTATTTTTTCCGCTTGCATATACTCATTATTTATTGAAAATCCACACATTCCTTCTTCTGCAACTATATGCTTATTATCAAAAATAGTTTCATCTTTCATAAAACGTTTATATAACGCAAGACTTTCCAAGTTATTTCTCAAATCAATATTATAATAAAATGTATCATTTGAAATCAAAGATATAGAATATTGATCAACATAAAAATCTATATCTCCCTTTGAAACTTCATACATTACTTTTGCTGCATTTTCTTCAAAATTACTCTTTATAAACCAACTTTCCCATTCATCATAAGTCATAAGGCCCCATTTTTTCAATTCTTCATCACGAGTATTATAATCATAGTCATAAAGTTTTTTCCCTGTCTTATTAAAAACATATTGTTCATATTCCCACCAGCCTTCTGAATATTGCTGACCAGAATATATGCAATCTGATAATATATTTTTTATACTAACACCATCTAAGAATAATTCTTCTAATTTAATATCATTTCCGGTACTCAAATCTATATTTAAATATTTTCTACCATAAGTATAATTATCCTCATACGTTCTATCATTAAAGAAACGATAATAAATTTGCAATGATAATATATTTGAAAAGTTAGCATATGAATACATACCTACAGTCTTGATTTTATGTTCGTCTTGTATTGCAAGCATTTCAAATACTTCATCTCGTATTCTTTGATTTATTTTTTTCTCTACTTCCTCATCTTTTAGTCCATCAATTTGCATATACGTAGCATTTTCTTCATAATACTTCGTATCTCCATATGTTTCTTTCTTTATAAAATCACCACTTATATAGTTCTTCTCTGATATCTCTATATTATTTGTGAAATACATTTCATCATATTCTACGGCATATTTTTTATCTATTGTAGCAATTGGTTCTTCTATTATTTCACCACTTTCACCAGAAGTATTAGGTAATATAACTTCATTGTTTAAATCACCATTTTTATTTTTCACATAAGTTGCATACATTGATGTTGCTGTAACAGCAACTATTCCAAATATAATAAGAAATATTACTATACCTTTGTATGATTCTACATTTGTTTCATTAACTTCTTTTGTTTGATTTTCTTCCATAAGTTCCTCCTACATTCCAACGTATCCAACTGCTTCTGCTGCTTTTTGTCCATTTTCTCCAAGCATAGCTTCAACTAATTTTCTTACAGGTCCATTTTCAGGCTCAGCTTTATTTATTACGATATAGTAATTTGTTGTAAGAGGATATGAGCCATCTTTTATTGTTTTATTGTTAGGTTCCACACCATCTACACCAAGCAAATGAATTCTATCCGCAACTTCTTTATCAATAACATCATACATTGTTGTAGCATAATAATAATATGAATATCCTATTGAATTCTCTCCATTATCATAATTTGAAACAAGTCCAATAATCGCGATCATACTTTCAATTATATCTTCTTTTGGAGGTTCCATTAATTCTAAACCTTTCATTACCAACTTCAACATTCCTGTTTGACTTCCTGAATTAGGTTCTCTTTGGAACGCTTTGATTGTTGCGTCATTTCCCCCAACTTTAGACCAATTTGTTATTTCTCCTGTATATATTTTCTGAATTTGTTCTAATGTTAAAGATTTAACAGGGTTTTTTATGTTTGTATAAAATACAAAAGCCTCATTTACTACTGGAATTACTTCAAGTTCAATTCCTGCTTTTTTTGCAAGTTCTAATTCTTCATCAGATGGTTGTGTAACTAAAATCAAATCAGCATCACCACTTATTAAATTTTCATAGGCATAGTGAGTTGTATTATGCTTAACCTCTGCCTCTTCAAGTGGAATACCTAAGAACTCTGCTTTAAATGCTTCTGACAATGGAATTGTTGCTGTTGAGCCATCAATTCTTGGATAAGTTTCTTCTGTAAAGATTGCTTCTCTTTCACCAATTACAAATTCTTCAACAATTTGTTCACCTGATAGTTGTTCTCCGCTTTCTGTTTCAATGTTTGGATTATCAAGTTCACTATTATCTTTCGTCATGATTTTAAATAATCCAAAACATACTGCTAAAATTGCTACCACACCAAAAACTAAAACTGCTATTTTCTTTCCGTTCATTTTAATTCCCCCTTAATATTTTTAATTTTGATTTTTTAATTCATTAATTCTATTTTGTATAATTATTCTATTTTGATTTTCTATTTCAGATAGTTCATCTATTGATACAGTTTTTCCTTTAATAGTCTTGATCATATAAAGAATCATCACTCAAACTCGCTTCTATATATAGCAAAATATTATCTTCTATCCAACCTGATTTAAACTTATCTGTTTCATAAATTTTATATTGTCGCTTAATTGCATTATCATATTGGTTCGTATATATACTTTCATACGTAACATATTTTTTATATAAAGTTAAATTATCAATATTAGGCAGTAAATGTACTTTAGCAGAAACATCGTCTACATCTACTGTAATATACCTGTCTGATACTGAAAAATTATACTTACCTTTTTCAAAACTTTGCATTACTTGCATTTTCTTTTCTTCGCGCGCACTACGATAGTACCATTTTTTCCAAGAAGCTTCATCCATTATTTTTCCTTCATCTACAGCCTTTTCAATTTCTTCCGATTTTTCACCAAATCTAAGTGTCCATTCCTCATAATTTCTATCAAGTTGTTTGTTCACATATTCAATATATTTAGGTGTATACGTATCTCCTTCTGTCACGGGTTCATCCCAGAGATATTGTTCTTCAGCAGTAATATTAATCTGATTCTTAATTGGATACATTGACGTAAATAATTCATCTAGTTCAATCTGCTCGCCCTTTACAAGATTATAATTGAAGTATTTTTGCTCATAATCTGTTTTCCAATAATCATATTCATTTTCGCTTTGATAATACCATGTTGTACTAATCGTAAACGATAATATATTTGCATAATTGCCAGAAATGTTATATTTAACCACTTTACCTATACAATTATTATCTTTCTCTAGATTTTTCTCAAAAGCGGCTTGTATTATTTCTTCATTTATTTTTCTTTCAACATCCTCATCTTTCAAGCCATCAATAGAGAAATAAGTTATATCAAGTTCTTTTTCATCAAGTGTAGTATAACTAGATTTTATTTTGTCTCCTTCTTGATGCTTTTGTTCTTTAATTTCTATATTATTGGTAAAATAATATCCATCCATATCTTCAACAATATATTTTTTCTTATCTTTATCTTCATCTTCTTTTAGTTTTTCTGTGCTATCTCCTTCACTTATCATTATGCTAGTAGAGTCATTTACATTATCATTTGAATTCTTATTAATCTTCTTCGCTACGCAAAAAGTTGTAACAACCGCTACACAAGCAAATAATAATAAGAATACAAAAATACCTTTATAAGAATTTTTCTTATCCTCCAATAGCCAGGCCCCCTTTATTCACCTAATTCAACACACATCTTTAACACTTCATCTAATCTTTCTTTTTGCTCCGTCAAATGTAAAAAACCGATTAATGCCTCAAAGCCAGTTGCATACTTATATTCAACAATATCTGCATTTTTTGCTGTTGAATGTGGATTTGCATTTCTTCCTCTTCTCACAATATCTTGTTCCTCTTCTGTAAGTTTTTCCTCCAACTCTTTTAGGATTCCACATTGAGCCTTAGCGCTTACAAATTTAATACTCTTCTTATGTAGCAAACCATTCTTACAAAGGCCTTGATTTATCACATATTCACGAATATACATTTCATAAACCGCATCCCCCATATATGCCCACACAAGTGGTGAATATTGCAAAGCATCTTCTTTCTTCATACATTACTTCCTTTCCGGAGCACTTTCTAATGTTATATTACCAATCTTTCCCGTTCTAAACTCATCAATAATTATATTAGCAACTTTTGTATAATCAATCTCTCCACCCTTAACTAAACAGCCTCTTTTTCTTCCAATCTCTTCAAGAACTTCAAGTGGCATTTCATATTCAAAATTAGAATCAATTTTATATCTTTCAAACAACTTTTCTTTATTTTCTACAAGTAATTCCTCAACCAAAAACAACGACAATTCTTCAACATCCATAATAGTGTCTTTTATTGTTCCTATATATGCCAAATGACGCGCTGTTAATTCATCATCAAATTTTGGCCAAAGCACACCAGGTGTATCTAAAAGTTGAATTTTTTCATTCAATCTTACCCATTGATTTCTCTTTGTAACACCAGGTTTATTTCCTGTTTCAGCTGTAGATTTACCAGCAACTTTATTTATAAAAGTAGATTTACCAACGTTAGGAATACCAACTATCATAGCTTTAATTGATGCACCCACCATACCTTGCTTTTCTTTTCTCTCAAGCTTTTCTTTCATAAGTTCATAAGCAGCATCAACAACTTTTTTCATTCCTAAACCTTGATTTGAATTAGTTTCAATTGCAACTTGATTTTTAGTTTTAAAATAATTAATCCACTTTTGATTTTCTATTTTGTCCGCAAGATCAGCTTTGTTCAAAACTATTATTCTTGGCTTGTCTGCAATTATTTCATTCAAAATAGGATTCCTACTTGATTTTGGAATCCTAGCATCAACAAGTTCGATAACAACATCAACTTGCTTTACAGCTTCTCCAATCTCTCTTCTAGCCTTAGCCATATGACCAGGATACCATTGTATTTGATTTTGATTGCTTCCCATTTTTACACTTCCTTCTTATTCTTCTATTGCTTCCAAATAATTAACCTTTTTTCCTTCTTTTTTAGCATACTCAATTTCAGATTTTGTACTATCACCTATATATCCATTAACATTTATAACAAAAATTTCATCGCACATATCTATCTTTCGTTTATGCATATCGTCTAACATTTCTTTCGTTTTTGTCAAAGTTCCCTCATCCATGTTCTCCCACACTTCAGAATCACCCGAATGACCAAATAATCCAACTGAAATCACTATGTTACCTTTCAAGGTTAAATCTTTTTGAACTTTATAAAACTCATCTTTAAATCTTGTAGAACCACATAATGTAATAACCTTATAATCTTTAACCATACTAATTCTCCTTTTTAACAAGATTCCGCGCTTAATATTTCGTAAACCATTATACCACTTGCTTCCATAAAAAGCTAGTGTAAATGCGCATTAGAGATATTCGTTAAATGTTCAAAGAAATCCATATTTTGCTTAATACTCCAACATTTGTGGGTTTACCCTACAGCTATTCATCTCTTATAATTAGTGTAAGGAGGTGATTTCACTTGCGTACACTCAAAATATTTTTACTTAGTATGCTAAGCATCTTCTTTTTAAGCAATTTTTCTTTTTCATACGCAGCATACACTAGTAATTATGCAGAGCCCACTATCTTAATAAAATATGGCTCTACAGGAACAGGCGTTAAATGGGTTCAGGACTTGCTAAAACAAAATGGCTACACAATAGAAATAGATGGTTCATTTGGAAATATTACCAAAAATGCAGTCATACATTTTCAAAGATATAATAATTTAGATACAGACGGAATTGTTGGACCAGCAACAAGAACTGCATTAAAAAGGGCAATAGGGAATTTAACAAATTCTACAAGCTCTAGCTCCACAAACTCATCAAACTCAACAATAAACGCTTATAGATATACCACTGCTAACGTTAATTTTAGAACTGGACCTGGAACAAATTATTCATCAAATGGAATTCTTACCAAAGATACAAAAGTGTATGTTTATCAAAAAAGAAGTAATGGTTGGGCATATGCAAAATATAACAACAAATATGGATACATATCCGCAACCTACTTAACAACTATTGTTCCAAGCACAACTACAGCAAATACGTCTACCTCTTCACTGCCAATATTTAATAGAAACTCTTCTAATCTACTTACTATTATTCAAAACTGCAAATCATACTATGCAAACAACAATTTTTACTATAGCTTAGCAAATGGAGTTAGAACAATTCCTGCAGATCAAAGCAAAACATATAATTCAAAACGCTATGTTGATTGCAGTTCATTTGTAACATGGGCATTATATGAATACGCCAGAGCAAACAATCTTACAAATATGATGAACTATTTTAGCTACCAAAGAAATAGTGCAACATTCGCTTCAATCGGTACCTCAGGTGGAAACAATTATTTACAAACAGTTAGTTCATTAAATAATGCAAAACCAGGAGACATCTTAGTAACACCTGGACATGTAGAATTCTTTTCATCATACGTAAAGAATTCAAACGGTACATGCACAATTAAAGTATACAATTGTGGTTCAGATTCGTGCATAAAAAATCCAGGAATAACAACATCAGCAACAAGATATGAATCAAAAATAACATGTATTTTAAGGGTTAAATAAAAATTGGGACAAAGTTCTCCGTGTCCCAATTGTCCACACAAAAAACTCAGCCCTATTGGACTGAGTTTTCTTTTAATTATTCAGCTGATTCAGTTTTAGTTTCTTTAGAAGTAATTTTTTCTTTAACTTTAGTAGCTTTACCTACTCTATCTCTTAGATAATAAAGTTTAGCTCTTCTAACTTTACCAGCTCTAACGATTTCAACTTTTTCAACCTTTGGAGAGTTTACTAAGAATGTTTTTTCAACACCTACGCCGTATGCAACTCTTCTAACTGTGAAAGTTTCGTTTGCTCCGCCGCCTTGTTTTTTGATGATAGTACCTTCAAATACTTGAATTCTTTCTTTGTTTCCTTCTTTAATTTTTGCGTGTACTTTAACTGTATCACCAATATTTAATACAAGCTTGTTCTCTCTAAGTTGTTCGTTCTCTATAGCTTTAATTTTATCCATTTGTTTGACTCCTTTCTTCTTTAATTAAATCAGGACGCTTACGCTTCGTAATTTCAATCGATTGTTCACGTCTCCATTTTTCAATATTTGCATGATGTCCAGAAAGCAATATATCTGGAACTTTTCTACCTAAAAAAACTTCTGGTCTAGTGTAATGAGGATATTCAAGATACCCATCACTAAAAGATTCATCTTCGACAGATTCATCTTTTATGACCCCTTTAACATTTCTGCTAACTGCGTCAATTAACACCATTGCTGGAAGTTCTCCACCTGTAAGTACATAATCACCAATAGAAATTTCTTCATCTACAATCTCATCCAAAACTCTTTGATCAATGCCTTCGTAATGACCACAAAGTAAAATTAGATGATTTTCTTTAGACAAATCTCTTGCAATCTGCTGAGTAAGTACTTTTCCCTGTGGAGACATGTAAATTACTTTAGGTTTATAATCTAAATCATTTACAATTGATTTATAGGCATCATATACAGGCTCCGGTTTTATAACCATTCCTGCACCGCCACCATAAGGGCAGTCATCTACATGCTTTTGTTTGTCTGTAGAAAATTCTCTAAAATTAATTAAGTTTAGATCAATTAAGTTGTTGTTCATCGCTCTGCCAACAATGCTTGTTTTAACTGCATCAAACATTTCTGGAAAAAGCGTTAATACATCAAACCTCATCGTCTTCTAACCCCCTAGGAATTTCTACATCAATTCGTCTGTTAACAACATCTACATTCTTTATAACAGAAGCTATTGCAGGAAGAAGTAAGTCTTTCTTACCTTTTCTTTTTATAACATATACATCACTTGCACCAGCTGTAAATACATCATCGATTACTCCTAATAGTTCATCTTGATATACTTCACACCCGATTAAATCAGCAATAAAAAACTCATTATCACTGGTTTCTTTTGCAAGTTCTCTAGGTATCTTTATGTATCTACCTTTTAGTTTTTCAGCCTCTTCGATGCTTTCAACACCTTTTAATTTTAAAAGCACTATATCTTGCTGATATCTTACAGATTCAATAGTATATTCTCTAAACTCACCGTTTATGTCGACAAGTATATTTTTCAATTTTTCATAATCTTTTTTATTAGACGTAAATGGCCTTACTTTCATTTCACCTTTCAGACCATGCGTATTAGAGATATGACCAATCTCAAAATAATCTACCATTTAAATTCCTCCGATTATTAGTCTAAAATTTCAACACTAACTTTTTTACCTACTTTTGTAGCATATGCTTTCATAAGCACTCTAATAGCTTTAGCAATTCTACCTTGTTTACCAATGATTTTTCCCATATCTGATGGATCAACTCTAATTTCAAGAGTAACATCATCGCCGTTTTCTTTTTCTGTTATTTCAACATTTTCTGTATTGTCAACTAAGCTTTTTACTAACATTTCTAACGTTTCTTTCATTTTCATACCTCCGTATATTTAGATATTAAACTAATTAGTTAGAAACTTTTTCAAATAGTTTTTTAACTCTGTCTGTTGGTTGTGCTCCATTTTTAATCCAAGTTTCATATTTTTTTACATCGATTTTGATGATAGCTGGATCTTTCATTGGATCATAAACACCAATCTCTTCGATGAATCTGCCATCTCTAGGGAATCTAGAATCAGCAACTACTACTTTATAGTAAGGAGCTTTTTTAGCACCATCTCTTCTAAGTCTGATTTTTACCATGTATTTCACCCCCTTCAAATTTCCTATTTATATCATTTAATGTTGATAACCTCGAATTATTTATTTAGATTCTTTCTGAATTTTTCTAAATCTTCAATGCTATTTATATTTTTTATGGCTTCCATATCTTCTTTTGATACTTTATCCATATCTAATTTTTCAGCTTCTTTCATGATGTTTTTCATCATCTTATTCATTGGACCCTTGCCACTCATCATGCTTTTCATAAGAGCTCTTGTATCTGAATATTGCTTAATAAACTTGTTAACCTCTTGCACTGTTGTACCAGCACCATCAGCAATTCTTCTTCTTCTCTTACCATTTAGAATCTCGACATCTTCTCTTTCTTCCATCGTCATAGATTGAATAATTGCTTCTATTCTAACAAATTGCCTTTCATCTACTTTAGCTTCTTCGATAGCTTTTTGATCAATTCCAATCATGCCTAAAATCGATTTAATAGAACCAAGCTTCTTAATTTGTTTTAATTGATCTAAATAATCTTGAAGAGTAAACTCTTGTTTTCTAAGTTTCTTTTCAAGTTTTATTGCTTGCTCTTCATCAAAAGCTTCTTCAGCTTTTTCAATAAGAGAAAGAACATCCCCCATTCCAAGAATTCTTTTAGCCATTCTATCCGGATGGAAAACTTCTATATCATTTAGTTTTTCACCTGTACCAGAAAATTTAATAGGCTTTCCTGTTATTGCTTTAACTGAAAGTGCCGCACCACCACGAGTATCACCATCAAGTTTTGTAATTGCAACACCATCAATCTCTAATTGTTCATTAAAACTTTGCGCAACATTTACAGCATCTTGACCAGTCATCGAATCAACAACTAATAATATTTCATGTGGTTTGATAGAAGATTTTAATCTTCTAAGTTCTTCCATAAGTTCTTCATCAACATGAAGTCTACCAGCTGTATCTACAATAACTACATCATTTAATTTTGAATTAGCTTCTTTCAAAGCTCTATTTGCTATATCAACAACATCTTTTGATTCTTTGTCAGAATAAACCGGAATGTTTAGTTGTTTTCCTAAAACTTCTAATTGATCTATAGCCGCAGGTCTGTAAACATCACAAGCAACCATTAAAGGTTTCTTTCCTTTTTTTCTAAGCATGTTAGCAAGTTTAGCTGCCATAGTAGTTTTACCAGAACCTTGTAATCCAGCCATCATAATTATTGTTGGTGGATTAGGTGAAATATTTAAACCAACTTCTTCTGTACCCAACAAGTTAACTAATTCTTCATGAACTATTTTTATAACTTGTTGTCCTGGAGTTAAACTTTTTAAAACATCTTGTCCAAGAGCCTTTTCACTAATTTTTGAAGTGAAATCTTTAACTATTTTGTAGTTAACGTCCGCCTCAAGTAAAGCAAGTTTAACTTCTCTTGAAATCTCTTTTACATCTTCTTCAGTAACACGAGCTTTTCCTTTTAGTTTGTTTATAACACCTTGAAGTTTTTCACTTAAACTTTCAAAAGCCATTATACGAACCCCTTTATAATAAATTTGTTAATTTTTTCACAATATTTTTATCGTTTGTATTCACAATAATATCCTCTATTATTTTCTCACGTCTTTGTTTTTCTTTAAAAAAGCCTAGTTTTTCTTCAATATCTAGAAGTTTTTTTTCTCCATCTACCAAGCTTTTTCTAACACCTTGACGAGTAATATCTAGTTCTTCAGCAATTTCACCTAAAGACAAATTTTGATTGTAATATAGATCAATTACATCTGCTTGTTTATCTGTAAGCAATTTGCCATACATTTCAAGCAACATACTAACATGAATGTTTTTATCCATATGCTACCCCCTGTAAACCGAAAACAGTTTACAACGCAACCAGCCTTTTGTCAAGTATTTTAATAAAACTTCTTGAATTTATTATGTAACAATGATAAAATGCACTTGCTTGAGACTAAAAAGTCAGGAGGGATTTAGCTTGGAAAACAGATTAAAAATACTAAAGATGTTATCAACTACCAGTAATTCGAGTTGGAAAATCGGTAAATCAGATACATATATAAAAGCTGTTTCAGCAAAAATGGGGACTCTTCCTGCTGAAGTTTTCAATGGTTTTTACATAGATGATGCTAAAACAAAGAAAATTTCAACTGTAGATTTTGCGCTTATGACCTATGATATGGCTCCAGCTGATAGAAAGAATTTAATGGAATTATATGGAATACACTCAGATACAATCAGCGAAATATTAGCAGTTGCTGATGAAATTGCACAAATAGTTGATGTTGATACAGATAAAAAACCAGAACCAGTTGAGTTCTAAAAAAAACTCTAGTATAAATTCATACTAGAGTTTTTTATTTAACTTTACTTTTTATAAACATATTTTTTAAGTTTTTTATAAAACCAATCTGATTTCCCCAAAAGTTTCTAAGCTTTGATGGCTTTGTAAGAGCTAATTCCTTTGGAATAGGCCTAAAATCAATAACTTGTGAAGTTCTCGTTTCTTTTAAGATATCAGACATTTGATACGTATTATAAGCTATCGGAGTAATTTCAATCTTACTTATAACCTCTATATTCTTAGTTCTCGTTATATTTATTACATCATTAAAATCATTATTCTTAATTGCCCTACCTAATTCATATGTGTTATCCACAATATTGTATGGTTTAGCTAGTGGATTTTCCACAAATTCACGTCCCCCATTTGCAAAAGCAATTCCTCGAACTACACTTGCAGAGCTCATAGAGTAATTATAAACATTCTTTCCTAACGGATTATCGTCATTAACACCAAACGGTTTATACAAGCCAGCACCGGTAAAATTAGGATTATTGTAATAATTATTAAACGTGCTTTCAGATTTATTTGAAGACCATCCAATTTCATCATCAAAACTAGAAATTCTTGCAAAATTGGCAAAGGCACCTTTTTTATTTTCATGTTTTTCACTAACTTTATTAGCCATATTTTTTGAATCATCAAAAGAATACAATGCGCTATTTGTAACAACTGATGCATTATTACTTATTAAATTATCATTACCTTGTGGTGAAAACATGAAAACACCTCCTTTTATCCTGTGTACTATTTAATTTTAGTACTTATACCAAATTAATACAATTACATTTATGTTACAAATAAATTTCTTTATTATTACAAACAAAAAAATTGGGCTAGTTACTTTTTTTAGAAAGGAACCATCCCAATTTTGAAATTTATTCACTTATTTTCAATATTTCATCCTTTAGCAACGTAGCAATTTCATAGACCCTAACTAACGTTAACTCCTCTTTTCCAACAGGCATTACTAAGTTAATATATTCTTCTATTTCACCTTTTATTTCGTCATCTGTTATGTTATACGTTGTTATATCTGCCATTATTTCTCTTGCCCTATTTGGCGTTATTGGCTCTTCACTTGCATCAAGCAGATTTATATGCTCTGTTTTCCAGTATTCTTCAGGTATAAAACTTCTCTTCAAATATGTTTCTAAAAATACAATAAACTCTCTTTCAGACATTTTTTCTTCTGGATTGAAAGTATTACTATAACCCAAACTCAATATACCTTTTTCGCACATTTCAATTATAAAGTCATAATATCTTCCATCTACTTCAACAACTGGCTTAGATTCTTTGCTTAAATACATTCCTTGCAAATTCATTCTTTTTTGCACATCTTTTATAGTAGAAAGGTCTTTCAAAATTTCTTGAAAATCCATATTTTTTTCGTTTGAAAGTGCAGCCATTATTCCAGCAGCTTCTCCAAGAGTCATACCCGTAGGAATTACCCTTGCAGATCCTGCAGCAATTGAAGTATATGAACCTGATCGACCTATTGTAAGAAGATTTGTAAATCCTTTTGGAATTATTGTTCCCATAGGAATCGAATACTGTATTGGAGCACCAATTATATATCCATAATCATAAATACTTGTTGTTTGAACATCGATTGGATAACATGCATGTCCTATAGTATTTGTAAATGTTGTTGACTCTAATATATCTTTTACAGTCAATCTATATTCTCCAATTATATGCCTTGTTTCTCTAACGTAAAGTTCTGGAGCTACTCCAACTAATTTTGATTTTTCAAAACCTGGAACATTGTCTTTCAAAAATTCTGCAACATATTTGGCTTCCTTTACACATTTATCATATGCTCTCTCTTTTGCATCCTCATCAAGCATATTTGCATTTATTATTTGAAGAGAATTTATAAGAACACTTCCATCGTTTTGTCTTCCAATGTTTAAAGCTTTTAATCTCATGTTAGTTTGCTTTGGAACATAAGTCTCTGTAATATTTCCAAATGCCCAAATACTATCATCAGAATAGCCTGTATTTGGTCTAGCTTCTACTCTAATTGTCTCACATGCTTTATCCCAGTCTACGTTATCCATATGTATAACTAAAGTAGCTGACATTATTCTGTTTTTTTCATTTACATCTTCCCAGCCAACAACATATTCAGCACCCGCAGCAACAGTTATATCAGCATCCTGAGTACAATCAATGTATGTATTCGCAACATATTTTTCACCATCAATAATTGCATACTCAATTTCAGTTCCTGTTGATCCAACAGTATATTCTTCAACTTCATACATTACGGTAATCTTTTCTTCTTCATTAAGCATTTCCTCAAAAGCTTCTTTTGCAAGCTCTACGTCAAAAGATTCATTATTGCCAATCTTTTCATAAAATTCTTCAAAAATTCCTTTACTTAAAAGCTCACCATACACATTTTGATTCATATCAATTGTATTAAGCATTGCATACGTCATAAGCCCTCCAGGGCCATCTCTTTTTTCAACTAATAACACATCTAAATTATTTCTAGCTGCCGAAATTGCTGTAACAATACCTTCTGGCTCTGCGCCAAAAACTATTACATCATATTCAGCTTTCACTGGCATTTCAACTTCTTCTGGAACTTTTGTAACCTCTTCCTTTTCTATAACTGATGGAGCAATCTCCCCACTATTAACGAATTCCGCATCACCCGAAATCGTATCCTCTCCCAAAGTTTCACTATTTTCAGAATTTATAACATCATCCGAATTATTTATTGGTAGATTATTTTCAAAACCACTCTTACCCTTAATCAAAAAATATAAATTACCTGCTAAAAGTACAATTATCGCAACCATCAAACATATAATCAGTTTTTGACTCTTCATATCCACATATATCCTCTCTATAATATTTTTTGTTCCATAATTATAGTATCACACATAAGACAATTTGAAAACTAGAGACAGAACGTTTTTAGAAATTGAGACGGTTCCTTTTTCAAAAAACGCAAAGTATTTTAGACAACGAAAAAAGTATTGTTTTTGTCGCCGAGTTCTCACTTTCATTGCATCATGTTTGCAATGAACAATGAGTTATCTGAGGCTTAAAAACAATACTTTTTTTCGTTGTCAATTTTTAAATTTTGAAAAAGGAACCGTCTCAATTTCCAATTTTATTTTACTTTCACACTGACTTTTTCATCCACAAAATCTATCACCACATTGTTTCCATTTTGAACTTTTCCATCCAAAATTTCTTCTGCTAATGTGTCTTCGATTAGTGATTGTATCGCTCTTCTAAGCGGTCTTGCACCATATGCTGGATCAAATCCTTTTTTAGCAATGTGTTTTTTCATTGCATCTGTAACTTCAATAGTAATGTTTCTTTCAGCTAGTCTTCCTGTAGAATTTCTTATCATTATCTCTACAATTTTCTCTATTTCCATTTCATCCAAAGGCTTGAATACTATTAATTCATCAATCCTATTTAAAAATTCAGGTCTGAATGCTTTTTTCAATTCTGACATTACATCATTTTTTATTTGCTCATAATTTTTTTCTTTATTTTCCGCATTATTAAAACCTATTGTTTTTTGCTCTGTAATGTTTCTTGCTCCTACATTTGACGTCATAATTATAACTGTATTTTTAAAATCAACAAGTCTTCCTTGAGAATCAGTTAATCGTCCGTCTTCCAAGATTTGAAGTAATATATTGAATACATCTGGATGCGCTTTTTCAATTTCATCAAATAAAATTACTGCATAAGGTTTTCTTCTAACTTTCTCCGTTAATTGACCACCCTCTTCATAGCCAACATATCCAGGAGGTGAACCTATAAGCTTTGCAACTGTGTGCTTTTCCATATATTCAGACATATCAATTCTTATCATTGAATTTTCGTCACCAAATAAACATTCTGCAAGAGCTTTACAAGTTTCAGTTTTACCAACACCTGTTGGCCCAAGAAAAATAAATGAACCAATCGGTCTCTTTGGATCTTTTAGACCAACTCTTCCTCTTCTTACAGCCTTACTAACTGCAGTGATTGCAACCTCTTGACCAATTACTCTTTTATGAAGTTCTTCCTCTAGATTCTTAAGTTTTGCGGTTTCAGCTTCAGTAAGCTTATTTACCGGGATATTGGTCCATTTTGAAATTACTTCTGCAATTTCGTTTTCAGTAACATTTGTAGTTGCAATTTGATTTTTCTGTGTCCACTCTAATTTTACTTTTTCTAATTTTTCTTTCTCTTTTTGTTCCTTATCTCTAAGTTTTGCAGCTTTTTCAAAATTTTGAGTGTTTATTGCATCCTCTTTTTCTTTTACAATTTCAGCAATTTTTTCTTCAATTTTCTTAACTTCTTTTGGAGCAGTAAGAGATTGCAATTTCACTCTTGATGCAGCTTCATCCATCAAATCGATTGCCTTATCTGGCAAATATCTATCATTAACATATCTTGAAGATAACTCAACCGCAGCTTTTATAGCATCATCCGTTATTTTCACTTTATGGTGCGCTTCGTATTTATCCCTTATTCCAGCCAAAATTTGAATTGCCTCTTCTGTAGTTGGTTCTCCAACTAATACTGGTTGAAATCTTCTTTCCAAAGCCGCATCCTTCTCAATGTATTTTCTATACTCATTTAAAGTTGTTGCACCAATCACCTGAATCTCAGCTCTTGCAAGTAAAGGCTTTAAAATATTAGCAGCATCAATTGCCCCTTCTGCAGCACCAGCACCAACAATCGTATGAATTTCATCAATAAATAAAACTACATTGCCAGCTTTTTTTATTTCTTGAAGGCACTTCTTTAGTCGTTCTTCAAAGTCTCCTCTATACTTTGCGCCAGCCACAATTGAAGAAATATCTAACGTTACTACTCTTTTATTTTTCAAATTTTCAGGAACTTCTCCAGCAACAACTTTTTCAGCAAGTCCTTCTACCACAGCTGTTTTACCAACACCAGGTTCACCAATCAAACAAGGATTATTCTTTGTTCTTCTACTCAAAATTTGAATAATTCTATCAATTTCTTCTTCTCTTCCAATTATCGGATCAAGTTTTCCCTCACTTGCTTCAAAAGTCAAATCTTTTCCAAATTGATTTAATGTTGGAGTTTGATTATTAGGATTCTTCTTGTGAGTTATTGTATTACCACTCTTTTCGTCTGTTAGCATTTTTATTAAAGTCGAAAATAGTTTTTGAATATCAACACCAAGTTCTGCAATAATTCTAGAAGCTACGCTATCCCCTTCTTTTAAAATTCCAAGAAGTAAATGTTCTGTACCAATAAAATTATTATTAAGTCTTTTAGCTTCGATAAAACTCGTTTCAAAAACCCTTTTCGTCCTTGGCGTAAATCCATCAGGCGGAATACTTAAAGGCTCATCTCTACCAATCAACTCTTCTATCAACTCTTCTATTTTTTCTTCAGTTACATTTTGCTCTTCAAGAACTTTATACGCAAGTCCAGTTCCTTCTCTTACAAGACCACAAAGCAGATGCTCAGTCCCTACATAATTGTGACCAAACTCGCCTGCAACCTCCTGCGCCAGCGCAATCGCTCTCTCAGCTCTATTCGTAAACTTATAAACCATACAAAACCTCCTTTTTCTAATTTATCTCTGTATTATTTTCTGAATCAACTCAGCTCTTTTTATATCTAATTCTTTAGCACTTACAGTTTCTTTTATGCATTTCTGAAGTGTTGCCGATTTTGAAATAACATTAATTTCATTAATTTTTCTGGAATCTATTTCAGTTATTATTCCCATTGAAACTCCAAGTTTCACCATTGAAATTAATTTTTCACTTTCAGCATAAGTAAGTTTTTTAGCACATGATAATGTTCCAAAATCTCTGTAAAGTTTATCTTCAAACTCTATTCCTCTTGATTTCAAAAATTCACGTGCATTTCTTTCTTGTTCAATCAATTTATATACTACTGACTTAACATTATTAATTATTTCCAAATTTGTTAATCCTAAACTTATTTTATTTGAAACTTGATACATATCACCAATAGCTTCTGTTCCTTCTCCGTAAACTCCCCTTACATTTATATTAACTTTATTTACTACATCTATTACTTTACCAATTTTTCTAGTTATTCTAAGCGCAGGCAAATGAAGCATTACAGATGCTCTAAGTCCTGTTCCTATATTTGTCGGACATGTTGTTAAGAATCCGTATAAATCGCTGTATGCATACTCTAATTTTTCATCTATTTCATCATCTATTTTTTGAGCATCATTCAAAGCATTTTCTAACTCTAAACCTGGCTTCAAAACTTGAATTCGTATATGATCTTCTTCATTTAACATTACACAAACATCCTCTGCTGTATTAAGTAAAACAGCAGCATCTTTTTGCTTTAGCATATCTCTACTAATTATATGTTTTTCAACTAAACTCATTCTCATAAGTTCATCTAACTCGTCAAGTTTAATATATTGAAGCCCTGAAACAATACCATTTCCTTTAAAATTTTCTAAAACTCTTTTTAGTTCTGTCTCATCCGCTACCGAAGTAAATTTATAACCTCTCAAATTTCTTGCAAATCTAATTCTTGTACTAACTACAACATCTGATTCTGGACCATTTTCAAAATACCAACTCATGTTTATTCACCTCTTTCTCTTTCATTTAATGATTTTTCTAAAATTTTTATTTTATCTCTTAGTATCGCAGCTTGCTCATAATCTTCATTTCTAATACATTTTTCAATCTCTTCTTTTAATTTTGCGATTTCAGATTTTATATCCGTATCTTTATCTTTTTGCCTTGCAGCACCATGTCTTTTATAATGAGCAGATTCAACATGACGATTACTTCCATGAAGTCTTTTTATAACATTATCTAATCTCTTACTAAAAACTTTATAACAATTTTCACAACCAATTAATCCATTTGTCGCAAAATCATCATATTTCATTCCACACACATCACATGACAATTCATCAGAAAGCTCTATAGGCTTAACTATAGTTTCACCACCAAATAGTGATGAAAAGATATTATCAAATCCGAAATGCATATCAAAATTCATATCAATTTTCATATCTTTTGCACATTTTTCACAAAGATACATTTCATCTTTTTCTCCATTTATCATTTGCATATACTTAATATTTGCTTCATGTTCTCCACAATTTTGACATTTCATAAAAATCACTCTCCTACTTATATTAAATTTATCAACATATTTTTAAAAATTCGTGTCCTAACTAAATCTCTGTATTCTCTAGGAAGACCTAGAACTTTATCGTTCGTTGCAACTTTAAGAAGCTTAGCAGTCTTAGCGTCAATTACATTATAATCCACCATATTATTAATAATTATTCCCGCTTCTTGTTGAGATAAACTTTCTTCAAGGGAATTTATTAGATGCATTATATATCTATCTTTTGTAATATCAATTCTTTTAATTTTGATATTACCTCCACCACCTCTTCGACTTTCTACATAATACCCTCTTTCAGGACTAAACCTTGTGCTTATTACATAGTTAATTTGAGACGGCACACAATTAAAATATTCTGCAAGTTCATTTCTGCCAAACTCTACAAAATCATCGCTATCAGCAATTAATTCTTTGATATATTCTTCTATCACTTCAGATAATCTCATCACATCACCTCGTTTTAACTTTGACTTTCTTTGACCTTTAGTTAGATTTTATCACTATATTTTTATTTGTCAAGAAAATTTATTGAAAAATTATGTAAATTGTGTTAAAATTTCAAATGTGCATAATTCACTATACAAAGGAGGTCACTATCAATGGCCATAGAAACCCACGTTTTGACCGAAACTGCCATTATATATGGCTGGAACTCTCTTTGCTCTGAGCATTCCCGCTTTTGCAAAGAAGACGCATGCAAGCACGCATATTTCAACGGTACAGAGCTTGTAATCGACATTATGGAAGAGAAAACTTCTGAAGGAACATCTTACCGGATGCTCGCACCTACGCCGCAAAAATGTCCCGTTACCATGGACGAAATCAAAGAAATGGTCGAAGAAAATGACCTGATCTTCGTACATGAAATTGTGGATGCACTTCGCAAAGGCTACCGAAACGAGTGGTTTTCTGAAATCTGCAAACAGAACGACATTACCGACTACCTTCCCTATGTGTTTTATAACAATGGACTACTGGAACTTCATATCGCAGAGTTCAAGGCACCTTCTGGGAAGCGTAAATTTATCATGTTGCCTCATTAATCAAGAGGTCACACTCCCAACACGCTCTTGTGTTGGGGGTTTTTTTTAGACTCGGGGACGTCCATTGCCTTCTTCGCGATGTAGCCATACTTGATCTTTCTGAAATGCTCCGGATGCGTGGTATTGTATCCTTTTGCATCAGTTCGGCATTCATTCAGCAAGTAACCAACTGCGCCGATACGGCCATTCTCGATGTCATCAGCATCGCTGATAATCTCGATATACTGACGCGCAACAGCCGGAACGCCATTCGTACCAATAAGTGCAAGTCGACCATGAAACATCATGACTGCAGCACCCTACCGTCATTTCTAACCACAGTCCTTTCTTTTACAAAATGAGTATGAAACCGTACTAATTACGCCATATTTTATGTAAATATTCAATTAAAAATTTGCTGATTAAACATAAACAATCCTCTTCTTCTCTTGTTTCCAAAATTATTAAAATGATCTATTTTAAGATTCTTTAAAAACTCTGCATAATCCTCAAATTTATTTTCAAAATAAAATTTTGCTAAGACGTCAAACCATTCTTCCGCGCTTATTTTTCTATCCATATATCCATTTTCTTTAGCATACACCGAAAGCTCAAAATAAAATTCAAATGGAGTATCAAATTTCTCCTCAACAAATTTCAAAGAATTTTTGTATCTAGCAGAATTATAAAAAATATCAACCATTTCTTCTACATTTTTTAGCTTTGTTATTTCCTCAAATGAAATAAATTTATTCTCCAAAATTTCATACGGCGGATAACTCGTATACTTATAGTCATAAAGCTCCTTTTCATTTGTAATTTGACAGCCGCTAAGTAATTTCAAAAAGCCAAGTTGCAATTCTGTAGGTCTTAAATCATACACATCATTAAAAGACTCTTTAAACCTTTCATATCCCTCAAAAGGAAGACCTGCAATCAAATCCAAATGCGTAGTTATATTATTTTTTTGCATAATTCTTTTTGTAACTTTCGTAATCACATCAAAATCAGTATTTCGATTTATTGCCTTTATCGTTTCAGGATTTGTAGATTGTACACCAATTTCTAATCTAAAAGTATTTTCTGGAACAGTGTCAAAAAATTCTAAAATCTCATCATCAATCAAATGAGCTGAAATTTCAAAATGGAACTCCGAAGATATATTATTTTCAAGTAAAAATCTCCAAATCTCAAGAGTACGTTTTTTATCATAATTGAAAGTTCTATCCACAAATTTCACTAATCTCACTTCAGCCTTCATCAAGATCAAAAGTTCTTCTTTTACTCTATTCATCTCAAACGGACGAATTCCCTTTATCGTTGAGGATAAGCAATAGCTACAATTATATGGACAACCTCTAACAGTCTCAATATAAACAATTCTGCCATCATAATCTTCCACTATTTTATTTGCAATTCGAGGAATTTTTTTTGTATCACAAACAATACCAATTTCACCAACATTAATTTCATCATTTTCCCTGTATGATACGTGTTTTAAAAACTCTTTATCATCTGAATCTAATTTTTCAATAAAATCAATAAGTTTCGGAAAAGTTTCCTCACCTTCACCAACAATAACATAGTCTACAGATGTATTTTCTCTTAGAACTTTTTCACTTTGATATGTAACCTCAGGTCCACCAAGAATTATCTTTACATTAGAATTTATCTTTTTAATATTCTCAGAAAGCTTCAAAATTTCTTCAATATTCCACAAATACACACTAAATGCAATCACGTCCGCTTTTTGTGGAACAATTTCCCTTAGAATCTTCCCAAGTGGTTCATTAATTGTAAACTCTTTTAGCACGGCATCTTTTTCATTTATCGTTTCGTATAAATATTTCAAGGCAATATTGGTATGCACATATTTTGTATTCAAAGTTGTTAATAAGATTTTCATCAATTTCTCCTTATAATCCTAGATTTTCAGCAATTATATCACATCTAAAAACTTTTACGTTTAATTTTTTAATTTCGTTATCAATTTTAAATCTAATGCATATCATGTTATTAGAATGTGCCTATTTATTAGAATAAAACTTTCTTCTAATAACTTAATATTTCTAAATTTAAGGAGGAACTTTTAATGTTTGAGAATGACAAAAATGAAATTTATGAATGTGACCAAAAATATTGTTCAATAATTGAGAAATTTTTAACAATTTGCCTTCCGGTCACAACAACACCAAATGTTTCTGTAGGTAGAATCAGAACAGAATGTTGTGGAAATCCAATAATTTCTCTAAAGAGACCTGATAATTGCCATAAAGATATGAATGATTGTCACTGCAAATTTACTATTGTTCAAAAGATGAAAGTTGAAATACCTATTGATTTCTCAGCGGATACTCATATTGATGATTTATTCGTTGATTGTGAATTAAAACCAGATTGCAGAGAATGCGATTGTAATTAAAATCTTTTAGATAATGAAAATTAGCAACCAAAAAAGTATTGTTTTTAAGTCTCAGACAATACTTTTTTGTTGTTTTAATTAGTTTATATCTTTAAGAAAGAAACGTCCCATTCTTCAAAAATTTTATTTTCTCTTTTTCTTCAAATTTTCTAAATGCTGCGCCCTTTTCTTTTGTTCTTCTGGCGTCATCCACGCGTCAAATGTTGCTATAAATTCACCATATTCTGTTGCATCTTCAACTATTCCCTTTCCCTTTGTCCTAAAAATTTTTTCAGACATAACTATCACCTCCTTTTTATTTTATGGCAATATTTATTTTTTATTCTTTTATTTACATTTAACTTTTAGGTTGATATACTTTGCCTGTAAAAATAACTTTTTAGGAGGGAAGCCTTAAAATGAAGAACATCTATCGAATCGTTGCTACAGGCGGACCGTGTGCGGGTAAAACAACTGCTTTCGCACGTGTCGAACCGGAGCTTTCTGCTCTTGGTTTCAAAGTTTTCATCGCACCTGAAAGTTTTACCTTGCTTTATGGCTGTGGCATCAAGCTGCGTGAATATCGCAATGTGGAATTTCAGGACATGCTTTTCCGGACGCAACTTCATATGGAAAACCTCCTTAATGAAGCTGCTGAAAAGTGTGAAGAAGAAAATGTTCTCATCATTTACGACAGAGGCCTGCTCGATGGATTTGCGTACACCGCTCCCGACGACATCGCAGAAATTTTGAGAAGAAATGGTCAAACTATTAACTCTCTTATGAATCGCTACGATGCCGTAATTCATTTGATTACCGCAGCTGATGGTGCAAAAGAAGCTTACCTTGCTAACATGAAAAGTAACAAGGCTCGTTATGAAACCGTCGAAGAAGCTATCGCTACTGACCGAGCTCTCATGAAAGTTTGGACTGGTCATCCTCATCTTAGAATCGTCGATAATAGTACTGACTTTTCCAAAAAAATCACTCGTTTCATTGCTGAAATCTGCGCTGTAATTGGTAAACCGGCTCCGCTGGAAATCGAAAAGAAGTTTCTTATCAAGCGACCCGACATTGATGAACTTGCTAAATTTGTCAACCTTTCTAAGTCCGAAATCATCCAGACCTACCTCTGCGACGATGGTTCTGGCTATGAACGTCGGCTTCGCATGCGTGGTATTGACGGTGACTATACCTTCTTCTACACTGAAAAGCGTACCATTCTTAAAGGTGTTAGAATTGAGAATGAACGAAAAATTTCTGCAAAGGAATACTTTGACCTGCTAATTCAAAGCGATTGTCGTAAACGTCAGATTCAGAAGACTCGTTACTGCTTCATTCACGACAATCTCTACTTTGAACTCGATATTTATCCCTTTTGGGAAGGTGTCGCAATCCTCGAAATCGAACTCACATCTGAAGCTTCCAAGTTCAGAATTCCTGATTTCATTAATGTTTTGCAAGACGTAACTAACGACATTCATTACAGCAATTACCGTCTTGCGAGCGTTATTCCTGATGAAAATCTGTGATACTATTGAATTTCGTTCACAAACATAAAGAGACGACATGAAATTGTCGTCTCTTTTCTTCTTATTATTAATTTTATAATTTTCTAAAAACACCCGCAACCTTGCCAAGAATTGTACATGTTGGAACCAATATAGGTTGCATAAACTGATTTTGAGGTTGAAGCCTTATAAATCCTTTTTCTTTATAAAACTTTTTAACTGTAGCTTCATCTTCAATTAAAGCAACAACAATGTCACCATTTTGTGCTGTATTTTGCTTCTTAACTAACACTAAATCTCCATCTAAAATTCCCGCATCAATCATGCTATCTCCTCTAACTTTAAGCATGAACGATTCTGAATTTCCAACAAAATCAACTGGAAGTGGAAAACTATCTTCTATATTTTCAACAGCAAGTATTGGCATACCAGCTGTAACTTTTCCAACTATAGGCACATCAACCATTTCTTTTGAAGTATAAAAACCTTTTTCCTCGTCGTCACCAGCAGCACCAACAATTCTAAGAGTTCTAGGTTTAAGCGCAGCTTTCTGAATTAATCCCTTCTTCTCAAGTCTAGCTAAATAACCATGAACTGTTGAAGTAGATTTTAAATCTAAAGCTTTACAAATCTCTCTAACAGAAGGAGCATATCCATCTTTCTTTATTTGTTCTCTAACATAATCAAGCACTCTTTGTTGTTTATCAGTAGCTTGTGTTTTTTTCATATTATTCCCCCTAAAAACTCTTGTATTCTGAAAAAAGACTACCACAAATGTTTGTTCTTGTCAATAAAACTACGAACAAAAGTTTGAATATTATTAATTCTTGCATTCTATTCAACATTATGTTAATATCATGTTGGTTTTATTTGGATTCTGTTCTCCGAAGTGCATGCACTTTAACCATTTCAACAAATAATTTTAAGGAGGCTACAATTATGAGAATAACCCTGGACTACTGTCGGAAATGCTATGGAATATTCAATAAGATAAACTCTTATCTACATCTCATCTTCATTGAGTACGGCATCATTTCTTGGCTACTCGTTGCTATCATCATAGCTTCAGCTGGTTTTCTTCACTTTGAAGCAAGCATCAAAGAACAACTTGTGTATCCGACAGAAGCGTATAATGAACTACAAGAATTTGCTGTATCTCACGCACAAAACCATCAGGCTTTCACTGATTTCTCTGATTTTCCTGAAAATCTTGACTACACATGCTACATTGACCAAGACAAAATTACGTCTACTTATTCCATACCCGCAAACATCAAATTTTTCTTCAATTACATTGTGACAATCGAACAAAGCGGTGAAAATTTCAGTGAGATGAGTATTTCTAGAAACTTCGAAGAAGAAAATTTCGTCTCTGAGTTTAGAAAACTCTTCATAATGATTTTTTCGATCATAATGTTTATTATCTCACTTGGAGTTGTAGGTTTTCTCATGCTCCTCACAAGTTTGCTTAATAGGATTGGACTTGAAGAACGTCGAAAGAAATACTTTGACCTTTACTATCGCTCGCACGACGATACAAAGAAAGAGTCTAAAACTTTTGATGATGAATAATAACAAAAAACTTGGAAAAAGAATAATTCTTTTTCCAAGTTTTTTTACTATTTTTTCTATCCCCCAAATGACTTTGTGGTATATTTCTTAATATTTGTTACATTTTCACCAATAATTACAGTTTCTAATTCAGTATATTGCTCTCTATAATCTCCACCAAAAGCCCAAGATTCAATAGTTGTAACACTCTTTAATAACTCACTATCATCAAATGCATAAGAACCATAATTTGATATTCCTTTTCCCATTGTTACCCTTTATCACCTAGTATTTTTATTTTTAGTATGTTAGACTATTTTTACAAGGGGGAATACTTTTGAAAACAACTATAAAAGAGAAAAAAAATATACAAAAAGATGTAGCTCTTATCAAAAATCCTAATAAAAAAGACCGTATTTTGGGTCTTGATATTTTGAGATTACTTGCTATCCTTTTTGTTTTTATAACACATAGCATTAACTTACGTGGAGTAATGAATGTCGATCAGTTGTCATTTAAATGGACAATCTATATGATTTTCAGATTTCTAGCAATGACAGCAGTTCCACTATTTATGTTACTTACAGGATTTTTAAATAATAAAAAAGAAGTTTCAAAAAAATATTATAAAGGTATTATTCCTTTGATTTTTTCTTACGTTGCAATTTGTGTTGTAGAAATTATTGCAACTGCAATTTATAGCAAAACACCTATAAACATTGGACTTTCAATTATCAAAATTTTGAATTTCAGTGCAAATGGATATGCTTGGTATTTTGAAATGTATATCGGATTATTCTTGCTGATTCCATTTTTAAATATTTTGTATGACAATTTAAAAGATAAAAAATATAAACAAATTTTGGTTGGAAGTTTAGCTTTTTTAACATTTCTTCCACAGGTTGCAAAAACCTTTCAAGCATATGGAATGTGGCTAGATATTACACCAGATTATTGGCAAATTGCGTATCCACTAACCTACTTTTTTATCGGAAAATATATACATGAATTTAGACCAAATTTGAAATTATATCAAAGAATTTTGTTGCCTCTGACATCTCTTGGATTAACTTGTTTATCTTGCTACATCTTATCTACACCAGAGCAATATGCATGGTTCAACTTCAATGGTTTTGAAGCTTTACCAACTGCACTTACTGCAACATTTATCTTTTTAGCATTTTATGATTTAAACAAAAAAATTCCTGTTGTCGGAAAAATAATTTCAGAAATTTCAATTTGCTCTTTTGAAATGTATTTGATTTCAAGCATTACCGACAAAATGATGTATATGTATTTGGATTATCACATGATAATCATGATTTTAATAACAATAGTACTTACATATGTTTCAGCAAAACTACTAATTTTAGTTCGAGACTTTTTGCTAAAACCAATTCTAAAAAAGACGTGAGGATTTCTCCTCACGCCTTTTTATTTTATTCATTGTCGTCAAAATCGTCGTCATCATCAGATTCAGCAGTGCCCTGCATCTGACCAACAATCGACTTTACTGCACCTTCGAGATTCTGTGCCTTGCCACTCGCCTTACCGGTAAAATAACCGGCAAGCAACTGTGCAATGTCGAGACCAGTCGAGCCCTTGATACCTTCCAGAACCTGATTGGTATTAACCATCATTTCCTGGACCAGCTTGGTGCTGTTACCATCACCATACATGGTAATCTTGTCAACACCAGCCAGCGGAGAAGCAACAGCTTCAGCAATCTGAGGCAATGTTCGTATCCGCTTCAATTTCAGCAGCACGAGACGCTTCACGCGCAGTAGCCTGAGCCTTGGTGATTTCCTTTTCAGCAGCCGCTCTCGCAATCGCAGCATCCTTCTTGACCTTGACTTCATTTTCAGTACCAAGAGCATCGATGACACCGTTGTTGTCCTTAAAGCTCTGCACATTAAAAGTCAAGAGCTCAATGCCCATCTTGCGAAGATCGGGAATGGCATTCTCGCGAACCTTCTCAGCAAAGGTCTTACGATTCTTCACCATTTCCTCAATCGACATCTGAGCAATGATTTCACGCGCGTTACCCTCGAGTACGGGCGTAGCCTGCATCGTAACAACGCCATCAGTTTTGCTTTTGCCAAAATTTTCGTCCAACTAAATCAATTAAACCACCCCATTCGTTGTCGTCCATTAACCAAGTCCATTTGAAACATCGACATTCTAGCATCGTATTTCATTGATGTCAAGGAAGTTTTATCTAGCAAATTTAGAGAAAAAAATATCCAATTTTCCAGATTTGACTTAAAAATTTTTATATGATAAGATTTTTTCGTATCAATGTTAACCAAACGACTACTAAGAAATAGGAGGTAGAAAACTATGAAGAATCGGTCGGCTAATGCTCAGACTCTTCAAACCATGGGGCATAAGTACAGAGAACAGCTTAAGAAAGCTATTCTGTTTTGCCTCGCGCTGATTCTCTCTTTCTCGTTCTGCATTTGCAATATTTCTCCTTCTACTAATGAAGGTGTTCTTGCATGCGAAAACGAGCTTAGAGAGTACATCGACAACCCTGCTAACGGCATCGATACCTCGATGTATAAGCTTGGAATCGAGGGTTCTGTCGTAAAGCTATCGACTCACTCCACGTTTGAAAGTGCCACGGCAACTCTCAAATCTGATGGAACGTATCACTTTAAATCCGATAAAGGATTGCTCAAATACTACATAGCTTTCATTGTAATTTGGGCAGTTGCAGGCATTTTGCTCTACTACATCTTCTATGGCATTCTTTATCTGATTATCAAAGGTATTGCAAAGGTATTGGAACGCATCAGAAATCTTCGTCAAGAGTACAATACTACGAAGAATATGGCCATGTTCAATATTTCTCAGGAAGATGCTGAAGAATATCCCGATGCAGCCCGCCTGAAAGAAGCTTATGACGCAGGATTCAAGAAAGGATATGATGAAGGTTTCCAAGAAGGCCGCGCTGCTGGCTTCGAACAAGGCATGGATGACGCATATGACGCTGCTTTTGATCAAGGTCATAACTGTGGCTATGTCAATGGCGTAAATCATGCGATGGAATCCCTGCACAAAGGAGAAATTCCTGAAGTAGACAGTGTTCCCGACTACACCGAAGATACTGCGGAATAACTATTCCCTTACAGACTGCTTGCACACCAATGTGCAGGCAGTCTTTTTTATGGACAAAGGTACGGGGCTTTTGTCTATTTTCCTTGACTCAACAAGTTAATTTCTCCTCTAATCGGTTCTTTGTTACTTGCAATGCCATGGTATCTAGCCAAAGCATTTTTTACCTCATCCATACAGCGATTTCAAACGTGATGAAATCGGCATCATCTTGTATTGCCTGCGTGAGCTTATTTATAAACTCATCAAGACTAAGACGATATGAGGTAAACGCTATCCGGCCAAAACCACAGGGACTCTCAAAATCCAGAAATACAACTGAATCATCATTCCACGGCTTGATGTGAAGATAGTATCGGTCGCCGAAACTAACCGTGTTTTCGCCGAAAAACGGTTTATCTCTGGCATTCTGACGATTGAATTCATTGTAGCCATCAAAATGATAGCTCTTCGGAAAGGATGAAGTTGTTACTCCTAATATTGTTATCATTTACCTCCATGGAGATGGAAACAATGGAAGCAGTAATATAAACGACCTTTGGGTAATGGCGAAAGTCAATCATCCACTAAAATATGCAAAGGAGGAAACGTTGGCAATTACTGACGAAGTCTTGATTATCTGTCCGCAATCACGGGGAAATGCTCAATTTCGCAATCAGCAAGAGAATCTTGCAAATATGATTGCAGAAATTCAAGAACAGTATCCCGATTCACTGCTTCTTCTCGCAGGCCATTCAAATGGCGCAATCGCAGCATATAAAGTTGCTATTGCTGAAAATCCCTATATCGATGGATATGTTTTCATCTCTGGAAACAAGCCCGCGGAGTCTCCTAAGCTTCAATTCACAAAAAACTGTTTTGTTGCTTATGGAGAAAACGACAGCATTCACAGACGTTCAGACTTCAGTAGCCTGTTTGATATTGATATTTCAAACAGTAAGTATGCAAAAAAATGTCAAGTTACAGATGGCATAACCCAAAATGCACATTAAGGATGTCCTTAATGTGCTATTTTTAAGTTGATATTTTATGTAAATTATTATATACTTTATTAGTAAATTATTCTTGCAAAGGAGACTTGTTATGGCGAACAATAAACACGTCCGAGAAGCCGAGTCCAACCGGGATGGAATCATTTTTCACTCCAACACAGTTCAAGGAATGGGGGTCAAAACCTACTTCAACGATAGAAACGAGATTTGTAGCATAACGGCACCAATACAATTTCTACACGGAATTGAACGCTCAGAAATTGCCAAAACATTCAAGACTTCTGACAAGAAGATTTTGATACCACTTGGTGGATTGACAATCATTCTTGGCATACTTTCTGGTAGCATCAACGGTTTCTTTATCGCACTCTTCTTCACCTTCTTCGCACTGCCGATTCTGACAACATTCTTCCGAGTTTTGTACATGTACAAGCGGAAATCAAGTCCGTTCTATACAGTTTCGCAATTCCACTCTGCAGAACATATGGTCATTAACGCATACAAAAAACTCCAGCGAATTCCGACATTTGAAGAAGTAAAAAAATCTTCAAGAATTTCCAAGCATTGTGGATCAAATTTAATGTTTGTCAGACTAATCTACGGTGTCACTTTGTGCATCCTCTACGCACTCTTTGGAGGCTCAGGCACACTGGCATATCCAATCAGTCTGGGTATCTTGCTCTTCTTCTGCTTCCTCTGCTCGAAATACCAAATTCACAGAGGCATGCAATACTTAATCCTTTCTACACCCACAGATGAACAACTGCACTTATCGATTGAAGCACTTAAGAACTTCGAAATCATGGAAGAACGAGTCGAAAATGGCGGAATAGACGCCATACTCGAAAGCTTCATGAACGCTCTCCCCACAATGTTAGGACACATCATCGCATTCGAACCAGATGATGAACCCTGATACTAAAAATTTGGAAATTTGGATGTTTCCTTTTTCCAAGTTTAACTAAGAGACAACAAAAAAGTATTGTTTTTAAGCCTCAAACAACTCATTATTCATCGCAAACACAATGCAATGAAAATGAGAACTCGGCAACAAAAAACAATACTTTTTTCTTGTATTAAATATTTTACTTTTTGGAAAAAGGAACCGTCCCGTTTATCCACACAGCTATTACATAGCAGCTTTATATAAATTTTTCAAATCTTCAACGCTTGCTGTTCTTGGGTTTCCACCATAGCAAGGATCAACAAATGCTTTCTCTGCAAGCATATCTAAATCTTCTTCTTTTCCACCAACTTCTGAAACCGTTTGTGTAACGCCAACTTTTTCAGAAAGTTCTCTTATTTCAGAAACCATTCTTGAAATTAATTCTTCTTTGCTCATTTCTTTAGCTTCGGCAATTCCAAGCCCTAACAAGATTTCTCTAAATCTTTCATAGCAAACTTCACCATTAAATTCCATTACGTATGGAAGTAAGATTGCGTTTGCAATTCCGTGAGGTGTATCATAAACAGCACCAAGTTGATGTGCTAGTGAATGAACTATTCCAAGACCAACATTTGAAAAGCCCATACCTGCGATATATTGAGCATATCCCATTTTTTCAACAGCTTCTGAATTTTTCTCGTTTACAGCAGCGGGTAAATTCTCAAATATTAATTGTATAGCCTTCATATGGAACATATCTGACATCAAATTTGCACCTTTTGTGATATATCCTTCAACAGCATGTGTTAATGCATCAAGACCAGTTGCAGCAGCAATTGATTTTGGCATAGTTTCCATTAATTCTGTATCAACAATTGCAAGAACAGGGATATCATGTGGATCGATACAAACCATTTTAACATCTCTTTCTTCATCTGTTATAACATAGTTAATTGTAACTTCTGCAGCTGTACCAGCTGTTGTAGGAAGTGCAATTATTGGAAGCCCATGATTTTTAGTTTCAACAACACCATTCAAAGAAACTACATCAGCATGCTCTGGATTTGTCATTATTATAGAAATACCTTTTGCAGTATCGATTGCAGAACCACCACCAACAGCAACAATAACGTCAGCCTCAGCTTTTTTACAAGCTTCAACTCCGTCTTGAACATTTTTAACAGTTGGATTTGGTTTTAATTCTGAAAAAACTTCATAAGCTATTCCAGCATTATCAAGTTCAGCTGTAACCTTTCCAGCAACACCACACTCAAGTAATGTTTTATCTGTAACAACTAAAACTTTGTTAAATCCTCTATTTTTAATTTCCGTGCTAAGAACTTCTCTAGCACCTCTGCCAAAATAAGATGTTTCATTTAAAATAAATCTACTTGCCATTAAAATAACCTCCTAAAAATTTTTCTTCAAAATTATTTTAGCATTATAAATTTTCATGTACAACTAAAAAATTTATTCACTTTATTTTTATCTCTTGAATAAACATATCTCCCTTTGAAGTAAATAATTCTAAAGATTCTGAACGTTTCAAAATCTTTTTCACATTCCAAAGTCCAAAACCATGTTCTTTAGAATTTTCGCTTCTCGTAGTATAACCTTTTTTATATAATTTATCGAAATCAATTTTTGTCTCTTTATAAGTATTTTCAATTATTATATATGTATATTTTTGATTACTATCTTCAGAAAAAGTAATATTAACTTCCTTTTTGTCACTGAATTTTGCCGCTTCAATTGCATTATCTAAAAGTTCTGTAAAAACATATAAAAATTCTTCATCACAAACCTTGGCTCTCACAGTTTCAAAATCAATCGTAGACTCCAAATTAATATTTATACCATATCCTTTTGCAGTAAAAAATTTACTCACAATTATGTTATATATTATAGGGTTATTTATACGCTCAGGGGTGAGCATTCCCATGTTATTAACATCTCTGTAACTCAATTTAGCTTTATTACACAGTTTCTTAACACCTTCCATACTATTCATTTTACTATAACCATCAAGAATTTGAATAAAATTCCCATAATCATGTTTAAATTCTCTAACATTTTCATACATATTTAATAAAATTCTATTTTGTGACTCTAATTGTTCAATTTTTAATTTCAAACTTTTTATAGTCTCCAATTCACGGCCTCTTCTCAAATTTATTTACGCGACTTTCTTAGTTTACTAACATTTAATCTAGATTTCAATTACTTTTGCTCGCTATTTTTCGACAAACATAGTCATATATTTAACTTCTAAATCGTTTCACATATTGATTTTATGTAAATTTATTGTATAATAATACCATATGAAAGGATGTGAATATCTTGGAAAAAAATAAAGAGGATTTGAAAAGAATATTTAAAATTGTATTTTTTGCAGCAATTATTTTTTGGGGTGTAAGTAATATTGATATCGTAATGGGATTTATAAATAATTTCTTAGAGATTATTTCTCCATTTATTGTAGGTGGCTTCCTTGCTTTCATCATTAATATTCCGATGGCAGCAATTGAAAAAAGAATGCTTAAACCTAGAAAAAATAAGAAAACAGGAAAAGAATTTCAACTAAATAAGAAAATAGCTCGTGCTTTTTCTTTACTATTTTCACTTATATTCATTGCATTTATATTGTTTGGAATAGTTACACTTGTTGTGCCAGAACTTATAAATGTAATTAAATTATTAATTGAAAAAGTACCATATTATGCAGAAAAAATGCAATTCTTCTTAGAAAATTCAGATGAAACAGGCAAATTTATTGAAGAAATTTTGTCTAATATTGAAATAAATCAAGACTCAATAAAGAATGACCTTCTAAAAGTAGTATCAGGTGTTCTTAGTTCTTCTGTTTCATTTGTTGGAGCAACTTTGGGAGTAATAATTGATTCTATAATTTCAATCGTTTTCGCTGCATATATTTTAGTAAGCAAAGAAAAACTATTAAACCAATTTGATCGATTATTTAAAGCATATCTTAGTCCAAAATGGTACAAAAGAATTACAAAAGTTTCTAATTTAACTAAAAATACATTTTCAACATTCTTCTCTGTACAATGCTTTGAAGCTACAATTTTAGGCCTACTTTGTGTTCTTGGAATGCTAATTTTAAAAATTCCTTATGCCGTTACAGTTGGTGTTTTTGTTGGTGTTACAGCTTTAATACCTGTAGTTGGTGCTTTTATTGGAATCATAATTGGTGCGATTTTGATAGTTTCAGTAGAACCACTTAAAGTAATCACATTTATAATTTTTGTACTTATTCTTCAACAAGTTGAAACAAATCTAATTTATCCTAAAGTTGTTGGTGACATGATTGGTCTTCCAGGCATTTGGGTTCTTGTTGCAGTCAGCGTTGGTGGAAGCCTATTCGGCTTTGTGGGAATGCTTTTAGGTGTACCTGCAACATCAGTTGTTTACTCACTTCTAAAAGAAAACGTAAGTGAGCGATTAGGTGAAAAATAAAAAGGAACCGTCCCAATTTTCACTTCGGTTGATTTTGTACGCGTTTTATGTTGACATATAAGAGTAAACCCTAAAAATTTTTTCAAGGAGGATTCCACTATGTCTCCCAACACCAAGTATGTCCGTTATCCCCACACTCCCACCCTTTCCAAGAAGGAACGCGACGAAGAACAGCTTAGTAAGATGACGAGACGTGAAAGGCGAGAACTGTTTGCACAGTTTCAAGTTGCCCGTTGGATTATCAACTGCGGTCTAGGCTTCTTCCTTACAGTGATGCTTTTGACCTCGTCTTTCATGGGCGAAGTTCTGGTTGATCTGTATCCTGACACCTATGCCGGACTACACGATGCTGCCGAGATTATCCTCGCAGATCCTGACGCATCTGACAAATTGCCGGCTGGCTACTGGATTGATGAAAACAAGACCACTCAGCGTATTCTATGTCTCAAAGCATGGGATGGTTCCTGGATGACGTGGTCTTGGAGCTCTTCTCATCCTTGGATGGAGCTCGACCAAGGCTCTGGCGATTCAGCGAATTTGCGTAACTTTTAAAACCTTTGGCATGTTCACACTATAGGTGTTCGTGCCAAAGGTTTTTTATTTTCTATCTAAAATATTCTAATTGAACTTTATTTTTTTATAATATACAATATTGTAAAAAGGAGGATTTTTCATGAATAATTTAACTTATATAGTAATCGAAAAAGATGATGAAAATCAAATGGCAGAAAAAACCTTTGAATCAAATAAAGAAGATGCACTTACCTATTTTAAGTCAAGATGCGATATTCTTTCCAAAGAATTAAAGGATTGGAAAATGGAACCTGGTATTAACTCATGCATTTGGAGTAAAAATGACAACTACAAATTAATATATGTTCAAGTTAACGGTATCGAAAACCAGGAATTTTAAATAAAATTGGCTCATCCTATGATTTGACCATCTTTACATAATGTGGTAAAATATAATTAGTATGAGCTTTTTACATATTTAGCTATAAAGGGGCTGATTTTATGGAAAGATTTTTTAAGAAAATACTCTTATTGTCAATTCTGTTGATTTCCTGCTCATCTGCGATCTTCGCAGCAACAGGTAATGAACTTACTAACGTTACAGAGTTTAAAAACGATACATTTATTGTAAAATACGGTAGTATACTTAGTTTAAGACAAAGTGGTACTCTTACAAGTAATGATACAAATAAAGCTGTCGTGAAAAATAATTCTTTATTCATTACTGGTACCGGAAATTTTTCAGTTAAGTTTACACCAAAAGGATTGCCAGAAGCTAGTGGCGAACAACTAAATTTTTACTCTTGGAATGCCACCGTAGATAACGGTAGATATTGGGTATACACAGATTCTGCACTAAGAAACAAAGAATCTATTTTATATCCTAAAACATATTTAGAGCTTGCTGATGGTATTTCTGGTGAAAGTTTTAAAGTTGTTTCTAATGTATTCTCGTCAGGAAAATATTCTAAAGAATTGGCTGGAAAATATATAGAAAATCGTGCTAATGATCTATCTTATTATAATTATTCTTTTGAAAAGGGATTTAATGATGCGTTTGAACCAATTGCATTGCCAATTAAAACTAATACGCCAGATATAACAGGAAATGAGTTCTCAAATATAACTAGATTTTATAATAATACATACATCGTAAAATATGGAACTGTTCTTAGATTAAATGGAGGCGGAACAATAACAAGTAGAGATACCAGCAAAGCTGAAATTAAAGAGTCAGATCTTGTATATATAAAAGGAACTGGTAGTTTTAAAATAACTTTAGTCAAAAATGGTAAAACCATGGATTTAAACTTCTTTGCTTGGAATGCATATATGCAAAAAGGTTCACACACAACATACTTAGATGTGAATAAAAACCAAGCAGATTCAAAACTATATTCAAAAGTTTATTTAGCTTTAGCTACAACAAGTAATTCTGACACATTTAAAATAAATGATCATCTTTTTATCGATGGACATTGTGAAAGAACTGTAAATGGAAGATACTTAAAAAGTTATTTAAATAATCCTGGTTCATATTATATTTATGCTTTTGATACAAATTATGACAATATACCTCCAAAACCTGTAATAGCTCCATCTACACCATCTACACCACCGGCAGACTATTTCTATGACCCAGAATATGAAGATTATAATCCATTTGCACCACCATCATCATCACCTTTGAATGATAAATTTTTACCTTTGGCTAAAGAATGTATCACTTGGCTTTCTAGAAATAGATACCAATATGTACAAGGAAATAGAATTCCTTTATATTCTTCAGGAGGACTTCATTCTTCATCATGGGTGCCAAAAAGAGCTAGAGAGGTTGACTGTTCTGCTTATGTGAGCTGGGTTTTATATGAGTATGGTAGAAGGAACAATGTTCCTGAACTAACAAACGCTTTTAGCGGTTATCAAAAAAATTCAGGTTGGTTCCATTCTTTAGCAAAAGCATTAGGTAAAGGAAAGACTAATGGATATAGACAATATTTTGAATTAGTTTGGCTTAGAGGAAAACACACCACTGATCGTTCTAGAATCAAATCACTTTGCAAACCTGGTGATATATTTATATATAGAGAAGGTGTAGGTCACGTAGAGATATTCGTTAGTGGTTGGTCTGGAAATAGTTGTAAGATATATAATTGTGGAATTGCACCTAGTGGAAAATATGATTCAGGAGCTCCAAGAAGCAGAAATATGGGAAGTTCTTCTGGTCATGGTTTTTGGGATTTATCAGCTGTAATTCGTTTAAAAGGTACTATATAAAATTTTATACTCGGGAATAATTCCCGAGTATTTTTTATGGACAAATTTCTCCGTCCCATTTGTCCATTTTTTATGCTATAATTTTGTCGATTGAAAGGAGTGATTTTATGAATGCACTTTATGCTTTTTCAGGTGATCCGATTACAAAAGGACATCTTGATTTAATTGAACGTGCTTATCGCCTATTTCCTAATTTAATTATCGGCATTGGTGTTAATCCTGAAAAGAAATATACTTTTACTCTTGATGAAAGATTAGATATGGTAAAACATTGTACTAAACATTTACCAAACATTAAAGTTGTAAGCTACACCGGACTATTAATTGATTTTGTTTATGAAAATGATATAGATGTTGTTATTAGAGGAATAAGAAATTCTAAGGATTTAAATGATGAATACACTTTGCATCTTGCCCAAAGAAGTCAGGGCATGCAGTTTGAGACTGTTCCTCTTTTCACCGCACCTGAGCTTTCACATATAAGTTCTAGTGTTGTAAAGGCCATGACAAAGGAACAAGGAAAACTTATCCCTTTCGTACCAATGTATGTTAAGAAAAAATTAGAAGAAAAAATGCTTGGACAATACATAGTTTCAATCACTGGTACTATAGGTTCAGGCAAATCTTATGTGACTGAAAAATTTGTAGAACTTGGAAAAGCAAAAGGAATTGAAGTTCATAATATTGATTTAGATAGAATTTCGCATGATATTTTAAGTACACTTAAAGAACCAAAATATGTGCAACTTAGAGAAACGCTTATAGAAACTTTTGGAGAAAAAATAAAAAACTCAGATGGAAGTATAAATAGAAAAAAACTTGGTGAAATTGTTTTTAACAGTCCCGATAAATTAGCAATATTAGATGAACTTATGCAAAATCCTATAGAGGAACGCATGCGTCGCGAGATGTATAACAAAAAAGGATTAGTTTTAATTAATGCAGCACTTCTCTTAGAAAAAGGACTTCTTCATTACAGTAATAACAATATCCTTATTATAACTGTAAATGAAGAAAAACAGCGTGAACGCCTTAGCTCTCGCGGTCTAACAGAAGAACAAATTTTGCATCGCACATCTTCTCAACTTCGGTAATGATTCAAAAATTAAATTAGCTCAAAATATTATACATGCTGATGGTGAAGGAACTTTATGGACACTTGATACAAGTAATGAAAACCCTACAGAAATAGATGATATATTTAACAAAATAACTAAATTCATTGAAATATAAATAATTTGCTGATATAATTCTGAGGAATTTAGTTATCTTTTTCTTCACGTATACAATTACATACATGAATAAGAGGTAAACAGCAATGTTAGTAAAAGTTCTGGGAACACAGTCTCCTTACAGTAAAGGAAATCATCACTGCCCCGGATTTTTGGTAAAGGATGGTGAAAGTAAAATTTTATTTGCATCGTGACCACTACAATGATGTATTTATATTCCAATATGCATCACATGTTTTCCGGAAATTAGGGCGCATCAAGAGACCTATTTACATCTACCTTCCCGCATGGCCGCTGGCAATATCTCGTGATATTCGTTCCGAAATAAATGCATTCGCAGAGTATCATGAACTAAAGGAAGATATCAAACTATACATTGACAATTTGGAAATCAGCTTTTGTAAAACAGATCATCCCATTTCAACATTCGCAGTCAAAATACAGTCTGACAAATCGACTCTTGTTTACACAAGTGATACATCATTCTTAGCCAAGGATAAAATCGCAACTTTTGCTCAGAATGCAGACTTGCTTATCTGCGAGTCAAGCTTACTCGAATCATATGGCTATCCTGAAATTAACACACATTTGACAGCCAAACAAGCTGGAATCATTGCACTCGAAGCAGGTGTCAAAAAACTGGCACTCACCCATTTCTGGCCCGAAGAAGACGTAAACAACTATGTGCGAGAAGCAAGCACTGTTTTCGGAAATACAATAGCACTCTATGAAGGTCGCATTTTGACCATTTGATCCTATTTTTCAATTCAACATCAAATTAAATGAGGTGATATTATGGCATGGTTCGACAAACCTTCTAGTAAGCCGCAGTACCAGTTCCTTTTCGCCATCACGCGTAGCCGGTCTGGTTTTTGGGGAGGCATGGGTGATTACACCTACTCCGCACGTGGACCTGAGCTTAAACGTATGAGTGGTATTCTTCGTCAGTTTCTGAGTGAACTCGACTCCGAAGAAGAGCTCGTACAGATGATGAAACCTGAACACGAAGAAGATCCTACTCCTGCAAGTCAAAGAAGAGTCGGCGGTCCTATTCATACATCCGAACAAATCCTTTTTGCCGCACTTAAAGAAGATCTTCCGAACCTCTGCACCGACAAGCCCGTTCATTTTGTGTGTTCCACCGAAATCGGACTCGACGACAAAGATGAATTCATCAGAGTCATTAATTTTTTCGTAGACTAAAAATTTAGAAATCGGGACGGTTCCTTTTTCAAAAAAGAACCGTCCCAATTTCCAAACTTTTTACAACTTTTCCATCCAAAGTTTTTAAGTATATTTTTTCCTCATCAATCAACACATAACATCTTAAATCTGTCCCTCTTGGTCTACTTACAGAACCAGGATTTGCAAATATTCTTTTATTTATCACTTGAAGAATTGGAACATGAGTATGTCCTTGAATAAAAATATCTCCACAATTTTCAGGTATATTATACATACTATAATAATGCCCATGAGTAACCGTAACAAACTTTCCATTAACATACAAATTATCTAGACTATAAATCTCAAACTCTAATAATTCTTCAAATCTTCTTGTATCACAATTTCCACGTATAACATCAACTTTCTGCTTCATGCTATTTAAAATTTCTGCAATCTCTTCATCACAATTCTTACTATAATCAGAAGACGTATCACCTAGCAAAACAAGTCTATCCGCGTTTTCATTTTAAAAGATTTTAACAATCTCTTTAAATCTTTCGACATCTCCATGAATGTCAGAAACAAAAATATATTTCATTCTTTAATCACCATTAAAACATATCTTTCTTCTTCAATATTAACCACGAAACAAACGAAACTACACCTGTAAACACAAGAACAATCCAAAATCCATAAGGACTTTCAGCAAAAGGTAATCCTTTTACATTCATACCCCAAAGTCCACCAATTATCGTAGGAATTGACATTACAATTGTAACTGATGCTAAGAATTTCATCACTAAGTTCAAGTTATTCGAAATAATTGATGCATACGCTTCCATAGTACCATTTAAAATGTCTCTATAAATTGTACCCATCTCTATAGCCTGTCTATTTTCGACAATTGCATCTTCTAATATATCTTCATCTTCTTCATACATCTTAATACATTTTGTACGAAGAAGCTTTTCCATAACTATTTCATTAGATTTCAAAGAAGTTGTAAAATAAACCAAGCTGTTTTCTAACTCTAACAACTTAATAAGTTCTTTATTTTTCATTGTTTTTTGAAGCTTATGTTCAGCCTTATCAGTCTCACGATTAATATATTTTAAATATCTTAGATAGTATGTAGCAATTTTCAATAATATTTGCAAAACAAAACGAGTCTTTTTGTATGTAAAAAAGTTTTTTACACGACACTCAACAAATTCATTTATAATAGGTGTTTCTTGCGTACAAACCGTAATAAAATAATCATCTCTAACAACAATCATACCAAGTGGGATTGTTGAAAATCCATTTATTCCGTCTTCGTTTTTTTCAACTATCGGTACGTCAATAAGAATAAGAGTTTGATCATCTTCAATATCAATTCTGGCTCTTTCTTCTTGATCTAATGGATATCTTATAAAATCTTCCATAACACCGACACTATTGGCAATTGTATTTATTTCTTGGGTGGTGGGATTCACGAGATTTATCCAACAACCTCGTTCCAGTTTTGTAGTCTCTCTAAATAGTCCTTGTTCATCTACTGTTTTATATATTTTCATCATATATAAATCCCTCCATTTCCATTTTATTTTTTGCATTTAAAAGTGCTTAATGAATCGTTTGTTATCAATTAAGCACTTATAAAATCTAAATTTATTTTATAAATATTTTATCAATCATTAATTTTTAACTTTATATACCTTCCAATCTCTTCTACCTAATTTCCATGCAAAATCTTTGTCAAAAACTGCATAGTCAAATCTATATTTCCCTTTTACTGCATTTCCAGTATCCATGGCAACCACATAGCCAAGACCCTCTATATAAAACTCTGTTCCAAGCTTCCAATAATCTGTATCAACAGCAATTGAAACGCCTGCAACTATTGGCTTTCCAGAAGCAGTAAAACCTAAATTATTACTACATTCTTCTGGACTTGGTGTATACGCAGTACCTTCAAATTCACCAATATATTCAAGCTTAGTATAATCTACAACCGTATCAGCCTTTTCAGCTTCATCAAAGTTTTGAGGAGTTATTCCAACAGAAGCAGCCATTTTCAAAGTATCTTGAAGTCTCATATTTTCCTCAATTATACTCTGATTGTTTTTGGCAAGTTGTTCAGATGTTATTGCAAGTTCTTCTTCTCTTTCTTGAATATTTTGTTTTTCTTCTTCAATAGCTTTTTTTTCATCCTCAATTATTTTTTGTTCAGATTCAACTTTCTTAATATCTTCATGTAGATCAACCGTTTTTTGATTATAATCAATCACAGTTTCTTGCGCATATGTATATACGCATGCAGCAAAAACAAGCGTCAAACATAGAACAAAACATATTATCTTTAATCTTCTTTTTTCTTTAATTCTATCTTTTTTTCTAGATAACATACCTTTCATTAGAAGAGCCCTATCTGCACTCATAACAACTACCTCCGTAAGGTTTTTCTCAGTAGTATTATAACATAAAGAAAAAATTGTGTACACAAAAAAATTGCAATTATACACAATTTTTGTTATAATACAATTGATTCTAAACATGGGGATGTAAAGGTTTCGACGGATATTTAGAAGGATGAATAGCGAGTGATGGATTCTCACTTGGCCATCTAAAAAATGTGAGAATTATAAATAATTAACAACAATAGAGTTGCTTTAGCTGCCTAGTTGCAGCTACGTTTGTCTTTTTGTGCCACTTTCATTAAGAACAAGCGTCATCTAAAGTGGAAACAAAACTATCAAAACTTTGAGATAGTGGGTATTTATCAAGTTACTAATTTTAAAAGCCTGTTTATCGGCGCTTAAAATTTAGGAATCTAAAAAGATAAACTGCACTCGGAGAAGTTCATGTGGAAGAATTTTCGGACAGGAGTTCGATTCTCCTCATCTCCACCAAAAACAAACCGCCTGTATTACTAGAATACAGGCGGATCTATTTACAAAGGAGACCATTATGTTCAAAATAGTTTTATGTTTTTTATCAGGTATTGCAGCTGGCCTTGGAACAGGTTTTGCAGGTATGAGCGCTGCTGCAGCAATAAGTCCAATGCTTATAACTTTTTTGGGAATGCCTGCCTATGAGGCTGTAGGAATTGCGCTTGCAAGCGATGTTTTAGCAAGTGGAGTGAGTACATATACATATAAAAAGAATAAAAATTTAGATATAAAAAACGGTATTGTTATATTAATAACAGTATTAATTTTTACCGCTATTGGAAGTCTAATAGCAAGCAAAGTTCCAAACACAACAATGGGAAGCTTTTCTGTATTTATGACTTTAATTTTAGGTATTAAATTCATAATAAAACCTGTAATGAACACAAATAAAAATCTTGATTCAATGTCAAAATCTAAAAGAATTCTATCATCTATTCTGTGTGGAATTTTAATTGGATTTATTTGCGGTTTCGTTGGTGCTGGTGGTGGAATGATGATGCTTCTTGTCCTTACAACTGTGTTAGGGTACGAACTAAAAACAGCTGTTGGAACTAGCGTATTTGTAATGACATTTACAGCTTTAACTGGTGCTATTAGTCACTTTGCAATTGACGAAATTCCAGATTTATCTTGCTTAATAACATGCGTACTATCTACATTGTTGTGGGCTAGAATTGCAGCGAAAATTGCTAACAAATCAGACGCTCTTACTTTAAATCGCATTACAGGAGTTATATTAATTATTATAAGTATTTCTATATTATCCGTTGAGCTTTTCTAAATTAGGCAGCTTAACAAGATCTTCATAAATCTGGGACGATTCTTTTTTCTAAATTCAAAAAAGAAAACGTCCCTCTTGTTCAATTTTCCTTTTTATTCACAATCAAACACACCGTCAAAAGGTGATCCAACGTGCACAATATACTTAGTAAACTGATTATTTTTAGCCGTTTCAAATCCATTTACATCTTCAATTATTTTTAACATTGGAATATTATTATTCGAGACCATGAGGTTTACATCCTCATATCCCATATCCATTGCAGTTTTCAATAAACTATGAAACATTTTCTTTCCATACCCATTGCCTCTGCACTCTTCTTTAATGTAAACCGTCAACAAATTTTTATCATCTTTATTTATTGTCCCATAACCAACAAGTTCATTTTCATCATATATTTCATATGCTTTTACGGGCTCAACTCTAAATTCTTTTTTTATATCATCATTAGATTCTTTTATATCAATCACAATTATAACCTCCATCAATATTTTGATACCTTTAGTATATATATTTTCTTACATTTATATACATTTTTTAAAATTTCTATTGCATATTTAAAAAATATGGTAAAATATTTGTGTAGGTCACAAAAATTTTTTGTGACTATTTTAAACTGTTATACATAGGAGGAATTTTATGAAAAAGAAAACCCTGATACTAGCAGGAGTTTTAGCCATAGTTGTGGCTATAATTCTCTTCGTGCTTTTATCAAATAATACCAACATAAAGGATGAACAAATGCAGAATACTTTAAAAGATGAGCTTGATTTAGACATAGTTATAAATTTAGGAAAATATTCTTCAGAGGAATATGATGAATCAAAGCTTCTTGATGTGGCTATGCAACTTGCTACAAAAAAAGGATTACTTCAGGAATACAATGATGAAAATATTTATTTCGAATATGTTCCAAAAGACGACTTACATTCAATAATTTTAGATCTTACAGGAATTACAGTTGAAGCACCTATTGAAATAGAAGATTTTTATTATTTATATGATAGTGAAAATGAATATTATTATTATAGACCTTCAACACCTTCATATTATCAAATTGATCAAATTAATTCATTAAAAGAAACTAAAAATGGATATGAAATTAATTGTTCAATTGTAAAAAATATTGATACCGAAGTTTTAAAAGTTGAAGATGTTAGCATAGAATTAACTTCAAAGCCAGAAAATTCAATTATTAAATATATGGTTAATGAAATTTCATTTTAAGATGAAAAAAGAGCTGTAAAATTTTTCACAGCTCTTTTTTTTGTATTATCGCACTTCCAAGTCCATAATCTATTCCATCTGCTCTTCTTGAATGAATTTTTTCATGAGCACAAACACTACAAATTCCTGAATCTATAATGTTTTCTTTTTTAACACCTAAATCTTGTAAAATAATTTTGTTTATTAAAATTGTATCTATGAAATATTTCTGCTTTCCTTCTTTTATTTCTCCATCTTGAATTATTTCATCTAGTCTATTTGTATACGAAAAAATTTTTTCAAATTCTTCTTTCACATCAACATCTACCTCAAAATGACATTTTCTAATACTTGGACAAATACAAACCGTTATGTCTTCTGATTTCGAACCATACTCATTTATCATCTTCTTTATTGCAACTTCTACTATTTTTGCAAAAGTTCCACGCCATCCAGAATGCACATTTGCAATAATTTTGTTTACCGGATCATAAATTAAAAATAAAATACAATCTGCATTTGTTGTAGCAAGAGTAATTTCAGATTTATCAGTTATCACACCATCCATATTTTCTAAATATTCCATATTAATATCCGGTTTATTTTTATTCTTCTTTTCACGAATGCCAAGTACGTTATTCGTATGTTTTTGATGTGGTCTCAACAATGTTTCAATTCTTAAATTTAAATCTTCAAAAATAACATTATAATTTTGGACAACATCATTTAAGTTATGACTTCTCAAGTCTATCGGTTTCAAAATGTATGCATGAGAAATTTCAGGATATTGGTTTAACCTTTTGAACTGCAAATATTCAATTTCATCATGCTTAATATGTATAACATTTTCATTAGATAAATCCATCTTTCCTCCACATTTAAACATCATACTCAACTTCTAACAAATACAATCCATGAGGTGGCAATGTTTTTCCCGCCCTCGTTCTGTCTTTTGATTCAATAATTTCAGGAATATCATCTGCGTTTATCTTGCCTAAACCAACATCAACAATAGTTCCTGCAATTATTCTAACCATATTATATAAAAAACCATTTCCAGTAAGTTCAATAAAAATGCGTCCATTATTTTCTTTAAGAATAGCTTTTGTAATCGTTCTTACGGTAGTCTTCTTTGCATTTCCACCTGAAGATTTGAATCCTTTAAAATCATGCTCACCTTCAAAATAGTTCAATGCCTTTTTCATATTTTCAATGTCTAATTTTATAGGCATATGATATTCACGATATCTCTCAAGCGCTGATGGAAATTCAGAATTATTAACGATATATCTGTATGTTTTTAACTTACAATTATACCTAGAATGAAATCTCTCCTCCACCTCTTCAGCTTTCTTTATAACAATACTCTTCGTAAGTTTTGAATTAATTGCATATGGAATTTTTTCAATTTCAATATTTGTATTTGTATGAAAATTTGCAACCTGTCCAAGAGCATGAACCCCTGCATCAGTTCTGCCAGATGCAGTAATTTCAACCTCTTCACCAGTTATTTCTTTGATAGCTTTCTCAATTTCAGATTGTATACTTACCTTTCCAGGCTGCGACTGCCATCCTGCAAAATTTTTTCCATCGTACTCAATTGTCAGCTTAATATTTCGCATAAAACCTACTTCCTATTTTATTAAAATTTTTACTTCTTTATCTATAACTAAATTTGCAAATTTTTCCGCATCTTCTTTTTCACCAATAATACATCCATAATGAGTTGGAACAACAATTTTGGCTTTTATAGTATTAGCAAGATCAGCAGCCTCTGCATACCCCATTGTATATTTACCGCCAACAGGAATAAAAGCAACATCACATTCAATATTATGAAGTTCTTTAATATTATCCGTATCACCTGCAATATAATATTTAACGCCATCAAGTTCAATAATATAGCCTACCCAATTTTCTTTCTTTGTATGATATAATGTCTCTTTATTGTAAGCATATGTTGTAGAAAACTTAATATCTCTAACTTCGTATTCTTTATCAGGTTCAACAATAGCAACACGTTCTCTATCTTTCGTTAAATCACACGCAAGTTCTCTAGATGAATCTGGTGTAACAATAATTGTATCTTCTTTCAATAATTTTTCGATATCCTCTTCTGAAAAATGGTCATAATGCGTATGAGTTGAAAAAATATAATCTGCATCATGAAAATCATTTTCAATTTTAAAAGGATCAATATATATAACCTTAGAACCACTAATTTTTATACTATTGTGGCAAAAAACTTCAACATTCTCTAACATAAACTTAAGTCCCCCTTATCCACGAAACCTTCTAAATTTTCAAACTATTCTGTCACAATCTTAACATATTTTTTGCATATTGCAAAATTTTTTTAATATTTATATAATGGCTCTATAAACTACATAAAGGAGGTTTGATTTTATGAAGACGTTTCTTAAAAATTACAAGCAAACGCTCATCTTGTTAGCAGCTATAATTATAGGTGCTATCGCGGGGTTGATTTTCAAGGAAGACGCAGCTGTGCTTAGTCCACTTGGAAATTTATTCATAAACTTAATGTTTATAATAATCGTTCCACTTATTTTCCTTACAATATCAACTTCTATTTCAAAAATCAGTCAACCTAAAAGAGTTGGCAAAATACTAGGTACAATTGTACTCGTATTCGTAATAACATCACTTGCCTCAGTGGTAGTTGGACTTTTAGCAGCATATCCTGTTAAACTAGTTTCTGGTCAAGATATTGAAATCATAAAAGAAACTCTAGCAGAAGAAACTGTAACAGATTCTTCAGAGTCACTTTCAATTCTTGATAGAACAGTCAGTGTTCTAACAGTTAATGATTTTTCAGGACTTTTCTCTAGAGATAATATCGTTGCAATCATTGTATTTGCAATTTTGTTTGGTTTAGCAATGAGAATGTCTGGCGAAAAAGCAAAACCAGTTCTTAACCTTTTAGAAGCTTTAACTGACGTAATAATGTCACTTCTTAAAATCGTTATGTGGTATGCTCCAATCGGTCTTGGATGCTATTTTGCAGCTTTAATAGGAACCTTTGGTTCATCAATTGCTGTAGGATATTTGAAAACATTTATCATTTATACAATCGCATGTTTATTTGTTTTCTTCATCTTATATACACTATACGCATTTATCGCTGGTGGCACGCTTGGAGTAAAAAGATATTGGTCAAATATCTTGCCTGCTACATTTACAGCACTTGCTACATGTTCTAGTGCAGCATCAATCCCTGTAAATCTTCAGGCAGCTAAAAATATAGGCGTTTCAGATGACATTGCAGAAACATTAATTCCACTTGGAACAAGCTTTCACAAAGACGGTTCAATTATCGGTTCTGTCTTCAAAGCAATGTTTTTAGTATGTTTATTCGGTACAAATGTTTATTCACTTGTTGGAATCGGTCAGATATTTTTAGTTTCGCTAATCGCTACACTATTTGTTACTGCAGTTCCAATAGGTGGTGGAACAATTTCAGAAACTATGATTATAACAATGTTAGGATACCCACTTACTACCCTACCTATTCTTACAATCATAGCAACAATAATTGACGCTCCAGCAACAGTTCTAAACGTAGTTGGAGATTCAGCATCATCAATGCTTGCAGCAAGAATTATAGACGGGAAAAATTGGATGAATAAACAAAAATAAAATATTTTTGTAATTGGGACGGTTCCTTTTTGGAGTCGTCCCAATTTCGAAAAAAAAAATGGACAAGAGAAACGTCCCCTTGTCCCGATTCCTTTTTATTTAAATTTTCTTTTCCCACGGAAATACTATCCATTTCTTTGTTTCCATCGTAGCGCCAACTATAAATTTATCTTCATCATCAACTTTAGCGAAATTATATATTACTGCAATGTGAATACTTGCTGGTTCTAACTTTTTTAACTCTTCTATAACGAATTGCATTGTTACACCTTTATCCAGCATATCGTCTACCACTAAAATGTTTTTTCCTTTGATAGCTTCTGTATTAGTTATTCCTTTAAGTACTGGAGCGCCAAGAAAAGCATTAGTCTCATCACTTACACTTCTTCTAACATGAATATATGAAATCTCAGTTCCAGGCATATTACAACTCAAAATACCGCCAAGAGGTGCTCCGCCTCTCAAAATTGGAACTAACGTATCAATTTTTATTTCTTTCTCATATATCTGCTTCAAAATTTCATGAGCACCATTCTCTAATTCTTCCCAAGTCATATTATATAATTTTTGTTCCATAGCAACTCTCCACATTTAATAATTTTGATAATCATATCTAATTAAAGCTGTTGAAGTATCAGGATAAAACTTTATATCAACAACTATATTCCCCTTATTTGCAGCTCTATATAAAGTCTCAGAATGTCTTGAATATAATTCTCTAGAAAAATCATCTTCAATGCTTTTTACATACTTTTTCAAGTCTTTCTCTGTAACTTTTTCAAGATTAATTGATAAATAAGTTTCACCTACTTCAACCAAATATATATCCAATTCAGGCTCAACAACCATATTAGTAAAAGGTGTATCAGGCCATATATCTGTCACAAGTCTATTTTCCTCATCATCATTTAATGCATATATATATAAGCCATCTTCATTAAAAATAGTATTCCCTATTCCATATCTTTCATCAACAGCGGCCCTTTCATCATCAGTAGGATTTAAATAATCTTGTACCATCTTTCCATTATCATAATTTGATGCATTAAATGGAGTTTCTGTAGAGATGCCTTCTTCGTCATTATTTTTGTTGCCATTTTCTTTATTCATATTAGGTAGAACAAAGAAAGCAACCACAAATAAAATAATTAATAATACAACTATTATTTTAGCTAATTTTTTATATTTTTCTATTTCCATCAAATATCACCTCATAAAAACTCTAATTATTATTTGAATCAAATGGACCTCTTCTTTCACCAAAAGAATCATTCTCAAGAGCATTTTCTAACGCTTGTCTAGCAATAGCCATGCACGCCGTTCTTGCAAACGACGAAGGATCAACCATTCCAATTGCTCTGTCGTACCCAAGTAGCATCAAAGCTGTACCAACAGCTTTTCTTTGTTCTTCTGGAACCGCCGACAACATATCTGGTGGATACGCAACTCCATTTATATCATAAAACATCGAACGTGGTGGCATTCTTTCAAACAAATTAATTTCAGTAGGATTTCCAGCACTCTGATTATCAAGTTCTTCCTCTATATCAGGTTTTTCTTCTACAATAGCTCCACCACTATTTGTATTAGTCTCTAATCTTTCCATATCATCTATATAGAAAGAATCTTCTACATTAGCACCTACTCCAAACTCCGTAACACATGTAACAACTGTTCCCTCGATATTAATCGATTTTTGACGTGATAAAACATCTGCTACATCAAAAATCATTACACCGCGTTCATCATACAATTCTTGTTCGTTAATTGTATTACCATTTTTTACGCCTTCTATTGATGAACCATTAAGCACACCATCTTGAGAATAATTAAGATTTCTAGAATACTTATTAAAAGCACCTGCATCTTTTCTTTCTAACTCAACTTCTTTTTGTGCTCCTTCTAGCCCCATCTTGGCAGCATTAAACTCTGCCGTTATAGAATTTCTACTTGCTTCAAATTGATTTTCTAAACCTTGAATTTGATTTGCAAGACCTTGAATTTCTTGTTTTAATATTTGAACAGACATATCATTCTCTTTTGCGCCAGCAGCAACTCTTTTAACAAGTTCAATCTTAGCTTGTTCCATTTGCATCATTAATCTATACTTTCTAGCAACATGAACAGCAGCATTCATATCCATTCTATCTTTCACAGCTTCTAACGAAACTCTAGCCTCTAAAAGTTTTTTAGCCGCAACATCACGTCTCATTAAGTTTTCTTTTGTTGCAGCAACTGCAGCTCTAATTCCTGGATTTTTTGACTTTTCTGGATCTTGAGTTTTCTTAGAATCCATTTCGTCACCATAAAGCATATTGGTAACCTGCGAATGCTCATTTGAAACCTTTGAAAGCTCATCACTTGTCTCATTGATATCTTGTTCATTTTCATTTTGTTTTTCAGGTCTCTTCTCACCAAAATAAACTTCACCAGTTTCAGGATCAAATTGAACCCCAATCGCAGAAGCAAACTTTTCTATTGCTTGTTGTATCTTTTCAAGTTTAGAAATATCTTCTTTCTCTAGAGCTTCTAAATTTTCTTGTCTTTGTACCAAATCACCAAAAGTCTTCTCTTTACCAACTTTCTGACGAAGCATATACCATTCTTTTAACTTGTCTTTCATTCCTTGAGGTTGTATTTCTTGGATTGGCCCCTCATTATATTGTTCCATTAAACTAACCTCCTAAATAAAAATTTTATAACGTTGTTCTGTTCTCCAAAGCTTTCGCAAGAGTAACTTCATCAACATATTCTAAATCCCCACCAATAGGAATTCCATGAGCAATTCGAGTTGTCTTAATATCAAATGGCTTAACAAGCTTCGAAATATACATCGCAGTAGCCTCACCTTCAACATTAGGATTTGTAGCAAGAATAAGTTCTTTAACTTCACCAGAGCCTATTCTTGTCATCAACTCTTTCAACTTAATATCATTTGGTCCAATTCCATTCATCGGAGAAATAACACCATTTAACACATGATAAACACCATTGTATTCATGAGTTTTTTCAATTTGAACAATGTCTCTAACATCTTCTACAACACAAATCACTTCTTGATTTCTCTTTGTATTAGAACAAATCGAGCAAGGATCTGTGTCTGTTATATTGTTGCAAATTGAACAATATTTCAAATTTTTCTTTGTTTCAACAATTGTTTTTGCAAATTGCTCACACTCTTCTGTCGAAGAATTAAGCATATGAAAAGCTAAACGTACAGCGGTTTTATGACCGATGCTAGGCAATTTTTCAAACTCCTCTATCAACTTTTCAATTGATGCACTAAACCCCATTTTTAAAACCCCTTATTTATATTAAAGTAATGAATTTAAACCAGTAGGAATATTAAATTTCTTCATTTCTTCTTCCATTAAATTCTCAGCTTTTTTAATACCTTCATTAACAGCTGTCATTATTAAATCTTGAAGCATTTCAACATCATCTTTATCCATTACATCTGGACTAATTTTAATAGCCTTAATTGTTTTTTTACCAGTCATAGTAACAGTAACAGCTCCACCACCACTTGTAATATCAAACTCTTTTGCTTCTATCTCAGAATGAGTTTTCATCATATCCTCTTGCATTTGTTTTGCTTGTCTTAAAAGTTGATTCATGTTGTTTCCTCCACCCATTCCTGGATAACCATTAAATCTTGCCATTTTTATCTCTTCCTTTCAAATATATATTTTATTTTATAGTAATCTTGCTTTAAAAAACATACTTTATCTTCATTTCTTTATTGAACGCTTTCTTTATCATTTCTTTAATAACAATCTTGCTTTCATCTTTTTGCATATATTGTTTATTCACTTCATCAAGCGTTTTACTAAAAATAATATGAACTAAATCTTCATCAACTTTCTTGATTTCTGCATTTTTTAATATCGTATGCATAATCATTTTGCGATTTTCTTTAAGTAAATTAAGAACTTCTTCTTTATTCTTGTCATTTGCTGAAAATACTTTTTCTGAAGGAACTGCAGATGTAGTAACATTACTAGCATTTTGATTTGAGACTTGTTTAACAACCGAATTCGTATTATTTAAAGTAGTACTTAAAGTTATTCTAATAAGTCCCGTTTCAAATATAACTTCCTTATCAGTTGCCCATTTCATACTATTTTGAAGCAAAGAAATTTCTGTTATCAATTCAAGCAATCTTTCCTTTGTACAATTATTAATTAAAGCTTGCATTTTAGCTTTTTCCTCATCCTTGTACACTACTAAATTATCAGAAATCTGAAGCATTAGCAAGTCTCTTATAAATTTAATTAATTCCCATGTAAAAACATCCAAATCTTTACCTGAATTGATCAAATTTTCTGAATCTTGCAATACCTTAGCCGCATCCATATCTAATATATTTTTTGTAATTTCCAATAAATAATCAATCTCTGGAATTCCAACCAATTCACGAATTTGATCTTCACTAATTTTTTCACTTCCATCAGCAATACATCTCTCTAAAATACTTATCGCATCACGCATTGCACCATCAGACATTTTAGCAATTATTTTAAGCGCTCCATCCTCAATTTCAATATTAGACTCGGCACAAATAATTTTTAATCTTTTGATAATATCATCTATCGATATTCTTTTAAAATCAAATCTTTGGCATCTTGAAAGAATTGTCACTGGAAGTTTCTGTGGTTCCGTTGTAGCAAGTATAAAAATAACATGCTTCGGAGGTTCTTCCAAGGTCTTAAGAAGCGCATTAAATGCTCCTGTAGATAGCATGTGTACCTCGTCTATTATATATACTCTATATTTTCCACTTGTTGGAATAAATTCAACTTCTTCACGAATATCACGAATATTATCAACACCATTATTTGATGCAGCATCAATTTCGCTAATATCAATCAAAGAACCCTCCAACGCCTGCTTACAAATTTCACACTCATTACAAGGTTCTCCATCAATTGGATTTAAACAATTAACCGCTCTTGCAAGAATTTTAGCGGTCGTGGTTTTCCCACTACCTCTTCCACCGCTAAACAAATAAGCATGTGCAACCCTTGAATTTTTTATTTGATTTTTTAATGTTTTTGTAATATGTTCTTGTCCCACCATATCTCTGAAATTATGTGGTCTAAATTTTCTGTATAATGCGACATATGCCAACTTGTTCACCTCCTAAAAATAAGCTCAAAATTAGAGCTTTGCACCAATTAATATGCAAAAAAATACCATAAACTATGCTTATATGAATGGTGCATCACAAAAAAGAATCTACTTATTGCTGCTTCCTTCCGGACCTGACAAGGTTCATAGCCTTTTATTGAACACCATTCATATAAACACACTTTACGGCATGATTATATACTTTTTTCTCGATTTGTACAAGGCAATTTTACCACAATAAAAAAGAAAAGTAAAGCCCATTTTCACTTTACTTTTCAACTGTTTTTTACTATGCTTTTGCAAATCTAGCTCTAAATTTATTCCATATCTTTTTTATCTTCGTAACAATATTGTTTTTATAGATTGCAACTGCCAATTTTTCATTTTTCCTATCCATAAAATCTATATAATATTCCTTTGCATCAAGCGGCGTAACTATTATTGCACCATCAATATAAAATACTCCTTGTTCATCATATTTAATATCCAAGGTATAATTACTCTCTTTTGAAATTGTAACAACCCAATCAATAAGTTCTGTATTTTTAGAAGCATTAATATATGTAGCAGCATTTTCTTCAAATTCTTTTTTTATCGTTATATCGACTTTTTGATTATATATTTCACTAATTATATCTTTTTTATCTTTAGTATTTATAACATTTCTAAAGAAATGATATGCATCGATTATTTTAGCTTGAAACTCAGTAGCAGAAGGCTCGTCATATATTACTATATCCGTATTTTCAAATATAATATTTCCATCTTTCATTCCAAATTTACAATCAAAAAAGTTAGTAACATTACTTATTGTAGCAAGCATTCTCTTATCTTTGCTAAGTTTCAAAATAGAATCATAATTTTCATAAAGCAAATGTTTATCCATCTTTACATTTCTATAAAAATCGTTCCAATCTAACAAATCATCATATATATTAGCCGCAGTCCCAACATTTTCAAATGACAAATTTAAAGGTTCAATAACAAATTTATCCTCAGAAACATGTTTTAAATTCAAACCACTATCAGCAAATTTCGCTATTTTACAAATTTCTTTAACATAATCCTTGTGTGGTATATATTTTGCTCTAACTTTTTGTTTTGTGGATTCTTTCGAAATTTGATACCACAAATATGACTTAATTAGCATTTCATCTGCATTTACAAGATAATTTTTTTCATCAACTTCATAATAAAACCAATATAGTCTTTGTGATAGTTTTTCTAGCAATATGTTATAGATCGTTATATCAGGTGGCAAATTGGCATTATACAATAAAACATACACATCCATCCATCTTGGCTCATCGCAGTTATTTCCTAAGATTGCAGAAATTTTCGAGCAATCTAAATCAACATATTCATAATTAACCAAACTTAGAATCTTACGTTTTTCTTCTTTTTGAAGACAGTCAAATTGCATATATACTCACCACCTTATTTACAGATTATATTACATTTATTTTTCGAATACCAGTAAAATAATAAATTTTTTTAGGATTTTAGTAGTCTAGTAGAACTAAGTTATTTATCAACAAAATTCATCAATTATTTACAAAAAAGTTAAAAAATTTTTGTTGTATTTATAAAGTTATAATTTTTGTTGTATTCCGCCACACCAATAAAATTACACAATATGTATACTAATGATTAGTGTACTAATCATATAATGTATTAAATTTTTTTCAACTTTTCTATTGCAAAAAATATCGAAATTAGTTATATTTTAAATATAGTTTAGGACTTCATGATTTAATTATATAACTTAATTATGAGTTTTTACAAAAGAAGGGGGGCTAATACGATGCCAGTAGCAAAAAAACCTGCAGCTAAAAAAGTAGCTGCTAAACCAGTTGCTAAAAAAGCTGCTGCTAAACCAGCCGCTAAAAAAGTAGCTGCTAAACCAGCTGCTAAAAAAGTAGCTGCTAAACCAGCTGCTAAAAAGCCAGTTGCTAAAAAGCCAGTTGCTAAAAAAGTAGCTGCTAAACCAGCTGCTAAAAAGCCAGTTGCTAAAAAAGTAGCTGCTAAACCAGCTGCTAAAAAGCCAGTTGCTAAAAAAGTAGCTGCTAAACCAGCTGCTAAAAAAGTAGCTGCTAAACCAGCTGCTAAAAAAGCTGTTGCTAAAAAACCAGTAGCTAAAAAGAAATAGTAAGAAATATTAAGGAGAGTGATTAATCACTCTCCTTCTTTTTATTTATCGTTATTTACATTTTCTCTATATTTCTCATCATTTTTTCCAAAGAATCTTCTAGTTGTTTCATCTCTTTTTTAGTAAATCCTTTGTATAAACTCTCTTCAAATTCATTCAATATTCTATTACATTGAACTACTGCCTTTTTACCCTCTGTCGTTATATATATTCTTTTATACTTTTGATTTTCTTCATCTACAGCTTTGCGAATATATCCCATAATTTCCAATTTGTATAACCTTTCACTCATTGATGAATATCTAACGTTTAACAAAGTAGCAAGTTCATTCTGAGTTGCTCCATCATTTTTCTTTATAAGTGATAGTAATGATGCTTGTCCTTTTACCAAGTTATATTTTTCTAATCTTTTATCAACCTTATGATATTCTGCTTGTATTATATTTCTCAAATACATTCCTATATTTTTCATATTCTCCTCCTTGTCATACATAAAAAAGTTAGTATACTAATCATAAGTATACTAACTCATTTAAATTTGTCAATATTTTGTTATTAATTATTTGCATCATCTTTCTTGTTTTTTTCTTTATTTTTCTCTCTTAATTTCTTAAAAAAATCTTTCATTAGCTTTATTGCATCAGATTCACATATACCTGACGTTACTGTAACTTCATGGTTATATATTACATCTTCTAAAATATTTATTTTAGATCCAACGCTACCAAATTTAGGTTCCATAGCACCTATATATAAATTTCTTATTCTAGCATTCATAATAGCACCAGCACACATGGCACAAGGCTCTATCGTTACATACATATCACAATCTTCCAAGCGCCACGCATCGAGTTTTTTACACGCTTTTTGTATCGCTAAAATTTCCGCATGTGCACAAGCCTGCTTTTTAGTTTCTCTTAAATTGTGCGCCCTTGCAATCACTTTTCCATCTTTAACTATTACAACTCCTATAGGAACCTCTTCTTTTTCAAATGCTTTCTGAGCCTCTTTCAATGCCAATTTCATGTATTCTTCAGGCATATTTTCACCCCTTTTTATTAAGTATACTATACTTTTACACAAATGTATACTTAGACAAGCCAAAGCTAATAATTATGTAAATCTATAGTATAATACGCATTGATGATAAATTTATAGTGCCGTCCGAAACTTCGGAGGCATGAGCCTCCGATATTGCACATCAACTATATTTAGGAGGTTCTTTCATGAGAGTTGAGAGAAAGCCTATCGAAAGCTTTGATACGGAAAAAGCTATGTTTGGACATATTACTTTGGACAAATTAGCCATTCCCGAAACTGTAAAAGTGACGTTACTCGGTGAACCGATTATTCCTGAATCATTCAACATATATGGACACCCCAATTTCACAGAGGAGCAGGACATGCTCTTTATGTTTAAGCGCGAAGAACTCACGAGACAAAATTGCGGTAAACACACTCCGTTGGAAGCAGAAATCGCTTATGAAGAGAGCTTTTTCGACGTACCTAGACATACTTTTGATACAATTGCTGGCATTAAAGATTCTCTAAAGAACATTTCTACTTTAAACGAAATGTTGCAAAACAGGCGCATCTTCCGCAAAGCTCATGAAGATAAGTGACTGTACGAATTCATGCTTTTCGGCTGTTTCCGTCTTGACCAGTTTGGTCAGATTTGGTCAGTTGAAAAAACTTCAAAAGGTAAGCTTCGAACTAATGGAAAGGTTTAGAATTACGAAGCTTTTGCAAAGAATAATAGCGAAGGTTTTACTATGACATTAGGTGGAGGATATTCTATTCTTACTGCAAATTCTGTTTGTCCTTGTTGCGGTAAACTTCTCACAATTGATGATGTTAAAAACAAACCATGCGTATACATTGGCGGCGACATCATAATGGGCTGGCGAAAGCGTGTCATATCAATTGAATGGCAAGAAAATTATAAGACATTTGATATGGATAGACTTTTCAGTGCAGAAGATGTTACCAAATGGAAAATGCGGAAAACGTGGAATTCATGCTTGGGGTTTTGAAAAAGCATTTAAATATCTCAAAAAAGTATTAGAGACTGTGAATCCCAACTACTCAAAGTGGTAATTTATTTTACTAAAAAAACACCCTCTCGGAATCAATTTCCTCCTGAGGGTGTTTTTTTGGTGCGCCCGAAGGGAATTGAACCCCCGACCTCTCCCTTAGGAGGGGAGCGCTCTATCCAACTGAGCTACGAACGCATTTGCATCACTTTTGCATTATATTATAAAGTAATGCGTATTTCAATTTTTACTATTGATTTTTTTCAAATTTTCTATATAATATTTTATTATGACGGGTTTGTCACATGTGCTCGTAGCTCAACTGGATAGAGTATTCGGCTACGAATCGTGCCTTTGATTTTTTATAATCTTTATATATCAAGGGATTCGGGAGATGGGTTTCAAGTTTTCCCCCGAAATTCCCCTTAAATATATTTTTAAATAGAAAATGTTATAATTGGCTTTATAATATTTTCTTATATATGCAGCTGTAGCTTAATTGGATAGAGCATTCGGCTACGAACCGAAAGGTTGCAGGTTCAAGTCCTGTCAGCTGCACCACAGTTCTCAAGCAGTTTTGAGAACTTTTATTTTTTTCTTAACAAAGAATTTTTTTCCCTTATTTTGAGTATTTTTCCCCTGAGATTTATCTTCATGTATTCTTTCAAATTCTTTCTTCTTTCTTCTGTAATATGAATATAATAGAAGTCTGTTGTTTCAAATTCAGAATGTCCCATTAGTTCTTTTAAAACTTCTCTATCCATACCTTTTTCGCTATTTAAAGTTGCAAAAGAATGTCGAAGTCCATATACTGTCATGTGTTCTAAACCATACTTTTTAATAAATTTTGGCATCTTATTTGTTAATCTTTCTGGAACAAATGGTGTTCCTTCTGTATTTAAAAATACATATTCGGATTCATCTCATTTTTTACCTTGTTTTTTATAGTTTTGCATTTTATCGTTTTTAAATTTTACTAACATTGCTTTTAATCTAGGTGCAATAGGAATAACTCTATAACTTTCATCAGTTTTTAAATCATCATCTCTACATTCATGACCTATTATATTCATATCATCATATAAGGTTACATCTTTATAAGCATTTTCTACCGTAATAAGGTTATTTTCAAATGAAACACATTTCCATTTTAAGCCACAACCTTCTTCTGGTCGCATTCCTGTTTGCAATAAAGTTGAATATAATAATGCAAATTCTCTGCCATCCTTTTCAAAATAGTCTAGCCATACACTTTGTCTTTCCTCTGTTAAATAAGGTATCTTTGCCTTTGTAGCTCTCTTTTTCTTTGGGAATTTTAATGCAAGATTAGGAACTTTATCAATTAATTTCCTTTCATCTTTTGCATATACCAATATACATTTTATAAGTAAATACAAATCTTTTGCCATTCTTGGAGTATCTTTTCTTTTAGCATTGATATAATCTTCTATTAGTTCTTTACTCATATCTGCAACATGATATTCTTTAAAATCTGGAACAATATGAGCCTGTATAGAATTAACATAGGCTTCTACAGTTTTAGGACTAATTGTTTTATTGGTAGCAGGATTTACTTGCCTTTTTTTCCAATTAACCCATTCCCTTGCAATATTGGGAAATAATGTATAATCATCAGCCAACTCAATTATTTTTCTTTTTGCTTTTTCTTCTTTAAATTCCTCAAACTGATCAAGCTCTTTTGCACATTCATCAGAAAATACTTTTTCAGAATGAACTTGTTTTTGTATTTTAAAATATATATTAGCAATTTCTTCGCCTAGTCTTTGTCTTGCTTCTTTTTCTGTTTTGGCTGTTCTTGACAGCCTTGGATTTTTTTCTACTCCTTCCATTATTGCTGTTAAGTCGAGTGTAACCCTTGCCTCAAAACTATTTGCTTTTGCTCTGACTGTAACAGTTCCTTTTGGTGCTCTTTGTCTATTTATTTTTTCCATTTTAACTCCTTCCTTATCGGTGTTAGAAAAAATTTAATAGTTAAAAGAGTCGAACCTATTATCAAGAAAATTATAACGTATTCTCAATAAAAAGTTAGCCCTTTGCTTTAAATTTTTCCCCTTATTTTTAGTAGTGGTAATTGCCATATTCACCACAATTTTCTGCAAACCACTTTGGTAAGAGTTCTTTGTTAATAATTATTTTTTTTTGAATCTAACAGCTGGAAATCCTTTAACTTTGACTAATTGCAACATAAGATTTCTATCAATTCCAAGCATCATTCTTGCTTCATCAACTGTTATTCCAATTTTTATATCTTCATTATTATTCATAATAACCACCAAAAAACAAGCCATTTCTGACTTGTTTCCTTTCTAAATTTTATTTCCATTTTACTTTTTTAGGAACAACATAAGATACTTTATCTTTATAATCATCTCTTATTCTATATTCCTTTGTTCTATCATGAAATTTATAAATACTAGAATTCCAATTTCTAAAAGCTCTATTACTTATATATGATAAAATATATCAGCAATCTATTGTAACAGACAGAGTGCTAGCTAGATATATGGAAACAAAGAAAGAACTAGAACAAGAAAGGAAGAATATTGTGAAGAATTATGATGATATATTAAATACATCTTTTAGGAATGAAGTAACAGGACAAATAATGGATGAAGTAAAAAAGGATTTTCCTAATGTTGATAAACATGAATTATATCGCTTTTCAGATAATGTATATATTTATTCAACATTAAAAGTTAAAAATGTTAATGAACAAGATATAATAGACCAATTAATATTTCTCAATAATAGATATTTTGATTTTATAGAAGAAAAAGGAGCTGTTCATAAAAGCCATATAGAATCCAATAATTTAGAATACCTGAAAAAATTACATGAAAAATACCAAAAAATAATAAAAGAAAAAATAGGTTAAAAGGCGATTTTGAAATCGTATTTTTATTACCCACCATATTCCTAACAGGAATATTATTTCGTAACTCATAGACAATAATAAAAAATGTGAATTTGTGAAATAATGACTGATAGGAATTTATTATATGCCTAACAGTAATGGAGGGGGATGAAAATGGAAGGAAAAGAATACAACGATTGGGAACAATTTGGTAATAGAGTAAAAAATGCTAGAAACAGTATAGGAATGACAGTTGAGAATTTGGCAGATAAATCTAATAAAACTGAAAACTTTATACAAAGGATAGAAAGTGGAAAGAAGAAATATAGTATTCACACTTTATACCAATTTTGCAAATCAATGAAAGTATCTGCTGATGACCTATTAATGGGTGGTAAAGTGGAAATAAAAGAATATAAAGATAGAGAAATCATTGAAAATTTGCTTAATAATTGTGATGAAAAACAATTAAAGATTATTAAAGAAGTATTAATAGCAATATGCCCAAATTTTGATGATTTAAAAAAATAGAACCTATAGGCTCTATTTTTTATAGTTTTATATTATATATTTCTTTTTCAATTAAAGATTCTAAAGAAACATTTTGATTTAAGAAATCGTTTACTAGGTCATCATTGGTGATTGGTAAAGAACTAATTATATTCAATCCATCATATTTATTTTCTAATTGTTCTGTTTCAATAAAAAATTTTTTATCCATCTTGACCTCCTATAAATTTTCATATATCAATTTATTTTTTGCATCCGAACTATGTAATACATACTCTTTAAAATTATAAATATCTTTTTTTGTATTCATCATTTTAAAAATCATACTTAGTTCTTGATGATATTGTATATTATTATCTATCTCAATTCTGTCCTTAATATGCAATAAATAATTTTCTATAAGAGAAAATACATTTTTATTTTTCAATATAAATTCATATTTTCCATTTAATATAAATTCATATTCAGAATTAAAATCATTTATCATTTTTTCTGAATATCTTTTAGGATTATTAATTGCAAAATAATATAGCTTTTTATCAATAAATTTTCTCCATAAGTCCACATAGCACATTACTTCTGAATTTTTTTGACTAATATGCTTTGAATATACAAAGTATTCTTTATCTACATCAACATAAGTTTTTATCCTATCATTCAAGTTTGTAATATTGCATACTTCTACATCTGAAAAAACATCCATTATATCAGAAAAATGACCATCATAATCTGGATAGCGACCATTTTTATCTTCAAGATAAAAACCATTTGAAATAATTTTTCCATTCATTGCATAAATATTTATAATTTTTTCAAATTCTTTATACATCATAATTTTGAATTCTTTAATTATAAATGCTTTTTTATTATCAGTAGATAAAGAAGTAGTTTTAAATTTTTTATAATCATTTGTCATATAATATTTTAAACTTTTTGTTTTAAAATCATATTTTGCATAAATAGAATGGTATTTATCTATTTTTTTGAATGATTTTATATTTTGTTCTATATTATAGATATATTTATCTAACATATTCAAACAATTGTCATGCCCAACAATTTTTTCTATATAATTCACTTTATCATATAAAAAGCTTATTACAAAAACTTTTAAAAAACTTTCTGGATTAGTTTTATTAAAAAAAGTTTCCAGTTTTTTTGTTACTAATATTTTATCTATCATATTTTACCCCTGTTAATCATCATAATCTCGACCATCATCTTGCTCATACTCATCATCATAGTATTGTCTATCCTCATATTGTTCTAAAGTAGGATTACCATCCATTGACACATCATAAACAAGTTCTGGATTATAATCACATAAATTTGGATCAACCCAATCATGTAAAGTCGGATCTTCCCATGGATACCTATCTTCGGTACATAAGAAATATGGGACTTTATCCTTTTGGCATAAATTAGCCATTTCACAAATAGAAGATAATCCATCAAAATCTGCAAGTACAACTGAAAATTCAGCCTCATTTGCCATTCTTGCTGCAGTATGTGGGGTAGGACAAGCAATTTTATTCACTTTACCAGCTTTATATCCTTCCAAAATTTTTCGTGTTCCGTAATATTCATCCTCAACCATATCTCTTTGATAAAAACCATTACCACAAGCTGCAATATAACACTCATAACCTTGTTTTTCTAACATACTAATAACTTGTTGCATAAGTTCGTGCATTATTTTATTTGAACCACAACCATAAACTCCTGATGTATCAATAAAGAATTGAACATATCGTGCATCTCTTAGATCGTATTTATCTCCAAGTAATTTATAATTTTGCTTTTTTACAATATGTCGTAGCATTTGTTTTTTATCAAATATTTCAGAACCATCTTGCTTATCAATTCCTGCGTGTTGTGCTGCAATCTTTTTTATAATTTCCAATATATATTTTTTTAAATATTCTTGTCTATGTTGAGTTTTAAATTCTTCTTGTTTCTTTCGTTTTTCTTCAAATAAAGTTTCTACAGCTTTTTGTAAATCTTCTGGTGTAGTTTTCGGCTTACTTTTACTTGGATTTTTTCCATTTGTAGTTATGAAGTAATCACTATCTTCTTTTTCAGAAATTTCTTCATCTTCCTTTTTTGCCTTTTTAGAATCCTGTTTTGAAGAAGAACTTTTTGATTTATCTTTAGTTTCAGAATCCTGTTTTTCTTCTTCCGAATCTTGTTTTTCTCCTGTTCCAGAACCTTCACCTTTATCTCCAGTATCTTTTGTTTTTTGGCTTTTGTTTTTTTTGTCTGAATTTTCACCGCCATCTACTGAGTTTGGCGAATTCTTTATTTCTTTAGACGCCTCATCACCTCCATGAGTATCTTCTGATGTTTTTGAAGTAGCAGGAGCAACTTCTTGTGTTTGAGGAGCGTCCTCTGGTGATTCAATAGGATTATTTTCTTTGTCATCTTCTTGTATTTCTTGTTGTTTTTTCTTTTTTTTAGCTTGTTGTTCCAGTTCAGCAAATATTCTATTAATATCATATTGCAAAGCCATATTTAATCCTCCTAATCATCGTAATCTCTACCATCATCACCATATTCTGAATCTGTTTCGTATTCTTGTTCTATTTCATCCACTTCTTGTCCTAAGAAATGTTCTAATGTATTATCTGATGAAGAATCTAAATAAACAAATGTTGAACCTCTATTCATTGCTATTCTATACATTCTATCTCCATCAATTTTTATTCCAAATCTAGTTCCATCTCTCTTACTTTTATTTCCTGCCCATATAATATTTCCAGATTCCATATCATCATTTGATAATTCGTGAGCAAACCAACCACTATAGCTTACATCAAATAGTCCATAATTTCTTATCATTTCTAATTGATGTGTATTTCTTATATTTACATATATATTTTCGTTTCTGCCATAATAACCATCTTCTTCTTTAGATTCAAATTCAAATTTTTCACCAGAGTTCTGTAATAAATCAATCCATACTGGAACTACATCTGAATTAATCCTACTTAAATTAATTTGACAAATTTCCAAATCTGGTAAATCAACTTCTAATCCTTCGCTTTCTAATTCTCCTAAATGTTGTAAATCTGCTAAAGACATTACATCTAATTCACCTAAGTTAATATATTGAGATAAAGCATCTTCATCAATTTCTGTTCCTAAGATTTCTAAATCTTCAATATATTGTCTTGCTTGTCTTATTGAGAAATTAGGACATTTATCATAAATATATCCTAAATAGTGATTTTCTGGTAAACCTAAAATTTCTAAAAATAATTCTTTTTCTGGTCTTGGAACTTCTACTCTTTTACTTCTATTTATCAAAGCCTCATCTATTTCTCTTTTATCATTTGATGTAATAAAAGTATAAATAGGAAATTTTCCTCTTTCGTATGTGTCAGTTCCTGTTGTTAATCTTCCATTTTCTAAAAAGTCTAATAGAAAAGAATCAACTTCTGGTCTTGCTTTATCTAATTCATCTATTACAAGAACTACAGGACCTTCTTGTGATTGTTGTAATGCTTGTAATAAGATACCTGCTTTTATTGAACTGTCTGCATCTTGTTTCATTACACCTTCAATATTTACATCATACTGAAAATTCTCTGTTCCCATTCTTGGAAAACATTGTACGAATTTTTCATCTGCACCAATCATCTGGGAAAATGTTTCGGCTAAAAATGTTTTTCCTGCTCCTGATTTTCCTTGCAATAATAAAGTAGGAATACTCTTTTTATCTCTTTTTCCTGATGCCTCAAATAATAATACTAATTTTGCTAAATCTTCTGATGCAAAATAACCTAAATCCTTTAATCTTTGTTGAGTTTCTTGTATTTTTTCTGACATAGTTACACTCCTTTTTCAATTATACTTTTTAGATATATATTCGACATTTATTGTCTAAAATCCCTTATGTTATCATAATATCATAAGTCTAAAAAAAATAACAATAATTTACAAAAATATTTTAACATCAAAAAAAGAGGGGGAAAGTGCAATGCACATTTCCCACCTCCGTGATCAGATTAGAGAGTAATCCAATCGTTGCCAAACTGGATTCCATTATCTCCGATCACAATCTCGCACGGTACATCAATTCCGAGAGCTTCACAGCATTCCTCGAGTTCTGCAAGGTGGCAATGATAAACAGCACCCTCATGGATGACATACAGATCGCAAGGTGTTCCATAACCTGCACCAGAGGTGCGAACCCTTACGATAGCATCAGTATCAGGAGCCTTCAAAAGCAGACAATCCCAATATCCGATTCTTCCTGCATCACCATCTGCACCGTTACCACGAGCCATAACCTCGAACTTATCTTTCTGGCTAGACAGAACCTTAATAGTTCCGTTACCCCTTCTGGTGTATCCACCTTCGGCAGACAGCATCATATAGAGAGTATTGTCAGCCTTCTTGTTAAGCCTCGGCTTGCCACTCTTGGTTGTGCCAATTGTGTAGTCCGGATTCATCCCACTATTGATTGTGGTATCCTTGGGGCAAGTCAAAGCCATGAATTTCCGTCCACGACCAATTTCGCCCATACCAATCTGGTAGATAGTTCCGAACTCCATAGTTCTCTCGGTAGCTTCCATTTTTTGGTTTGAATATAACATAGTGTCCTTTCCTTTCTGCCGTGCATTTTTGCATAAGCTAAGATGTCTAATCTAGCTAGCGCAATTGTGCTTGGCTATAAAAATAAATTGGTTGTTCCGATACTTATATTATACTGCAAATCAATAATTCGTAAAATTAATAATTCTAATTTTAGTTATTAGTTTTACTTATTTTAAAATTTTTTCAACCTTGTTACTAGACGTCTTTCACTTTCATAATATTTTGGCTTTTGCTTTGACGTTTTTATGTGCTCCTGATACCACCTCTCTAATATACTCAAATATTTTGCTTTTGCTTTTTCATACTCCTCCTTTTCAAATTTTTCTTTGCCTTGTAATCTATATTTTTCAACTGTATCTCTTAATTCTAATAGATAATTCATGAATTCTTTTATCACTTCTCTTTTATGAATTTCATATTCTGCCTTACAGTATCTTAAAATATGAAAATTACATTCTGCTTGTTGCGATTGTATAAAGGAACGATGTATATTGTTGTGGTCATGGCATACTGTTCCTATATATTTATTTAATATTCCCATTTCTTCAAAACTTTCAAGCGTTCTGTTTGCAAAAGCATCTAAAAAACTAATCAAATTTGTAAATACTCCTATTGTGCTCATTATTTTTCCATTTACACTTATAGGTGTTTCATCTTCATTTATTGTTGGTTCTTTCAATATTTGTTTTTTTAAATCTTCTCTTATACCTATACTTTTTTTGCTAAAGCTTTTAACAGTATTCCCTACAGTTCCTGCACACATTTTTATTTTTTCATCACTTAAAAAGCCTAAAAGTTCTATTACTTTTTGGTTTGGTAAATTACAATATGTATTTAAATATACTAGTAGTGCTTTCATCTCTTCATCATAGTTAACAATACTATTCACATTTGTTAGAAATTTTGGTAAATATTCTTTATTGCAACATGGGCATACTGTTTTTACTCCAACATATTGTGTTGTATGCGTTATTACTTTAATTGATATTAAATCTCGTGCAACGCTTTCTTGGTCTATTGTTCTACATCCACAAGTACATGTAGCAACTTTTGAAACTTTAATAATCTCATCGGGATTTTTTGTTACTGTTGGAGCAGATCTTTTATGACCTTTTTCCCTTCCTGGTTTTCTACCTGATTTTACACGATTATTTTGAATAATTTTTTTAAATCCATTTGTAGATGAAGGTTTTAGGCTATTACTACTGTTTTTTTCTAGCTTGATTTTCGCAATCCCTAATAGCTCTTCGTACTTGCTTAACTTTTTTTTAATTCTTGATTTTCTAATTTTAAAGATTCACATTGTCCACGATAATTGTATCTATCTAAGTCATGAATTACTTCATCTTTTTGTTTATTTTGTTGTTTCAATATCTTTACTTCTTTATTCTTTAATTCATTTTCTTTTTGTAATTTTTTTAATTTATCTTCATAATTTTTCTTTATTAACTCAAAATCTTTTTCAGAATATATCATGCAAAATCACCTCTTTTTTTGATGTAATTATTATACTATAAAACTTTAAAAAATGCACGTTTCAATACTATTACAATGATATTACATGCTGAGACTGACGATATTTACATTATTTCGAAAAAGTAAATTTTGAAAATATTAACATAGAGAAACACACCTCATAATGCGATATCATTCATAATTAGGTGTGTTCTAATTTATACTTTTTATTTTAAAAAAATGATAAAAATTTTTATATTAAATTTAGATTACAAAATCATTACAGTAGAATGGTTTGGGCAGTTTTTAGTTTAAAAAACATTATCTAGTAACAATTTTTATTTAAACTTTACATAAAATGTAGATTTTCTACAACTTTTGTGTTATAATCTTATCGTACGACACTCGTTTTCCCAGAAATTTCACTAATTAGTGGAGCTTTGCAAACTCCATCTTTTTAGTTTTTCACATATAACCCCAGGCACCAATAAAAGATATGGAGGGATTTACTCAATGGTCAAGAAGTTTATCGGTTGGTTTGTTATCTTGGCTCTGGCTTATGCTGCACATTATTTCGACCTCACGACGCTTCCCGTGGCATTTTTCGCTATACACGCTGGTCTCGTCGCTGCTATCATCATCACGCTCCTGCTCTTCTGCATGTTTGGAAAGGAACGTGCTCTTATGAAGATGGGACACCTTCTCGTGTGCATGCTTCGGCTCGCCGGTGGAATCGCAATTGTCTGCGCAGCTACCACACTGGCACACCACTTCCTTGTGGTCGATTTTTATAAGGCATATATGATTATGACCTTCGGCCAGTGTCTTTGTTTCAACACTTTCACGCCCAGCAACTATTCTCGTGCAAACAACGAATCTGCTGATCCTTTCGATGATGAAGATGGTCTTTCGAACTAACTATCAACGACAAAAAGGCGCTCTCTTTCTATAAGAGAGCGCCTTAACTTTTGGAAATAGGAATCGTCCCAATTTACAAATTTTATTCAAAATCCACAACATCTATCCATTTTTTCAAAAATTCTTGTTCTTCTGGTTTTCCTTTTGTCATTTGTGTTGCAGCAACGATTGGTATCCATCTTTGCAAATGATTTTTAGGAATTTCACTTTTCTCAGAAAACAAATTCAAATATTTTTCTGCAAGCTCTGTTTGTCCTTTCATTGAAAATAATAAGAAAGTTCTTGCAACGTCTGCTGATGCATTTCCTTGAGTTACGTGTGACCAGTCAATTACATAAGCTTCACCATTTTCTTTAATAATAACATTACTTGGATTGTAATCTCCATGGCAAAGTTTTCTGTGATCTTTCATTCCTTCTAATCTGTGCATCAATTCATATTTAATATTATCATCAATATTCGTAGCTTCTCTTAATTTTCTTCTAAATTTATCTTTTATTCTATTAAGCAAAGGTACTCTTTTTGACAAAAGTTCTAATTGTAAATTAACAAATAAATTTAAGTATTCATCCTCTTTTTCAGGATTTTCTCTCATTAAATCTTCTAAAGTTTTTCCATCGATATGCTCTGAAACTAACGCCCATCTATTTCCTATTTTCGTAACAGCAACAAGTTTTGGCATCTTTACGTCTGTTCCTTCTTCAACTCGCGCTTGATTTAAAGCTTCATTTAAGATATTAGCTTTTGAATAATTTTCTACAAATAATTTAATAGTATATTCTCCATCTCTATATACTTCCTTAGTTTCTCTAGTAGCAATCTTATTATCTAAATTAAACTCCATTATCTTTCACCTCCGTAATATGCTTTTAAATAAATCTCTTTCATTTCACTCATCAGCGGATATCTTGGATTGGCACCTGTGCATTGATCATCAAACGCTTGTTCAGTCATTTCGTCTAATCTATTTAAGAAATCTTGCTCATCAATTCCGTATTCTTTAATTGTTTTCTTGATTCCGATTTTTTCTTTTAACTCCTCAATTTTAGCAATTAGGTTTTCAACTTTTTCTTCATCATTGTTTCCACCAAGTCCAAGAGCTTCAGCTATTTCAGCATATCTTCTTTGTGCATGTGGATGGTCATATTGAGAGAATGTTCCCATCTTTGTTGGAGCCTCTGCACAGTTAAATCTGATTACATCGTTAATCAAAAGTGCATTTGCAATTCCGTGTGGCAAGTGATGGAATCCTCCTAATTTATGAGCCATTGAGTGACAAATTCCCAAGAATGCATTTGCGAATGCCATACCAGCCATTGTAGCTGCATTTGCCATTTTCTCTCTTGCCTCAGGATCGTTTGCACCATTTTCATATGCTCTTGGTAAATATTCAAAAATATTTCTTAAAGCTTCTTTTGCAAGACCATCAGTATATTCAGTAGCCATCATTGATGCATATGCTTCAAGCGCATGTGTAACAGCATCTATACCAGAAGCTGAAGTTAATCCTTTTGGTGCATTCATCATAAGATCAGCATCAACGATTGCCATCTTTGGCATTAATTCATAATCTGCAAGTGGATATTTCGTTCCTGTTTGTTCATCTGTTATAACAGCAAAAGGTGTAACTTCTGAACCTGTTCCTGCAGATGTTGGAACAGCTATAAAATAAGCTTTCTCACCCATTTTAGGGAATGTATAAACTCTCTTTCTAATATCCATAAATCTCATAGCCATGTCTGCAAAACTAATTTCAGGATGTTCATAAAGAACCCACATAATTTTCGCAGCATCCATTGGAGAACCTCCACCGATTGCGATAATACAATCAGGTTTGAAAGTTTCCATTATTTTAGTTCCTTCCTTTGCACTTGCAAGAGTAGGATCTGGTTCAACATTTGAGAATGTTGCGTGTGCAATTCCCATCTCGTCTAATTTATCTGTAATACATTTTGTATATCCATTTTCATATAAGAATTTATCAGTTACAATAAACACTCTTTTCTTATCCATAACGTTTTTAAGCTCTTCAAGCGCTACAGGTAAGCATCCTCTCTTAATATAAACCTTTTCAGGTGCTCTGAACCAAAGCATATTTTCTCTCCTTTCAGCAACTGTTTTAATATTTAATAGATGTTTAACTCCAACATTTTCTGCTACAGAATTGCCACCCCAAGAACCACAGCCAAGTGTTAACGAAGGTGGTAATTTAAAGTTGTAGATATCCCCAATTCCACCATGTGAAGAAGGAGTATTTACAAGTACTCTACAAGTTCTCATTTTATGAGCAAATTTTTCTATTTTTTCATTTTCAGTAACTGTATTTACATATAAAGAAGAAGTATGTCCAAGACCACCATCTAAAACAAGTCTATAAGCTTTTTCCATTGCATCTTCAAAATCATTTGCTCTATACATTGCAAGAACAGGAGAAAGTTTTTCATGTGCAAATTCTTCAGATAATTCAACACTTTCTACTTCACCTATTAAAATTTTTGTAGTTTCTGGAACTTCAACACCAGCAAGAGCCGCTATTGTATGAGCTTTTTGGCCAACTATTTTAGCATTTAAAGCACCATTTATAATAATTGTTTTTCTAACTTTTTCTGTTTCTTCTCCATTTAAGAAATAGCATCCTCTTCTTTGGAATTCTTCTTTAACTTGATCATAAACATTATTTAAAACAATTACAGATTGCTCTGAAGCACAAATCATACCATTATCAAATGTTTTTGAATGAATTATTGAGTTAACAGCAAGTAAAATATCTGCTGTATCATCAATAACTGCAGGTGTATTACCTGCACCAACTCCAAGTGCTGGTTTTCCGCTTGAATAAGCAGCTTTAACCATACCTGGTCCACCTGTAGCTAAAATTGTATCAGATGATTGCATTACTAAATTTGTTAAATCAAGTGATGGAACATCAATCCATGCAATAATATCTTCAGGAGCTCCTGCTGCAACTGCTGCTTCCAAAACTATTTTTGAAGCTTCAATCGTAGATTTTTTAGCTCTTGGATGTGGACTTATAATAATTCCATTCCTTGTTTTTAATGCAAGTAATGTTTTAAAAATAGCTGTTGAAGTTGGATTAGTTGTAGGAATTACAGCTGAAATAACACCAATAGGTTCAGCAATTTTTCTAATTCCATAAGCTTTATCTTCTTCAATTATTCCACATGTTTTAGTATTTTTATACGTATTGTAAATATATTCTGCCGCATAATGATTTTTGATAACTTTATCTTCTACAACACCCATCCCAGTCTCTTCTACGGCCATTTTAGCAAGTGAAATTCTTGCATTATTTGCAGCCATTGCAGCTGCAGTAAAAATTTCATCAACTTGCTCTTGAGTATATTTTGCAAACTTTTCTTGAGCAGTTCTTACTCTTTCAAAAGCTTCTCTTAAAGCTTCTACACTGTCAACGATTTTATACTCCTTACTCATTTTTATCTTCCTTTCTTAAAAATATTTTAATCATCTAAATTGTATAAATTAACTGAATTTTTGATATCTTGTTCTTTCGCTTGTTTCCCAAAATTATCAACTTCTTTAACATTCTTTGGTCCATGATGTATACAAAGTGCACCGTTTAAGCATCCGCCATCGCAAGCCATTCCTTCAAAAAAGTTTTCAGCAGCTTTTCCCATTTTTAGTTTTAACAAATTCATTCTACATTGATCTATACCACTCATAGCAACAGGTCTCACATCATCAAAATCATAATATTCTTTTGCTGCTTTTTTAATACCTTCTGTGATACCGCCTGATTTAGCAAATATTCTTCCATAAAATGATGCATTATTTAATACAGTATCTTCTAAAGTTTCCATATCAATTCCTCTTGCATCAAAAAACGCTTGTAATTCTTCAAAAGAAATTACACAATCAATTGCACCTTTTGTTTTTTCCAATCTATATTCCCTTTTCTTACTTGTACAAGGACCAATAAAAATTACTTTTGCATCAGGATCTGATTTTTTTATAAGTTCTCCTGTTATAACCATTGGAGAAACCGCACTAGAAACATATTTTAAAAGCTCTGGAAAGTTTTTCTCAACAAACATAACGAAAGAAGGACAGCAAGATGTTGTTAGAACTCCTTTTTCTTTAAGTTCTCCAGCTTCATGATGAAGCGCAATATCAGCACCAAGCGCAGCTTCTACAACTTGATGGAATCCAAGTTTCATAATTCCAGTAACAATTTGCTCAGGTTTTATATTGTCAAATTGTCCAACAATTGATGGAGCAATAACTGCATAAACATTATATTTAGTATTATTTTCAGATTTTCTTAAAATATCCACGACATCTAGAACCATTGATTTATCCGAAATAGCTCCAAAAGGACATTGATAAACACACGCTCCACATGAGATACATTTATCATTATCAATTTTAGCTTTTTTCTCTTCATCAATTGTAATTGCATTTACTTTACAACTTTTAATACAAGGTCTTTTTTGCATGATAAGTGCAGAATACGGACAAGCTTCTGTACACTTTCCACATTCAACACATTTTTCTTTATCAATTGTCGCCTGATGATTAACAATTGTTATAGCCCCTCTCGGACAAGAATCTACACATCTATGAACAATGCATCCTCTACAAGCAGGTGTAACCATAACCCCTTCTGCAGGACATTCGTCACAAGCAATATCAATAACTTCAACAGAATTAGGATTATCTTTATTTCCTCCCATTGCTAGAGTTATTCTTTCTTCAATAATTGCTCTTTCTTTATAAACACAACAACGTGCTAAAGGTTTAGGTCCTGGTGAAATTATTTTCGGAATATCTCTATATGTATTTTGTAAATCATCATCATATGCTTTTTTGATGACTTCTTTTAAAACGCTATATTTTAATTTTTGTACATATGTATCAAATTTTATCATCTGCAACTTTCCTTTCCTAATAGTATTTCGTTTCAACTTTTTTTCCTAGTGAAGCTAAATTGTTAGAAAGTTTTTCTACTAATTTAAATTTCAGTGTACTATCTATTGGAAGCCCTTTATGTGCTTCATTAACAGCTTGCCCTACAAAGAAATTTACTTCAGTTGCTTCTTCAAGTAGGAAATTTGCAAGTCGTGATGCACCATCTTTTCTTAAAAATTGTTTTGGTATATTGGAATCTGTTCTAATATATGTTTCAGAAAGTTCAATTAGCTTTCTAAGTGTAATTACTCCTTCTGTTGTTAAATCAATTCCTTTTATATATCCAATCGGAGGTAATTCATTATCTATGTAGTTTAAATCAGTTTCTACTGTTTCTCCTAAATATTCCGCAACAATTTGTGATGTTGTTCCGCCACATACAATTCTAATTCCATCCTTTGAAAGAAAATCTTCTACATATTCTTTCGCATCTTCTCTTTTCGCTGGAGGTCCAATCATTATATTTACAGCTTGTTCTTCTCTTATCTTAATTGCAGCAACTGTAGTATCATCACCTGGCTCCCCCATATAAAGTGCTTCACTCGCACTTGCAAGAATATTCGCTAAACAGTGAGCCGACATGTGTGGATCTATATTGTTTTTCATATACTCAACAATATCTTCTCTTTGCCAACCAAGATTTAAAACTTTTCCAATACCGGCATGTGGAACACCATCAGACATAACCATTATCACATCTTGATTTTTAAGTCGCAAATCACTTTTATAAATTTTCTTTCCAAGAATATTCATTTCTTCTCTTTGTAATTCTTGTGGCTCGCAATCTCTAAAAAATATGCATTGCGGATTATCAAATTCGAACATATATCCAAATCCATTATTATTAAGATGAATTACAGAAAATGTTGAATATGCAACTCCTCTTTCTTTACAAACCGGAAGGGTTTCAACAATTGTTTCTATACATTCTTCCATAGGAATATAGTTTGAAACCATTGTACTTAATATTTTTGATGTAAGTGTGGATAAAATATTAGCTTTAACTCCACTTCCAAGACCATCTGCTAATACAAGTGTTGTATATCCATTTCTATTTACTACAGAAACCATGTCGCCACAAAGTTCTTCACCATATTTATTGAACGAAGTATATCCATACTCTAAAAATAGACTCATTATTCATCACCCTTTTTTTCATCATCTTTTAAAGTTTTCTTTAAGTTAACAAGTGCTATTTTAGTTTCAGCAGTTGTTTCACCCAAAAGAGAGGCAATTTCATGAGCTACTCTCATTTGCTTTTTGATAACATCATCAGCCATAGCTAATGTTTCTAGTTTTAATTTGTTAATTTCATCATCATAATTAACTTTTTCAGTAATATCTTTCATTATTGCAAACATCATATTATGATTTTTTATATGATTTATTGACAATTCCACATACGAATTTGTTCTTGAAATTTTTATTTGCTTTCTCATAATATTTTTGTTTTCTGTAAGAGCAATAACAAAATCTTCACTTTCATCTAAAAGCTCAAGTACGCTAACTTCTTTAGGTTTAAAATTATTTAGTCCTATAAGCATTTTAGCCTTTGCGTTAATGTCAATAATTCTATATTGATCATCAACCACAATAATTCCATTAGGACTATTTCTGATAATCTCATAAGACATATTCTCCGCACGATCTCTCATATATGGAAGACACATTTCTGCATCAGCATAACCATTTATGACAGCCCAAGCTTTTTGTCTACAAGTGTTATATCCACAAGCTCCGCAATTTAATTCGTCATCCTCAGTGAATTTTCCCATTTTATTAAGAACTTCTTTGATTTCTTCTTCAGTAGGCTCTTTTTCTTCATATGTAAGATTCTCGTGAACATGCGACAAATTAATATCTGCTTCAACATCTGATATTCTTTCAAGTTTTATTACACCATCATTATTGCTTACATATTTACGAATTTTTGTATTTGAAAAAATTGCACTATTATCTTTATTTAATGCACAAGGTCCACCTACACAAGAACCTTGACATGCATTTATTTCAAGAAAAACATTCTCCATTTTTCCGATTTCAGCTAGAGCTTTTTGTGAATTTTCTACACCATCAACAGCTATATACTCATATCCATCTGCAAGTTCATTAAATGATTTGATAACACCTCTACTAATTGGGAAAAATCTTGCTTTATTCCATCCAATTTCATCAGGTAAAACCTCATCTTCATTTTCTAATGTAATATTATTCTTGGTTAAAAGTTCCACAAGTTCTTCAAACGTTAGAACTCCATCAACCAATCCTGATTCATAACACTCTCTTTTCTTGGCTATACATGGTCCAACAAAAACAACTTTCGCATCTGGATTTTCTTTCTTTATAACCTTAGCATGAGCAATTACAGGCGAATCAACCGGTGCTAAATATTCAAGCGCATCAGGATAATATAAACTAATCATTCTATTAATTGCTGGACAACAAGATGTAATAAAGTTTTTATATTTTTTAGTTTTCAATATTTTTTCATATTCATCAACAACAATACTTGCTCCTCTTGCGGTTTCTTCAGCTGAATAAAAACCACATTTCATTAACGCTTTTCTTAAAGATTCAAAAGACTTTATTTCAAAACTTGAAATAAACGATGGAGCAATTGTAGCAATAACCTTATTGTTTTTTAACAAATTCTCAACATTATTAAGTTCACTATGTACGCTTTTTGCATTTTGTGGACATACAAGTGTACAATTTCCGCATAAAATACATCTATCCTCAATTATCTTTGCTTGATTTTCTTCAATCTTAATAGCTTTTACAGGACAGCTTTTAAGACATTTATAACAATTTTTACATTTCGCTTCTTTAAATTCTAAAAAATTTGCCATATTTAAACTCCTTATATTCTAGACATTAATTGTTCATTAAAAATTTGTTCAATATTTTCTGGTGTAACATTATCAAGTGGTTCATTATCTACTTTCATCGAAACACCATTTGAACAATTACCTAAACAAAAACTTGCTTTAAGCTCAACTTTATCTCCTAAATTTTTTTCTTCTATAATTTTCTTTAATGTTTGAATAACATCATAAGATCCTTTTAAATGACACGAACTGCCAACACATACATTTATAACCATTTTATTCTCCTTCACTTAATTTCTTTGTTAATATTAATAATGATGCTGATAAATCTTCGTTTTTTACAATAACATCTTTAGGCACTTTCAAATTCGTAGGTGCAAAATTCCATATTGCCTTTATTCCGTGAATCAATCATCATGTCGCAAACCTCTTGCGCCACCTCCTTTGGTACAGTCAAAATTCCAATGTGAATGTTCATTCTTTTAACCAAATTTTTCATTTTCTTCACATGAAAAATATTAGTACCATTACATTTTTCTTCATCGTTGTCAAATGCCATAACAATATTTACTTCATTTTCAAATTCATTATAATTTAGCAAAGCTTGTCCAAGTCTTCCTGCACCAACAATTATAACGTTTTTCGAATTATTTAATCCTAAAAACTCTTCAATATCATTAATAATCTCATCCAGTTCAAAACCAATTCCTGGTTTCCCATCACTTTTACTAATTAAAGCTAAATCTTTTCTCACCTGAATCGAATTTAAACTAAGCTCATTCGCAATTACAGTAGAAGAAACATTTGTAATACCTTCTTTTTTCATTCGTTTCAAAATTCGTAAATATTGTGGCATTCTCTCCAAAGTTGCTAACGACACACACACTTTCAACATCACCTTCTTTACTTCGATATTTTTTTATCGATTACATTTTATCACTGTTTTAATACATATTCAATACTTTTTTGCACTTTGGAAACGTCACTTAAGACCAAAAAATTTTTTATTTACATATTATTCATAAATTGATATTATAATTATGTATGATTATATTTATATTTCCTTAAACATCACGATCATACAACAAGTACTATTTTTTTAGGAGGGATTACCGAAATGTCAGTAAGTATTGACAAAGTACTTGCAGCAATGCATGAACCGTTTCAAGGCACTATTTTGATTAAAGAGGAGGATGTTGCAAAAGTTCCAAACAACGATTATTCTAACTATCCTTGGGATGTTTATGTTGCAAGACACGGCGAGATTGTAGTCATTGCTACGGCATATTCAGACCGCAGGATTTATGTTCAACTCGCATAATGTAAATAAAAATTTCTGGACAGAGGAACAAGGCTTTTGTCCAGAAATTTTTTACTTTTTTCCTAATGCTACCGTTATTTCTACACCACTTTGTGTCTTTAATTTTACCTCATCTCCCGGCTTTTTAGAATAAATATATTCTCGAAGTTCTATCATTTCATCAATCTCGATACCATCTATTGAAATAATTATATCCCCCACTTTTAGTTCTGTCTTGCCACTCGGCCCATACTTATCAATTTGAGAAACATAAATTCCACTTTCTAGTAAGAGATTTGAACCCATATACGGTGTTACAGAACTATCATATGCATAAATTCCTAAAACAGCTTCTTCAAATTTTTCATTTTTCTCGAAACTTTCAATTACGGGTTTTACAACATTTATAGGAATAGCAAATCCAATTCCTTCAGCCTCAACTAGTTTTACTGTGTTTATTCCGATAACATTACCATTGGTATCAATAAGCGGTCCTCCACTATTTCCAGGATTTATGCTAGCATCAGTTTGAATAAGTGATTCCATAAAAAACTTTTCACCATTTTCTTCAAACATAAAAGTCCTATTCAAACCACTAATTATCCCTTTTGTTGTTGTTCCTTGAAATTCAATCCCCAATGGATTTCCAATAGCAATCACATCATCTCCGACAAAAATTCCAGATGAATTCCCTAAGTCTGCAACAGGTAAATTCTTTTCTTCAATTTTTATAATTGCTAAATCAATATTCTTTTCATTCCAAACAATTCTTCCCTCAGAACTTCTTCCATCATGTAAAGTAACTGAAACTTTGGTTCCAACATTTTGAGCAATATGCTGATTCGTCAAAATATATCCATCTTTACTAACAATAATTCCACTGCCAAGCCCCCATTTTTCAGCAGTTCCTAATTGCAATATATCTTCAACATCTGGTTTTAAAAAACTAATACCAACAACCGCTTTTTTCACTTCTTCAATAACATACGACAAATCATTTTCAGAATAATTCCTGTTAGACCCTTGATAAATAGAATTATATCCCTGTGATGTACTTAATCTTTGCACAGCATACCCGTCTCTTTCATTATTCATCAAAATAATTATGTTTTGAATAATCACCACTGTAGCCAAAATTGTCAAAACTACCACAAGAAATGTATTCGATTTCTTCTCCTTTTTATTATCATTGTAAGAATAAATGTACACTTTCTCCACCTCTTATTCTAATTATTTCCAAGAAAATTTTTTTTATGCACCTCGGCGATTTCCCTCATTCAATTTTCTCCTTGTTTTTTGACAATTTTTGATATATTATCTTAAGTATGTAAAAGCCTGATATTTTAAGCAAAAGCAAGTTTTTAGTAAGGAAGGAAATATTATGAAGCAACTGCAAGAAAAATTCTTTTTTGATTTAACAAATCCTCAAAAATCAATATTAATGTCTGAACAATTTTTTGGAAATCCCCATATTTTTATAATCCCAGCGTGGGCATATATTAAGTCAGACGTTGATTTTGCTGTGCTTGAACAAGCAATAAATTATACTGTTAAAAATCACGATGCACATCGTGTTCGTTTTATAAAGACTGGTGACAAGACCTGTCAATACTTTGAAAACTACACTCCTTTTGATGTTGAAAAAATGATTATTGATGATATTGAAGAATTAGAAGATTACCTTAAAGCTGTCACCTTTGACATTTATGGTAATACTCCTATTAAATTTTTGATGTTTGAAAACATGTCAGGTCATAGTGGTTTTGCGTGTGTTTTACATCACTTGATTGGCGACGCTTGGTCTTTGTCGCTTATTTTAGAAGAAACTTTAAAGGCATATGACCAACTTATTCAAGAAGGAGCAATTACAAAACTTAGAAATTCATCTTATAAAGATTTTATCAATTCTGAAGAAAATTACTTAATTTCCGAAAAATTCAAAAAAGATAAATTATATTGGCAAGAAAAATTTAGTACAAATTCTGAAATACTAAGTTTTAAAAATAATGCCAATATTTTCAATACGGCATCTGCACGTAAATCACTACAAATTCCACAAAATTTAGTTACATACTGTAAAGAAAATAAAATTTCTCCTTTTTCATTTTTCTTTGCCGCTGTATCAATATATTTTTCACGCATAACAAATTCAAGTGAAATTATTATTGGAACACCATTCTTAAATAGAACAAATTTTGCAGAAAAAAATTCTATGGGTATGTTTATTTCAACATTACCATTTAAACAAAACATAAATAGCGAACAAACAGTTTATGAATATATAAAAGAAATTTCAATTGCTCAACTTGGTGCACTTCGTCATCAAAAATATCCTTATGCTGAGCTTCAGAAGTATTATACCGCTAAGTTTGGACGTACTAATAATTTGTATGATATTTTATTTTCATATCAAAACGCTCGTGCAGACCTTAAATCACTAAGTTTTGCTTCTGAGTCAAAATGGATCTATACAAATCATCAAGTTGAATCAATAGTTATAAATATTTCAGATATTGATAGTAATAATACTTTAGATATCGATTATGATTATCTTACTTCTGTATTTACAGAAAAAATAATTTTAGAAATGCATGAAAGAATTATGAATATTGCAAATCAAATGATGCAAAATTCAAATATGTTATTAAAAGATATCGACATCGTTACAGAAAATGAAAAGCATATGTTATTAAACAGTTTTAATAACACCTCTGCTCCATATAATAAAAAGAGTACAATAGCAACATTAGTATCAGATGTTGCAAATAAAACACCAAATAACATAGCTGTAATTTTTGATAATGAGATGCTAACATATAAAGAATTAGACGAAAAAAGTAACTATCTTGCAGAAGAACTTATTAAGAATGGTATCACAAGAAATACTTATGTTGGTGTACTTTTTAATCGTTCTTTAGAGATGATTATATCAATACTTGCAGTTTTGAAAGCAGGTGGAGCTTATGTTCCAATAAATCCTGATTATCCAAATGACAGAATTGATTTCATGCTTAGTGATAGCGATTGTAAGTTACTTCTAAAAGCGGAAAAACTTGAATATACTAACAATTCTTATAAAACAATTATCGTTAATAACTCTAAATTAAAAACTAGTATTATTTTCGATAATATAAATGAACCTGACGATATCGCGTATGCAATTTATACCTCAGGGTCAACAGGAAAACCAAAAGGTGTAATAATTAAACATTCAAGTATTGTAAACACCTTACTTTGGAGAAAAGAAGCATACAAATTTGACACAAATATGTGCGTACTTCAAATTCCTTCATTCGCATTTGACAGTTCAGTTGAAGATATTTTTACGCCACTAATTTCAGGCGCAAAATTGGTACTAATAAAGCAAAGTAACTCAAATTTCGATTTACCTTTAATAGAATCGTTAATTAAAAAATATAAAACAAATCATATGCTCGTTGTTCCTAGTTTTTACAATGTTTTGCTAAATGAAATACCAGAAGAATTAAAACATTTTAAAGCAATTACCGTCGCTGGCGAAGGTTTTTCAATTGAACTTGTAAAGAAACATTTTGAATTGCTTCCTGAAGTTGAACTTGTGAATGAATATGGACCAACTGAAAACAGTGTATGCACAAGTTATTATAAATTTAATAAAAACGATGAACGCGTATATATTGGAAAACCTATAAACAATTGTAAATGCTATATTTTAAACGAGAACTTAAAATTGCAGCCTTATAATACAAAAGGTGAATTGTATGTTAGCGGATCTGGTCTTGCTAAAGGATATATTGGTAGAGATGACTTGACTGAAACAAGATTTATAAAAAATCCTTTTGAAGAAAAATCATTGATGTACAAAACTGGTGATGTCGTTTCTATAAACGAAAATGGACTTATGACATTCCATGAGCGTACTGATTATCAAGTTAAATATAATGGATACAGAATCAACCTTGGAGAAATCGAATCTTCAATTTCAACGTACTTAAAAAATCCAAATGTAGTTGTTTTATTAAAACGCTCTGCATTAAAATCCACTCTTGTTGCCTACATAGAAACAAAAAAAGAAATTGATATTGCAGATTTAAAACAAAATTTGAAGAAATTTTTACCACATTATATGTTACCAAAAGACTTTAATTTAATTGCAAAATTTCCTTCAACACCAAACGGAAAAGTTGATAGAAAAGCGTTAGAAAAAATGGAATTCATGGAAAGAAATACTGTAATTGTTGCTCCTAGAAACAAGCTTGATTCCACAATTTTAGAAGCTTGGAAAACCGTTTTAAAACAAGAAAATATAAGCATTGATGATAATATTTTTGAAATTGGCGGAGACTCTCTTGCAATAATTTCAATCCAATCAGTACTTTATAAAAATAATATAAATGTAAAATCACAAGTATTATTTGAAAATCCAACAATTCGCTCAATTTCAGATTTTCTATCTTCTGATAAGCAAAAAGAAATAAAAAATGATATTGAAATATCATCACCTGTCAAATATGGACTAGATGAGATAAATGAAAAAGGAAATTTACCTAAGAATATTTTACTCACTGGTGTTACTGGTTTTTTAGGTTCTCATATATTAGCAGAACTTTTAAATAAATTTGATAATATTACTGTATATTGTTTAAGTAGAAGTAAACCTAATAAATCAAACGAGGAAAGACTTAAAGAAATCTTACATTTTTATTTTGGTGAAAAATATGATCTTTTAATCGGTACTAGAATAATTCCTATTGAAGGAGACTTAGTTAGAGAAAAACTTGGAATTAAAGTTGATTTATACAAACAATTGGTTTCAAAAATAGATACGATAATTAATTCAGCCTCACTGGTTAAACATTTTGGAGATTATAACCTTTTTTATAACTCTAATGTAATGTCTGCAATCGGTGTTATAAATTTCGCAAGAGAAGCCAATGCATCTATAAATCATATTTCAACTACATCTGTATCTGGTAATTTTCTAGTAAAAAATGATATAATCTATGATTATACAGAAAATGATTTTTACATAGGTCAAAATTACAAAGACAATGTTTATGTTAGGACAAAATTCGAAGCTGAAAACGAAATGTTTAAAGCCATGAACGAAGGGTTAAATGTTAATATTTTCAGAGTTGGGAACTTGATGCAACGTGCTTCAGACGGTAAGTTCCAAATAAATAAATTTGATAATGCTTATTTTAAAAGAATTTATGGATTTATCAAAATGGGAAAATTACCAAGAAATCTATCTAACCAGTTTCTTGAATTTACACCAATTGATTCATGTTCTGAAGCAATTGTAAAACTTATAAGCTATAAAAATAAAGTTTTCCATTTACTAAATCCAAATATCATTACAATTAAAGATTTACTACCAATTTTAAATAAATATAATTTAAAAATAGATTTTATTTCTGAAAAAGAATTTACAAAGTTTATACAAAAAGACGATAATGCAAATTACCTACAAAATTTCATCACAGACTTAAACAATTCTACAAAATTGAATTATGATACTAGCATTACAATAAACGATCTTTTGACAAGAGAATATTTAAGGCATAACAATTTCAAATGGCCTATGATTTCAAAAGAATATTTAGATTTATTCATTAAAAATATTTTGGAGGATAAAACAAATGAAGAAAATTCACAAAACGAAGAAAGTTTCAAATTGGATAAATAAGCATTTACGTTTAACAGTGTGCTCTATATTTGAGTTCACAATCCTACTAGGTGTGTTACTTACGTATTACTTTTTACCAATTTTCTTAAACTATGGTCCTGGTACTATTAACTCTAAATTTGACCTTGAAGTTTCTGGCGGGCTTACCTACTTTATGCAATACTTCATCATCTTTCTGGTACTTAGCTTACTCGGTCTTATCTTTATTATTGTACAAACTAAGGATTTTAAAAATTTAGATAAAGTCAAGGATTCAATAGTTTCAAGTGATACACCTGAATCAAAAAAGAAACTTAATAAAATTATTTTAAAATGTATGACACTACCACAATCACTGTTTTTGTTTATTGCATTAGCACCAACGATTGCATTATCTCTAGCATTTATTTTATTAGGTTTCACATCATTTGCAGATGTAAAGGTTATTATGGTTATAACCACAATTTCCGTATTATCCGCATCCGTTGTGTATATATTTTTCAAAAATGTTTTTAAATTAGCACTTTCTTACTTAGGAAACACAACAAAACTTAATCAGTCAAACTTTTCACTTACAGCTACATCTGTAATGCAAATTTCTTCACTATTACTAGTTTCAGTCATTTACACATTTCTACTACTCTACTCTAGTAATATGCAAGAAAAATCAAACATTTTGAAACAACATTATACTTTAGAGGTTAATTCAATTATTGAAAATGCAAATCCAAAGAATATTGAAGAGTTAAAAAAACTTATCAATGATATGGAACTTGTTTCTGCTAAAGACGCTGTTTTCTTAATAGATGAAAAAAATGAATTTATAAATTTTAATAATTCTGAAGTTTCTGATTTCTTTATAAAATATGCATTAGAGTTATCTAGTGAAAATGATAACATTGTTTATGATTATTACGGCACAGAAATTCAAGGTGTAGTAATTCCTATAACAATTGGTGGACAATCAGTTAAAATAATTGTTAAATACGATTTATCCAGTCATCTACTAGGAACGACATTATCAAATATGGTAATTATACTTATATATTGTGGTTTTTCTATCTTCTTTTTCTCGCGCTCAATCACAAGTGAACTTTCTAATATTTCTGAGAACATGCAAGATATGGCTACAAAGAAAAAGGATGCATTGAACGAAAAACTTCCAGTCACATCAAATGATGAAATTGGTGATTTGATAGTTGCATTCAATAATCTTCAAGATTTAACATCACAATATATTAGTCAAATAGAAAACAACCAACAAACTCTACTTGAACAAGAACGTCTTGCTTCGCTTGGTCAAATGATTGGAGGTATTGCTCATAACTTAAAAACTCCTATAATGTCAATCTCAGGTGCTGCAGAAGGCTTAACAGAACTTGTTGGCGAATATATTGCATCAGTTGATAATCCACAAGTAAATTCAGACGATCATCGTGGAATTGCTAAAGATATGCTTGATTGGATTACAAAAATAAAAACACATACGGCTTACATGTCAGACATTATTACAGCAGTTAAAGGTCAAGCATCGCAGCTTGCTACTTCAGCATATGCAGAGTTTTCTGTTTATGACTTAGCTAAAAAAGTAAATATTTTAGTTAAACATGAAATAAAAAAAGCACTACTAACGCTTGAAACAAAAATCACTTGCGAACCAACACTACTACTTCACGGAGATATTAATAATTTAATTCAAGTTATTATAAATTTAATTTCAAATTCTATACAAGCTTATAACGGAAAACCAAATGAAAAAGTTTATTTAAACATTTCAGCAGATGATTCAAATGTTTATATTAGCATTAAAGACAATGGATGCGGAATGAGTGATGAAATAAAAAATAAATTATTTAAGGAAATGATTACTACTAAAGGAAAAAATGGAACTGGTCTTGGTCTATACATGTCTTACTCAACCATCAAAGGAAAGTTCGGTGGTAATATAGAATTTTCATCTGAATTAAATATTGGAACAACATTTATGATTACAATACCTTTGCATAAGGAGGACTAATAATGAGATTAAAAGATATTATTCAAAAATCAGACTTTAAAATTTTAGTTGTTGATGATGAACAAGGTATCATCGATTCACTTGCTATATTTTTAAATCAATACCATTTCGTACGGAGTTACAGATCCGCTTGAAGCTATTGAATTAGTTAAGAAAGAACATTTTGATTTAATGATTCTAGACTTTTTAATGATGCCAATTCATGGTGATAAAGTTGTTGAAGAAATTAGAAAATTCAACAAAGAATTATACATATTATTACTTACAGGTCATAAAGATTTGGCTCCACCACTTGAAACTATTAAACGATTAGACATTCAAGGCTACTGTGAGAAAAGTGATAAATTTGATCAAATAATTTTACTTGTTGAATCTGGTTTAAAATCAGTTTCACAAATGAGAGTTATAAAAGAAATAAACGAAAAACTCGAAGCCGCTTATGTTGAATTGAAAAATGCATACCGTGGAACCATGGAATCTCTTCGTTTAGCGGTTGATGCTAAAGATTCTTACACAAAAAACCATTCAGACAGAGTCTCATATTATTCAGTTATGCTAGCAAAAAAACTTGGACTTTCTGATGAAGAAATAGAAATTATTCGAGATGGAGCTCTATTCCATGATATAGGAAAAATAGGAATTCCAGATGCAATACTTCAAAAAACTTCAAAACTAACAGACGAAGAATATGATGATATAAAGAATCACCCAACAATCGGTGCACATATTCTTAATCCAGCAACAATATTTAACAAAATAATACCAATTGTCAAACACCATCATGAAAGATTTGATGGACGCGGATATCCTGGAAGCTTGTCTGGTGAAAACATTCCACTACACGCAAGAATCGTTGCAATCGCGGATTCGTTCGACGCCATGACATCAGATAGAAGCTATCGACCACGTTTCACACTATTCAAAGCATTAGAAGAAATCGACAGATGCAAAGGCGCACAATTTGATCCAGAGCTTGCAACATTATTTATAGAAACAGTAAAGGAAAACAAAGAAACAATCGAAAAAGATTTAGAAATAACACTATTGGCAAGAACAGACGATTAACATACTAAAAAGGACAAGATAACCTTGAAGTTATCTTGTCCTCTTTTATTTCATTATTTAACAACTATTGTATATATTCTTTCTGGTACATATATTTTCTTCACAATTTCTTTACCTTCTGTGAATTTTACAATTTCTTCATTCTCAAATGCAACTTTTTCAACATCTTCTGCTGTTGCACCTTTAGCAACATTTACAACTGCTCTAAGTTTACCATTGATTTGAACTGGAATTTCAAGTGTTGAATCTACTGTTTTAGCTTCATCAAATTCTGGCCATGTTGTTTGATATAATCTTCCTTCAAAACCAGCTTTTTCCCACATCTCCTCAGTTATATGTGGAGCTACAGGGTTTAATAATGTAATAAATGTTTTAAGCTCAGCTTTATTAATCTCGCCTTTCTTATTTATTTCATTTATTAATTCCATTAAACTAGCAATAGCTGTATTAAATTTCATCTTCTCATAATCGTTTGAAACTTTCTTAATTGTCTTATGCATTGATGTTTCAAGTTCTGCTGAATATGCATCACCATCAACTAAAATGTCCATTAAATTGTATACTTTTTCTAAGAATCTAAAGCATCCTTTTACACTTTGCTCAGACCATGGCGCAGCTTGATCGAACGCACCCATGAACATTTCATACATTCTTAATGTATCTGCTCCATATCTGTCAATCATATCATCTGGATTAATAACATTTCCTCTAGATTTAGACATCTTTTCGCCATTGCTTCCAAGAATCATACCATGAGATGTTCTTTTTTGATATGGTTCTTTAGTTGGAACAACTCCGATATCATATAAGAATTTATGCCAGAATCTTGAATACAACAAGTGAAGTGTTGTATGCTCCATACCACCGTTATACCAATCGATTGGCATCCAATATTTTAATAATTCTTTATCAGCAATTTCTTTATCGTTATGTGGATCAATATATCTAATAAAGTACCACGATGAACCAGCCCAGTTTGGCATTGTGTCAGTTTCTCTTTTTGCAGGAGCACCACAATGTGGACAAGTTGTATTTACCCAATCTGTAAGATTTGCAAGTGGTGATTCACCATTATCAGTTGGTTCATAGCTTTCAGCATATGGAAGTTCAAGTGGTAATGATTCCTCTGGAAGTGGAACCCAACCACATTTCTCACAATGAACCATTGGAATTGGCTCTCCCCAATATCTTTGTCTTGAAAATACCCAGTCACGAAGTTTAAAGTTTGTTTTAGCTTTTCCTAAATTATTCTCTTCAAGATAAGCTATCATCTTTTGAATAGCATCTTTAACTTCAAGACCATCTAGGAAACCAGAATTCATCATTGTTCCTGTTTCAACATCGACATTTGCTTTTTCATTAACATCACCTTCACCTGTGATAACTTGGATAATAGGCATATTAAATTTCTTAGCAAAAGCCCAGTCTCTATCATCATGTGCAGGAACCGCCATAATGGCACCAGTTCCATAAGAAGCAAGAACATAGTCAGAAATCCATATTGGAATTTCTTTACCATTAACAGGATTTGTAGCTGTAACACCTTTAAGCATAACACCTGTCTTATCTTTATTCATTTCAGTTCTTTCAAATTCACTCTTTTTTGCTGCTTCAGCTTGATAAGCTTTAACTTCATCTCTATTTTCAATGTTCAAGGAATCTAAAACTTTATGCTCTGGAGATAGAACCATGTATGTAGCACCAAATAAAGTATCAGCACGAGTTGTAAATACAACTAATTCTTCATCAGTACCAGTAATTTTAAATTTAACTTCAGCCCCTTTAGATTTACCAATCCAGTTACGTTGTTGAATCTTAACTTTCTCAATAAAATCAGTTTCGTCCAAATCATCATAAAGTCTTTCAGCATACTCAGTTATTTTAAGCATCCATTGACTCTTAACTTTTTGAACAACTTCTCCTCCACATCTCTCGCAAGCTCCATTAACAACCTCTTCGTTTGCAAGACCAACTTTACAACTTGTACAAAAATTTATTGGAATTTCAGCTTTGTAAGCCAAACCTTTTTTGTACAATTGAAGGAAAATCCATTGTGTCCATCTATAATATTTTGGATCCGTAGTATCAACTTCTCTATCCCAATCAAAAGAAAAACCAATTTTCTTAAGTTGTTCTCTAAATCTGTCAACATTTTGTTTAGTAACAATAGCTGGATGAATTTTATTCTTTATAGCAAAGTTTTCTGTTGGAAGACCAAAAGCATCCCATCCCATAGGATAAAGAACATTATAACCTTCCATTCTTCTTTTTCTGCTGATTATATCTATAGCAGTATTACTCTTTGGATGACCAACATGCAAGCCATTTCCTGAAGGATAAGGAAACTCAATCAATCCATAAAATTTAGGCTTTGTAAAATCATTAGTTGCTTTAAAAGCATGTTCCTTCTCCCATATATCTTGCCATTTTTTCTCAATTTCTGTAAATTTGTAATCCATATGTAACCCTTCTTTCGCCTTTTTAAAGTACCCAAAGAGTATACTATATTTTTTTTCAAAAGTAAAGCATTCAAGCATTCTGGAAAGAAAATGAAAATGAGATGTGACATATCTTTTCACATCTCATTTTTATTTTATATATTAAATTACATTTAATAATTAGCACCAATTATAATCGTAAATTTAACATTTGACTTTTCGTCACTTTCTTCTACTTTCTTGATACCAGAAATTTCCTTTAAAAACTCAAGCTCTTCATCAGTATTTTGATCATATGTTATAATCCTAGATGGCTCAACTTGAACCGTTTGATAATTTCCAAGTTTAACAACATTACAATTATTATCGGCAAGTATTTCTGCAAGTTCATTTACTCTGGCATTCTTCGCTTTTGCAATCAAAAGTTCAATCTTTATTTCGCCGCTATTACCATCTTCCGTCTCAAGTTCAGATGAGAAAACTTCTTCCGCAATATCCTTGTCAACAGGAACAGTATCTGTCAAAATGTCACCCGAATTCGCACTTACCTCGTTAATCGATTTATTGAAAAGTTCATCAATTAAAATTTTACTAGCCTCTTCATCATGAATATAATAAGATCTTGTTAATCCATTATATGACTTATATTGTCCCAAACCTGGAAGAGTTTCCATCCTCATTCTATCCATTTTGAAAGTGACCAAATCACCCAAATATTCTTCAACAACATCCATTGAAACATCAGTCTTAGTACCATTTATAACAATTTGAGCTAAATTTTTCACCTTACCAATATTTTCACCTTTTAAAAGTTCACTTATTAATGCTTTTATAAATCTTTGTTGCGCATCAATTCTCCCGATATCACCATTAGGATAACCCGTTCCATTGTTATTTTTCCTAAATCTAACAAATTGTTCTGCTTGAGAACCTGAAAGTAATTGAGTACCTTTCTTCAAATGAATGTGTAATGGTGGATTCTGATAAGGATCATCATAATCCATATTTATAGGTACATCTACAGTAACACCACCTAATTCATTTACAACTTTTTTCAAAATACTAGCATCAAATAATACATGATAATTTACTTCAATACCTGTTAATTCTTCAACTTTAGCTCTAATCCCACTTATACCTTTATTAGCATAAATCGAGTTAATTTTTCCATCTACAGAAGCAGATCCAACAAACGTATCTCTCGGTATTGACAGCATTGAAACTTCTCTTGTATTTGGATTGTACTGCATAAGCACAATAAAATCTGTTAATGCTTGGTTTCTTCCCATTACAAGGCAAGTAACATTAGGTTCCAATTCCTTTTCATTAGCATTAACCTTTCCACTTAAAAATTGAGCTAAATTTGAATCATTTTCACTCATATCCTTTTCCCAATTTTCGTAATAAACTGCCAAAATACCACCAAGTACAGTCATTGATAGGATAACTAGCATAACAACTAATACCTTAACAACTCCTATTAATTTATTCATTTATATATTTACCTCTCTTTAATCTATAATTATTATCTACGTACATTTATACATAATATCAAACCATTAGACTATATACAATACTATTTTGTTCCACATAATTATCATTATTCTGTTTTTCACAGTTTTTTCACAAAACCATTATTTTACTATTGTATTAAAAAATCAAATTAATAATCAAATTATTATTATACATTGCATTTATTATACCTGATGTCTGAATAACATTAACAAAAATCAAAACATTTGTAATATTAGATATAAAATAAATTATAGCAAGGAATAAATAAATCCTAAAAATTCCAACAAAAATTCCAATTACAAGACCGGCTAAATTATTTATTGACTTTAAAATTGGAATACTCATTATTCCATCAAAAATAACTGTAATTACGGCGACAATTACTCTAACAATAAAATATATAATAATCCACGAAAATATATTTATAACCACATCAGAAATCTTGGTAGCAATGTTCAAAAGTGCTATATTTTTACTTTCTTCAATATCTAAAACGTCACTCACAGATTCAGGCAAGTCATTAATAAATCCTATAAAATCATTATTTTTCAAATCTTCAACAGAATCCACGTCTTCTCCACTTTCTATAACACCTTCTCCTTGATTTCCAATTTTTGTTATACTTTTAATTATCCATTCATCCATCTCTGATGTCTCTTTTATATGCATAGCCAATGATTTTGAAAAGCAACATGCAAATAAAATTGCCAAAATTACAGAAACGAAACCGAAAAAAGTTTTAACAAAACCCCTGTAATATGCAACTAATGCTGAAACAACTAAAAAGGCAATAGCAATTAAATCAATTAATATCCCCATAAAATCTCTCCTTATATTTTCATAAACTCCATTTTATCTCTATAAATAACAGCCAGTGAATTTCCATTATTAAAGATTATTATAGATTTTATATTTCCCGAAACATCATATTTTTTTAGCAACTTTCCATTTAAATTTACTATTATAAGTTCTTTTTCTATTAGCATAGCAATCTTATTATCCTTACTCGCAAGAATAGATGGTAAATCGTCTATTTGATACTCCTCATAGGTAACATCATTTTCTTTGTAATCAAAAATTTTTAAAATATAACTACTATCAAATAATCCGTTCTCTATTTTACTAATTACAACCGGACTACTTTCATTTTCAATAGTTACAAATTTTGTATTAGTATCAAATTTATCAATAAGCACTTTTAATTCATTATTATCAACAATTTGAATACCACTATCTGTTTGAATCAATAATTTGTTCTTAGAATTATACTCAATATTAGTAATCAATGTATCATCTTCTAAAACAAATTTTGTACTATTTTTCTTTTCTAAATCACTCATATTTATAAGCTCTACTATTGACTCAACCTTTATTCCTTCTGTATTAATTTCTGCAATAGCAAGAGTCTTATTATCATTTGAAATTTCAGCATCTAAAGCATATGTTGACGCTAAATATGTAGTAAATAATTCTGTTCCATCTGGCTTCATCACTCTTATAAGCGATTTATATCCAACTTGTTTATAAATTATTGCTGAGTATCCGTTTTTATTAACAGAAACATCTAACAAAGTCCCTTGTATATCCATCTCCCAAATCTTCGCATTAGAATTTATCATATAAACTTTGGTTCCATCTTTTTCTCCAATAATACAGTAATCACCAGTTGCAGATGTAACAGCATTTTTTAGAGAAACGTTCATATCAAAATTTTCTTCTCCATTATTTGAAAAACCATGCAAATAATTATTGCCTACCACAATTAAATTAGAAGACGTACCGTCAATCGCAAAATGATTGCTTAAAGTTGTTGTACCAGTAATTTCAGCTTGTTTCCAATCTTGATTACTAAAATACATCATCAGCTCATCTCTATTTTTATAGCCCCAAAAACAGCCAAAAGCAAGAAACACTATTAAAATTAATACATATAGTCGTTTTTTCATCTATTATCCTTTCTTTCTAGCTACGAATATTTTTTATCTGAAATATTATAATAACTACAATTTGCACTATGCCTATTATTCCAAACAAAGGAAAAAAAGTATTTATAAGTTCTGTAAAACCAATGTTTGAAAAAACAAGTGCTGCTGTACACATCAAAAACACATTGCGAACATAATTTTTCTCTTTCCTCATACATAAAAAGCTATAACCTGTAGAAAAAGCCGTCGTTATAATCGCAAACATTATAATAGCACTATAAAAAATACTAATACTTTTTCCACAAAATTGAGCAATTTGTAATGTAGGTATTTCTATCATCAAGATTTGTGGATAAAATTTATTACAAACAAAATATATAACGAGCCCCATAACCGCAAGAAAAAAAGCTGACAATATTCCTACAGTTATTACCTGCCATTTCTCTAAAGTATATTTTCTAAAATTAGTTAAAACAGGAAATACAATTATTAAATTATAACTCGCATAAAGAACTGCTGAAATTATCCAACTATCTGTAAAACTTGATGGAAGAATTATGGACCCTTTTAGATTAAAAACTACTGAATCGTAATCATTAAACAAAAGTATAATAACCCCTAAAATTATTAGTGGAATTAATACAATATTAATTTTTTCAATTCCATCAAATCTCTTCAAAAGTAAAAACACGCAAATAAAAAAAGATATAATCTTGCTAATTATTTTCGAAATACCAAACAATTGGGTAAAAAATGTAATCAAACCAGTCATCATTATGCAGAAACATATAAAAAGAAAAATTTGCATAATCCTAATTATAATTTTGTTCTCTTTCACAAGATCTTTATAGCTATCTATCCCACTTTTGTTAATTAATATAATTATTGTACTTGAAACAATCCCCATAATACTGCACGCAAGAAAAATCCCAAACATTCCATTAATTCCGAATCGATTAAAGAAACTTAAAATTTCTTGTCCTGTAGCAAAACCAGCTCCAATTATGGTACCAATTATTATAAAAACGCAAGTAAAAATATTTTTCATAACTCCTCCTAATGCAGTGATTATTAACATTAGAACGACCTATTACTTCAGAATTATTATATATAAAATACGAAAATATTGCAATTAAATACCATTACTATTTATTCTAAACTATTGTATGAATATAATGATTCAAGTATACCATCAAATAAAAACCTTGATTTAAAAGGTTCTTTCTGATATTATTATGTAAATAATTCTAAAAAATAAAAAGAAGGGATAAAATGATAACATCAAAACAAAGAGCTTATTTAAGAAGCATTGCGCAAAACTTAGAACCTATTTTTCAAGTAGGAAAAAATGGCGTTAATGATAATCAAGTAATTCAATTAATTGATGCACTTGAAGTAAGAGAAATTATTAAAATAACATTACTAGATTCAACACCAGCAGACAAACACTCAATCGCAGATGAAATTGCAAAAAGAACAGATTCAGATGTAGTGCAATTAATAGGAAAAAAACTTACAATATATAGAAAATCAACAAAAAATCCAAAAATTGTACTACCAAAATAATTTTATACTAATCAAAAAGAGACACGAGTTATCGTGTCTCTTTTTATTTCTTTTGTACTTTGCAAATCTTTAGTACCTTAACATTCATTTGTTCTTCTAAAGAATACATCTTTTGTAGTTCAAAATCATTCGTACTTCAAAGCTATTACTAACTCTCATCTTTCGTGGCTATATTATAATTATTCATTATAACCACAGTTATTGAATTAATAAATTCTCATAAGTGCAGCTGCAGCCTCGCCTCTTGTTAAATACTTATTAGGTTGTAACAAAGTTTCCGTACCATCCTTCATACCTATAAGCAAATCATAATCAGCAGCATGCAGAATTAAATCTCTTTCCTCTTGTGTCAAATTGGCAATATCTGTATATTTTAATGTACCAATTTGTGTTTGTGGAATACCTTTCATTCTTATCTGCGTTTTTGACAACATCAAAATCATTTCAAGTCTTGTTATTGGTTCTTCCAATTCCTCAACCGTATATTGATTTTTGTCTATAACACCTTGCATTTCTGCAATTGTAACATATGGACCATACCACTGTGTATATTCTGAATCTGTGCTACCGAAATCAAAACTTCTATTAGTAGCAAGTCCCACAAGCATTTTAATGAATTCACACCTTGTAATTGGTTCATCAGGTCTAAAATATCCATCCGGATAACCATTCATTACACCAATATTTGTAGCCTGAACAATTTCTCTTGCAGCATTATGAACAATAGTCACAGGTCTTCCTATTTTATCATATGTTACCCATGTAAGATCTGGATATTTATATTTATACTCCTCTGCATATGAAACACCATACGCACCAACTACTAATGTTAAAGTTGCAACTAAAGCAACAATAATTTTTTTCATAACACACCTCATTTATTAGGTTTTATAATATATTTTTATTCTATACACAAAATCATCTACTTTCAATACTTGTAATGGTATTGTAATATTTTTTTAACACCCATGTAATCTATACACTCCTCAAAAAATATTTGAAAATTGTAATATTTTTTAACATATTTTTTTATTCTTGACATATTTATTAATATACACTATAATAATTGATGCAACATGTTTTTGGCGCCATAGCCAAGTGGTAAGGCACGGCTCTGCAAAAGCCTGATCATCAGTTCAAATCTGATTGGCGCCTCCAATTTTATTTTATTTAAAAATAAAACAAAAAATTATTGACTTAACAAAAAATATGTTGTAATATACTAAATGTCGTATGACTCATGCGGGAATAGCTCAGTTGATAGAGCGTCGCCTTGCCAAGGCGAAGGTCGCGGGTTTGAGCCCCGTTTCCCGCTCCACATTAAACCTTAGTAAATTGATTTACTAAGGTTCTTTTTTTGTTTTACCACTTTTTGTTATTGCAAGAAATTGTTTTAAAATGTTATACTATTTAGGAAATATTTATACTTAAAGATAAGGAGAATTTAATGTGAATGAAAAAATCAAATCTAAGATAAAAGAAGCATTGTCCGCTATTTTACCGATTTCTTTTATCGTCTTACTTTTGTCTTTTACATTGGTTCCACTTCCAGCAGATTCAATTGCTACATTTTTTGTTGGTACAATTCTTCTAATTCTAGGAATGGAGCTTTTTACTCTAGGTGCTGAAATTTCAATGTCTGCAATTGGTCAAGGAATTGGTTCTCATATTGCAAAAAGCAAAAATATTCTTTATATTATTTTCATGCTTTTTATTTTAGGCACCATAATTACAATCGCAGAACCAGATTTAAAAATATTAGCAACACAAGTAAGCGCGATTCCCTCTTATGTAACAATAGGTGCTGTATCAATAGGTGTACGGTATATTTTTAGCAATCGCATTTTTGCGAATTATATTCAAAATAAATCTTTCTTATTTATTATTTGTTTTTTATTTGTTAATTTTTGCTTTAACATGTTTTGTTCCAAGTGATTTTTGGGCTGTTGCTTTTGATTCTGGCGGTGTAACAACAGGTCCAATTACAGTTCCTTTTATTCTTGCACTTGGAATTGGAGCTAGCTCAATTATAAATTCAAAAAATGATGAAAATGATGGTTTTGGTCTTGTTGCACTTTGCTCAATAGGGCCAATATTAACAGTATTATTATTAGGAATGTTTTACAATATTGATTCAGCTTCAACAGCGATTTATACAATTGAATCTTTTTCAAATAGTATTGAGATATTCAAAAATTTCACAGATAATTTACCAACTTATTTTTATGAAGTAGCTCTTGCAACATCACCAATATTGATTTTTTTCTTAATTTTTCAATTTTTTGTTTTTAAACTAAACAAAAAAGAATTTACAAAGATTTTTTTGGGTTCGGTATATACTTATGTCGGTTTAGTTCTTTTTCTCGTTGGAGTAAATGTCGGCTTTTTGCCAGCTGGCTATATGCTTGGAAAAGGAATTGCTATTATAGAAAACAATTGGCTTATTGTACCAATCGGAATGCTTATAGGTTATTTCATAGTAATCGCCGAACCTGCAGTTATAATATTGATAAAACAAATATCAGAACTTACAGATGGTGCAATTCCTGAGAAAGCTGTAAAATTTAATCTTTCTCTCAGTATGGCCCTTGCTGTTGGATTATCAATGATTAGAATTATGAATGGAATTTCAATAATGTATTTCCTAATTCCAGGTTATATGATTGCTATTTTGCTATCATTTTTTACACCTAAGATTTTTACATCTATAGCATTTGATTCAGGCGGTGTAGCTACAGGTCCAATAACAACAACTTTCCTAATTCCTTTTTCAATCGGACTTTGTACAACTTTAGGAGGTAATATATTAACTGATGCTTTTGGTGTGGTTGCGATGATTGCCCTTATACCGCTTATTTCAGTACAAATTAGTGGATTAATCTACAAAATTAAAATGCATAGACTAGAAAAGAATTCTACGAAAACAGAGGGCATTGAAATTATAGAATTAGATTGGGAGTGGGAAAATTGCTTAAATTAGTTACTCTTATTAATATATCACCTAGAAAAAACAGTGAAGGAATTATTCGTATTCTAAACAAAAATAATATTCCCATGACTCTCGGTAGATACGGCAGAGGTACAGCTACGGATATGATGCTAGATTATCTTGGAATTGCTGAAAAAGAAAAATGCATCACTTTCAGCTTTTCAACTATAGACATGGCTTATGATGTGTGTAAAAAAATCAAAGATAAATATAAAGACACATATTCATTTGCCATACCAATTTCTACTGTAGGAGGGAAACAAATAATGGAACATCTTTCAGAAAACATGCCAGAAAGTTCACAAAAAAATATATCTACAAAATTCAATAAAGAACTTTTAATGGTTATAACAAATAGAGGCTATGTAGATAATGTTATGGAAATTGCTCGAGAAGCAGGAGCACCTGGTGGAACCGTAATTCATGCAAGAGGTACAGGAGCAGGAGATTCAGAAAAGTTTTTCGGTGTTACGGTAGGCGCCGAAAAAGAAATGATTTTTATTGCAACTGATAAAGAAAAAAGAAATGTAATAATGCAGGCTATAATGAAAAAAGCTGGTTCTTCAACAAAAGCCGGTTCTGTAATATTTTCATTACCTGTAACAGAAATATTAATTTAGGAGGAATGACTTATGGAAAAGAAAATAGCTATAGTTGTTGGATGTATTGTGCTGTATCTTATTCTTTCACTTATAACAAAAGGAGCAATACACATTGTACTAATAGTTGGTGGACTTGGCTATGCCATGTACAAATATGGATAAAATCAACCTCCCAGCTTATCTCTAAAAAGATAAAGCTGGGAGATTTTTATTTTTAGAAATTTAATTTTCTTTCATTTATTTGACCTAAAATTCTCTTTAAATTTTCACAACCAGAATCATCTAGTTGTCTTTTAGCTTGATACAATGATATTTTCTTTTTACTAACAGCATTTGCTAACGAGTTTATAAAACTTATACTTCCTTTTTCCATTCTTGTTTGTATTGCATCTTCTATTTCTGACTTACTAAATTTTTCTTTTCTAATCAATCCAGATACAACATCATCTACAATCATTATTTCAGGAATCATAACTAAATCATTATCATTTCCATTAATTAATCTTTGAGTTACTACCGCTTTCAAAACAGATGAAACGATATATTTAACAACCAACTGATCTGCCAAATCATAAAAACCTAATATTCTATCAATCGTTTCTGCAGCAGATCTTGTATGCATAGTTCCTATAACTAAATGTCCTGCTTCTGCTAACTCAAGAGCCGCATCAATCGTATTTTTATCTCTAATCTCTCCAATTACTACTATGTCACAGTCTTCTCTCAAAGCATTAATTGCACCATCGCTAAAAGATAAACAATCTTTTCCTTCGCCCACTTCTTTTTGTACTATTAAAGATTTGTCTGATTTATGAACATATTCAATTGGATTTTCTAATGTAAGAATTTTCTTGTTTTCTGTATGATTTATTTCATTTACAAGTGCATTTAATGTAGTTGACTTACCTGAATTTGACTTACCTGTAACTAAGATCAAACCTTGAGGCAAAGAAGCTATTCTTCTAACAACATCTGGCAAGCCTAAATTTTTAAATTCAGGCAAGCTATTTTGAATAATTCTTGCTGTAAAAGTAGGAATTCCACTTGAAGAAGATATATTAATACGTAATCTCGCACCTAATATTTGAAAATTCAAATCTAACTTTTTTTCAGTTTGAAACATGTTTCTTAACCCTGGATTATCATTAATAAAAAATTCAAAAATATCAAAAATATCCTTTTCGTTTACTTCTTGAACTTCCTCAACTTCTACAAGCAATCTATTAATTCTATAAATTGGTTTAGAACCTTCAATTATATGAACATCTGATGCACCTTTTTTTACACCATCTGCCAAAACTTTTTCTATATCTATCATAATTTAAAACCTCAATTCTTCCTTAGCATTGTTTTGATTTATATGCTTTACTTTTAAAGTAAACTTTTCTGGTACAGGATAATATCCAGCTTTTGCCCATGGATTACATCGTAGTAGTCTAACAAAAGTTAAAATTCCACCTTTTATAACACCATGTCTTTCTAGCGCTTCAATTCCAAAATTAGAACACGTTGGGTAATACTTGCACGAAGCATGCCATTCACCAGGAATTGATTGATATACTTTTATCATCTTTATCAAAAATCTTTTTATCATAAAAATAACTTTCTATCCTCTATACATTGTACCCGGAGTCAAAAACTCACCTGTCGTAATATTCTTTTCATCTCTATATTCTTCGACTAATTCTGACAACTTAGTTCGAACTTCATCAGGATTTTTAACATTTTTTATTTCAAGCACTGGCGTAGAAACGTCTGCCGAATGACATGTTATCGTTCCAACTTTAAATATTCTTTCAAAAATAGATTTTGTTAAAGTTATATCAAATATTCTATATAACCTTATTTCCTCTTCATGCACAGAAATAAATTTTACCGTTATATATAAACGATCTTTATATAAAGTATATCTCGTAAAAGATAGCGGCAATCCAAAAAACGGTCTTTTTTTATCCGTCCAAATGATATCTGGATCAAGCTCTTTTTCTGATTTTTTACTCATTTTATTCCTCCTCAATAAAACACATATTCGTAAAACAATTTTATCAAAAAAAATCTTTAAATACAATAATTATTAATTAGCAAATCCTACCAACAATATTTTTTTCTTTTATTTTATGTTTCATAATGTTATAATTTTTTTAGGTTATAAAATTATGGTTGTATCAATTGCAAAGGAGAAATAATTATGGAGATTATTATTATATTAGTTCTAATATGTTTTTTGAGAAAAGTTCCACCTCACACCTTAATTATCATTGATAGAAATGCTCATTATTTAAAGACAAAAAGAAGTGGATTTTATTTTTTATGGCCAATGGATAAGGTAACAACTACTGTTTCTAGAACCCCTATAACAAGAACTTTAACTGACTATTTTGAAACTGATGACGGAAAAGTAATATCTGCAACTGTAAGCTGTAGATACCAAGCCTCTAACTTAGACATTGTTCAACAATCTCTATCTAACATTAGAAGAAGTGTTGACGATATAATAAAAAGTGCAGCTTATTTTGCTATTGGTAACTACACATTTGCTCATATTGTAAGACTAAGTAATCACGAATTTACTGATAAGGTAAGAGATAATTTAAAAAGTGAGTTAGAATCTATTGGAGTTTCAGTTTTAGCCTCTCACGTTTCTATAACCCCTACTGTTGTTTATGGTTTGCCTTGTTTTAAACCACATGTTAGTAGCAGTTGTAGTGGTGGCTCTGCTTCAACTCCTCATTCTCATAACGAAGCAATACAAGTGAATGATATATATAAAAATGGACCTATTATTTCAAAATAATTTTTAATTACAGTTCTATTTAATCATACGTACTAATAATCGGTACGTATGATTTTTATTTTTCATTTGCACATCTTAGACACGGTGTGTATCCTCTGTTTAGCGCCTCTGATATTGATATTCCTGTATATTCAGCACCATTACAATTTGATAAATTATGATATTTCTTACCAGTTTTTGAAACGTATACTACTCTCACATTTGATATAGTTATATCACTTGTTGTATTTTCAAGTCCCGTTTCACTCTTAACATCAGAAACAATAGTAGAACTTATATCTTCTACTACTTCCTTCTTTTCTACTTCTTCCTGCAACTCTTTTCCAGATGACTTTTTAGTATCAATAATTATTTGATTATTAACAAAATCAACATCTACTCCAACCATTTCAGAAAATTCTCTCAATGCAACATATGTTCTGTCTTGATATTGCAAGATTGGTGTTTCAGAAGAATATTCTTCATTATCAATTAAAATTGGATATGGTGAAAAATACACCCTCTTTACTAATGTACCTGCGTATACAACTGTCGAAAAAAGTGATACTGCAATAAAAAATGAAATTAAAAATTTTTTCATTTTACCTCCTTTATTTAATTAAATTCTAAATGGAAAATTTCGGCAGAAACGCCATAGAAATTTGAACTACGTTTAATATAATCCTAAACCAGAAAAAAGTCAAGAAAGAATGTTCGATTTTTTTTGTTTCACATTACCAAGCCCTTCAAATGCAAACTCATTTTTTATTGATATATTCATATTTTATGGTATAATCGTGTAGAAAATATTCGCTAATAAATATTAATTCTATTTTTTATAGGAGGGAGAAATGTATGAGAGACAGTTCTAATCGTCGGGTCCGTTGTTTCCTTTGCAACCAACTGGTTCCACGTAGCTATCTTGACACAATACATGAAGACGAAGATACTCCGTATGCACTTGTTACTCTACGCATTTCCAATAAATTTGGATGCATCTGCTCTGGATGCGTCACGTACTATGCATTGAAGATGGGAACCACATTTGAATTTTCGTCCGGCAAGTATGGCGACAATCCTAACGGTAATAATGGTTCTTTGTCTGACTATGGTTTTTCTGACGATGACGATGAAACTCCTAGCGAAGCTTCCTCGTCAATTTCTACTTCTGAGACAACCACATCCACAGTGCTCTCAAAATCTGCCGAAGAAAAGTCTCAGGACGAAAAAGATCTTGAGCTATTTAGGCAAAAATACGATTGCCTCGATTATTCCTTAGATAGTCTTACAGCGCTTGTAGAAAAGACTGTTTTCGGTCAGCACGAAGCAGTTAAAAAGTTTCTCTACGCGTTGTATTTCAATCAAATGGCTAATCTTATGGAAGATTTGGGCGATGATCCTTTCAAGCACAAGCACATTATGCTGATTGGTGGTACCGGTGTTGGTAAAACACTTCTTGCTACAACAGCAGCAAAAGCTTTCGGTGTTGTTCACTCTGTTTCCAACGCTACACCTATCACTTCTGCAGGTTACATTGGAGATAAAGTTGAAAATGTTCTGGAAAGATTGCTTGACGCTACTAATGGCAACATCGAGCTCGCCCAAAATGGTGTCGTTATTTTGGACGAAATTGATAAGAAGCGCTCTGTTCCAGACGGAAGTGGTCGAGACGTTGTTGGCAAGGCAGTTCAGCAAGAGCTTCTCAAGCTTTTGGAACCCTCTATCATTTGGATTAAACACCATACTATTCCTTTCTACACAGGCAACTTAACAGTTGTCATGATGGGTGCTTTTGTTGGTTTGGAAGATATCATTAAGAGCCGTTCTAAGTCAACAACAATTGGCTTTGGTGCTCCTAAGAACGCTTCGAAACCTTCGATGTTCCAAGTTACACCTGATGACCTCATCGAATACGGCTTCATTCCAGAAATGATTGGCCGAATTCCCATCATCTGCACACTAAGCGATCTCACACATAGCACAGTCGTTGATATCATCTATCATCATCTCGAACGATACAACAAGTTTTTCAAGGTCAAGAATTTCGAACTATATTTCAATCCTCATCTTGTAAACAAGATTGCAGATGAGGTTTTGGAATCCAAGACAGGTGCACGTGATGTCGAAGTTCGACTCGATGAAATTCTTCGACCTGCACTTTATTGTATCTTCCAGAGTCAACCCGATGGCGTCTGTGAAATCGGTGAAAATGGTGAAATAAATATTCTGCTTCACAACAAAAAGAATCCTAGGATTCTTGAAACACTTGATTTCCCGCCAATCGAAAAATACATTGAAGAAGATGAATAACCCAATAGGGCCGTTTTGAACAAAAACGGCCCTATTTTTCTTTTAACTTTTAGATGAAATTTTTTTATAATATGTTATACTATATCTAAATCTAACAAAAACTTCTTAATTTTAAAGGATGTGTCTACTTTGAAAAATTGTAAAATCTTGCATCTACTAAATTCTAAAAAATTTACTGACATTGAAAACACAATAGTTCAATCTATGGAACTTCTAAAAGATGATTGTGAAACTGCTTATGCTTCACCATCCGGATCAGTTTCTAAGGTTTTAAGAAAAAAAGAAATAAACTATCTTCCATTAGATAAAATGGATTTAAAATCAATTTCTAATGTTGTTGAATCGTATGCTCCGGATATAATACGCTCACATGGTTTAGAAGCATGTATTTTAGCTAGCAAATTTTCAAAAAACATTGAAATAATTGCACAAATACACGAAGATTTAGAGTCATTTCACAAATTATCTAAGAATTCTTTAATATTCAAATCTGCATCAAAACACTTCGCAAAAATTATATGGCCATCAGAAAAATCTTTTAAAAATTACAAGTATAATAAAATAATTGATGAAAAAAGTATTTTCCTAAGAAAATCAATAAATTGTGAAGATGTTATTAAGAAATCCACATTAGATGAAAATGATAAAACAAACTTCTTCGATATTTTATTATTTTCCGATAACCTAGATGATGAAACTTTCATTAAAATAATAAATATTCTCGGACTTCTTAAAGGGAGAGGTTTTTCATTTAAATGTGGTGTTTTTTCAACTATGTCTTTGAATGAAACTTTTGCACCATATATAAAAGAATGTCGGTTTAGATGATTCAATATTTTTTATCAACAATGTCGACAACTATTATTCTCTTTTAGCAAAAGCAAAGATTTTACTTATTGCAGAAAATCACGAAGAAATCCCTTTATATGCATTAGAAGCTGGTGCACTAGGCATTCCTATCTTATCAACATACTGTAATGGTCTTAAAAATATTATTCAAAATGAATTCAATGGATTTCTTGCGAATAACGAATTTGATTTAGCAAATTTCGCAGCTCGTATGCTTGATGATAGACAACTATGGTTATTACTTTCTACCAATTCACTAACAAACTCTGATAATCAAAATAATTTAGATGAATATATCATTCAACTAAAACAATTGTATAATATAAAATAATTTTGAAATAAAAAGGGGAACATATGAAGAAAAATACTACTAACAAAATCAAAAAAAGATTAGGTGACAGATATGACGGCAGACGCGTTCGTCATTCCGATCCAACAAATGTAATAATACCTTTCATTATGAAAACTCGTAATGATGCACAAGTTGAATTTGATGCAGAAATTGACATCAGCAATGTTGAAAATAGAATACGTGAAAGAAGAAAAAACGGAGAATCAATATCTTTCTTAGATTACTTCTTTACCGCACTTATCCGAACTGTTGCAGAATATCCGCGCTTAAATAGATTCATCGCCGGTAGAAGATTGTATTCTAGAGATGACTTAGCACTTTCTATTGTTGTAAAAAAAGAAATGAATATCGAAACTGAAGCAACACCTGTTAAAATGATATTTGAAAAAGACTCATCTGTTGATGATGTTGCTGAATTGTTACAAAAAACAATAATTGCCAATAAGGGTGGAACTGGTATAAAAAACGACACCGACAAATTTATGAATATAATAAATAGATTACCTCGATTTTTATTTTCTTTTGTTATAGACTTTCTTACATTTTTAGATTTTTATGGACATATGCCAAAATTCATTCATAGACTTAGTCCATTTCATACAAGCATGTTTGTGACAAATATGGGTTCTATTGGTTCGGGTCCTATTTATCATCATGTATATAATTGGGGAACTACTTCTATTTTCATCGCAATGGGAACTAAAAAGAAATTGCGTGTGATTGATAGTGACGGAAAAATTGTTGAGAAAAAAGTTATGAAACTTCGATTTGTTGCTGATGAGAGAATCGGTGACGGTTTCTATCTTTCAAAAGCATTGAAGTACTTTACAGGATTATTCTTACATCCAGAAATTTTAGAACAAAAAGCAGAAAGAGTTTTAGAAGATGACCAAATATAAAATTGGAAATTGGGACGGTTCTTTTTTCCAAAATGCAAAGTATTTAAGAGAACGAAAAAAGTATTGTTTGACTCTTAGCAAATTTTGAAAAAGGAACCATCCCAATTTCCAAATTTATATATATCTCTCTTTAACAACATTTCTCATCAAATATTCCAAGAATATCTGACAACCCAAATCAATCTCTCGATACGTTCTATCGAAATCATTTGTGTATATAGGATCAACGACATCAAAAGTTTCTTTTGAAAAATCATACAATTGAAAAACCTTATAATAGACATCTTTTTCAATTATATCAAGAATTCCTTGTACTACAGAAGCCTCCATCGCAATTATATAATCATAGTTTTTATAATCTTCTTTAGTCATTTTCCTTGCAAAGTGCTCTTCATATTCAATATTATTTTCTTCTAATTTTTCTATTGTTCCTTGCGCAATACCTCTCCCCAATTGCTCTGCTGTAGTTGCCGCAGAATCCACAAAAAATCTCTCGGAAATTCCACATTTTTTGGCCTTATCTATAAACACAAATTGAGCCATTGTTGAACGACAAATATTTCCTTTGCAAACAAACAATATCTTGATTTTTCTCATTAAAATCCTCTTCTCATATTTTTATATTTCGAATCAGTTCCACATAATATTATATACAAAAATATGGAAATTTCAATTTCTGTAAACCAAGAAATTTTTCAAAATTCCTCTTTTAAACGTCTTTGGCTTTCAAAAATCTGAATTTTCTAAAAAAGCCGCCGTTTTCCTGCTGAACTCGTCCATAAACAAAAAATAGACAAAAGAAATATCTCTTTTGTCCATTTTCTGTATTATTCTAATTCAAACGCTCCTGTATATAGTTGATAATACGTACCTTTTTGTTCTATCAAGAAGTCATGCTCTCCCCTTTCGATTATCTTACCATGATCTAAAACTATTATAGCTTTCGAATTTCTAACTGTTGAAAGTCTATGCGCAATTACAAATACTGTTCTATCAAGCATTAATTTATCCATTCCATCTTGAACAATTGCTTCTGTTCTTGTGTCTATACTTGATGTAGCTTCGTCTAGTATCATTACTGGTGGATCTGCAACTGCAGCTCTTGCAATAGATATAAGCTGTCTTTGACCTTGCGATAAACTTTCACCATTGTTTGTAATCCACGTATCATATCCATTTGGTAAACGCTTTATAAATCCATCAGCATTGGCAAGTTTAGCTGCTTCTTCAATTTCTTCATCTGTAGCATCTAAACGACCATACCTAATGTTATCTCTAATCGTTCCAGTAAATAAATTTGTATCTTGCAAAACCATTCCAAGAGAACGTCTTAAATCATCTTTATTGATATCTTTTATATTAATTCCATCATAGATAATTTCGCCCTCTTCAATTTCATAAAATCTATTTATCAAGTTTGTTATTGTAGTTTTGCCAGCACCTGTTGCACCAACAAAAGCAATTTTTTGTCCAGGTTTTGCATAGAATGAAACATCACTAAGTACTGTTTTCTCTGGAACATATCCAAAAGTTAAATCTTTAATTTCTACGTGACCTTTAAGAGGAATATACTCACTCTCACCTACTTCATTAACTTTTTTCCACGCCCATTTTTCTGTACGTTTCTCTGTTTCATGAATTTCTTCACCATCATATTCAACATTTACAAGTGTAACTGTACCTTCATTTGTTTCAGGTATTTCGTCCATTAACTCGAAGATTCTTTCAGCACCAGCCATAGCTATTGCAATAGAATTTATTTGTTGAGATACTCTCGAAACCGGCATATTGAAACTTCTGCTAAGTTGCAAGAAACTTGCAATTTTTCCAAGTGTTATACCCATATTTGTCTTTAATGCCAAAACACCACCAACAATTGCAAGAATTACATACTGTAAATGACCAATATTCCCCATAATAGGCATCAATATATTTGCCATCATATTAGCATTTGTAGCATTTTCGCACCACTTATCATTTATCTTATCAAATTCTTCTTTTGATTTATCTTCATGACAAAAAACTTTGATTACTTTTTGGCCATTAATCATTTCCTCAATATATCCATTAACTTTTGCAAGCGATTCTTGTTGTTTTATAAAATATTTTGAACTTTTGCCTCCAACAATTTTAACAATTCTAAGCATAATTACCAAAATAACAACTACTACTAATGTCAAATAAACATTCGTAAATAACATCGCTAAAAACACTGCAACTATCGTAATAAATGAAGAAATAAGTTGAGGTATACTTTCTGCAAGCATTTCACGAAGCGCATCTGTATCATTCGTATAATGACTCATGACCTCTCCGTGTGTATGTGAATCAAAATATTTCAAAGGTAAAGTCTGCATCTTAGCAAACATCTCATTTCTAATTTTCTTTAGGATTCCTTGAGTTATAAAAACCATGATCCTCGTATACGTAAACGTCGCAATGACACCTGTAGCATAAATTCCCGCCATAAAGGCAAGTGCACGAATCAAATTTGAAAAATTAGGATTATCTATTCCAATCAAAGGAGTAATATAATCATCAATTAAAGTTCTTATAAATAGTGAATTTGCCACGTTCGTAAGCGAAGAAAGAATAATACAAATGACAACGATAACCATTAATACTTTATACTTTTTAAAGTAAGATAATAATCTTTTTATTGTTTCTTTAGGATTTTTAACTTTACCAGCAAATCCTCTTTTTCCTCCAACTCTAGCCATTTGCCTTACCTCCCTTCATTTGTGAGTTATAAATTTCTTGATATATTGCATTGTTTTTTAGGAGATTTGCAGGCGTGTCAAAAGCTTCAAGCTTGCCCTCATTTAATATTATTATTTTATCTGCATCCTCAACAGACGCTATTCTTTGTGCAATTATTAATTTCGTAGTATTTGGAATTTCTTCTCTAAAAGCTTTTCTAATTAGTGCATCAGTTTTTGTGTCGACTGCACTAGTTGAATCATCTAAAATTAAAATTTTTGGTTTCTTTAAAAGTGCTCTTGCAATACAAAGTCTTTGTTTTTGTCCACCAGATACGTTCGTACCACCTTGCTCAATATGTGTATTATATTTATCTGGAAAACTTTGAATAAAATCATCCGCTTGGGCAAGTTTACAAACATGCATAACTTCTTCGTCCGTTGCTTTCTCATTTCCCCAACGAATATTCTCACTAATCGTTCCTGAGAATAATTCATTTTTTTGAAGAACCATTGCAACTTCATCTCTCAAAACTTTCAAATCATATTTTTTAACGTCTATTCCGCCAACAAAAACTGTACCACTTGTAGCATCATAAAGTCTCGGAATCATTTGAACAAGTGTTGTCTTTGAACTACCAGTACCACCAATAATACCAATAGTTTCACCAGATTTAATTTTCAAATCAACATCATTTAAAGCAAGTTTCTTTTTATCTTTTACATAGCTAAAATTAACATCTCTAAATTCAATTGAACCGTCTTCAATCTCCATTTTTGGTTTTTCAGGATTTTTCAAATCAACTTTCTCTTCCAAAATTTCAACAATTCTTTCAGCAGAAGCTTTCGAAATAATAATAGTAACAAAAATCATTGAAAGCATCATAAGACTATTTAAAATTTGCATTGCATACGAAATAACTATTGTAAGTTCACCAGTTGACATGTTTCCAGCTGTAATTGCTTTTGCACTAAGCCAAGAAATCATAATCATTGCTGTATGTATTGCAATTTGCATTACAGGTCTATTAAATGCAACTAAATTTTCACCTTTTTTAAACAATTTATAAATTTTTTCTGAAATTGTTTGAAACTTTTCTTTTTCAACATCTTCATTTACAAAAGCTTTTACAACTCTTATTCCTCTGACATTTTCTTGAACGACATTATTTAATTCATCATATGTTTTAAATACTTTTTCGAAAATTGGGAACGTAATTTTAATAATTATTAATAGCGCTAGTGCTAACGCAGGAGCAATCCACAAAAATACACGTCCAAGTTCTGGATTAATTTTGTGCATCATTACAAATGAAAAAATCAGCATCAGCGGAGATCTAAAAGCTACACGAATAATCATCTGAAACGATTGTTGAACATTTGTAACATCAGTTGTTAGCCTCGTCACAATACTTGAGGTTGAGAATTTATCAATATTTGCGAAAGAAAAATCTTGTAGTTTGTAATACAAATCTTTTCTCAAATTTTTAGCAAAACCAGCTGTAGCTTTCGCACACATTAATCCTGAAAGTACTCCAAAAAGTAATGACAGCAATCCCATAAAAATCAGTAGAATTCCATCTTTATATATAACGTCTAAATTTCCAAGTTCTATTCCAAAATCGATTAAATGCGCAATCTGAAATGTAACAAGGATTTCCAGTATAACTTCTATACCAACTAAAATAGGACTAGCAATTGTTTCCCACTTATATTCTCTAATACATTTTGCAAGTCTTTTTATCATAAATATTGGATGCATTTCCTAGCACCCTTCTAACCTCCTTTTTCATTATTTTCAAGTCATTATACATCATAACAGAATAGCACAAATTTAGCTTGATTTCAACAAAATTTCACATTTAATTATACGCTCAAATCCATTTAAAAATACTTAAAATGATCAAAAAAAGAACCTCTTATCTAATCTACAATAAGAGATTCTTTATTAGTTATGCAAGAATATATCTTCCATTTTCATATTTAACTTTTGAGCCATACTCAATTTTTTCATAAAGTTCTTCGTCGATATCAATCCCCCAAAATTCCTTGCCAGAATCCTCAATTTTCAAGCTCATTCGTGCTTCTTTGATATCATCACTTTTGTCGCAAACCACATAGTTAACTCCTTCGACTTGAAATTCTTCAATAGAGTTTTCAAGACTTCTAATTATTCTTTGACGTATTTTTAACACTTCAGCAGTAACCACTAGGCTAGTTACATACTTACCATCCTGAATAACTAAAACATCTCCTACCTTCGTCTCAGGAGAAATTGCTGAAAGTTCAATATTTTCGAAAGTTCTTTCAGACTCATTAATCTTATGCACAAAACACACATTTGACTCAGGAGAAACGTTTTTTACCAGAAAACAGCAACCACTTTCTGGCTTATATTCTTTAACCATCTCCATCAAAAACGAATTAACAGTCTGATTTATTAGTCCATTCACTTTTCTTGGAATTTCCAAAGATTTCTCCGCCTTTTCAAGATATTCTCTAAGTTCATTGTTCAACCCTTCCAACGCAGCAATAACATCGAAATCTTTATCCTCAGATACATTTATATTTTTTTCTTCCAATTCCATTTTTATCGCCTCTCTTTCGAAACTTTCTCTATTCCACAAATAGTCTTAAAAGACAGGCTCATTATACACTCATTTTTAAGCATTATCAAGTTTGAAATGATGGCGATGCTTTTTGGACAAAAGGACGGGGCTTTTGTCCAATTTTTATTTATGATATAATACGCAATTATTAACTAAAGTTGAAAAAAGAACCGTCCCAAATTCCAAATTCTAAAGAAAGGATTTTTTTATGAATGATTCAGATAAAAGATATAATCACCTAAATGATTATTTTAAGAATAAGTTTGGCGAAAGAACTTTAAAAATATGTATAGATGGTGGTTTCTCATGTCCTAATCGCGATGGAACATGTGGAACTTCCGGATGTATTTTTTGTGGTGAACAAGGTTCTGGCGAAAACATAAAAAATAATTACAAATTTAAAAATACACGTGATATCAATTCTGAAATCTGCAAATCTATTTCACAGCAAGTAACTGATCACTTAGCATCATACAAAGCTACTCGTGCAAATAAATTTATCGCATATTTTCAAAATTTTTCAAATACTTATGCTGATGTGCAAATTCTAAAATCAAGATATGATGCGGCATTAATTGATAATAGAATCATTGCACTTGCGGTAGCTACAAGACCTGATTGTATAACAGAAGAAATTGTAACACTTTTAAAATCATATGCAAATAAATATCAAGTATTCGTGGAACTTGGCTTTCAAACATCTAATGATGAAACTGGAAAACTTATAAATCGAGGCTATTCTTCTGAAACATTCGTCCAAGCTGTAAATTTATTAGCCACTAATGATATTGAAGTTATTGCTCATGTAATGGTTGGACTTCCTGATGAAACACTTGAATATGTTGCAAATACTATAGCATTTCTTAATCAAACACCAATTTCAGGTATAAAAATTCATTCTACATATGTAATAAAAAATACTAAATTAGCCGAAATGCTTGAAAATAAAGAATATATTCCATTAACTTTAGAAGAATATATTGACGCTGTTACATATATAATAGGTCACTTACGCAAAAATATTATAATTCATAGAATTTCAGGTGATGCTCCTAAAGATTTACTTATAGCACCCTCTTGGAATCTTCATAAGAAGTGGATTATAAATGGAATCCAAAAAGCTTTAAATGAACAAAATATTTGGCAAGGAAAATTTTACGAAGGTTAAAAAATAGACCCGGGGACGTCCATTAAAAGTCTAACTTTTTTTAGTTAGACTTTTAATGGACGTCCCCGAGTCTACGAGTCTACTCTCTTTTTAATAAAGCGCTTTTATATCCCAAACCGTTCTTGCAGCAGTATCATTTAAAATAATTCCTTTTTCATCAAGTTTTGCTCTTATCTCATCTGCTAAAGCATAGTTTTTATCAGCTTTTGCTGTTTTTCTTGCTTCAATTTCTTGCATAATCTTCTCTTCAGTCATATTTAGTTTTCCTAAATATTTAACTTTAAGTTCAGAAATAAATTTTTCTGGTTCTTGTGTAAAGAAGCCTAAAACTTTATAGGCATCTTTCACTTTTTCAAGAATTTCTTTTAATGTATTCGCTGTTTTTTCTCTATTTCCTTTATTAGCAGCTTTCATTATTCCATTACTATATTTAAAAATACCATGAAGATTTGCAATCGCAGCTGTTGTATTGAAGTCATCGTCCATAGCTTCAATAAATTCTTCAGTTATTGTTCCAGCAATTGAGTCTTCCAATCTTTCACTATTTTCTGTAGCATATTGATTTATAAAATCTTCCATAGATTTTATAGTGTTATAAAAATAATACATTTGGCTTTCAGCTGTAACATAGTCACTATCTAAAATATCGATATCTGATGAATAATGTTTTGAAAACATAACATATTTCAAAACTTCATAATTATACATTTGTAGTGCATCGCGAATTGTTAATGAGTTGCCTAATGATTTACTCATTTTCTCGCCATTTATTTTGATAAGTCCGCAATGAGACCAATAATTAGCAAAAGTTTTACCTGTTAAAGCTTCTGATTGAGCAATTTCATTTTCATGATGTGGGAACATTAAATCTCTTCCGCCACCATGTATATCAATAGTTTCACCAAGTGTTGATAGCGCCATTACAGAGCATTCTATGTGCCAACCCGGTCTACCTTTACCCCAAGGTGAATCCCATGAAATCTCGCCTTCCTTAGCCGATTTCCAAAGAGCAAAATCTATAGGATCTTCTTTTCCCTCTTCAAGTTCAACACGAACGCCATTTAGCATATCATCTACGTTTCTATGAGATAACTTTCCATACTCTCTAAAATTCCTAACTCTATAGTATACATCACCTTTTTCAGTTGGATACGCGTATCCTTTCTCAATTAAATCACTTACAAAATCAATAATTTTATCAATATATTCCGATGCTTTCGTTTTAATATCTGCATCTGTAATATGTAGTCCAGCCATATCTTTTTCAGTTTCTTCAATTTGTTCTCTTGAAAACTCTATAGCATTTTTTCCAAGCTGATTTGCACGATTAATAATCTTATCATCTACATCAGTGTAATTACGTACATATTTAACATCATATCCTCTATATCTAAAATAATCAGTTATCATCGCATACACAATCGCTTGACGAGCATGACCTATATGACTTAAATCATAAACTGTAATACCGCAGGCATACATATTCACCTTATTTTCATTAATAGGCTTAAACTCTTCTTTTTTACCAGTCATTGAATTATATATTTTCATAAAAAACCTCCCTAGTTATACTTTTTATTTACTATATACATAACAAAAGCTATGTAGTTTTATACCTACATAGCCTTATTTTATCTAACGATATTAGAATAATATAATCACTATTGTAGGCATGAAAAACAGTACTCATATCTACAATAGACAGAGCACTTAGTAAGTACAACAGCAACAATTAGTGATTATATATTTTTTCATATCTCTCTTCCTCTCACCTTAATCTTTTTGTATTATATGTCAAAACATGCAAAATGTCAATAAAAAAGCCCCATATATTAATATGGGGCAAGTAGAAGCGATCCTCTTCTACAAGAGCAAACCTAAGCTGGGTTTTGAAGCTCAAATCTGCCGAACCTACAGGACGTGTAGATTTCAATTCATATTTGGCATATGCCGGTAAAAATATTGTGCGCCTCCATTATGCTGATATATTTTGCGAGGAGTGGAAGGCACACGGTTTAAAAACACCGGCATACGCATTTGCGTGGGTAGTGGGGCTTGAACCCACAGCTTTGAAACTCTGAGGATATTTGGCAGGGCACTCTCTAACTTTCAAACACACCAAAGTAGTAAGGTTCTCCCCAAGATAGCAAAGTATAAACCCTACTATCCCCTACGACAGGTGTATTAATCAGAGCGTCCACCAATCCTTTCAGCAATGCCCCTCGAGGTAGCACCGCTCAAAGTTCCAACGTCTACTTAGACCATACCCACTCACTAAAGAATTATCCAAAGTATTTTTAACAACGTCAATCCATTTGCTTTATTATAATAGCATCCTTTTTAACCATTGTCAATACTTAAATACTAATACAAACACTGGTGACACCACCTCCTCTTGACTTATTCTCAACAAAAATGTATTATTTTCTTTGTAAACGATTAAAGGAGGCATTTGCCATAGGAAAATTAAAAGATGTAAAAAAAGACATTAATGTAGAAAAAGTAAAAGAAGGTTCAAAAGGCTTTATTAAAGAATTCAAAGCATTTGCTATGAAAGGAAATATTGTCGATTTGGCAACAGGTATGGTTATTGGGTCTGCTTTCACAAGCATTATAAATTCTTTAGTTAAAGATATCATTACTCCACTTATCGGTGCTATCACAGGTGGTCTTGATTTTTCCGAACTATTTATATCACTTGACGGAACTAAATATGAATCACTTGCTGCAGCCCAAGAAGCTGGTGCTGCAATTTTAGGATATGGTAATTTCATTACAGCAGTAATAAATTTCTTAATAGTTGCGCTTGTAATATTTATCGTATTCAAAAAATTACTTGCACCTAGGAAAAAAGAAGAAGCCCCTGCAGCTCCAACAGAGAAAGAGTGTCCATACTGCCTATCTACTGTTAAAATTGCAGCTACAAAATGTCCACATTGTACATCAGAATTAAATTAACAAATATGTTCTTAAGCTGGACGCTTCTGTTTGGGACATCAGTCTCATTTTGAAGCGTCCTTCTTAGAGTAAAAAGAGAGGTGTTTTTATGTATAATAGTACCACTCCTAATCTTGACATTTTAAAAGTTGATACTATTATTCCAAATATATATAATTTTTACATTGAACTAGAAAAATATATTAAATACATATATGAAAGTAATAAACAAGCATTTTCTTTCCAAAAAGCAATCGATGAAATGCGTCTTCATGTATTTAAATATTTAGTTTCACTTGGTGAAATTAATTTAAATATTTCTCCAGAAGAAGAACAATTTTTAAAATACTTATTTAGTTCTCACAAAATATCTTTGCCTTCATCATATGAACAAATTGAGGTTTTAAAAAGAAGAAATAATCTTTTCTCACATACGCCGTCTTACTTACATGAAATAAAATCGTTTAAAAATAGTCGTTCTCACATAGAATTTCTCATCAATTGCATCACAAAAATTGCTTTAAATTTTTCTGCATCTGATAAAAATCTTGATGAAGCAGAAATCAAATTTATAACTGACTATCGTCAACTATTAATTAGAGAATTGCTTGGTGGATATTACGTAAATAATAAATTTTTAGATAATATTGATAATGCAAGGAAAAAATTTGAGACTACTACCAAACCCGCTGAACAAATTGACGATGTTATGAAATCGCTTGATGAATTGATTGGTTTAGAAAATGTTAAAAGTGAAGTTAACACCTTAATTAATATGGCAATTGTTAATAAAATGCGTATAAAAAAGAAATTACCTCCTATTAATATTAGTAAGCATCTTGTCTTTGCAGGTAATCCCGGAACTGGTAAAACTACAATAGCTAGAATTATCGCTCAAATTTATGGTGCTCTTGGAATTTTGTCCAAAGGTCATTTATTAGAAGTTAGTAGAAGTGATTTAATTGGCGAATATATTGGTCAAACCGCCCAAAAGACCCAAGATATCATAAAAAATGCGTTGGGTGGTGTTTTATTTATAGATGAGGCATATTCATTAGCACAAGGTGGAAAAGATGATTATGGTTCAGAAGCTATTGCAGAATTAATAAAAGAAATGGAAAATCATCGCGATGATTTAGTTGTAATAGTTGCTGGATATAACGATGAAATGCATAAATTTATTGATATGAATCCTGGTCTCGCTTCTAGGTTTAACAAATATATAACATTTGATGATTATACTCCTGAAGAATTGGTAGATATATTAAATTTATTTTTAAAGAAAAACGAGTTTAACGTTTCAGAAGCATTGTCAGCAGATTTTCTTAAATACTTTTCAACTGTTGATAAAACTAAATTTGCAAATGCTCGTGGAGCAAGGAATGTTTTCGAAAAAATGATTGAAGAACAAGCAAATAGAGTTATAAATTTACATAATATTTCAACAAGTGACTTAAAAACATTAACGCTTACAGATTTTTACGGAGCTGTAAAAAAATATGAAGATACAACTTTTTAATTTTTCATAAATTAAACAACCTCGATTGGTAATACTACTATCGAGGTGTTTTTTATGTTTATACCAGATGAAATTTTTTACGAGAAAGCAATAAAGGGTTATGATTTAGGCATTCAATTATTAAAGCAATATACAGATATCCCTAAAACTATAATAGAGAGTCACAATAATATTGAATCGTTAAGGAACAAATCAAATTCCGAATTTTCAAAACTAAAAAGAAAACTTATAATTGGTGTCCGAAAAACCCATAAATATTCGCCTAACCACAAAGTATCAGATTTTCTTGTTCCTTATACATCTTCACGGTTGTACAGCTTCATGTTTATATTGCTATCTTGTTTGCCATTTCAATAAATGCTCCTACTTACGTTTGTTTGTAAATCGTGAACAAATGCTAAGCAGAATCATAAAAACAGCAAATGATTCTCCAAGTAAGGAATTCACATTTGAAATTGGAAGCAATAGCGATTTGATTTTAGAAAACACAATTACAAATAATCTTGTTTGGACAATTGAAAACTTTGCCAAGTCACCTCACGGTTTCTTAACATTCCCAACTAAATTTGATATGATAGATCCTCTTTTAAACATAAACAATGGTAGAGAAAAAGTAATAATACGAGTAAGCGTTAACCCCGAAAAAATCATAAACGTAGCCGAATTTGGGACCTCAAGATTAAATGCAAGAATACGTACAATCATAAAACTTAAAAATGCTGGCTATAAAATCGGGATCATTATAGCTCCTGTAATTTTTATAGAAGATTGGAAAACATTATACCACGAACTTATAGAACGATTAGCTTACGAATTATCAGAAGATGTAAAAAAAGATATCTTCTTTGAAGTTATTTTTATGACATACAGCTACATTCACAATGCAATAAATTCTGAAGCATACCCTAACGCCGTCACACTATACAATCCTGATATAATGCGCGTTCGCGGCAGAGGTATGTATGCATATAAAAACGAACTTCGAAGTGAAGGCGAAGAATTTTTAAAAGCAGAACTTGAAAAATATTTTCCAAAAAATAAAATACTATACTTTAGCTAAGTGTTTAAAAATTAGATTACTTCTTTTTTATATTTTTTATTAACAAACAAAAAAGTATTGTTTTTAAGCTTCAATCAACTCATTTTTCATTGCGAACAATATGCAATGAAAATGAGAAGTCGGCGACAAAAAACAATACTTTTTTTATTGTATTAAATAAGTCTAAAATTTTATTTTAAGCATATGGACTTTCTGGTGAATCCCATCCTGGTGGCAAATCTCTATCAGGTTCCTCTTCTACCGGCGGAGTTACTGGAACCTCTGGTTCAGTAACAACTGGTGGTGTAACTACAGGAGTAACTGGCTTATTCACTTTCGTTCCAACCTTTACAATTTCATTAATTGGAGTATATCTATCTTTCGTAATAAGAGTTTCAGAAACTATATTTCCACTTGCATCCTTTACTATTTTGTATGACTCTGAAACATATCCATCTGATGGCTCTTGAACTACTTTTCTTGTACCTTTGACCATCGTAGAATCATTTTGTGTTTCTGTTTTATATGGTATAGTTTCTAAAATAACTGATTTTACTTCAATTGTTGGTTCATCTGCATCCTTTAATCCTAGAATACTCATTGTTACTGTACCATCTTTTACTTCTGAAAAGATTTTTATCGGATATTTTCTAGTATTTTTAAATCTGAAATCTATTGATCCCTCAGCAATTGTAGCATCCAAACTTGGCTCAGCATAGGCAACAATCATTCCGTGAGGCTTTCTTTCTATAATCTCCAAATCTGCTTTCAAAACTATGTTGTATAGTGTTGAAGATATCTGGCAAATGCCTCCACCAACACTTGTTACAACTTTTCCACCAGCATATGAATTTCCAACGGCATATCCATTAGCAACAGTTCGTGTCCCAACAGTTTTATGGAAAGAGAACTCATCACCAGGATATAAAATCTTCCCATTACATCTCTCAGATGCAGTCATTAAATTTTGTACTCTATTAGTATCTCCTTGATTATATGGTGTACTAAATGTAGAAATTGTATCATTGAAAAGCTCTGCGTCCAAATCTGCGACTTTAATATCCGGCTCAACCGCCTTCAAGTCGATAACTATTTCTCCTGTTCCCGCATGATTTGAATATACATATTTTGCATTTTCCAAATCAAAATCATATCCATTTTTTTCAGGCACTATTTCAAATTTCTCACCTGAAATAATAGTTGCATTTTGTGGTTCTACCGAAATTTCCGCATATATTTTATCTAAATCCACTTTTTTTGATTTTGACTCAATTATAGGTATATCAACTTTTGAAATATCATTAATAATTGCTGTAACAATATACTCTTCTAGAGTCTCCATATCTATTTTTGCACCATCTTGACCTTTAGTAATAATCAATTGTTCTCCTGAAATTACATATGTATCATCCATTACTAAACTTTCATTCAAAGCAACTATTTTGCTCATATACTCGTTAAATTTCTTTTCATCAAGAGCATAACTTAAAGCAATCTCTTTATTTTTAAAATTACTAAATAAAATTGTATAATTATTCTTCAAGAAATTATCTGCACGACCATAATTATATGCTTCATCCAAAACAGCCTCTAAATTTTCAGATGTGAAGCCTAGTTCTTCTGCAACAATTCTATATTCTTGTCTATCAAGAACAAGTGTAATTTCCTTCTTTACGTATTTATTTATCTTATTTTCTAATAATACCTTAGCTTCTTCCTTTGTTTCTTCACTAACATCTACCCCTGAAACAAAAACATTCTTTAAAATAGCTTCATTATCTTTGTTTGTAAGCGAAAAAATAGTTGATAAACATACAATTATACCAATTAGCGTAATTAATAATATTATCAACAATTTAGTCATAAACGATGATTTAGATGTATTATATAGAATCTGATTCATATCTTACCTCCAAATTACTTAAAAATTACCATATATATTCTACCACAAGATTACATAAAACGCAATATCCATAGACATTTTTTTCCTTTTTTCATCCCAAATTGAACGAAAAGAGCAAAAGTTTACATATTTTTGTAAAAAACTTGTAATATTTTATTTTTTCAAAATTGTTGCAGTTTAATTTTTTTATATATATAATTGAACTAACAAAAGATAAATTAAGGAGTGAATGACATGCCAATAGAGGAAACTGTTTATTTTGATACTACTAATCTAATTGAAGGAAGAACAGCAAAACTTACATACAAAGGTGCTTTAGCTACAGCCGATGCTGAAGAAATATATGTTCATTACGGTTTTGGTTTGTTATGGGAAAACCTACAAGAAGCTAAATTATCTAAAGTTGCTGATAATACATATGAAGCTGACATAGCTTTGATTGCTGGCGAGAGCATTAATTTTTGTTTTAGAGATGCTAATAATAACTGGGATAACAATGAAACTCAAAACTATTCAATGCCTATCGCTAAAGAAGAAGTTATTGTAGCGAAAGTTGAAACAGTTGCTATTGATGTTCCTAGACTAAAAAAATCATATATAATCGCAAAAAAAATTAGAATTGGTTTTTATAAAGTTATTACATTCCTTCCAAAATTATTTAGTAGAGATTTAAAAAGAAAAGTAAAAGAATAAACAATTTATAGATTTTAAGGACCGCACTTCTAGTGTTGGTCCATTTTTAATTTAGAAAAGAGGTGATATTATATGAAAACTGTATTAGTTACTGGTGGAGCAAGAGGTATTGGTAAAGCTATTTCTGAGAAATTTGCGCAAAATGGATACAATGTTATTGTTAATTATTCTAAATCCGAAGAAGCTGCATATACTTTAGCACAAGAATATTCAAATGTTAGAATATTCAAAGCTGACATTTCAAATAAGAAAGATGTAAAAAACATGATTGAATTTGCTCAAAATGAGTTTAAAGGTGTTGATATTCTAGTTAATAACGCTGGAATATCTTCGAGTGGACTTATTCAAGATTTGTCTGAAGAAGAATTAAATAGAATTTTTGCTGTAAATGTTAATGGTTCTATCTTCTGTGCTCAAGCTGTTTTGCCAGACATGATTTCCAAGAAAAATGGTAAAATTATTAATATTTCTTCTGTATGGGGAATGGTTGGTGCTTCAAATGAAGTTGCTTATTCTGCTTCAAAAGCTGCAATAATCGGATTCACAAAAGCTTTAGCCAAAGAAGTGGGTCCAAGTAATATACATGTAAATTGTGTAGCTCCTGGTATTATAATGACTGATATGGTTAGCGACTACTCTATTGAAGAATTTGATGATATTCGCTCAAATATTCCACTTGATAGAATAGGTTCTACTGAAGATATTGCTAATATCGTATATTTTCTTGCAACTGACGACGCAAGCTACATCACAGGTCAAGTTATTTCACCAAATGGTGGTTGGGTAATTTAATTGAAATTTTGGTACGATTCATTTTTCCGAAATATGAATCGTACCAATTTTCAAAAATAGATACTCCCGTCCCCTTGTTCATTTATCTATCTCCAAAAGCATCTCCATATGTAGGCTTAATATCTGCCCTACCTTTTTCTCTAATAAAAGCTTCATATTTATCTTCATATTCAGAAGATATTATAGATGGCATCCTAAGTTGCCATACATTTATTTCGTCATTAACTTGATATAAAAAATCTGTATCTATAACAAAATAGTATGGAGAATCACCATCACTAACTCTTATATTATAATTATTATCGTCATGATACACCGTAACAAATTCAGATTCGTTAAGCTCATTCTTTAAATCCTTAAATAAACGAACTGAAATATTAGGAGTCTTATCGACATATCCTAAATTTCGTTTAGCAACATCTCCCCAAAAAATACCGCTATGTCTAAGATCTGAAAACACCTCAAAAGTTTCTGGCTGTCCGTCACCTAAAACACTTCTTTCTTGCAAATCCATAAGTTTTACATGAGGTTGCACTTCAATAAAAGAATTAACGTTTCTTCTTAATCCATTACCCATATCTTCACTAGAAGTCACTTCAAATCTAAGAATAGATGGTAATATTCTATCATGAACTGGCAATTCTTTTGTCTCTCTATTTAAGCCCAATTTTACAACAAAATCTCCAACCTTAAAAACATCTGAAAAGGCTCCTGGATTAAGTGTCTTAATATCCCCAATACGAAGTCCTTGCTCATGTAGCAATTCACTCACAATTCTTTCACCATATTTTATTCCCTCATCAGGAATATGATGTTCAGCTAAAAAGTTTAATACATAAGATATTCCAAATTTCTCCGAAATTAGACCTTCCTCAACTAGAAGTTCAGCCGTTCTTTTTACACCAGCTTTCGTCATATCAGTCGCTATATTAGAAAAATCTCTAGCTAAAATCTCATGTGTCTTATCCCATTTATGAAAAAGATCCACAGATTGTTCATTAAGAGCTAAATACATTCCAGGATATTCAAAAGGATCTCTATTATACAAAGTTTCGAATAATCTTTCGCCATAATGTTGCTTTTGCTCCTCGCTAAAATCAGCCTGTTCAAAAGCCTTGTTAGCCTCAATTAGTGTATGTCCTATTTGCATCGTCGAAAGAGCCAACTCCAAACTAGACCTCACTTTATCTATATTTTCATCTTGATACATCGGAAAAGCTTGCTCAATCAACTCTTTAGCCAAACAATAATTATGAGCCTGTACAATTTGACCATTTACAGTAAAATATTTAGTAACAGAAGTCAAATCTGCCAATATATCTAAATCTAAGTCATCATTAACCTCTATATCTTTTACAGAAATAATTACATCAGAATCAGCAAAAGCCTCACTCCACTTACAATATAAATCATAAGGAATTCCTTTAAGAATAAGTTCCGGATAATTCATTGATTTCACAAATTCCAACATTTCAATATTCTTAGGATCATCAAAGTCAAAATACCTATCGGCAGTGATTTTAATACCACTCAAAGCACTGATATCATAATCCATGTTTATATAACCAAGCATTTTAATATTTATAGCATCATCTTTGATTTGAAAATATTCAGAAATTACCGTCTCAAAGTCAAATAATTTCAGTAATTCCTTTGCTTTATCTTTATCTTTTATAAATTTATGAATCAATGCAATCTTACTTCCATCAATAATTGAAGAATACCTAATTATCTCTTCAACAGTTTCTTGCCTACTATCCCTCGGAATATTAGGATCCTTTTCTTTGCTATCTGTTCTAACCCAATAATTCTCCGTATTATTAAATCTCGCATCAAGATAATCAACCAGCTCTTCATTAGAAAAAATTTCTAATAATCTCTTTTTATACTCATCATTTTTTATTTCAGACATTAACTTTATTTGAGTATCCAAATCACAATTTCTAAGAATCAAAAATTTAATATTATCTTCAAAGTCACTAAAATTTTGTAACTGTTCCGAAATAGGAAGTGAGAGTACAAACTCTGGATATTTTCTTTTTTTCACCTCATCCGATCTAATATATTCATTAAATAATCTCTTTTTCAACTCTGGATCTTTCACACCAGTAATAACCCTAAACCTTGCTGTATCGCTTGGTATAAGCGAAATTAATTCTTCTTTTTTAGAATCATCTTTGAGACTAAAAATAATATCAGAAATGACAGAAGGATGCACATGCCCAGAATAAATATATTCTATTTTCTTTTCATCATCATCTAACGACGCAATAACCTTAGCTTGTTTATGGAAGTCTCTTATTTTAGGCAATAACTTAAGTTTATTATCATCACTATTCATTGAACAAATTACGCGCACCTTATCTACTTCTCTTAAAAACCCAGATAAATATTGCATTTTAGTATCATCGTCAGAAATTGAAATTAGAACATCTGCCTTTTTCGATTGATCGATTACACGTTTCATATATTTTATTCTTAGTTGTTCATCTGGAATTAGTCTAAGCAAACTTTCACAAGCATTTTTCATCATGAAATTACAGAAAGACTCATATACTTCGGGTCTAACATCATTTTGAAAAACAAATTCCAAATATTTTTCTAAAGCTTCATACAGTGTAGATAAATTAAATTGTCTACGAATTCCGTTAAGCATACTCGTAGACAATCTTGGATATCTAATTATTTCATTATCATCTTGAGCAGAATTTAAAAGCACAATCTGTTCCCTAAGATCATTGTAATTCACAAACTTTTGACTATTCATAACACCTCTCCTTGTATACACAAAGAAATTTGCATATAAATTTACCTATTTTCTTTTCTGGCGAAGACAGGTCGACACCCTTTAAAAAAGGAGAAAATTTGGCGCTTTTTTAGCTTTTGTCGACAATTGAAATTTCTCTCAACACTTATTTTAAACCTGCAAAGTTTAAATATATAAGCTTCTCACACAAAATGGCCACAAATATCTTGCAGTCAAGGACGTCGTCAGAACTATTCAAAGTTCCAACCCGTGTGTAGACGTAACTCCCATATTTATTATATCGAAATTATATTTTTTCATCAACTCTGTTTTTTCTGTTTTCAAAAAAATTGTTATTAAAAAATACTATCCATCCAGAAACAATAACTTGTACAATTATAAGATAAAATGTAATTTGTTTTAATAACTGATTAGAATATTTCGTAACTTCTTCCGCTTTTGCTGAAATTTCTTCAATATTATTAGCCGCATCGCCACTATCAACCATGGTCTCAATAAAACCTTCAAAAAGATAATAAATTTTTTGAATTGAATTATAATCATCGACTATTTCTTTTACACAGAATAATGCAATTAATGTAAAAGTTACACACATGATCAAAGTATACTTTATTGCCTTCTTAGAAAGCATTTCATAAGAATCAACTTCGTATTTAGTCAAAAACTTAGATATCCCAAATCTATATATAAAAAACACAACTATTACCTGAAAAATCATAAAAATAATTGCAAAAATCAAATTAAACTCTGATGTAAAAATTTCGGATAAACTCCCCATATCAACCATTTTAGGTAGCATGAAAACCTTGTTTATAATTGTAAATATCACTCCAATTATTGTCCAAACAACAAGGCTTCCACAAACATATATACTCACAAAATCATTTTTCTGCTTTTTTAATTTTTTTCTTCTTCCATTATAATCCCCTCCTATACAAAATTATAACACACATACTAATTACAGTCTTCAATACAAAACAAAAAGGACTGACAACTAATTAAAGTCATCAGTCACTTTTTGTGTCAAAAGCTCTTACGAAGCTTTCAACTCTACCATGTATACACTGTCAAATGACACATAAACAAATCCCGTTTCGACCTGAAACTTAAGCGCGCTAGATACAGACTCCTCTTGAATCCCCGTCATTTCCTCTCTATATTTTTGATAAAAGAGAGGCATGACTTGAATCTTTGCAATCGCTTGCTCACGAGAAATCTTATTTGCATCCGCATACCTTCCAACCCAATCAATAGGTTCCATCGTAATTTCACCTCTGAGCAGGGCCTGTGCAGCATACTGAGTTGCTCGAGAAGTCACTCGCTGAAAATAGATATCTTGTGTGATATTCAGGAACGAAAATGCGCAAGTAACGTACCCCAGCTCACGCAACGTTTTGAGCAACGCACTCCTACTGTTAATGTGAAGCCATCCGCCATCAATCAGAAGATTTTCACCACTCTCTAGTCTCCTGCCAAACTCTCCAAATCCTAAAGAATTATTTAGAATGTTGGCATCAAAACACCGAATAACATTGGTTGTCAATAGCTCCTTAGCAGCACACTCATCCAGAGAAAGGAATTCAAACTCCGTATGAGTCTTAAGAAACTCTCTTGCATAAGTACTCTTACCGGTACAAGACTGGCCAAGAAGCACGATTGCATTCTTCCGTCCCTTGACAGGTTTGTACTCTTTGAGTAGCAACGGTTCCTTGGTTATGCCATCAAAGAAGAGATCGATTCCTTCCAAAATTGTTATCTGTTTACTCGCTGCCTTATGGTGGTTGGTCATTGCAGTCTCAAAGTTTCGTTCAAACTTGGTCTTCTTGCTCATGGTTTTCTCCTCCATTTTCGAGAGATTATTTGTTGAAAATTCAGACACACTTAATCATTGTATCACGAGTTAACATAAAATTCAATCTTTTTTATCACTTACTCCTAATTAAAGCCTAAAATTCAAAAGTTTATATTCAATAAAAAAGATTATTTTTCATATTGACTTTTTTAAAAAAATACATTAGAATGTAACTTGCATTTGAGCATGGTGGATGTAGCTCAGTTGGTTAGAGCGCCAGGTTGTGGCCCTGGAGGTCGTGGGTTCGAGTCCCATCTTTCACCCCACTTTTATAACTAACAAAAATGCAATAAATTAAATATTGGGCTGTAGCCAAGCGGTAAGGCACCAGACTTTGACTCTGGCATTTCGGCGGTTCGAATCCTCCCAGCCCAGCCAAATTTCATGATTTTTAAGAGAATTTTAGAAAACTTGTAAGAAACTTAAAAGTCATCAAACCCAGCATTCGAGCTTATTTGGATGCTGGGTATTTTTATTCTCAGATTTTTTGAAGTTCTGAAAAGTATCGATTTCAAGTTACAAATTTAAGTTTCAGAAAAATTAGGTTCCAAAAGACTTTTAGGAAAGGAGAAAAAATGGAAGCTAATTTCTATAAAATTAACGAATCCTTAGAAAATTCATTTTATCAAATCCCAGAAGAATTATTCAAAAACCCTATATATAAAGAAAAATTAGGCTTAGAAGCTAAAGTTTTATATGCCTTTTTACTAAGCAGAATGCGATTATCTGCTCAGAATAATTGGATTGATGATGATGGGTATATCTATCTTATCTACAAACGTGTCGATGTTCAAAAGAAACTTAATCTATCAGATAAGACAGTTACAAAGGCATTCAAACAACTAAAAGAAGTCAAGTTAATACACGAAATAATCCAAGGAATTAATAAGCCTAATATTATCTATTTAGCCAAAATAAAACACATGGATATGCCACAGAACTGGACTCGTAAAAATTACGAGCCCGGACACGGAAAAAATACGACTCCGAAGTCGGAAAATTTACGACCAATATATATAAATAAAGATAAAGAAAATAGATATAATATGCAAACTTCAAAATTTGACAATAGGTTTAGAGATAACAAAGGACAGTATGATGATTTAGATAAATATATTGAAAATTTTAAAGATTAATAAATAAAAAGGAGATGTCTTAAAATGAAATTAGAATACTTAAAAAACGGAGATTATTATATACCGAATATAGAATTAGGTTATGAAAATGTAAAGGTGAATTTAGGCAAATATGGAAGGCTAAGAGAAAAATATTTGAGAGAGCATAAACCTTCTTTATTTGAGCATTTAAAGATGAGTGAAAGATTAATTCCTCATCTATCAAGTATAGATAAAGAAGCTAAAGCTTATGAAGCATTATTAATAAAACAATTTACTGAAAAGGAAAATGTTAATGAGAAATTGAAAGTAACAAATCAACTTGGGTGGGTAAAAAATATGAATTCAATTAAGCAAAGAGCCCAAGAAATTGTGTGCAATGAAATGATTTATAATTAAAAATTCAACTATAGAAAAGAGGATGATTTTATGCAAGAAAAAGGCTTATATGATTTAAGATTATGTGATTTCAATGAACTAATAAGTGAGGTAAAAGTAGCACTTAGAAACAAAAATAAAGAATATAAAAAGTTGCAAGACAAGTTAGAAAATATTATGGACAATCATCCAAATTTACAGATGATTATGGAAGATGATACCGAGTTTAATTTAACAAAAACAGATTGTAAAATGCTTCAGAAATTATTTGAATTACATATAGAAATTCAAGCTTTGGAAGAACAAGAAATATTTTTCTTAGGTGGCAGAGAAGCTTACTATTATTTCAAAAATATTGGAATTTTAAAAGAATAATTTAGAAGAAAATGCGGGTAAAAGCAGTGTTTCAAATGCGTTGAAAAATAAAAAGCAAGCAACGCATTTGTACTCCCGCACAAATACACTTGCATAGCTTTAGAATTAAAGCTATGTGATGGGAGAACCCAAGCCCCTTTTAATAAAAATTGTAAATGAAAGGAGTTAAAAATATGAGAAGAAGATCGATTAAAAAACAACTTTGGCTTAGTCAAACTGAAAATAAAATTTTGAAAGAAAAATCTAAAGTTACAGGACTAAATGAGTCCGAATTAATTCGTAGTTTTATAAAAGGTTATCGCATAAAAGAACAACCAACTGAAGAAATAAAACAATTTCAAAAAGAGCTTTCTGGAATAGCAAATAATATAAATCAAATAGCAAAAATAGCAAACACATATCAGTTTGTAAAGCTAGATGATTTTAAATATATATCATCAAAACTTGCAGATTTTATTTTAAGATTTGAGAAGAAAATTTATTCAAGAGAGAAGTGATTTAAAATGGCTGTTATAAAAATTAAAACTATAAAAAATAATTTAGAAGCCGTAGTAAACTATGCTCAAAATGGAGATAAAACCGAGAATGAAATATTAGTAACTGGAGTTAATTGTGTGCCACAAACTGCATATAGTCAAATGGCACTAACAAAGAAATTTTTTCATAAAGAAAGTGGTAGACAGGGTTATCATATTATTCAATCTTTTAATGGAAAAGAAGTTTCTCCAAACGAAGCCAATGAGCTTGGAACATTACTTGCAGAAGAATTATTTGGAGATAAATTTCAAGCTATAGTTTGTACTCATATAAACAAAGATAATATACATAATCACATCGTTTTGAATTCTGTTTCATTTGTTGATGGAAGTAAACATCATAATTCAAAACTTGACATAGCATTAATAAAAGATAAGTCAGATGAGCTATGCAAAGAGTATGAATTATCGGTAATCCAAACCTCAAAAGCAAGCAAAACCAATAAGACATATAAAAAAAGAATTTCAAAATACAATAGAAGTAATTCAAAGATGCTACAAGTGAAAGCTGACATTGATGATGCAATTGCTCAAAGTAGAAAAATGAGTGAATTTTATGATAATTTAAAAATCAAAGGTTATGAAACTTACAAAAGAGGTATGTATCTTTCAGTAAAATTACCTTACTTTGCAAGGAATATTCGACTAGAAAGAGCTTTTGGAGAAGAATACTCACTTCATAACATTCAAGATAAAATTTATTATAGCGAAAAAACCGAAAATCAGAAAAATGGAATTAATAAGAAATATTATAGGAAAGTATATAAAGGACCTAAAATAGATAGCTTTAAGCTTAAATTTAGCCCATTTTATAGGTCATATGTTAGATGGCTTTACAAACTTGGAAAGTTACCACCTAAGATAGAATACGAAGAATTAACACCAGAATATTTTAAGCAAAAAAGAGAAACACAAAATATTCTTGATGAAATTAGTTTTGTGGCTAGAAATAATATCAATAACATTCAAGATGTTCAAAATTGCGAAGAATGGATTTCGGTTAAATTAACTAAAGTTAAAGGAGAGCGAGAAAATTTGTGGAGACAGTATAATAAGGCTAAATTACCAGAGAATAAAATTGAAATAAAAATGAAAATTGATAGTAAAACTTGTGAAATTAATGCTTATAGCAATGAGCTAAAGATTTGTAGAAGGTTTATGTGGAGACGAGAAATACTTGGGAAAGAAATAAGATTATTAAGAATTGAATTAGCAGAAAGTAAAAGAATAGTAAAAATGAAGAATTTATCACGTGAAAAATATTAAATATACAATTATAAATGAGACAACAGAATCACGAAAAGATAGACTCATATTAAAAATATAATTTCAATAATTCTAAATACAGATTTGAAATAAAATGGTATTTATTTTATAATTCTGTTATAGATAAATTGAGGAGGAAATATTATGGATGAAAAATTTAATCAAGTGAAAAAATTAAATAAGATATCTAAAATTTTAACATTTATCATTGCAGGAGTATGGATAATTGGTGGAATAATTGTATTTCAATTATATACTCTTTCTGATTTACAAATGGCATTTAAGGTTATAATAGATTTAATTATAAATAGTTTTAAAGGAAAATTAAGTTTAGACGTCATATTAATTGCTTTAATGATAATAGATTTTATTGTTCTTTGTATTCAAACAAATAAATTAAAAGCTAATTGGAAAAAATTTATGATAATTGAGTTGATAGTTAAAACATTAGTCTTATTTTACGTGGTAGGAGGATATATTTTATCTTTTTGGTATATGAATAGTTTTGTATTTGATGCATATGGAATATAAAATAAAAGGATACTTTCTTACTTGCACCAATTGTGCGAGTAAGAGTGATAAAGGTGCGACAAAAAATGTCGCACCTTTGTCTTGCATCAACAGCACACTTTTTACATATTTTTTATCGGTTCACTTGTTCGGTTCTAGTATATTCCAATAACCTTTTCTATCAGAACCTATTCTTTCAATAATGTGTGTTTCTTTAAGTTTGCGTATATGATTTGTTATTGTACTTTTTCTAAATCCTGTTATTTCACATATTTCAACTTGTGTAATTTGAGGATTTTGATTCATTAGCTTAATGATTTGAGAATCTATAATTTCTGTCTCTTTCTTCTGTCCATTTCTATTCACTTTCCAACACATCTAAAATAGGTTGAAAATAATGCTTATAGCAATGAGCTGAATATTTGTAGAAGGTTTATGTGGAGAAGAGAAATACTAAAAAAGAAACAAATATATTAAAAACACAAGAAATTTCTAAAGTCATTTTTAAAAGGAAAAAAGAAAAAGTACGATAATTATAAAAATGGCAAAGAAATTAAATCTCTGCCATTTCTTTATAACGAACTATTTTCACTCCTACTGATAATATTAATTACATATTTTCAAAAAACAATTCATAAGTATTATCTGATTCATTTAAAAATTTTAATTCTACACACGAAAAATCCAACTCTTTTGGTATTTCAAAAACAACATAAAATTGAGTAAGGTCTCCTTCGCAGTATTGCTTCTTTATTTCTCTTGGGATTATTGTTGCTCTAGTACTTCCTTCCAAAGCATTTTTTAAATCATAGGCTGAAACTGTAACTTCTGGTTTTACAGCAGAAAATGTTGATGTTGAATTAAACGGGAAATCTATATCAGTTAAATCTACATCAAATAATGCACAATACAAATTTTTATTTTCATTTATTGTGTATTTAGGGAACAAACTTGTACCGCCATATCCTTCTGCAAAAGCTATATTATATTTACCAGCTTTTTCAAAAGCATTATTATAATCTTCGATAATTTCAATAGCTGTGTTGCCACTATATATTTCTTTCATTTTTAAATGTAATGAACTCATTGAAATTTTATTATTTCCATTTTCATCAAGTCCAGTACCTGAGTGAAGATTAACAGTACCAGCTTGTCCTTTTAGGGCTGGTGTATCTGTATGAACCTTTGCTAAGGAAGCAAAACTTTCTTTTGGCAATTCTGGAATTTGAGTACTTGGTGTTATTCCTCTATACGTATCATCAAGTATTACAGAATTTGTGTTTCCATCCCATTTGATTTCTATATCAAACAAATTTGAGATTGCACGTACAGGCAAATATGTAGTTCCTTGATAAGAAAGAGGATATACTACATTTTCGTTTACATCTTTAAAAGTTTGATACATTCCATCGTATGAAACTCTTATTTTGTCATTTAATAGAACTTGAATATTTTCTGTAGGTTCAGCAATAAAATTTTCAATTGATTGCGCTGAAATTTTGTCTAATTCGCCTTCACCTAATTCTACAGCATTCAATTTTTGATTCCAATTAATTCTAATATTAAATATGCTAGAAATTGATCTTATTGGAAGATATGTAGTTCCTTCATAAGATATAGGATAAACCTTCTGTCCACTTACATTTTTAAATTCTTGAATTTCATTATTATACAATATTTTCAATCCTTTGTTTAAAACTACATTAACATCTTGACTTGCATATACGCAATTAGAGCAGAAAAACATTGCAAGTATCGAAATTACTAAAAAAAATTCTTTTCATATTTCATACCTCTTTTCTTTCGATTTGTTAATTATATTATATCATTTTTAACTGTTACATTATAGAAAATTTTATTGTTTTAAGAATTCTTTACAAGCTTGATAAGAATATGTTACAAGATTTGCTAAAGATTTATAATTCATTTCATAAAATGGTTTAACAAATTCGGTACTAATCTCTTTGCTGTTGTATGTTATAGATAAATGAGAGTATTTCTTAATAATTTTATCTAATTCTTCTTTTGATTTTAACTCATTTTCGTTAATTATAAATTTGCAATAAATTTTATATGTTGTTACTGGTGTACGTCGTATTTTTTTAGATACAATCTTAAATTCGAAGTAATTTCCATTACTATCTTTATAACCATTTTTATTTTCTAATTCTGAAATTTGTTTTCTTAAATTTCCAATAGCAAATTCTTCATCTGGAATAAATTTTTTTGAAGATTTTTTCTGTGTTTTTAATATATCCACTTGATTTTTCAGTTTTTTAATTTCTTCTCTTTTATTAAGACATTCGGTCAACTGATATCTTTCAAATAAATATTCATCTAAATTATAATACCAAATACTTTTATAATAATCTGAAATTACAACTGTTGCTATGCCAACTCCGCAAGCAATTGGAAGTATAACTGCAATAATTATACTTAATACATTATTAATAGTTATTAAATTTATTATAAATGATATTAAAGATATAAATATAATTCCGAATACACCTAAAAACACTTTGACTCTAGTTTCTTTTTTATTCTTTTCTTTCAATTTCTTGTATTCTTCATCTGAAATCTGTGTTATTTCCTTTATATCTTTATATCTTTTTCTGTAATCAATTCTTTTACCTATATCTAATCCTAATCCACTTCTAATCTCACTTGTTATTAATAAACCTATAAATATTATTATTAAATATATTATTGTTTTTAAGTTCATTTTTAAACTCCTTTATTTAAACTTCGTCAATCACTAATATATATTCTAAAATTATGTTATTTTCCATATAGCAACCATCCATTTTCGGCCGAGGTACATTTTTTAGTAATTATATGAGATATCTTGCAGTACAATTATTTATATATATTTCTCGTACCAATGGTGCGAGTATTGTACGACATTTTTCGTCGCACATTTTATGAAATTATCTATGCATTAACTTGATTTTAAACAATCTAATAATTCCATCCAACTTCTTTTGTCACATTCAAAACCATAATCTTCCGCATTTTCGAGTTCGAATATCATTTTTTCTTTTATCTCATTGGTTATTACCTCAACATTAGCAATAATAAAACTAAGAATTACACCTGTTATATATGTTTTTCTTCCTAAACCGTATTTTATTGCTTCTAGCATTAATAGTTCCAATTCATTGTTCGTAATGTTGATATCTATAACACCATCAAATTGTTTATCTTCAAATGATTGTTGCAGAGCTTTTTCTATCTTATTAGCAAAAGTAAGCCACTTCTCTTCATTATCTAAAGGTCCATAGAGTGGACTTGCGTTTCTTTCTTTGATATCTCTAATAAAAATCATTTTCATTTTTTCTGACATATAATCAAGATTATCTATAACTATTTTCTGAAAAGTATCTAATTCAATATATTTAGCAGTATCTCTTAATTCGTTTCTTAATACACTAGCTAAAATTAATTCAAAATATAAATTTTTATTATTTATTTTCATAAAATCACCACTTTCTTGATTTATTATCTGTGAAATTTCCTGTGAAGTTATCTGTGCAGAATAATGCGACAAAAGTGCGACATTACTCGCTCACTACTCGCTTTTACTCGCTCATTACTTGTTTCTACTCGCTCATTACTCGCTTATTACATTCTTATTTTATATTTTCCTTTTGGGTCATTTTGAGATATTCCGTTCCAATAAATTATATTTTTATTTTTTAATTCAGCTAAAATTTTTCTTGTTGTAGAAGGGCTTCTTTCAATAAAATTTGCGATTTCTGAGTTTTTGGCACCGTCTCTATCTGCTAAAAATTGTAAAATTTTTCTTTCTGTTTCATTGAAATTGTTCCAATTATCACTTATTGCACTATTCTTCTTTAAATCATCTTCTTGTCTTGCGTTTCTAGATAAATAATTATTTTTTAAAGTCAAAATAAATATATCACTACTTGTTACTTTAAATTCGGGTTCTTCTAAAAAATATTTTTTCATTTCTCTATAAATTCTTGGTATTCCTTCGCTTAGTTCTCTTACAACACCAAATTCAGTTAAAGTTCTGGCTATAACACGATTTCTAGAGTATCTTTCTGTTTGTAAATTCTCTAAAGTTACTAATCCAGCAAGTTTTCCAGGACTTCTAATTTCCATTCTGTTGTTATAAATAAAAATCTTTATATATTCTCCACCCATTACATAATTTCTATGTGTAACAGCATTTGTAACACCTTCAACATAAGTGAATTCAGGGTATTCAGGTATAGTTTCAAATTCCCCTTCTGAATTTAAGTGTGTAGAATCTCTTAACTGTGTATGAACAAATTCTGGAACTTCCTTTATTGCTTTATATAGTGGCAAGGCAAAAGTTTTATCTTTAATAATATTTAAATCTTTTCCGGGTAACATTTCATTTCCATCAAATTTTACAATTCTAATTCTGGCTGTAGGCAAATAAATTGATGGATCTTGAGCAAATAATAGTACGCCTGCTTTAGTTAATAATTTTTGTCCATTCACAATACTTTCTCTTAAAAAACCTCTAGCTCTTAAGACTTCTTCATCAGATTTATCTTCAGCGTCTATTTTTTGTTTATATATGCTTAAAACTTCCTTATCTATTATATCAATTGTAGCATAAGGAACCAACTCATCTTCAAATGAAACATCGGGTCTATCCATTTTCAATACTTGGATTTGCTCATCTGTTAATTTGATAGTTGAGTCACCTCGTCTTAAATACACTTCATCTTTTTGATTTCTAATTAATTTATTTAAACTAATCGCAATATGAAGTAACAAAACAGTATCATCTTCATTTTTTACATTTACTACGCTTAATTCTTCATATTTGATTTCTGGTTCTGCATTTAAATATTGAACACTTTTTCTAAATTGATTTAACTTATCTGGACAACTATTAAATCCAACAATCTCTCCATTGTTAGAAATTCCTACAGCAAGTATTCCTCCATCTGCATTTGCCATACCTGCAATATGATTTGCAAGGTCTAGTTCACTTATACTTGAACTTTTTCTATCAAAATTTTGATTTTCTCTGTTATTACATAAATATTCTAATGTAATAGCAGGATTTATTTTAGATGAAATCATAAGTTACCTCCTAATCACTTATTTTTTCTTTTTCTAGTATTAGCTATATTAGCCTTATTTCTACATGTTGTTGTATCATATTCAGCTTTTAAATTTTCAGCTATAAATGGTTTTCCACAATATTTACATAGCCTAACTTCTGTTCTGCCATTTGTTTCGTTTAATAATAACATTGCATTAATTGCAGCTCTCAACGAATGAAAATTCCACTGAAATTTTATTTTTCCATTTTCTATACCATATTTAAAATTAATTTTATATACTTCTTGGTTAAGTATCGTTTCGGCATAAAATTCTTTTAAATCAGGTTCTAAGTTACCATATAAATAAGTACCAATTACTCCTTTAGTGACATATACGCTTTCAGCAAAATCTATAATTTCAGATATTGGCTCTGCATAATTCTTTGAAAAAATAAAATCATTTAAACGGTCACCTTCAACTTGTATAAGATTAGCGTCTAAACCAGAATTTCGGTGCAAATCATTAACTGTCATTTTTTTAGACCAATCAATCTTTTTATCAGGCCAAAAATATCTTTGCTCAAAATCTATTATTGATAATGAACTATCTAATTTTGAAGAATATGAGATTTCATTATCTTTCTCTAAAAAGTCAAAATTTTTAGGAAAATATCTAAAATTGCCTAACAACCCATATTTTGATACAAAATCTAACACAACTTTTTGAAATTCTTTTGTTTTACTCTTTGCTTCATAAGTTAAATTAGTATTGGTAAATTTTATAGTTTCATCTCCATTTACCATTTCGCCTATAATCATTAAATCCTTTAAAATATCATTTTTAATTTCAAAAGGGTCATAGGTAATAGGCACTGCGTTTTCATCAGGTAAAACATAAAGAATATTATTATTTTTTTCAATTTTATATTTACTATACTTACACCATTTTGACATAAATTCGATTTTTTCTTCTTTTATCATTTCATCACCTCAAAAAAATTCATAAAAACACAAGAAAAATCTTGACTTATTTCGAATGATAATATATATTTGAAATAAGTTAGAAACTATAATATTTCTAACACATTATAGTTTGTTTCTAAGATATATTTAAATTATATATCAAAAGTATTACAAAGTCAAATATATCTAAAGTAAAAAATGATGAAAGGAGGGATGAACACATGAGAGATAAAGCTTTAGAATCAAAACCAATGCCAGTACTGTACTCAACAGATGATGTATGCAAAATGTTTCATATCAGTAGGCTTACTTGTCTAAACCTATTTCGCAGAAATGACTTTCCAGCTCAAAAGTTTGGACGAGCCTACAAAGTGGAAGCAAATGCACTAAATGAATATCTTAGCAAAAGACATATCTTGGCATAAAAAGAAAGAAGACTTAGAAAATGGCGTTTCTAAATCTTCAACACGAACCAGGGAATGTCCCAAGCTCTAACCTATGAGAAGATTATAACACAATAAAGTAATAGTTTTCAAGACATTCCCTTAAATTTTAAGAGGGATCTATGAAAAAACTTATCGAAGGACGCGACTATTCAGTCAATAAGTTCGTAACAAAAGATAAAAGAATTAGCTCTAATAGAAATATATGTCCTACTTGCAAAGATTGCAGCCATAAAAAACTATGTAGCAACAGAGCAACTCTATACACAATGAAGAAATGCGATAAATGTAGAGAATGCTTAGATAACGACAATTGTGATAAATATTATATCTATGTTAGATATAAAGCCGAAATCTTGAATTTAGGGCATAATGAAATAACAGGAGAGCAAATAAGAAAACAATTCAGTGGAAAAACTAAAGAAGAAGCAGTTCAAAATTTATATAAGGCCTACGATGAAGTAATCAATAATAAGTCCAAAGAAAAAGAGACAAAAATCATTGAAGTATCAATAGTTAGCATAGCAACATCTCTTGAAGAAAAGAAACTCAAGAAAGGACTTATTAAATCAAATGGATACAAAACGAATGCAGACACAATAAATAGAATTGGTAAAAACAAATTTGCAAATATTCCAATTCAAAATGTGACTAAAAAGCAAATTGAAGATTTCTTAGAAGAAGAAAGAAAAAACTTTAATTCTACTATCGGAAAGGATTTCAGAATTCTTAAAGGTGCATATAAAGAGGCACATAGAAAAGGTTTAATCAAAGAAAATTACTTTGACTCTGATGATCCAATAGAAAAGCCAAAAAGTCATAAGCAAGAAAAGAAAGTTGTAGCTTTAACAGCAAAAGAACAATATCTTTTAGAAAGATATATCAATGAAAATTATTCAAAATATAACAACATCTTATTGCTATGTTTATACACAGGAATGCGAATTGGAGAAGTGTTATCTTTAAGTCCTGATGCTATAACTTATGACAGTAAAAATGGCACTATCAATATAACAAGAACTTTAACAAGAGATAAAAATGGCAAAGTTATTATAGGAGATGTGCCTAAAACTAAGAATGGTATTAGAAGAGTTGACCTAAGAGAAAATTCTAAAAGAGTTCTAGATAATGCACTTAAAGATATGAAGCCTAATCCTTACAATGTAATATTTGCACAAGAAAATGGAGAGCTATACAAAGAAAGTATAATTAACAATGCTTTTAAAAGAATTGCAAAGAACGCAGGAATCAAAGTTATAACTACCAAGAAGAAAAAGAAGAATGGAAAAACAGTAAATCTAAAATCTAGCACTGTAAATACACATATGCTTAGGCACACCTTTGCAACAAGATGTATCGAGGCAGGAGTTCCACTTCATATTCTTCAAAAAGTATTAGGTCATTCAAAATTCAAACAACTATTGATACATACGGAGATATCTACGATTACTTCAGGCAAAAAGAAATGGAAAAGTATGATGAATATATGGCAGAAATACACAATTCATTTAAGAAAGAATGCAAAAAATAAAATATAAAAGTCAAACTAAATATTTCTGGAACTTAAGTTCCAAATAAGCATAAAATGCGAAAGACTTGAAATGATTTACGTGTTTTTACAAAAAAAGATTGGTGGTGAAATCACGTGATTACAATGCGAAAAAGCATAACAAATTTAAGAGATAGCAAAAAAGAGTTTATTTTAGATTGTAAGATTAGAAATCTAAATGTAGAAACAGACGCATTTACAATTCATCTATTGCCTGATGATAAAATGAGACCGTTTTCTAATAAATACTAAATATAAAAAAGGACAAGAGCCCGGAAGAAGACTCATTGTCCTTTGCTATTTCTTAAAAATTCTCTTGTGATTATATTGCAATTTTCTTAAATTTAAACCCAATCGCATTTTTTCCTTATTTGTAAGATTAAAAGCGTTGCTAATATATCCTTTTTAATCTCCACATTATAATCATCTAAATTTCTTGCTTTTTTCATCTATTTCCAAAAATACAAAAAATACATTGTAATAAATAACAAACTATATTTTATTACATTTTCTAGCATTAACTTTATTTCTTTTTTTAAATATTTTTTAAACTTTCTTTTAAATACGGTGTCATCCTCAATTTAAATCATCTCTACATATAATCCTTCGTTCCTTGTATAACCCTCTTCATAAAATTCATATACAAAACTGCTTCTTCCCTTTTTTCATACCCATCAAAAACATCAATCAAACATTCTTTTATCGAATCCATTTCTTCTTTAAAATATTCTAACTCAGGAAGCTCTCTAATCATCTTTTCAAGCGAACTTGCAAACTCCAATTCATTTTCTGTTACCATTAACTCATAAACTTCCTTAATAGTCTTCTCAATCATACTAACTTCTGTTTTCATTTTCATTATTTTTGGAACCAGCGTATTCGTATTTAATTTCATAACAAGCTCCTCCTAATCTAAATCTTCTGGTAATATATTTACAAGTGTATCCTTATCCATTTCTGTCATCATAGAAAGTCTCAACGCCTGATTATTTAACGATCTTTCAAATACATTTCTAACATATCTACCATTACCAAATCTCACATCCTGCTTTGCTACTGCAAGTATCATTTTTAACTTTTCTTTCGCTTCTTTTGTCAAATTATATCCATTTTTTTGATACATTTTATCAGCAATAACCATTAGTTCATCTACTGTATAATCTTCAAATTCTATTACATTTGGGAACCTAGACATAAGTCCCGAATTAACATCTAAAAATTCAGTCATCTCTTTACTGTATCCTGCAAGTATTACTACAAGTTTATCACGATTGTCATCCATTAATTTTATTAATGTGTCAATTGCTTCTTTTCCGAAATCACTATTTCCTCCTTGAGATAACGCATAAGCTTCATCAATAAATAGCACACCATTAAAAGCTTCTTTTACTTTTTCAGTTGTCTTCATAGCTGTTTGCCCAACGTAGCCAGCAACAAGACCAGCTCTATCTGTTTCAACTAATTTGTCAGTCGAAATAACCCCAAGTTTGTATAGCATATTTGCAACAGCTCTAGCCATCATGGTTTTTCCTGTACCTGGATTTCCTTTAAAAATCATGTGAAGTGATTGTTCATCATTTACGATTAGTCCCATTTTCTTACGCTCATTCATGATTTTTATTCTAGCAGCAAGCATTCTAATGTATTGTTTTACAGATTCTAATCCAATTATGCTATCAAAAATTTGTTCATAATCATATTCACTATTTTCAGTTTCGTATTTCTTGCCTACATCTTCTGGCAAAATAATATTAATATCATTTAATGCTACATCTTCTAGCATCGCAATTCTTGTACTTTGATTTCTAACAATTTCATCAATAAGATTCCTAACCATTCTTCCATTTCCAGAATAAGTAGCTGCTGTTTTCTTCATAAATTCTAATTTTTCAGCGGCAACAGCTCTTGCTTCATCTGTTATCTGGAACCCTCTCGAGGCAATCATTTTATCAAAAATTTGTGCAAGCTCATCAGCTGTATAATCTGGGAAATCAAGTTTAAGTGGAAATCTAGATTCTAAACCAGAATTTGCTTTTAAGAAATCACCCATTTCTTTTTCATAGCCTGCAAGTATTACTAAAATTTCTCCTCTATGATCTTCCATAAGTTTTATTAATGTGTCAATTGCTTCTCTTCCGAAATCACCATCTCCGCCTTGTGATAACGAATATGCTTCATCAATAAATAATACTCCACCTAGTGCACTATTAAACACATCAGTTGTTTTTGGAGCGGTTTGTCCAACATATTCAGCAACTAAATCTGCTCTCGCAACTTCAACAATATGACCTTGTCTTAAAAATCCCATTTCTTTAAGCATTTGTGAAACAAGCCTTGCTACTGTTGTTTTACCAGTTCCAGGATTTCCTATAAAAATCATATTCAAAGACTGAGTAACATCGGTTGTAACTCCAAGACTTCTTCTCTTTTCTTGAGCTTTCAAAATATTATATTGATTTCTTAAAAAGTCTTTAACATTATCAAGACCAATTATTTTCGAAAGCGCTTCTTCTAAATCAAAATTTTCTTTCTTTTCAAGTTCAAAATCTACAAGCTTAATTAATGAATAATCGACTTCATTCTCTTTAACGATTCTAACTGCTTGATTTGCCATCGCAGATTCCATTACATTTCTAACAAGACGACCGTTTCCATTAGGATTTTTTCCTGTATAAATTTTCGATTCAAAAAATTCTATAAGTGGCTCATAACAATTAACATCAATCTTATATTCATTTTGCTTTGCAATATTTTCAGCAATTCGATACATCTCATCAGCGGTATAATCTTTAAAATCAATTATATTTTGAAACCTTGATTTAAGTCCGGTTGCTAAGCGAAGCATATCATCCATTTCATCTTTATATCCAGCAAGAATTACAACTAAATTATCTCTATTATCTTCAATCATTTTAAGCAAAGTCTCAATTGCTTCTTTTCCATAATCATCCGTTTTTGAATTCAGCAACGAATAAGCTTCGTCAATAAACAGAACTCCTCCAAAAGCTGATGCAACGCATTCCCTTGTCATTTGAGCAGTTTCACCAGGATGACTTCCAACTAAATTTGCTCTACTTACTTCTACAAAATGTCCTTTTTCTAGCATCCCAAGTGCACTCAAATACTCAGCAACAATTCTTGCAATAGTAGTTTTACCTGTACCAGGATTACCTGTAAAAATCATATTAAGCGGAAGTGGCGCAACTCTCATTCCCGCACGCTCCCTCATTTTTTGAGCAGTTATATTATCCTCTAAACGATATAAATAATCTTTGACTTCATTAAGTCCAATTATCGAATTAAGTTTAGCTTTAACAATAGTAAGTCGATTCGAAACCCTCGAATCAGCTGCATTATCTAGCAATAATTTTTCTCCATTAGACTCTATAAAAATTTGCTCATCTTCAACACCAATTATATATTGTTGTTTATTACTGATTTTTCCTTTCAATTTATACTCAGAAATTGGTCTAAAAATCCTGTGATCAATTAACAAATTAACACCATTAATTCCAGTCGCACTAGAATATGTATTTCTCAAATATTCTTCAAGTGAAAACATATAATCAATATTAATATCTAAATCCTTTTTACATTTTTTCTTAAAATGTTCTATAAGAGAATTTATCATTTGATTAATTTCTTCTTCAGTAAAATCATTCGCGGTAATAACGTCCTTAATATTTTCTGCAATATCAAGTCCTATTACATCTTCAAATTCATGCTCAGGTTTATTTGAAATGAAAACAAAATATTCTCCATTTGTTTTTATCTCAAGAACACCCTTAGGAGTATTAATTTCTATTCTTCCATACTTACACAGGTTCTTAACAAACGTCTTACACGATTCGCTTCCTAGCTCAAAATTCTGAAAAATCATTACTTCTGAACCATCATTAACAGCATCACAATATGTATTAACAAAATTTCCAAGAGACTCCTCTTTTTTAAACATTACAAAATCGAAGACTTTTGGCTCACCATTTAAAATCTTTTCCTTTCGCATGTGCATAACTAGGTCATCAATTAGATTACTAACAAATACACTTTCATTTGAATAAATTGTAATGATATTTTTCAAGAAATTAGCATCTTGTTGTTTTATGGTATATGGTCTTTTAAATGCAAGAACCAAATTACTTACAAAATCTTTTCTCGATATTTTTTCTAAAAGTGATGTCTCTATCTCATCAAAAATTTGATTCAAATCCTTTTTCTTCTTAGGCTTCTCTTCTTCTTTTTCTGATTCAGGCGAATAGATTGCTTTATACCTTTTTTCATCAATTTTAAAATTAGTTTTGTATAAATCTATAAGTTTAACTTGTTCTGCAGTTATTTCTCCACCTTTTTTCATAAAACTAATAATCATTCTAAGTACGCTATCTTCATAAAGCTCTTGCTCTGCAAGCGGCATGGAAGCGCACGTTTCATCGATAACAGTTTTTAATCTCAAAATATAATTTTTGTTACTTTCATGCCCGCCAAAAGAGAATCCTTTTTTACTTTCTTTTTTATAAAAATTATATAAATATTCATATTGCTTTTTTGTTAAATTTTGTTTTCTCAAAAAATCATCCAAAAAAGCTACAAACTCTTCTTCTCTTCCCCCCTCATGAGCACGCGCAATATTGGCAAACAAACCTGTAAAGCAACATGACACCTCAGGTGGCATCTCTTCACTCTTATATAATTTGCCAGCTTGAATACGTATTTCATTATTACAAATTGGACAAATCATCGTTGTCTTATTTGAAGAAGTATTTATTTCAGAATTACAGTATGGACATACCGGAATTTTAGCCATTTAACACACCATCCTTCTATTTTATATAGTAACATTTTTATAAAAAAGAGTATAGCTATTTTTTAAAAACTATTAAAAAAATGCCATATTTATGATATAATGACCGATATTAAAATAATCGTTATTTTTATGGAGATGATTGTGAAAAATATGAAACCATTTTTTAGTTTTATTGTTCCTGTTTACAAAGTTGAACAATACTTAAGACAATGCGTTGATAGCATACTGTCTCAAGAATATAAAGATTTTGAATTAATATTAGTGGACGATGGTTCACCTGACAATAGTGGCAAAATTTGCGATGAATATGCTAAAAATCATGAAAATGTCTTTGCTTTCCATAAGGAAAATGGAGGACTATCTGACGCTAGAAATTATGGATTAAGTAAGGCTACTGGTGAATATATACTTTTCGTAGATTCTGATGATTTTATTTTTGAAAACTCATTAACTGAAATTGCAAAAATATGTCAAAAATCTAGTGCTGATTTAGTATTTTTAAAAGGTTTTAAATTTTATGAAAATAATAGCTCTTTAGATGAATTAGACCAAGATATTCATATAGATGATTTTAATAGCAAAGATAAAATATTAAAATATTTAAGTTCTTTAAATAAGTTTCCCGGAAGTGCTTGTACTAAAGCCATTAAGAGGGAATTTTTAATAAAAAATAATTTAGTCTTTTTAAAAGGTTTACTATCTGAAGACATTGATTGGATGATTCGTGTTCTAAAAGAGATTTCATCATGCACTTCTATTAATGTTCCTTACTATTGCTATAGACAAAATAGACTAAATTCAATCTCAAACTCAATTAGCGCTAAAAATATAAATTCGATTTTAAAAATCATTTCTACTCACGCCATTTTAGATGTTACAAATAAAGAAGATGAATATATTAATAACTTTTTAGCATATGAATATATGATTCTTATTGCAAATTATGCATCTTTAACCAAAGAAGAAAAAAACAAAGTAGTCTCAGATGTATATGAATATAAATGGTTATTAAAATATAAAAACAATTCTAAAGTAAAATTAACATACATAATAAAAAATATTGTAGGAATAAAATTAACTAGTAAACTTCTATACTGCTACTTAAAACATAGATAAAACATATTGTCATTCGCAACAAAATAAGGAGAATAAAATATGAAAAAATTCATCAAAAAAATTATTATAAGATTAAATCTTATTGATATATTGGGTATCTTTTTTATAATCTTTAGAGTTTTTCCTATCAAAAACAATAAAATCGTTTTTATTAGTTATTTTGGAAAAGGATATGGCGATAACCCAAAATACATTGCTGAAAAACTAATTGATGCAAACAAAAATTATGATTTGGTATGGCTTGTTAATAACACTTCTGATACCGCTTTCCCAGATGAAATAAGAAAAGTTAAATTACGTAGTCTAAAAGCTTTTTATGAACTTGCAACAGCTAAAGTTTGGGTTAATAACAGTAGATTTCAAACATACATTCTAAAAAGGAAAAAACAATATTACATTCAAACTTGGCATGGTTCTTTAGCTTTGAAAAAGATAGAATATGATGCAGAAGATAAACTTAATGAATATTATAGAAAAGTTATGAAACATGATACTAAACAAATTGATTTAATGTTGTCAAATAGTACATTTTGTACAGAAATGTATAAACGAGCTTTTAAATATTCTGGTGAAATTCAAGAATTTGGTTCTCCTAGAAATGATATTTTAATTCAAGATCATCAAAAATTACGCAATAAAATTATAAACCTTTTCCAAATAAAAGAAGAAAAAATCTTGTTATATGCACCAACATTTAGACAAGCATACACAAAAAATCCTTATGATATAGATTTTGAAAATTTGAAAAATGTCTTAGAAAAACAAACTGGTCATACTTGGAAAATAATAATTAAGTTACACCCTATAATTGCTACAAAATCTGAATTGATTAACGGTATGGAAAATGTTATTAATGCCTCTAGCTATGGTGATATTCAAGAATTAATATGTGCATCAGATTTACTAATTACAGATTATTCTTCTACCATGTTTGAAGCAATGATTGCAAATAAACCAGTTGTATTATATGCGAATGATATTGAAAATTATAACGAAGAAAGAGGTACATATTTTAATCTACAAGAACTACCTTTCCCGTTATGTGAAAATAATGACGAACTATTTAAGTTATTAAATACTACTAAATTGAAAGACATTATTAATAGTTATAGCGACTTCAAAAAACAAGTTGGATTAAATGAAACCGGAAAAGCAAGCCAAGAAGTTGCTAATAAAATAATGGAAATAACAAGTCATGAAAAGAGGAAGTAATGAGTAAAAATAGTGAATTAGCTAAAAATACTTTTATAATATTTATTGGAAAATTTTGCACTCAATTCATTTCATTCTTATTAATTCCGATATATACAAATCTTTTGCCCACGACAGACTATGGATATATTGATTTAATTCAATCATATATTTCATTATTAGTGCCAATTTTAATATTAAGACTTGATTCTGGAATTTTTAGATTTTTGATAGATGCAAGAAATAATAATGACGAAAAGAATTCAATTGTAACTAATACTCTTTTCTTCACATTATTGCAGATAATATTATTTACTGTAATATTTATTGTAATTAATTCGTTCTTTGATATTAAATATGCATTTAATATTGGAATAAATATAATTTTCTTATCTATAGCCAGTATTTTACTACAACTTACAAGAGGAGTTGGGGATAATATTGGGTACTCTATAGGTAGCATAATATCAGGAGTTTTAACTATTTTGCTTAATATACTTTTTATAGTAAAATTAGGGAAAGATAGTTCAAGTATTCTTATCGCTTCTGGAATCGCAAATATCATATGTTCATTATTTTTATTTTTTAGAAATAAAGTTTATAAAAGTATTAGCATTAAAAATATTAATAAACCTAAACTCAAAAGTATGTTAAATTATTCATTGCCAATGATTCCTGACGGATTATCTTGGTGGATAATAAATGTTTCTGACAGAAGCATAATATCTTTTTTTATAAATACAGCAGCTAACGGAATTTATGCTGTATCAAGTAAATTTTCGAATATTTTATCAAGCTTATTTCTTATCTTTAACATGTCATGGCAAGAAAGTGCATCTCTACACATAAACGATAAAGATAATGAAGAGTTCTTCGGAAATATTTTTAATACTACCTATAAAATATTCTTCTCAGCTTGTATTGGTATAATGGTGTTAATGCCTATCGTTTTCGAGTGGCTAATTGGTGATGATTATGTTGAAGCTTATATTTATATTCCACTTTTATTATTAGCAAACTTATATAGCGCAGTTGCAAATGTAATCGGTGGTATATACATTGCGAAAAAAAATACTAAATCTGTTGCAAAAACCACCTTATTTGCCGCTTTAATTAATCTCGCAATAAATATACTTATGATAAAAAAATTCGGCTTATTTGCCGCAGCTATATCAACTTTATTATCTTATATTGCTTTAGCAATTTATAGATATATTGATGTTCAAAAATACATAAAATTAAAACTTGATTATCGTATCTTTATTCTAACAATGTTAATCTTTTGTATAAGTGGTGTTTTATATTATTTAAATACATTTATATTAAACATTATAAATCTTATATTAACTGTTTCTATTGTTTTAATATTGAATTTAGATATAATAAAAATTTTTATAAATAGAGTAAGGAGGAAAATATGAAAAGAATTCTAACATATGGAACTTTTGACCTACTACATTATGGTCATATAAGATTATTAAAGAGAGCAAAAGAATTAGGAGATTATTTAATTGTTGCCTTATCAACAGATGAATTTAATGCTATAAAAGGCAAAAAAGCTTATCATGACTACGAAACAAGGAAAAAAATGCTTGAGGCTATCAGATATGTTGATTTGATCATTCCAGAAAACAATTGGGAACAAAAAAGAAATGACGTTATAGAATATAAAGTCGATACTGTTGTAATGGGATCTGATTGGGAAAACAATGAAAATTTTGAATGCTTAAAGGATATTTGCGAAGTTACTTATTTACCTAGAACTGAAGGCGTATCTACTACAAAAATTAAAAAAGATTTAGGATTACAAGAACAAGAAAATAATGTTAATCAAATTCCTACTCCTTCAAAATAATAATTTTTATAAAAAAAGAGCGAATATGAGATTCATTCCACATTCGCTCCTTTTTTTATACATTTGATTATAACTTTTGAATTTTAGTTCTTACCGTCTTTAATTCACGTACTCTATTTTCATATCTTCTACTTAGTGTAGAAATTTGCTCTTGATATAATAATTTCAATTCTTCATATTCTTCATTTGTCAGAAGAGTTAAATCATATCCATCTGTTTCATAACGTTTTTGAATTTCAGCAACTTTTGTTTTTATATCAACATACGTATTTTCAGATGTTTCAACATTTTCTTCTTTATTAATCTCTGCTTGTTTTATTTCCTGTGTTTTATTCTCCACTTCTGTATTCAAATTCGCTTGCACTAATGCCTCTTCTTTTACCACCGGAATTTCTGTGTTATTAGTCTTCTTCTTTGAAAAAATAGTTTTAAAAAAGTTAGCTATTTTAGTAAAAACACTTTCTTTCACAGGTTCTAAATACTTATCTTCTTTTTTGTTATCCATTAGTCTCTCTCCTTTTTCTTTCGTAATTATCTACTTTCGCTTTTATTTAATCCTAGTTCTTGTTCCATCTGTTTTAAATCTTCTTTCGCCAAAGTAAGTTCACCATCTATCATTTTATTTCTTTCAATCAATTCTGTCTTTTGAGCATATAAATCAGCAATTTCCTCATTTCTATCTACTACATCCATATTATCATTCATAACGCTTCTCCTTTTTATCTTTTTAATCTACTTTTAATTTATCATACTATAAAAATGCTTACAAGAAAAATAAAATCAATTATTTTTACTCAATATAAATTTGTGTTATAATATCCTTATTAAAAACATAGGAATAATATATGCAATTCTTTTTGGAATCATGTTATTTGTCGCTATAGATAATAATAAACAGTTAAGAGTTGAAGTTCCTGACTATATCTATTCAACATTGCAAATCAACGATGAAGTTACTCTATATGCAGTAAGTTCTGAATATAAATTATTACTTACTAAAAAAGTATAAAAGTAAAAAACAAGTCCCTAAAAAGGGACTTGTTTCATTTAAAAATATAAAATCATTTGTGGTAATACCGCAATAAAATTATTCAAACTATGCATTGATATAGAAACCCAAATGTTATCTGTTTCATAATAACGATAACCATAATAAATCGGTCTCATCATATAAAACCATACGTAATGAAAGGCATTTGGATCATCAATCACATGCATTGCTGCAAACATAGTAGAAGAAAAAATAATATATACATATTTATTTTTTATGAATTTCCGAGGCAACAGCCTAAAAATGTATTCTTCAATAATAGGTCCAAAAACAATTATCACCAAAGAATAAAATATTGGTGAACTTCCAAAATCCGAATCAATACTTGCTTGATTTACCGGCGTTCCAACCACAAAAAGCTCAGTAATAAGACAAGTTATTATAAGGATAGGAATAAACATTGCAATTTCTTTCACAATCAACTTTATTTTATTTTCCTTCTTTTTAGGACTCAAACTGTCATTCGTTATTTCGTATAAACAAATAACATACCATAAAATAACAGCTGTAAATTGTATAATTCCCAAAATCACTTCGGTAACACTTGGCATATCAAACTCTAGAATCCAAAAGATAATTGAGAAATATACCAAAAATGCCAAAACACTTTTGGTTTTTTCTTTTTTTAAGAACCTCAAAAAACGTTCCATCAAAGATGTCATTCAAATTCCTCCTATTAAATCTTCCAAACTCAACCCTTCGCACTTGATCTTTTAGATTCGAACTTTTTATTCTTACCTTACTAAAAAAAACATCATCCAGAAGGATGATGTTTTTTGGTGGCTCGGGTGGTAGGATTCGAACCCACGTACTGTCAGAGTCAGAGTCTGATGCCTTACCGCTTGGCGACACCCGAATTTCTACCACTCAATATTACCAAATTAGTCACTGTCTTTGCAATACTTTTTCTGCTTTTTCATCCAATATTGTTTTCAAGCAGAAGAATTATATTTGAGGAGTTATCGGCAGATAGAAACCATCACCATCATTTACCTCGATCAAAAATGTTTTATTTACAAACCAAATCCCATGTTAGATTGAACAATCATATTGTAAAATTCCCTTCCATCGACCACCTTGAGATGAGAGTTCATAAAAAGGTATTTGCTCTTGATGTCCACCAAATATCAGAGCATACAACGAGTCACCAGCGTCATCTGCTATCTGTTCCTTGTGCTTTTGCCCTTTTCATGATAAAATGATTGCAGAATTATGGTAACTTCTGATTTAAAGGAGGATTTATGAATAAAGGTGTTGAGCTTCTAGCTCCTGCAGGTACATATGAAGCATTTTTAGCAGCTGTTGAAAACGGTGCAAATGCTGTTTATATGGGCGGAAAACTTTTTAATGCACGTGCTAACGCTTCAAATTTTGATATTGATGAACTAAGAAAAATTGTTGAATATGCGCATATTAGAAATGTTAAAATTCATATTACTATGAATACTTTGCTGGATGATACTGAAATTAGTGAGGCTTTGGATTTTGCGTATGAAATTTATAAGATTGGCGTGGATGCTGTTATTGTTCAAGATATTGGTCTTGCTAAAGTTTTACACAAACATATTCCAAATCTTGAGCTTCATGCAAGCACTCAGCTTAGTACTCATACTTTAGAAGGTGTAAACGAACTTGCTAAAATTGGATTTTCTAGAGTCGTTCTTGCCCGAGAACTTTCAATTGACGAGATTAAATATATTGTTGAAAATACAAATATTGAAATTGAAATTTTTGCTCATGGTGCACAATGTATTTCATATTCTGGTCAATGCCTTATGAGCAGTATGATTGGAGATCGTAGCGGTAATCGCGGAAAATGCGCGCAACCTTGTCGCCTTCCATATAAGCTTATTAAAAACAGAAACGAAATCGGCGCTGGATATCTTTTAAGCCCAAAAGATTTATCTACTTTGGAAATTTTAAAAGAGATTCCAAATGTTGCTTCACTTAAAATCGAAGGCCGTATGAAATCACCTGAATATGTTGCTACTGTAATTGGAACATACAGAAAATATTTAGATAAAGTTGAAGAGTCTAATGAACTTGAAATTTCTGATGAAGATAAACAAGATTTAATTCAAATTTTTAATCGTGGCGGTTTTTCAAAAGCTTATCTTAAAGGAAAAACCGGACGCGATGTGATGTGCTATGAAAAGCCAAAACATTGGGGTACATACGTTGGAAAAGTTACTGCATATGATGGAAAACGTTATATTACCCTAGATGATATTTCAAAAATTAATATTGGAGATGGAATCGAAGTTTGGAACGGTTCAAACAATTCTCCTTCAACTATCGTTAGCGAAATTGTTAAAAACAAAATTGGAAGAATCCGTGGAGAAATTCATGTTGGAGATAAAGTTTATAAAACTTCGGATAAGGCTTTGAATCAAAAAGCAAGAGAAACTTTTTCACGTGGATTCGTTAGAAAAAGTAATGTTTGCATTAGTTTAAAAATTCTAAAGGGTAAAAATATACTTGTTAAAATAAATGATTTTGAATTTGTATCTGATGTAATTCCTGAATGTGCACAAAATCAGTCTTTAAGCGAAGAAAAAATCAAAACTCAATTTTGTAAAACTGGAAATACACCTTTTGAAGTTTCAACAATTGATTTAAGTTTAGATGACGGACTATTTTTACCTATTAGTAAAATTAATGAAATTAGAAGAAATGCATTTGACGAATATGAAAAATATTTGATTAGTCAGATGTCAAAAAATGTTGATCTTACTGAACTTACAGATATTACGCCTTATCACAAAGAAATAAAAGAGATTTCGGTATTTTTCAATATTTTGAAAGAAGAATATTTAAATTTAAAAAACGTAGATAATTATTATTTCGCTTTCAAAGATGTTATAAAAAATATTGATTTGATTCAAAAATTTGAAGGTAAAAAATTCATTTTACTTCCTTCAATTACAAAAGCAAATTACGCAAAACTTATCAAAAATAATATTAAGGATTTGGCTACAAAAGTGGATGGATTTGTTTTATCAAACATCGGTCAACTTGAATATTTGAAAGGTATTGATACTATCTTGATTGCTAATTACACTTTCAATACGTTTAATACATATACAATTGATGAGTTGCAATCGCTTGGATTTGATATGGTTACATTGTCACCTGAGCTTGCAAAACATCAAATAAATTCACTTGGTGGAAATTTAAAACGAGAAATAATTGCATATGGAAACACTTGTGTTATGACTTCTGAATACTGCCCTGTCGGTGCAATTGCTGGCAAGTTTACATCTAAAAACAAATGCTCAATGCCTTGCAAAGATTGTTATGACAATAAACATCCAGACAAATATTTTTTACGTGACCGTATGAATATGGATTTTCGAGTTTTACCAGATAATATAGACTGTCAATCTAGAATATTCAATGCAAAAATAACATCGATTGAAACTTCTGATTTAAATGTTGACAGTATTCGTTTAGATATAATAGACGAGCCTCTACGCGAAATTCAAAAAATCATTGATACACATCGTAGCGGCAAAAAAATGTCAGGAGAAAATTATACAAATGGACATTTAAATAGACCTGTTTAACAAATGGACAAAAGCCCCGTCCCCTTGTCCACAAAAAAGAAACGACCATCCACAGATAGTCGTTTCTTTTTTGTGTAATCAAACCTTAAACATACTCTTTCGAGCGTCAGCTCTTGAGGTAGTTATACAGGTTTACAAAGTACTCTTCAACCATGCGGCCAGTAGAATACTGCTTTGCCGTCATGATAGAGGCATACATCATGTTCATCCAAATCGGCTTGTTCTCGTAAGTCGGCAGGACTTCGTACTTCAGCACATGCATGAGCGCCTTAGCATCGTTCTCATCCTGGAAGTTGCTTCCGAACTCACCATTGCCGATGTTGAAGCCATTGACGCCATGGTATGCAGCTTCACGCCACCAGCCGTCAAGCGTACTGACGTTGAGCGTGCCGTTCATGGCAGCCTTCATGCCGGAAGTACCACATGCCTCAAGCGGTACACGCGGGTTGTTGAGCCAAACATCGGCACCAGCAACCAGCTTCTGAGCCAGTTCAATGTTGTAACCTTCAAGGAAAACAACATTATTCGGATACTGCTTAGAGAGATGGTAGATTTCCGAGATGAACCCCTTACCGCTGGTATCATGGCGATGAGCCTTACCAGTAAACACGATCTGCATGTCGTAAGTCTTGATCAGATACTCAAAGCGAGCCTTTTCGCGGAAAATCAGATTCCAGCGCTTGTACTCAGTTGCACGGCGAGCAAAAGCAATCAAGATGCTTTCCTGCCTAAACTGAACACCAGTGCGAAGCTTAATTTCTTTGATCAGGTCAGCCTTACAGTGTTCATGAGCACCATAAATCCCCTGAACACTCTTGGCTTCAAAGGCTTGCTTGATGCTCGGATTCCACCAAGTACCCGGATGTACACCGTTGGTGATAGCGATAAAGTTCGGAGCACCGTCAACCCAGTGCCACATATCCTTCGCCGCCATAACCTGAAGACGAGACACACCATTGGCCATGGAAGCCAGACGCAGAGACGCAACCGTCATACCGAAAGGATTGCCACCAATACGTTCAAGCTGAGCATGCGTAAGTCCGGCATTTGCGCCAACCTCCATCAGAAGGTCAACAGAATGAGATTCGTTGCCAGCCGGAACATTCGTATGAGTGGTAAACGCCGTACGATCCTTGACATGGCGCCAGGCACGCTGGAAGCGTTCTTCATCAGACATACCAGACTCATGCAAACGATAATGCTCCATGCGCTGAGAAATGAGTTCAAGACCAGCAAAAGCCGGATGACCATCGTTGTAATGATAGCCATCAATCTGAAGGCCAAGAGCATCGATTGCGCGCACACCGCCAATACCAAGAACGATTTCCTGAGCAATACGTTCCTTCTCAGCGTGATCCCAAGCACCACCATAGAGATAATGGGTGATGTTACAGAACTCACCATTCTTCTCCATGTCAGTGTCGAGATAGTAAACAGGACCGTTCTTCAGCTTCCAAATCTTAACGGCAACAGGCTTGCCAAAGATGGAAACTTCTACTTCCTTGCCAGTATCTTCGAGATACCTCTCCCAGGCATTACCCTGAGGTTCACGATCCGTGACTTCACCGCGTTCATTCACGCGCTGCATGCTGTAGCCCTTCTTCCACAGGATATGAAAGAAAGTAATAGGATAAAGCTTCTGATTATCCATAACCTCCTTGATCATATCGCCAGCGAGGATTTCAAGACCACCGCCGTAGGTCAGCAGATCATTATAGATGCCAGATCCCATAGAGAAATAGGCAATCCGCTTTTCATACATGAGAATAACCTCCTTTTTCCGCATTATCTGCGAAACAGTCCAAAAGAAAAATTCCGTCTCTAAGATATTATCCTATTCGCCAAACTTTGACAAGCATAAAATAAAAAGTCCTGAAAATACTTGTTTACAGGGCTTTTATTTAAAGTTTATATGTAAACTGATTGGCTAATTTTCCAAAAATTTTATCAACTTTTCAGTCGAAATTCCTTCATGAATTGTATATCTATGTAACTTGTACAACGAATTTAAATTTCCTTTTTCAATTTTATTAATGCCATTTGTCGTTGCTAACGTAACCTTAACACCTAACTCTTTAAAGATATTATTAGCAATTTCATCTGATATACCTCTTGGATATGCAACCGCTATTGTTTCTTTTCCAATATTTTCACGAATTGCTAAAGAAATTTTTTCAAAATCCTCTCTTAAAAATTTTTCATATTCTTCCTCAGTTTCATTTTCTAGTTTTCCAATCGAAATTCTTACATTATCACCAGATTCCAAATGCTCAGCTTGGTGCATATCATATGTATGACTAATAATTGAAATTAAGCCAGACTTCTCCATCTCTCTTGCTTTTTCATAATCAAAATGCGGAATTATCTCTATTCCCGTATTCTTATAAGTTGTAGCTCCAACCGTTGACCCTACAATAGCAATAGTAGCCTTAACATTGTATTTCTTTAAGATTGGAAATGCAATTTCATAATTACTCAAATATCCATCATCAAATGTTATACAAATAGGTTTATCCGGTAAATCCCCACTCCCCTCAACAAAAAAGGCAACCTCTTCAAGAGAGACAGGAACATATCCATTTTCTAAAATTGTTTTCACATGTTCCTCAAAAAGTTCCGGTGTTATTGTCATTTCATTATCTGCATTATCAACAACATGATGATACATAAGTATCGGAAGATTCACAGCGGTCTTTACTGAAATATCATCGCTATTCATAACTTTTTCATTTTCTTCTGGTATAAATTTAGTAGCAGATGCAATCACTACAATTATTGAAATTACTAAAATAAGTGTAACAACAAAAATTCTGTATATTAAATTTTTTATTTCAAAATTCATACAAACACCTCACAAATATTTTAGCACATGACAATAGAAATTTGGACGGTTCTTTTTTCCAAATTTATAAAAAAACAAAAAAGTATTGTTTTTAAGTCTCAAACAATACTTTTTCATTACTTCCATCAATCTAGTCAAAAGGACTATCCCTCTTTCTATCTTACTGGAGCCATTAATATTTTTCCCGTTCCTCTAAATACATTTACAAGACCTTCTCCTGTAACTGTTGATCCAATTAAAGATTTACTAGATCTTTCTGTTGTTAGTGTTAAAGTATTTGACCATGCAACAGCAAAGTTTCCGTCAACCTTAATAGTATCATTTTCAAGATTAATTTCGATCAATTCACTTGGTGGAACAGGGCTCTCTAAAAGTGCTAAACCTTTTCCTTTTAAGCACAAATTAAAAATTCCTTCTCCACTTAAAACAGCAGAACTTAAATTTGTACGTCTTGCTATTTTTTGCTCAACTGTTCCATCACATGCAAGAAACATGCCGTCATCTACAACAAGTCCGCCTGCCCAATCTTCAACATTTTGAATGAATAAAAATTTATATGTTGGTTCCAATACTACTAATCCTGTACCTTTGTATAAAGGTTTAACTGCTCCTTCACTTGTTACAGCGCCTTTAACCATTTTTCCAAATAAATCTCCAACACCTTTAATATCTGTTTGTGCTTCAATAGCACCTGCAGTCCATTGCATAGCACCAGAAGATAAAATGCATGATGAACCTTTAAGTTCAATTACAGCTTGTCTTCTTCTAACGCCCATTTGATCGCAATAATACAAAAGTGGTGCAACTTGTGGATTCATTGTGTAATCCTTTTGAATTTCAAAAACTCTCATAGAACCTTGTTGATCAATCAATTTAATATTTGGATTGTCAAAATAATTTGTTACATTTATCATAAAAGCAACCTCCTTATGGAAGAATTATACATTTACGCAAAATTCATGTCAATAGTAAGAAAAATCGGCCACTTGCGAACATCCGCAAATAACCGATTTTTATTCTAGTATTTAAATTCGCACAATATTCTTACTGATAAAGCCATTGCTTCCTCGATTGAAGCATTCTCTAGTGGTGCAAATAAGTTACTTGGAAATCCTTTGATTATTCCACGATTACTCATATATACAATACTTCTTGATGCCCAATCTGCTATATCCTCGTTGTCATTATAAATAATATGTATCATAAAGTCATTCTCCGAAATGTATACTCCAGAGGCTTCAATTAAACGCATTAACATGGTTGCAATTTCTTGTCTTGTTATATTATCATCTGGCGAAAAAGTATTAGTACTCGTACCATTTGTTATCCCCAACTTATAAGCTTTCAAAACCTCTTTATTATTAGTATCTATAAACGGATTATAACTTGGAACCTCAGCAGTTAGACCGTTTAAAGACTCATATAAACTAACCATTGCTGATGCAAATTCTTCTCTTGTTATTTTTTCTGTAAAGTCCCTCTCATCTAAAATTTTAGGAATCAAACTTTTTTCTTTAGCTGTTGTTAACTCTGTAATCGCCCATTCAGAAGCATTTGACCATGTGTTATCTTGATTATTAATTACCTCATCATCATAATAATCGTCATAATTCTCTTCATCTTCGTACTCTTCCTCATCTTCTGCTTCATATACTTTTATTTTTACCTTTGCTGATTCACCATCAAGCATAATTTCTAAATATGTTGTTCCTTCTTTTTTACCAACCAATTTGCCATTTTTGAATGATGCAATTTTTTCATTCGAAATTACTACATTTTCATCAAGATTTTTGATTCGAATTTTTTCAATTTTACCAGAATTATAGGTAACATTAAAAGCTATATTAGAAATCTTCTCATCTTGTTCAAGTTCAATAACGTCATCCACCGGCTCTATATCAACAACAAAATCTAAAGTAACCAAATAGTCCCACCAGTTATTCGAATATCCATCTTCTGTATAACCTTCAACATGTGGAAATAGTGAAAACCACCATCTATGATGATCTCTACAAACTGTATTTTTATTACCAGTCGGACACCATGCTTCATAATTTGTCAAAATAGTTTCACCAGTTAAATTAGGATAATTCTGTGCCCAATCAATCCAATCACTTTCAACATAATCCTCATTTAACCAATCATAGTCAGCTTCGCTATTAGGTGAAAAATGAATATTTCCAACAGATGCATATGTTCCTCCAGTAGAATAGGTAGTCAAACAAAATCTTTCCCACAAATTCAAACTTTCCAAATTATCTTTATCATTAATTATCATTGTATCAGGCTCGTACGAATCATAGCTTCTTCCGAAAACCTTTCTCATTACATTTTCAGCCATATGACCAAAACATTCAAAGTTTGCATCTCTTCTACTAACATAAAGCGTCATAATAACAAAATTTTCACAATCTTTCTCAATTGCAGGACCATTTACCCAATATGCACTGTCTCCAACCATTACAGTTTCATATGGATTAAGCGGATCCACACCAACAAGCCATACTTGGTCAAATTCATCGTTATTCTTTCTTTCTATTAAGTCAAATGAATCTATAAGGTGGTCATAATCATATTGATATTGTCCAAGTTCTATTACATCCTTGTTAACCCAATAAGTTCTCCAACCATTTTTCATGTAATCAAACCACGTTTCCTCATCTAATGTATACGCTCTTTGTCCATTAACTAATTCCATTGGAATTTTACTTGTGACAAATTCATCAAAAAGCTCCCAACCAACAATTTCAACATCAACATTTCCGTGAGAACTATATTCAATATCTTCAATCATTTCATCAACTACTAAGTCAATTTCATCATCTTGTCCTAGTTGCTCAGCAGCAGTTTTACCAACACTTAAAAGCATTGGATTTTGTTCTATAACTAAAACCCTAAGTTCCTCTGTATCAACTTTCGCAAACACTATCGAACTTGAGAAAGTCATAATCATCATTAATATAGGTATAATTTTAAATTTCTTCATAATTTACCTCCCAAACCATACATATTTTACCATATTTTAAAACACTTTTCAACATAATTAGTTAACAAAAAAAACAGATAAGACCCACATTTTACTGTGAGTCTTATCTGTATTCATTGTTTTTTCGACAAATAGCCGAGTTCAAATGCACTTTCTTGAGATATTCATAAGTGCAGCAAAGTTTTGTTGTTCAAAGCATCGATTGATTATTATTAAGCTTCCGTGAAAGGCTTCTTGCTCAGCATACGGTTATACTTCGCAAGCTCGTGCACCTCTTCACTTTCAGAGAGCATGATAACGCCAACATCTTCAGCATTTTGGAGATACAATGCCAGTGCGACATTCAGCTCATCGTCAGTAGTCGGCGTATCAGTCATCCCACTTTCACGTTCACACATGAGCTGCTCCTTGGGAATGTCCGGAACGAGTCTGGTATATACGCGGACAAAACCGGTATAACCCGGATACGGCGCACCCGGAATATTCTGGCTCGTTTCAGCCTCCTGAAGCTTATCCAGCTCTCGCTGCGTCGTATAGAAGACCGCATCGCTCTCGAGCTTCATGTACCTCGGATCAAACCGCTGCGACAAGAAACAGCCATACAACGAGTTAGCATAGCTCGACATTGCACTACAGTCCATGAAATACACAGCCTTCCTACAAGCATCTGCAAAATCCTCAGGAGACAAGCCATCATCCCCCTCCATCTTGCAAAGTCTTATCCTTGCTTCCTCTGCTTCCTCTTCAGAAAAGCCATATTCTTGCATCCTCCGATGCTTCCGATAATTCTTGGTCAGATAAACGATGTCAGAAACCGTCATCAAACAGACTATCATTCCGATAGAGCCGACAGTGAAATAAGCAATCCACTTCAGCACTACTCGTCCAGCCGGAACGGCCAAAAGCAGAACGCTGGCAATCAGCGTAGCAAGGAACCAACCCAGCTCATGCAAAGTACTACTAACCTGATCATAAACGTGGTTCTCGTTTTTCCAAACCTTCTTGATATACTTCCACAGATTCATCATGATGTCGCCCTCCTTGTGATTCGTGTTCTTCAAACATTCATAACATCAAACGTTCGTTTTATCTTTGACTTCCAAATAAATCGGAATACCGTCATACGGCTTAAGTCCAATTTCAGCATACGACGACAACTCATACATCGGAAATAGCGTGGCATCAAAACCATGTTTTCTCATATGAGTCATAAAATCGCGTACAACTGCCATACTCACGTAAAACTTGAACTTATTGACAGGCTTGTACTTTCGATAATGCAACCTTCCTCCATCAAAGCACATGCTCGAATCCAGTTCATGCTGCCTGTACATTCTAAAGAAGTCAAAGAAATGCTTAATATGCATGTTCACAAACTCAACGTACTTCTGATAGTCTTCATGAACGCTGCTTCTTGCCATGATGCACAACAATAGAAAAAACAAACACTTCTTGAACTCTAGTGGCATTCCCCCTCAAACAACAGTCTCAACCTTATCTCGGATCAGTTTTTCGACATGCTGCTTATAATTCTCGATTGTAACTTCCAATTGATTCGGCATCTCTTATTCCCCCATCGTTTGGTCACTCTGTTATCGGGCAAACACTTGAAACTTCGAGTCTAAAACAACATGAGATAATTCACCTCTTTCTTATAGTAATGATGAAATTCGCCTATTCATTATACTATTTTATGTAAATTATCGCAAGTGAATTTAGTAATTTTTTACTATTTTCACTTTATCTTTCGCAAAAAATGCGTTTGTATAAAGATAGATTTTATGCTATTATCAAGAAAACATTTCGTAAACAAGGAGATAGAAGATATGCGTTTCAAAAGAATCTATATAGAAATTACAAATGTGTGCAATTTAAATTGCGATTTTTGCGCTCCACACAATCGTGAAAATCGCTTCATGAAGATTGAGGAGTTTGAAGAAATTTTGAACAAAATTTCTACTTATACGTCACATATTTATTTGCATGTAAAAGGAGAACCACTCCTTCATCCACAATTTCCTGAATTTGTTAAACTTGCTCATAGCAAAGGATTTCAAATAAATTTAACAACAAACGCTACTTTACTAAAAAATCATTTAGATTTAACAAAATATTTGCGACAAATAAATATATCCTTTCATGCTACAAACAATGAAGAAATTTTAAAAACATCAAAAAACATAAAAGATTGTATTGTAAATTATAGAATTTGGAATATAAATGAAAATGATAGTGCTCTAGCATTAATAAAAAAAGAATTCAACATTACTGAAGAAATTAATTTTGAAAAATCTCCAAATTATACACTTGCTCCAAATATCTATTTATCAACAGCATCCAAATTCAAATGGCCATCACTTAAAGATTCAACATCTTCAAACGGCTATTGCCACGCATTAAAAGATCAAATCGCTGTTTTAGTCGATGGAACTGTTGTACCATGTTGCCTTGACAATAATGGAGATATAAATTTAGGAAACATTTTCGAAGAATCACTCGAAGACATTCTACAAAAAGAAAAAACTTTAAAGATTATAGAAAATTTCAAGAACAGAATCGCAACTGAAGAACTATGCAAAAAATGCACATACAAAAACAGATTTTAAAATCAAAATTTGGAAAGTGGGACGGTTCTCTCCGTCCCACTTGTCCATTTTTAGTTTTTCTTCACCGAAAATCCGAATCGACCTAGGTTTTCACCTAAACCGTAGTATTGCCCGTGCGAATAGGTAATTAGTTCGCTTTCTTCCAAGCAAAATCTCCCATTCTCATCCATATATGCTTCATCAACATCTGTACATAAAACTTTGGCAACTATCATGTGATGTGAACCTAATTCTTTAATTTCAACTACTTTGCATTCAATGTTTACAGGACTTTCTTTTATTAGTGGACACTCAACTTCATTTGCATGTTCTTTAGTTAATTTTAAGACTTCAAATTTGTCAACCTCTTTTCCACTTCTAACACCTGAATAATCCGTTGCATACGCAAGTTTTTTGGTCGTTAAATTCACAACAAACTCGCCTTTTTCTTTTATCATGTTATATGAGTGACGCTCAGGTCTAACCGAAATGTATAACATTGCAGGATCCGTACAAATAGTACCAGTCCATGCAACTGTTATTATATTAGCATTATCAAAATCTCCACAAGTAACCATTACAGCTGGTAACGGATATAACATCGTGCCTGGTTTCCACTTTAATTTTCCCATTCAACTTCCTCCTAGATGCACTTTTAATGGACGTCCACAAGGGCATTATTCATAATGAGCTTTAAGCTCCTCATATTGATTTACAATTTCTGTTCTTGTCAAATTTTCAAATTCTGAGTTGTCATTTTTTATCATTACTTCAAGTCCATTAACTATAATTTCACCAGAAGATTCATTTTTATAGTCTTCAACAAAAACATTACGTGCAAGCTCTGAATAAAATGAATATTTCGAATAACTCTCAACAATTTTCTCGCCATCGAATTTATATATAATGTCATATAAACCAAACATCGATACCGTCATAGTATCTCCTTCTTCTTTGATATCTACAGGAATTACTTCTTCATTAAGATCTCCTGATGCAATAATTCCACTCTCATTACCAATATTTGATTCATTTATATTTGAGCCACCATTATTAACGTCATTTGAACCTTCGTAACCCGTATTTTCCTGGTTTTGAATCACATTTTCATTATAATCATTATTAATTACGTTTTTCTCTTTATCTCCGCATCCAACTAAAATTGTGCAAAGTGCTATTACCAAAATTAATATAGATATTCGTTTCATCGTTCATACCTCCATTTTTTATTCTACATATATAATATCTTAAAAAATTCTCATTTACTACACATTATTGCGTTTTAATTTTTTCTTAGAAAACATCAATCCAAATCCAATTCCTAAAACTATAAACACCATCAAAATTACCCAATAAATAATACCAATGCCATTCTCATTTCCAAACCAACCATAAATATCAACATCAATGAACCAGTATGGATATCTTGATCCTCCAGTTAAAGTTGTATCGCTAATTTCAGCTCTAACAAGACAATATACTAAATAATATACAGGCGGAATTAACGTATATCCAACATCTCTCATTTTTAACATTTCTTTATCATTCTCAATTAAAAAATCTATAATCATAAAAATCGGCGTAATAACATGAACTAATATACACGATGGTTCAAACAAACTTTCAAGTTCCATGTACGGTGCAAGCATTCCCCAAAAAACAAGAAAAGTAAGGGTTATAGCTGTAGTAGTGACATATTTAAGAATTGCAATAGGACGAGAAAATTTACTCGTTTTATTAACATCAGAAAATGAATAAAATAACAAAATAACTTCCGTTATCAAAACCAAAATATTACTTTGAAGAGTATAAAAATTTAACGCAGTTCCATTCCCCATAAATGCATCCGAATTTGTCTTCACAATATTGGTGTAAATCCCAATCGCACACACAATTATAAAAAATATTCTCGCTATAAATTTCAAATACTTTTTCACACTATCACCTCGTTATAATTTGATTTAATTTTCCTTCTCCATCCGAATATTCAAATTCTGCGAAAGCACCATTTATAATAGTCCATTGAGGTGCAACATGGCCAAAATCAACATCATAAATTACTGGTACTTTTAAGTCATCCAAAATATCATGCAATGCATCTTCATATGTAAAATCACCAATGTCTGCTCTCGAATTTGTTCTTCCAAAAATAAATCCTTTTGCGTTTTCAAACCAACCAGCCATCTTCATTTGCCATAAAGTTCTCTTTATATCAGTAATTGGCATCTCACAATTTTCAAGATACCAAACCATACCTTCTTCAAAAGAATTACAGAAATTCTTAGTGTTATCAAATGGTGTTCCAAGAAGTACTTTCAAAACATCCACACATCCCCCAATAATTCTACCAGAAAAACTAGCATCTCCTTCATACAAATTCTTATACACAACTTTCTCAGTTAAATTGTATGGATTGCATTCTGCACCAGGACTTCTATCACGTTCTTTTTCAAAAAAATGATAATTATTTTGCATAAAATCTGATGGATTTTGAACAAAATCAACAGGAGTTTTTAACGATTTATCCCAAGGAATCATAGCAAAACTCGAAAAAGAATTTGCATGAATCGTCGCAATATTATAATTCGTAGTTAAATAAAAATTTAACAAACTAACATCTGAAAAACCTTGAATCCATTTCGGTTTTGCATTCAAAATCTTCTCTTTATTTTCATGTAAAAATGGAATTGTTTCCATCAAAAATTCTCCACCACAAGCGATAATTATGTATGGAATATCTTCTCGCTCTATAAGTTCCAAAAATTGACTCGCTCTATCTAAGGCACTAGAACTAGCTAACTTTTTATCTAATTTTACATTGCTAGTTTCTACAATTTGAAAACCTTTGTTAATAAAATTTTTTCTCGCATTTTCTAATTTAATTTTTCCTCTGTCATCACCAAGACCAGAAGACATTGCTGTAACACCAATGTTAGCACCTATTTCAACTTTAGCCGGATATATAATTTTAGCCATATTATTCTCCTTCCTTTTAATCTTCAATATATTATATTTTTTCCAAACTTTTATAAAAATATATCACAAAAAAGCATAAAAAAAAAGCTTGCAAGAACTGCAAGCTTCATCTCCAAATTCCCTTTCGGAATTGCCACGCGTTAGGCCGCGTGGCCAGCCTCTCGCAACTCCCCTTCTACCAAGGTCCCCCGAAGGGGACCTCGGCAGAAGAGAGAGAAGCAAGAAGCAAATCAAACAAATATTATTTTATTTTGTATATACATTTTTTGTTTTCAAACAATATTTGTTTGATTTTTGGAGATTCTTCGTATGCTGATCTGCAGCTCAACATACGAAGATTGAATTCAGCGCTGAATTATTTCTTGATCCGACATTACTGTCATTTCAAGAAATGGTCGATTTGGTTAACGTTGTGACTAGCCCTAACTCACATTTCTGTGAGGATTGACTACCTTACCAGTCGTTAAGTGGGAGAACCAAGATCGATGACGTCTTCAGTCTCAACAGACGGAGCGCCAAGATCAACGGTCTCTTCAACAACAGGAGCAGGCTGCTCTTCTACCACAGGGGCAGAAGCTTCAACCTTTTCCTCAGCAGGAGCACGCTCCTCGCTGTGGTCGGAATCTTCCTGCACAGCAGGCTGTTCCTCCACAGCGGGCTCTTCGGTAGGAACACGCTCGCCATTATGGGCGGTCTCGTCTTCCACAGGAGCCTGCTCTTCGACGGTTTCCTCAACCACGGGAGCGCCAAGGTCAATCACGTCCTCGGTAACAACCTCAGGCTGTTCTTCAGTAACCTCTTCGACCACAGGCTGCTCTTCGACGGTTTCCTCAACCACGGGAGCGCCAAGGTCAATCACGTCCTCGGTAACAACCTCAGGCTGTTCTTCGGTAACCTCTTCGACCACAGGCTGCTCTTCGACGGTTTCCTCAACCACGGGAGCGCCAAGGTCAATCACGTCTTCGGTAACAACCTCAGGCTGTTCTTCAGTAACTTCTTCGACCACAGGCTGCTCTTCGACGGTTTCCTCAACCACGGGAGCGCCAAGGTCAATCACGTCCTCGGTAACAACCTCAGGCTGCTCTTCAACCGGAGGCTGAGCCTCGGTTTCCACTTCGGGAGAACCGAGGTCAACAAGCTCTTCCTCATCCACGGGAGCCTGTTCTTCAACAGACTCAGGGATGCGCTCTTCGTTGTGCTCGGTATCCGGCTCAACGTCAGGCTGCTCTTCGGGCACGATTTCCGGGGATCCAAGATCCACCATGTCGTCACTACCGGGGGCAGGCTGGTCGTCGGGGTTGCCAAGGTCAACGTCGTCGTCTTCCGGAGCGGGAGTACGCTCCGGATTGTGAGCGGGAGTCTGAGTAGCTTCCGGAGCCTGAGTCACTTCAGGAGTGCGCTCGGGTTCCGGAGTACGCTCGGGATTGTGAGCGGGAGTCTGAGTAGCTTCCGGAGTCTGAGTCACTTCAGGAGTGCGCTCGGGTTCCGGAGTGCGCACAGGGTTGTGACTGGTCTCAGGATCCGGAGTGCGCACAGGGTTGTGGCTGGTCTCCGGATCCGGAGTGGGAGTCGGAGTGGGAGTCGGAGTGGGAGTCGGAGTGGGAGTCGGAGTCGGAGTGGGAGTCGGAGTGGGAGTCGGAGTGGGAGTCGAAGTCGGGTCATCGCCAGAGGGAGGATTAGAAGGAACGTAATGACCACCACACCAGAACAGACCATACACCTTCACTTCTTCTCCATCTTCCGTCTCCTCCCAATAACAAGCCGCATCATCCAGAGCAGCCCACTCTTCGTCAGTCAGTTCTTCATGAATGATCATGCCGATGGCCTTAGCACCATTCAGCAGACCACCACACTGGTCACAAGTTTCCACACGAGTTTCCTCGTCAGGAATACGCTCGGTGTAGGGCAGATCCCACTCACCATTATCGTGACCAGGCGTGAGCGCAGCTTCTTCATCGGTGCAGCAGAAGACAGAAATCTTCTCGCCGTTAACCATGAAGTTGACCGGCTCGTTGGTGTGGTCGTGATTCAGAGTCCCCTCTTCTTCACAATTATTCATGAAGTTAACCGGGAACACTTCGTCACCCTTGTGAGGCACATTGTAAGCACCGAACTCGTTCACCCGCGCAAGGCGATTGAACAGGAATCGGCACATAATCTCAGTGCCATCTTCGCGAACGATGATGTCGTTATCTTCCACAACTTCAGTTGCGTCATCAACGTTCTCTTCGGTCGCGCCAGAAGTGACGGTCTCTTCCTCATCGGAATCACCAGTCTCTTCGGGGGCAGGAGTTGCCGGAGCGGGAGTAACCGGAACATCCGTCACCTCAGGGGTGGCAGTAACTTCCGCACTCTGCTCGCCGGCAGTGTTCTTAGCAAACAAGTTGGAGAACCAGTTGGAAACATTGTTCCAGACATTGGTTGCCTTATCGGCCAGATCAGTTACAACAGACTCGACGTTGCTCTTCGCAGCGTCATAACCATTGGTTCTGACATCGCCAACAAAACGCGCTCCAACGAGCACGAGGGCGATCACGAGAACCAGAAGCAGAGACTTCCAAATCTTCATGTTATTCTTCTCCTTTTCTTCATCTTCATAGGGGACCAGGGACATTGGGTGTCTTGCGACGTTCAACTTTCAGTGATTTCTCACCTCCTTGTACGTCACGGTCGGTCGTTACGGTGCTCTGCAGTTACTATATGTCAATCGTTATGTCTTCTATCCGTCGATAAAAAACAAACGAGAATTTTCCAGGGACCATCTCGATGAAACATAAACAGGCATTCAATTACAGATACATTTTACCACAAAACTGTCAATTTTTCAATAGTTTTACATAATAAGTAACATAAGCCATACTTATTATCTTTTGTAAAAATATGTAAATTTTTTCTTTTAGATATTCCCCCCATTTTTATCTTCAATATACTTATTTTGTTTGATTTTTACAGATACTATTTATATAATGTTTCTAGGAGGTTGATTAACATGATTATTTTGCATTGCACATTACAAACAACATGGGACAAAGAGTCTAGAACAGATACTTTCGGTGCAACCGATATAGAAAGTACAGGCTCTATCACTTGCATAAGACCAGATAAAGTAAATAGCGAAAACTTTTCTTTTCCAACAACAATGAATCATCTTGTTCTTTGCATAAATACAGATGCGCTAGATCAAGATTCATTAAGATACGAAGGAGATTATATATATATTTCAAAGCCAATTGTGCCAACCGCAATTGTTGCTACTATTCCATACACTTATGATGCTGACGATAAATTTGCTAAAAGTAGCGAGCTTATTGACATTGAAATTGTGAATGAAGTGCTTGAAAAACTTAATCTTTCGTTTATAAATTTCAAATATTTTAGAGATGGAACTAGTAGCCGAATTTTCTTATTAAACGGCCAATACGTTGTAAAACAAAACCTTCAAAGTCTATTAAAAAGTGAAGTTGAGTTTTATGAGATGTATAAGGATGTAAAGAAACTTCAAAAAGTTGTATTATCATCTGATGAAAACAAATATATTGTTTACGAATTTATTCCAGGCGATGTAATGCATACAGTTGACGACTTTGATGATGTTATGGCTAATATTAAAGAAATTATAAATTCGTATAAGGATTATGAAAAAGACGAATTTGGATACATTTATAAGCCTTCTACATCTTGGATTGAGTTCTTAAAATCAGAGGTACATGAAGAAAGTTTGAAGTTTTCGGATTCATTCGACTTTTTGCCTCATGTTTATGAAGCAATAGCTACTCTTGAGAAATTTACTTTCAAAAAGAAGTTGATTCATGGCGATTTTGGAACGCATAATTTTATAAAAAAAGATAGAAAATTTGTAGCAGCTATAGATCCAATTCCAGTAGCAGGCGATCCGCTTTATGATTTCTTGTATGCTTGCTTAAGTAACCTAGATATCGTAAAGCATTTATCTGTAGATTACTTAGCTGAGGAAACTGGCGAACCAGAAGAAAAAGTTAAAGCAATGCTTATAATAATGCTATTTTTCAGACTTTCAGTTTGCTTAAGACATCACAAAGAAGATTTTGATTCTTACGTCGATTTTTGGTATGACATTATAGCTTAAATTTAGGAGGATTACATTGAAAGAAAAATTTATTGAATTACTTAGAAGTACTAACAGAGAAGGTATTGAAAATCTTATTAACTTTTTAGAAAAAACAGATTTTTATACAGCGCCAGCTAGCACAAAATTCCACAACTCATTCGAGGGCGGACTTTTAGCGCACAGCTTAAATGTGTACACTGCATTAAAACAATTAGTAGGCGACAAATGGTCAGAAGATACAATTATTATTGTTTCATTACTTCACGACCTTTGCAAAATAAACACATACAAAGTTGAATACAGAAACAAAAAAGACGAAACAGGCACTTGGGTAAAAGAACCATTCTATATAGTAGACGACCTAATGCCACTAGGCCACGGTGAAAAATCAGTAATGCTTATTTCCGAATTCATCAAGCTTACAAAAGAAGAACTTTACGCAATTCGTTGGCATATGGGCGGTTTCGAACCAAAAGAAAATCACAACTACGTATCAAAAGCATACGAAAAATATGAACTTGCCGTATTTGCCCACATGGCAGACATCATGGCAACATACATACTAGAAGAAAAATAAAAAACTTTTTTGGACAAGGGGACGGTTCTCTTGTCCATTTTTTCAACTCAAACTAGCAAGAGGGACGCCCCTTTTTGAGAATCTCTTGTTAAACAGTCAGCACTCCATTTGGTGTATCCACTATCATATATATTTTTTCTTCTTTGCCTGTTTCTACATTTATATAAACTATGAAATCATTTTCTTCTACTTTACCTTTAAATTCGTAAGTTAAAATTTCACTTCTCCAATCTGTTGGAATTAGAGCAAGTCCTTCATAGTATATATCAAGGTTTGGATTTATTTTCTTTCTTGCTTCCTCCATGCTAACTTTTGGCACAGTGTACGTCCTCTTTGCATGAGATGAATAATAGCTTTGCGCTTCCATTCCCAATATTGTTCCATCTTCTAATGAAACTTTAACTTTTATTAAATCTGGATAGCAAATAATGTTTCCATCTGAGTATGCAAAATTTATTGTAGCCATAGCATTTTCTGAAATATAGTACGTGTCTTGCATGTCAGAAATTCCATGCCCTTCTAAAAAGTTTCTTGCAGCTTCTTTAGCTTCATCAATTGTTATTTTTTCTTCTGTTACAGTTTTGTTACTCATACACCATAACACTTCTCCTCCTTGTATTGTTACATCGACATACATTTTAGAATTGTCTTGTAATGTTACTTCAAATGAATATACCGGAATTGTTGCCTCTGTTATTTCACTATAAACTATACTTTTAATTGCAGATTTATCAACAAACTCATATATTTTTTCAGTTGCTTGCTCCATCGTATATTGCTCATCACTAAGTCCAAGTGGCTCTACACTTGTCATATGCTCTGAAAAAGGTCCATCATAAATTAAACCTTCATAATCTTGCATATTTTCTTCGATCGAACTAAAACTATCTTGTGACAAATTAGAAACTTCTTGTGCAAAAAATGAGTCTTGCTCTATCCTTGTAAGTTCCTCCCACGAAATACTTCCTGAAGCCATATCCGTAATCAACTGATTTAAAGTTTGATTCATATTTTTGCATCTTTCATAATAATCTTTAATATTTCTAAATTCATCATCTGATAATGCTTTTCCATCAACAAGTCCCTGCGAAAGTGTATACGAATAATCACTAAGCTGATTTAAAAATTGAACGACTTTTTCAAGACTTATATGAGTTATTGGAATTTGCGAAAGACTACTTTGCGCCAAATCTGCTTTACGCCATATGTCACCCAATGTTTTTGCTGCATAATCTGAAGAATTAGAAATTTGCACTTTTGCAAGTAAAGTTTCTGTATCGTCCATATATTCAACTAAATCATAAAACGACCTTGTATATGATGATTCCAACGTTTCTACAACTCTTGTATTTTCAAACTTTAGAAAAACACATACTGCCAACAAAACCGCTGCAAGAATAAAGGCAAAAAAAGCAATTCCTCTTCCATCTACTTTTTTACTAAAAAAATTTGACATAATTCCTCCTATTAATTACAAATATTCACTAGTATTTTTAACCCGATTTTTGATTAATATACAATTTTTTGGAAATTGAAACGGTTCTAATTCTCAAAAATGTGTTATAATAAGAATGCAGGGCCACCTGCAGACATCAAACTTATGGAGGTTTTATGAAGAAAGAAAAAATAATTATTTTATATGCATCTGTTGGCGGAGGCCACTTCAAGGCAGCAGAAGGAATAAAAAATTATATTTTGTCGAACTACAAAAATTACACAATAGAAATGACAGATGCTCTAAAATACACAAATAAAGTAGTAGATAAAATAATAATAAAATCATACGTAAATATGGCCAGATATTCACCTAAAATGTGGGGAGAAATTTATAAATTCAGTGAAAAGCAATATTCTGCAGCTAACTTTAGTAATGCCGTTCAAAAGATTCTTTCCAATAAACTACTTACTTTGTTGGAAGAAAAAAAACCAGATAGCATCATTTCAACACATCCTTTCGTTACTGAAATGGTAGCATCCTTAAAAAAACGTTCTAAAATAAATACAGAACTTAACGTTATTATGACAGACTATGCCTCACATAAATTTTGGGAACTTAAACCAGAATACGTAAATCGTTATTTTGTAGCAAATGAAGAAATGAAAGCCTCTTTAACTTTCAATGGAATTAGTAAGGATAAAATATTTGTAACTGGAATTCCTGTATCACCAGCATTTTTGCAGAAATATAACAAAGAAGAAGTTTTAAAAGAATTTAACTTAGACAAAAATAAAAAAACAATTTTACTTTTTGGTGGTGGTGAATACGGTCTATCTAACGTAAAAGGTTTTTTAGATAGCTTACTTTCATTAAAAGAAGAAATTCAAGTAGTTGCAATTGCAGGAAAAAATGTAAGAACTCAAAAAACATTTAAAAAAGTAGCCAACGAACACAACAAAAAAGTAATTGTTCTAGGTTACACAACGAAGATACCAGAGCTTATGAGCATCGCTGATTTTGTAATTTCGAAACCAGGCGGACTTACAACTACTGAAATTTTAGTTAGTAATGTCCCTTTTATAATCATAAATCCAATTCCTGGTCAAGAAGAAGAAAACGCACGATTTCTTCTAAACAACGGAGCAGCAATACGTCTATACGACGTAGAAAAAGCAGCACCATTTTTAGAACAATTCTTTAAAGACGAAGAACGCATTTATCATATGAAAGCAATGCAAAAGAAAATCGCAAAACCAAACTCGACTAAAGAAATCGTAACAAAAATACTTTCATAAATTATTTGCGCAAGAAAATATGTTTACACAAAAAAACACAACTAAAAATATACTTTTTAGTTGTGTTTTTTTTATTCCTTAATAACACATTCTAACTTTATATCCACCATGTTTTGAAACATTGTATAGAAGATATCTTTCATAATTGCAGTTATCATAGTTATCACACTCGAAAAGCTTTTATATTTGCATGTAACTTGATATAAATTTTCTTCAAGCAAAGTTACTTTAATATTATTGTTATAAAGTTCATTCAATATCATAAGTTGCAAATCGTCATTGTATAATTCTCTTATAATATTTTCTGGCTTTCTTCCAAACTTAACCGCAATTCTTCCAAGTGGCGAAATTAAATATGCACGCTCTTCAAATTTCTTAATATTTTCATCTATTACTTCTTCAATATGTGTATTCAAATCAATATATGAAAAACGAATTTTACAAAGACCTGTTTCTTCAAACGAAGTTGCCTCAAAATACGAGTTTTCATTTATCAGCTTACTCACACTAGACAAGTTGAATTTTTCGACAAATTCGGCCAAATATATGCCAAATTTAAGTACAAAATTACCAATCAAAATACAATTGTACTCATTATCGTCCTCTAACAATTCTTCATCTGAATACTCTTTTATATATTCACTTATAGTTTTAAATGGATCGATATCATTAGTAAGCAATTTTATATAAGTTGGTATATCATAAACGTTTCTTAAATCAATAGATTTAAGATTACACCACCTTACAAATGAAAAAGAATTAAGCGCATATTTTACAGGGAATTCTTTTGAAATAAACGAACTAATAAGATTTGTATTAACCTTATTTAGTCTTACAGCATATGTAACTTTATTCGACGTCGTTACATAAAGCCTAGCAAAAGATTCATTTACATAAATGCTAACCGCATCTTGCTTTTCTAAATCTTCTACCCTACTTATGAAATCATCATCGTCATTTACATATATAATTTCATTATCTGTACTAAGTGTAAACTTTGCTTTTATAAAAGCTTTTAAAAACATTTCAATTTCATCAGGATTAGAAATTTCGTTCAACTCTTTTTCTAATGTTTTTGTTCCACTCAATTTACCAGATAAGAAAGCCTCCTTATTATTCAAAAAAACTCACCTCATATAAAATATACGCTATATATCTTTATTTATTATTCATCATAATCGCCTGGTTGATCTCCCATAAAGTGTCTTTGATATGTGCTCATTGCATCAGTATATTCACTAGAGAAATGACCAGAAGATGTTGTCTTTCCAAATCCAGCAAGATTTTTAACCACATTCATTTTTGCATTTCTTCTTTCTTCTAGTATTTGCTCTCTTGTTTGACCATTTAGGAATCTTTGTTCACTCATACCACCTTCTGTAATATCAACATGGTTTTGCGCTAATATATCTGCAGCAATATCTCTTACGTATTGTCTTTCAGTTAGATTTGATTGGCGTCTTGCTTCTGACATGCTATCAATTATCTGTTGTTTTTTCGCTTCACGAGTAGCATCATCATGTTCAAACATTAATGCAACTAATTCGTGTCCTGATAGTTCATCATCAAACACACCATCTCTCAAATCTGATTCATATGTACCCAAAATTGTCCTAACTCTATTTCTATTGTAATGACCAGAACCTTCTTCTTTTACTTTATGAGCCATCATATGTCTTAACAAATCAGCGTCAACATCAAGTGTTTCTGCCATTTGATGCGCAACCTCGCTAGATCCAGCGTTTGATTTTATTTTACTTGTAGCATCTAAATAATCTTCTGCAGTAAACAAACCTGAATTTCTATTTGCGATTACAAATAAACTACGTGCAACTTCTTTTTCTTCCGCAGTTACCTCTTCACCGTCTTCATGAAAACTTGCTGCCCAAGCATCTGCATCAGCACGAATTTGTCTTTTTCTTTCTCTATCAGCATCATCTAATGCATCTGTTCTAGATCTATATGTAAAGCTATTCATTACACTTTCAAGTTCTGATAATCCTGCTTCAACTTCATTTCTAGAACTTTCAAGTGGATCATCATATCTGCTAGCACCTGTAAATGCCAATCCCGTAAGCAACATGTTTTTATATCTATCTTGCTCTATTTCCGACATTCCTTCTAATGTATATCCAAGTCTCATTTGAATATGTCTGTCTATGCTTACTGTATCAAATGTACCATTTGCAACCATATGCGCAACTTCATTTCCAATATTTTGCATATCATTCATCTGATCAGCTGTTAATTTTAAGTCTTGTAACAATTCATTATTTGGATTTTCAGCTCTTGCTTGATCAACAATTTGTCTTGCTCTTGCAAGTTCTTCTGCACTTCTCGAGTTTGGATTATTTAAATCTGCAATTGCATTTGCAAGTCGCAAATTACTAGCTTTCATTGCACGTTTTTCTTCATCACTTATACTCATTGCATCAATTGCATCCATCGAACTTTGTGCATGATCTAATCTTAATCCTGCATTTGGTGCTTCTACTGGTCTAGCCATTGCATCAAACACTCCCAATTTAGCATCCGCTACCTTTACATTCGCACTTGCATTTTTTACTTTATTGTATACACTATCTTTACCTACGAATGGCTTAGCAACAGTCTTCACCGCTTTTACTGCAATTGCAGTTTTTGCGATTTGACCTGCTGTATCTTTAAGTGAACTTGATGCACCTGAAGGTGACTCTTGAGAGAATATCTTCTTAATAATTTCTTCACCAGTAAATAAGAATGTAACACCGGTAATTACTAAGATATAATCAAATCCTGTTGCTGAGCTATATGTAGAATACACTGTTCCACATACAAAAACATATACTATTGCATGGAATGATTGTATCAATACATTAAGCATAAATTCTTTATTCCATTTATTAAACGCTTGAGATTTTCCATCTGCAATACGATCCACCGCATAGAATAAAGTAACTATTGGGAATATCGCAATTAAAAAACCTACCATAAATAAACGTTTATAATAATGTACTATCAGTGTTATAAGCTGCCATGTAAGTATCAAATAAGCAAGCGCCATTGCAAATCTTTTTCCATTTTGTGCATCGTTTGCAATCTGTGACATATAATCACTTCCATCTGAATTAAATGGTTGTGTATCAAAATTAACATCTATTAAAGATTTTGTTTCATCAGTAATTTCTGTAGGAGGCAATGTTGACGGTGTTATTGAGTATTGATTACCCACTCCCACAAATCTATTAGCCTCAATTACATCAACAAATGTATTATTCAAAAGTATTGTATATTTCATAACATATGGATATAAGAATAATATCATTACACCTATAACCCAATACAAAAATAACGTCTTATATTGTGAAAGACTTTCACCTGTTGAAGCAAGCATTATTCTTATGCCCATATATAGTAGCATAATCATATATCCAACAATCGCAATTTTTTGGAAGAAACTATAAGTCTTGTTTATTGTCTCTGAAAGACCACCGTTTCCATTTCCACTACTTCCCCATATAAGCTCTGAATAATTATCGCGTTTTAAATCATCAAAGAAGTCTACGATTACAGGCGAATAATTATTAAACACTATATCATCAATTGTTACACGATAGCCAACTGCCAGTGCAATTAACTTGTTTATTGCATTCGCTATTGCGTTTAACAGCATCGCTATCATTTTTTCAAGTGGATCTAACCCCACAGCTTTATCATCGACAGGTTGTGTCGCTGGACGAAGAGCTTGTAACGGTTGATATAATGGGGTACCATCTGTTCTAGTTGGTGTCACTAATGTTGGTGCCGTACCAGATTCTCTTTCTCCATCTAATATTTCTTGATCTATGTTTGGTCTGTATTCAATTTTATCAGCATATCTAACCGATAAAGAATCATTTCCACTACCCAAGCTTGCCTCAATATCATCTGCTTCACTTCCATTCAAAGTAGGAAATGTGAATGTATATGAAATACCTTCTCCATCTACACCAGCAGATGTAACTTCTGTAAGTTGGCCTTCATGAAGTACACCATTATAAAGTACCTTATATGTAAGTTCTGTTGAATACCAATAATCTGCATTACCTGGCATTTGAGTTGCAACCATATTATTACCAATATCCATTTTGGCTTGTGTTGGCATATCGCCTTCTCTATTAATATGAGTAATTGTAATAGCTGCTCCACCGCTCGCTAGGCCAGTAACTCTCGTCTCTATAGAATCATCATATTGACCTTCTGTAGTATTTACCTCTCGCTCTAAATCAGCTGAATACCACACTGGATTCTGAGCAGGAATGTTGTCAATATTATTTAATAACAAATTTACATTCACAGAAATCGGTTCATTATCAGCTAATACAACCTGCGTAGGCAATATGCAATTTAGTAACATCACTACCAATATTAACTTAAACATAAAACGTTTGAATTTCATATTGCCTACCTCCCTTCTAGTTTAATTTCCACCATTTATTTTGTTCAACCTTTCACTAAGTGTTTTACCACTTCCGGCACTTGGCACTGAAGTTTTATCTCTTAATGCTGACTTTCTTAAATCTATTGCTTGTCCTCTAGTAGATGGGGCAGATGAAGATGAACCAGAACCTTTTCCTGAAGCCGATTGACGTGGTTTTAAAGATTCTGCAAATTTATCTTTTACCGTACCCACAGTAGAAGCAACATCGTTTACTCTATTTGTAACAAATTTTGATGTACTACTATATGCTTTATCTGCTAACGAATATCCTCCTAATGCTGCTGTAGCACTAGATACTGTTAGTAAGTCACCTGTTTTTCCACCGGCAACACCGGCAGCCATCATACCAACTCCAACATCAAGCGGCATTCTTACCGACATATCCATAGCTGCTCCACCCAAATTTTTAGCCATTTCAACCAAATCGTCTTTAATAGCTTTTTTGCTTGCTTCATATCCGCTTTTAGCTGCAGCTATTTGTTCTTCTCTTTGTCTTTGTCTAAACGCAGCTTCAAGTGTACTTTGAAGAGCAGATTCTTCAGAAGCTGTTACAATACCATTCGTAGCCATTTGCTCTACAGTCTGATATGATCTTGCAGTTCTAGCAATTGGAGTATATCCTTCTTGTAAATCACCTGGCTCATATCTAAGCATACTTAGTAATATATCATCACTTGGAAGAGACTTAACATGTCTAATAGATGAATCCATAATTCTACCTTTATTTGGATCACTATCTGCAACCAGTGATGGATCATTCAATACTTGAATTCTAACATTTGATTCATAATCATCCAAATTATATTTCAACTGACCAACAATCTTCTCCATGGCTTCATGCGCAGGAGAACCATGTGGTATCATCAACATTATTGCACGGATATTATCAATATGCGATACTACATCAGATGCTGTATATTCACCTAAGTGAGACTGATTGATTGCTGTAACAGAATATGCTAATTGCTCTAACTTAATATCATCAACTGGACTTATATCATCTTGACGTGTAGCTTTAGCTTGTTCAGCCATTTTTCTAGCTTCACGAACTTCTCTTTCTGTATTTAATGTGATTACATTTGATTCAGTTGTTAAAACTCTTTGAGTTGAAGGATTATCTCTTACAAATACTACTGTTTCAACATCCTTACTATGTGTAGAACCAGATGAAACTGGAGTCGGCGGAACGCTCGTATCCTTCGGTGGCGTATATAATCCATTAATTACGATTTTTTCTTTATCCAAATCTTTATTTCTTGCATATTGCATAATTTCTTCAGGAAGCGAAATTGTTTTTGTAGGATTGTTTGGATCTTGAACTCTTCCAAACGTGTTCTTCACATTAGTCTTTGCATCACTAATAGCTTCAGAAATTCTAGTTGGAACATTTCTAATTTCAGTTGGAACCATAGTTGCCATTGAATATGCTTTTGCACCTATTTCAACAATTCCCACACCTGCATCTTTTATAAAGTCTGCCGTTCTTCCTGGTGCAGAAGCAATTCTACCCAAGCTATCAGAGGTTCTTTCTGCCATTCTTGAAAACATACCCTGATGAGAATGAATTTTTTCATCCCTTAAGATGCCTTGCATAATTTCTCTTTCTTTAGCGTAAGAATCTCTTAATTCATTTCTTTCTACAGCCCTTTGTTGTTGCTCTCTAATAACATTTGCCACTCTTGTATTAGCAGTAGCCGCATTAGCCTCAGCTTCAGCTCTCTTTCTAGCTTTTTTATCAGCCATTCTTCTAATCTTGTTATCATATTGTGTATCTGAAACCAAGCTAATAGATGTATCAATTGCAGTCTTCCTTGCATCGTTTCTCTCAAGTCTATCATTTACTCTTTGAGCTCTTCTTTCTGCAACCTTTTCATCTCTTCTAGCTCTCTCATAACTACTTGAGAAATCTCTACTTATTTCTTTCTCTAATCTTGCATTTCTCATCGTTTGAACAGGAGAAACTATCTTTACACCTTGTCTTCTCAAATCAGCTCTTGAAGCCTTTATATCCTTATATACAAGTTGCTCACGTTTACGTGCATCTGCAAGCGACTTTATTGCTTTTTCCTCTCTTCTCTTTGCACGTTCCATTGCTGCAGCATCGCTACCAGCCCTACTCATTGCAGCTCGTGCACTTCTTAAATCTTCTTCTGCAGATTTGATTTCTTGTTTTATGCCTCGAGTACCATTATATGTATTACCATATAACGCTTCATGAGCTCTTTTATTTGTAGCTTTTAAATTATCTTTAACTTTCTTTCTAGTCTTTGCTTCACTGCGCCATGAATCATATCTATCAATTGTGCTTTCTGCTTTCTTCATAACGCTAGGACCTTTAATTACAGCACCTCTGCTTCTTAAGAAGTCGTTTGCCTTTTGACGTTCAGCTTTAGCTGTTGAATAATCGCCCTTTGTACCTACAGTTACTCTATCTTTAATCATTTGACTTGCTGTTCTTATTTCAGTACCTATAATTGTGCGATAAGCTGCTCTTTCTTCCTTCTTAGCCATACGAACAGTAGGTCTATTATAAAATTTCTCTGCTCTACTAGCTCTTACAAGTTGTACACCATTATCTCTTAAAGTTTTTCTAATTGCATTTGAATTATCTAAAATTCTTCTTTCTTGTTCAGATAAATTAGCAGGATTCTTTTTTCTTAACTCTTTTAATTTCTTAACCGCATATTTTTGAGAACCTTTATCCAATATTTTTTGTGCTCTTGTTTGTTTTCTAGAATGGTTAGGATCATATCCTCTAAATGATGTTTTTCTAGATTTAGCTACTTGCTCTTCTAGCGCTTTTGCGCTCTTTTCATACCTTTCAGCTAATGCCCTATCGCCTCTAGCACGAGCATTATCAGCATCTCTTCTCATAACTAAAGCGTCTTTTGCAGCTTGAACAGAAATTCTGTTTCTATCTCTATTTAGCATACGTTGAGCTGAAGTCATACGAACTTTCTTAGGTCTTTCTCCAGGACGATTACCAAATAGTTTTGAACTAACAGTACTTCTACCATCAATAAAGTTTTCAAGTTGTTTTAATCTTCTTTCTTGTCCTGCACTTAAATAACCTTTCTCTCTAAGTGCTCTAGCCTCTTTAACAGCTCTTTTAGCTTCTTTATTTTGTTTAAACGTAGCTGTTACATCATGATACGTCATCTTAACTTGATTTGCTTTGCCTTTTATTTGACCTTTTACATTGTTAATATATGCCATTCTGTTAAGCGTTCTTTGAGTCTTACCAACACCTCTAAAGTAAATTCCTCGTTTAGCATAGTTAGCTCTTTGTTGTCTTAGTCTGCTTATATTTCCGCCAGCACCTTGCAACTCAGCAATAGTTGCTTGAATGTCTCTATATCTTGCAGAATTTGTTTGTCCATTCTTTGAAAGTAGTCTCATTTCCTTTTGAAGTCTATTTAAATCGCGTAAATCTCTCATTGCACTCTTTTCATAAGAACGTAACGATTTTCCTGCTTGACGTTTTTCTTTCATCATTCTGTATTTGCCTTTTATTGTATAACCAGCGCCAACTACTGAAGCACCAGCACCAACCATCTTTTGTCTAAATGTTTTCTTTGGTTGAGGTGCATTTTTAGCTCGTGCTGCATTCATTCTTGCTACAGATTCTGGAGTTCTAAATGTACCAGAATATCTGTTACCAGATTTCTTAGTTCCATCTACACCTCCGGCTTTACCATATGTTTGATTATATCTTCTGCCTTTTAAATTATATATTACTGATGTTGTTTGGTCTGGTTTCTTGAATTTTATAGCCCCAGCCATTTTTATCTTATTAAGATTTCTAGGATTATTTAGCACCGCCCTTGCCATTGCGGCTGCCATACCTGTTCCTTTCATTTTTTCTAACAAGATTTCAATTTTCTCATTAAACTCTATAGGTTGTAATCCACCAACCATCATTGCATTTGCAGCAGCTCTAACTTGCATCATTGCATATAATTCATCTAGTTCTCCTTCATGACCCCTAAATTGTTCAGCAAGTGCATTTAAAGCCTGTTCTTCTTCTTCACCTTCTGGCATATTATGTGCAGCAATAAGATTATCTAGCGCCGCATTTCTTTCCTCTTCACTAGCATTTTGATCAAGCGCCACCATAGCCGAATCATATAATGTTCGTGGTGCATTTAAATCAGCCATTTGATGTTGTGTTTCTTGGGCTTCTATAGTTTGATCTAACTGTGCATTTGATTCATCAAGTCTTGACATTTGTGCTTGTCTAAGATGACTTTGTAAATTTCCAGCACCTTGTGCTAAATGTCCAACATGACTATCTTGTCCAAACATTTTTCCAACTGTATTTCTAGCACTTCCAGCTAATTTAACAGCCGCATGTGTTTGAAGGGCTGTAGCTGCAACACTTTTTACAGTATCGCCACCACCACCATTCATATGGAATATAGCTCTAAGCATATCGTCACCTTTAGTTATAAATGTAACAATTATAACAATTAAAAACCAATGCTTATTTGGATTACCTATATTTAATATTAAAGCCATACATATTACATATACAATTGCATGGAATGATTGTATAAAAATATTTAATAAAAATTCTTTGCACCAATTTCCAAATGCTTGTGATCTTCCATCAGCTAATTTATCAATTGCATATGAAATCATTACAAGTGGGAATACCGCAATCAAGAAAATTGTCATCAATAATCTTTTGAAATAAATGATTAATAAGCTAAGTAGCTGTTTAACCATAATTGTCCAACATATACCGAAAACTAACCAACCTTGTTCTTCTGCCATACGATACATCATAGACATATAGTCTGTACCACTATTTAAAGCTCCTTGTGCAGAATCCATTGCATCTTGCATACGATCCATGCCAAGCCCTTCTTGTGGAAGAACACCAGGTTGAGTAAACATGTCTCCATATGCTCCTATTGCATCTTTATTGGTAGCAATAAAATCTACAAATGCATTATTTATAACTATCGTATATTTTATAACATATGGGAAAAAGAATAATATCACAATACCTTGAACCCAATATAAAAGAAAATCTTTATATTTTGCATTCTTCTCTGTACCAGCATTTAATAATATTCTAATTCCTATATATACAAGCATCATCATATATGCAACAATTGCGAGCTTTGTAAAGAAACTGAAAAATTCATTTAACCTATCATCAATTCCCATTTCTTGAACATATGTATTCATTTTATAAGTTCTTCCTGATGGAACAGGCATATCGCTAAATATGTTTAAACTTGTTTTATTGTACCTATTGAAGAATAGTGATTCTATTGTTAATGGGACTGCGTTACCGGCAGCATCCTCAGCGCTTCCCGCAGCCATACCTATAAGACCATACACGCCTAATGTTCCAATAAGTAAAAATGCTGTTAATGCTTTTTCCCACAAGCTACTAGATTCTTGAGTTAGAATATCATCATCAACATATCCTCCTCCTCCAGTCGCATATACTACATTTTGAGTAGGTAATATGTTTACCATCGTTAACGCAAAAACTATTAACATTGCTAAAAATTTTGCATGCCATTTTTTCTTCATATTACCTACCTCCTTTCTACTAATTTTCATTAACCTTGATCTTGATTATTATAAAATATATCTTGATTTGCTGTAACTTGTCGTCTACTTTCTAAGTTTTGTCTATATTTATCTTGAAGTCTTGATTCGTTTTTTCTTGCTCTTGCTTCTGCTCTTGCTTCTCCAGCAGTAGGAGCTACTCTTCCATTTCCATAGTCTGCTGTTTGAGCTTCTTGTCTTGCTTGATCAGCGGCTCTATTGCTTGAAGTTTGAGCAGAACCTCTATTTTGACCATTATTATTTGCATATCTATTTCTATCTTGTCCTGTAGGAGCTTTTGAACCTGATGAGCTTGACGCCGCAGAATCCTTTTTTACACCTGTAACTTTTCTGTTCTTACCAGATATGATATTTCCAACTGCCATACCTGCTGCAAAATCTCCAATATCTCCTCCACCTGCAAGTCCAGTAGTTATTATACTATACACAGCCGCAACATTTCTAAGAGGTTGTACTATTTTTTCAGCCCTTCTTCTTCTATCTCTCGCACGTTGTGATGCTTCTCTCTTTCTTCTACGTTTTTCTTCCTCTTGCTCATGTTTTTCGCGACTTTGTTGTAAACGAGCTTCAGCATCATCATGATTTCCTCCTCTTGCCATATCCTTTTTAATTTTATTTTGCTCTTTTTTCCACTTTAAGTCTGACTTTTCATCTTGTTTTTTCTCTTTCTGATGTGCTTTTTCATCTTTAGCATCATATTTTGAATCAATTCCTTTTGTACCACTAATAACTTTAGAAGCAGCATATGCTGTAAGTGCATATTTACCACCTTTAACAGCGCTATCTTTTAGATTTGATACCGTAGTACTTTCTTTCATGCCAATAATAGATTTAACTACACCTTCCATAGGGAATATTGCCATAACCGCAAACAAGAATAATAACCAGTTATCAGAATCTGCCTCATATATCTTCAAACCAGTTTCAACTAACATTACATATAAGAATGCGTGCACAGATTGAATAAATACATTCACCAAATATTCCTTAATCCATGTTTTAAACGTTTGACTTTTCTCAATTCCCATTAATTTTTCAATTGCATACATCATTACAACAAGTGGGAATATCGTTATCAAAACTCCGACTACAACTAAACGTTTGTAATATAAGAACAATAACAATACTAATTGATACATCATGATGTACCACACTGCAACAAACACTAATCTATTCGTCGATCCAGCTCTACTTCTCATTGTTCCTTCAAGGTCTATTCCTCTAGAAGATAAGTCAATGGCTTTTTCCACATCTTCCATAGCACCTTGTAATTCTATGTAATCATAATATGCTATCGCATAATCCAATAATTGAGCTTTTACCGTACTATCACGCAAGAAAAGAAATGCAAGTATATTTCCCTCAATCTCAACATTTGTTGCCTGCCTAGCTACGATATCTGTAATTTGTTGTTCTGTAAGTGTACCTGACTGTTCTAATTCAATTTCAATTTCTCTTATCGCCATATCCAAAGGTCTTTTATACATGCTACTATCTATTACCCAAATCTCATCTACTCCAATAATCCAATATAAAAATGTTCCTTTCTTATTAGCAACTGCTCTCTGAGCCTCTCGCCAAGTTTGCTCTGATTCTATATATTTATCTTCAATTATGTCTCGCATCTCTATTAACTGATCTTTTATTGATTCTGTTGTTGAGTCTTCACCAAACTGATATATCTGTGGCGAAATACCAAACCTTTCAATGAAATCGGTATTATATACTGAGAAAATAGAATATTCACTGCTATCTCTAAATATTTTTACTAAAATATCATTCATCATAACCGCATATTTCATAAAATATGGTCCAAAGAACAACAGTGCAACCGCAAGGACCCATCCAACAAGCATGTTTTGAATTTTATTTTGTTTTGCACCACCACTAAGAAACATCGTTTTTATACCCATTGCTATTAAAACAACTACTAATATCATTTGTGTCCATGCGCTAAAAGCTTTATACCAACCATTTACAATTAATTGGAATAAATCTACATATGCACCACCATCGCCTGTTTTCCAAAAATCCAAAATGGTATTGGCATATTGGTTGAAAATTAATGAATCTAATGTTAAATTCTTTCCTCCAACCATGTTAATTACACCTCTAAATAAGTCTCCAATAGAAAGTGCAACCTCCGCAATAATTTTTTCTATAGTAGTATTTTCATTATTATCTAAAATCTCTGATGTAAGTCCTCTAAATTCATAAACAACCTCAGCTCCATTTGATCCAAACGTATAAGAATCTCCACCAGTAGCTTTTGACATCGTTTGAGGTCCTGTAACCTGATATCTCAACCATTTAATATCGTCAATAACTTTAAAGTCTATTTTTGCCTTTGAACTTTGTTGAAGAGTTGAAAACGCAATCAACTCATTTTCTTTTAACCCTGCTGACGCAAAAACATAAACTTGTGGGTGTGATGCAGCATTTGCAGCAACAGTTCCTGTTGAAATAGTCGAGTTACCTAAATCTGATGTAAGCTGATATTTAAAACCTTCACCCCAGAGATAAACAAGTCCTAGCAAATATGTTCCTCTTTCATATTTAAAATTCATGTAAGAAACAATCTTATACAAAGGAGGCGTGAACCCCATTGAAGTCGATACATCATTATATATGGCTCCCGGTTGTACATAATTTATTCCTTCACTCTTTTTCGGTCCAGTAACAGAATAGAATCCTAAAGTATCAGTAGTTGATAATCTCTTGAAAACTACTTTCTTATCTTCCTCAAATATAGTAATCATATATTTTCCGTATTTCTGACTCGCATCAGAATTTTTAAATGTATAGAAAAAAGAATCTTTAAATTTACCTGCTGTAGCAAAGCTAATAATTATTTCATCATATTTCATATCTAAGAACAAAGGCTTTTCTTTACTTCCTTCATATGATGTTGATGTACCGTCAAACAAAAATTTATTTGACGAAGAATTATATGTTATAGTAAGAACTTCTTTGCTAATAGCAGCATTAGAAATCGATGGTATAAATACAGATACCAGTATTAAAATTATAAAAGAAGATAAAATCTTATTTTTAAGTTTATTCATACCATCAACTCCTTTCCTAAAAAATATTATTATTTTAATTTCCTGTATTGTCCATATTCTCCTCTATATAGTTCCAATAAGCAACTTCACCTCTAGCCTTACCTTTTGTAGCAGTAGTTCTAGCCATTTCTGCAAGTGCTTTTCTATATATTTCTTGCATTGTCTCACCATGTTTACCAACAATTTCGTTCGGATCAACATTTGGCGGCATCATTGCACCAGGAGGTGCATTAAGAGTAAGGGCATTATCCATTTCACCTTGCTCAATTCGTTTTGCAAGTTTCTCACCATGTACTTTTTGTTCTACTTTATTAGCTACAGCGGTGACAGGTGCAGCTACTGTAGATCCAATCATTCCACCAGACACACCATCTGATAAAGCATTCTTAAACATGCTTCCATCTGCAGTGTCGCCTTTAGATAAACCATATGTAATACCTGCGGTTGTACCAAGCGCTTTTCCAGCAAAATTAGCAACTTTGCTTCCAATTCCACGACCAAGTCGTCTCGCCATTGCACTTTGAATTACTGTATCTTGTGCAGCACCTTCGTTATAGCCAGCAGGTTCTACTCCTGCAGGATCATTTCCAGTATAATTACCTTGATTTCTTGAAGATGATTCTCCATCACTTCCTTGAGCTCCACCTCCTGTTTGCGGTTCTTGTGGAACTGATGAACCATTTCCACCAATACTATTTCTTTGTGCTTGTCTTTCAGAAGCTCCTTTAACATCTGCATTATCTTGTTTAGACCCTGTATTCTTGTCTCCTTTACCGCCACCAGATATTTTCAAAATACCATACATCGCCGCACCAGTAGCTGCAAGATCTGCCATTGTATTAGCAGAAGATTTAATTCCGAATATATTTCTTAAGATTTTTTCACCTTGGAATAAGAATAATACTGAAATTATCATAAATAGCCATGTTGCACCTTGCGATTTTACATATGACTGAATTCCTGTTCCAACAATAATTACATATACAACTGCATGGAATATTTGTACAACTACATTTACTATATATTCTTTGAACCATATACCAAATGACTGTGCTTTTTTATCACCAACTTTGTCAATTACATATGTCATTGCCACCAGTGGAAAAATTGTTATTAAAAAAGCAAGCATAAAAGCTCTTTTATAGTACATAAATAGTAAAACTATCATTTGTCCTAACAATATAAAATAAACTCCAACTAATGCGATTTTCTTTTGATATTGAGCTTGAATTCTTGTCTGTAACATAGAATCGCTTATACTTTCAATTGTCATTTTTTCATCTTGTATAATATCCTCTTCAAGCATAGCGTCAACAAAAAACTCTGTACCAAAAGTTTTCATTGCTTCATTAATCGTCATACTGCCATCTATTAATTGTGGAACATATCCATTCTCATCCATTGTTGCACCATTAAACAAATATGAATACATTGCCGTTACAGCAACATTGTTTAGCTGAACAACATATTTCAAAACAAATGGAAACATCGTTAACATCATTACGCCAACAACCCACGAAACCAATACATCTTTATATTTTGCTTTCTTTTCAGCTGTACTATTTAGTAGAACTTGAATACCAACAACTATCAAAGTTATTATATATACAATTATCGCTATCTTATAAAAAACCTTATACCATGGAACTACTACACCTGACATTACTGCCTTAATATCTTTAGACCCCGGTGTTATTCCATTCCAATAATCAATATTTACTTTTCCAACTCCATTAAAAACCAATCTGTCTATTGTTACAACTTCGCCAACACTCGCTGTAACCACATACAGAACACCATCTCCTAAAGGTAACAATAACTCTACTGTGATTTCTTCTACAAGTCTAGCAACTTCATCAAAAGTATCTACAATAAGATTCCAAATTGTTGAAAGCCATCCTGGATTATCTTCCGTTATGACTTCAACTCTTGTCGAAATCTCATCTCCAATTTCTCCTACAGGCTGAGTAACTGTATGTTCAACCCCATTACTATCAGTGTATGTATATTGAACCATTATAGTCTGTCCAGGAGTAATGTCACCAGTATAGTAAAATATAAATCCTTGCGAACTATCATAGTATATAGCCGAAGTATTAGCGACCGTTTTAATATTTCCAGCTGCATCTTGAACAACAAAGGACATATTTTTAACTGTTCCGCTATATTGTCTACCATCGTCTGAATAATATGTAAAAGTTGGAGTTTGATTGATTCTGCCATTTTCACAACTATCCGGAAAACTCATCTCTACATGCCAATTATAAGTTTGATTAGTACCATTTACCTCTTCACTGTATGTACCTGATGTGATTATCGCAGATTGAGCATCATCTGTTGACACCAAAAGTACTGACTTTTTAGTAACAAGTGTGGTATCTCCTCCACGATCATTATGAGTTTCTTCTGTATATAAACTTACTCCAGCATTAACTATCGGTGAGAAGCACATGACAAAAACAAGCACCAAAGCAACAACTGACATTATTTTTTTATTAAGAATCTCTTTTGATTTTTTCATATGCTTCCCCCCTTTCATTTTCTATTGATTTACAATTAGCCTCCGCCCATCATTGATGAAATTGCATTAGCACCTTGACCGATTTTTCGAGCACCTGATTTAATTCCGCCTGCCGCACCTTTTGATACATCATCAGGACTAGATATAGTCTCAGTAGCAGCTGCATTTATAATTGCAAGCAACATTTTTTCTCCAGCAAACACAAAATTTACTGCACAAATCATTAAGAACCAATTTATTTTATTAACTCCTCCATCTACTAACATACTGTTTATTTGTGTCATAATTACACCCGAAACTACTGCATATATACAAGCATGAACCGATTGTAAAAATACGTTAACAAAAAATTCTTTAGACCATGATGAAAGTGCTGACTGTTTTCCTGTACTTATTGTTCCTACAATATATTCAATTAATGTTATTGGAAAGATTGCTATCAAGAATGCAATCATTAAATAACGTTTATAATATACAAAAACAAATATTATAAGTTGCCACAACATCATATACCACAAAATTACATAGATAAGTCTGGCTGTTACACCTGCAAGCGATCTCATTATTCTCATCATATCGCCCTTATTTTTATAATCTTCTAATCTATTTATATAAGCCGATGTTGCTTCTTCACTACCTAAGGTTAATACATATGTACCTCTTGTTACATATTCGGGACTACGTAGTTCTACATTTTGTTTTCTTAAATCAGAAACTTCACCAATATAATTACCAACTAGAACATTCTCTCCACCATACATATTTTCCATTAACCTAATTATTACTTCGTTTAAATCGAAGGCATACCTCATTACAATTGGGAATAAATAAAATATAGCTATTCCTATAGTCCATTTTACTAATAATTCTTGTGCCTTTGCCTTTTGTCCAGCGCCGTCCAAGCATCGTCATAATTCCGACAACAATCAAAGCCATCAAATATGTAACTATTACTATTTTCCCTAACAAATCGTACCACGCATTTACAGCCTTTGTGATAAATTCACTAGCTGGAGCTGGACTAGGATTTTCACCGTTTGCAAAGAAATTAGCATTTAAAGCATCTACTCTGTTATATATAATTTTCTGAACAGTTACTTCCTCTTTAAGTAAGAAAGTTAAATATTCCATAAGAAAATCACCGACAGCCAAACACATTTCACTAACAGTCATTTCAAATGGATTATCTGTCTGAAGCGCTTTTAATTGTTCCTTTGTATATTGAGCAGTTCCTATATTAGTAGTATTTGAAGCCATAACTGGATTAGAAAAAGAAAGGACTGTAATAAACGTTATAAATATAGTAATTGCGTATGCTAAAATTTTATTTTTCTTCATTTAATACACTCCTTTCTTCTCCATATTTAATTTATCATAGATAAGAGATAAGAAATAATTGCTATCACCTGTCATCACTTACATGCATACACATATTATTTCTTATCTTTTATCTTTAGTTCATTTTTTAAGAATTCATGTCTGCAATTTTATTTACGTTTGTTTCTATGAATTGGAACTCTCTTTGTGTTGGTCTAATTTCCAAAATTGCTGTTTCATTTCCAACTTTTAAAAGTCCCTCACCACGTGTAGCCGTAAGAAGATACGTCGCTTCACCTTCTGAAAGTTTGAATACTTCTTTTAAATATTCAATCTCTGATTTATCTTGTGCAAGGAATAATTTTGTATCTGAAGATGTAAGAACGGCTTGTGCTTCTTTACTCTCATAAAAGTCTTGGAACTTTTGTGAGATAACCGCTAGAGAAACGTTTCTCTTTCTGGCACGTCTTGCCATTGTGTTTAAGAAGTCTACGGCTTCAGGGTATGGAAGTAACATCCATGCCTCGTCGACAAGTACTCTCTTCTTTCTAGCTTTTGTTTTATCTTCTGAATTCTTTTTAACATATTTCTCCCAAATCCATGAAAGCAGGATTTGTTGCGCAAGTGGTCTTGCAAATCTTTCTTCAAGTTGAGATATATCTAGGTTAATGAATGGTGCACCATCCAATAACTCGAATGTAGATTGTCCATCAAAGTATGCCATCTGTCCATCAAATTCACGAGTATATTGTCTCATAACTTTAATCAAGTAACTAAAGTGGAATTGATAATCAATATTATCATTTTCTTCAGATTTTCTAAGAAGTCTTCTATACCATGAACCAATTGTAGGAAGTTCTTTTTTCTTTCTTGTAAGTCTTGTTCCAAAAGAAACATCATCATCTGCATATATACTATTTGGATTATTGTTGATTCCGTAAGCTTGATACTCTTCACCAACAGTTTCAGCTATAATCTGTTTTGTGATTTCATTAACTTCTTCTGATCTTGTACTACCTCTGGCCATTGTAACTAAAACGTTTGTAACGTCCTCAACTTTATTTTCAACGTTTAATACTGTTCTTTCTTTACCTGTAATCTCATCTTTTACAATCTCAGGCTCGATATCGAAAATATTAATGATTGTTTGTGAGCTTGGGCTTATAACAACATTAATTCCACCTAAGCTCTCAGCAACAACACCATACTCACCCTCGGCATCTAGCGCTAGACTTTCAATTCCCATAAGAACTGAAGAACGAGCTGTAATTGTTTTAATTGTAACACCTTTACCAGCTCCAGACTTACCAAATATAACCATGTTATAGTTAGTTAGAGATGGATGGAAATTATCATATAATATCGGTAATCCTGTCTGTTTATCAAAACCTAGAGGAATACCTGTTGAGTGTCCAATTTCTGAACAGATGAATGGAAAAACAGTTCCCATTGAACTTCTGTCAAAAGTATGTTTCTTTGTTATATAGTTTCTGTTAAATGGAAGATTTGATTTAAAAGCTTCCTCTTGGACAGCCCAAGCAGTCTTGATATTTACAAGTCCTTTTGACATTTCCATTGAAAGCAACTCAGACATTTTATCAAGTTCTGCTAAGTCGTATGCAAAAATTGTACATACTACTGAAGCTTCAAACAATTTATTGAAACCAGCAGCTATTTCGTCTCTTATACGTTCTGCTTCAATACGCTTATCTTCTATAAGTCTTTCTCTGTTAATATCTCCACGTTTTTGAGCAACAATTCTTTCTGATTCAAGTGATACGATGATCTTATTCAAGTTATTTTGTGATGTTGCTTCACTTATTGGATTTATAAAAACTGAAGTATTTATGTCTCCGAAGTTATACATTGCCCTTAAGAAATATGGGAATGTGGCCATTCTAGGAAGACCTGAAACATAATGACTTCTTGCATATCTAGTTATACTAGACATTATCGCGATATGATTTAAATTAGATGTATCAATTCCTGATGGTGCAATAAGATCTTTAACTGTTTTCTTGTTTTTGACAATCGCATTATATTTTTCATCATCATTTAAAACACTAAGTGTATTTTCTGAAGTTGCAACTGCACCAGGAGCTATTTTCTCTTTTTTTCTTGCCATTTTATCTCCTCCTCATAACTTTCTTAAAGTTTAAAATGTTTTTATTGGATTCGTTTCATCATCTGTTGAAAACGCTTCGTTAACTATTTGATTTGTTATAGGTTGTTCTATTGTTGTAGGAGTTGTACTTTCTCCTCCTTCACCTTTTAATTCTATCTTATTTGCCTGCATCATTGCTTCAGCTTCTTCGACATCTATTACTGGAACTTTCATTTGAGAGTTTAAATCTGTTAATGCCATATCAACAACTGTTGGATCAAATTGATCACTATTATCAAGTATTAATTGCATCGCTTGTGATTTAGCATTATCACTTAACTCTTCTTCATATGTAATATCGTTAGCTTTTCTAAGTCTTTCTACAGCTTTCTTAAGAGCAAGTTCTGCTTCAACAACAGCTTGTTCTCTAACCGCATTGTCAATAGCAATTTGCTTTTTCTCAAGAACATCTTGTGCAGTAGAATATAATCTATAAAATCCATTATCAATTGCTTTCTTAATATTAAATACATCTGCATCATCTTTGTTATAAGCAATATATAACATTTCTGCTAATTCATCAGATTTCATTATTGAGCTTTCAACTCCACATGGTGTAAGTGCACTTGCAATACTTCTACATCTTGTATAAAGTTCTGAATAAGCTAAATCATGAGCTTCTTCTTTTGTAAAGTTTGTAGCAAGTCCTAATTCTGACGCATAATAAGAAACAACTACGTAATATTTTCTTTGTAGAATATTTCTGTTTAAACTCATTTTTTCAACATAGTTTATTATGTCGGCGCCATACTCAAGTAATATTTTTTTCTTTCTTACTTCAAAATCTATTGCTTCTTTCTCTTTTAACGTAAGTTTATTTGCTCTTTTAGTATTGTAAGCTGCTGTTTCTGCTTTACTATAATCATCACGAAGTAAACCAAGTCTTTCTTTATAAGCTTTTATACTTTCTTCTAGATTTAAAGATCTTGCTTGAACATATAATTGTATTGGATATTTTAGTGTGTTAAGAAAATTACTAAAACCTTCTTCAACCGCAAGCATCTCAGTTTCAGACATCAGATCATAATTTATACCTTGGCACCTAAGCACCATAATAAATTTATTTCCGTTTTCTTGAATGATCATGTCATCCTCGATTCTGTCAAATTCCATAAACTTCATTACATCATGTTTATTGAAAGTTGCTTTTGGATTACTTTTACTTAATTCTTTCTGACTATTTTCTTCAAGTCTTGATGCATTACCTTTACTACTAAGCATTATTAATACTATTATTCCACCAAGGGCAACAGCAAGAATAATAATCAGTACGGTAATCAGCATATCAATATCACTACCTAACATATGTCACATCCTCCTTTTATCATCTTTTGTTTAATTATCTTATTGGATTTCCCTCACTCGTTTCTGTAACTTCACCTGTTTTTTCTATATAATCCGTTTCGTCATATAAATATATTCTTCTTTTTTTTCTAAAAGCCAAGTATTTAGCGATTACATCTTTTATGTACTCTCCACCAGTCTTTTTAAACAAGCTAAAGGCATTTGATTCAGGTATCTTAACTTGTCCAACAATAAAGCCTATAATTGCACATATAGCAAGCAAAACCCAACCAACAAGAACTGCCCCAAAAGCTGCCGCAAAAGAATAAAAAAATGCACCAATTCCAATTCCTATCAAAGTTCCAATAAAACCTTTTGGCGTAAATATCAACAAAATACGAGCATCACCATCAATTTCTCTTGGTATTAAATGTGTTCCCATCGTTAGCACCTCCACTCTTTCATAAGATAAACTCACTTAATATCATTATACCATATAACAACCTTCAAATGTAGAAAAATGTAAAATTTTTTCATTTTTTAATGAAAATTTAACATATTTGTAAAGAAACAAAAAACTGGTATAAACTGAAATAGTTGTAATAATAACCATTTCAATTTATACCAGTTTTTCAAATTATTTTGCCGCATTAGTTGCCGCCTCAATTATGTCTCCCGCCAAACTACTAGCGCTTGTTCCTTCTCCACCTGCAGCAATAGCCGAAATCATATTAGCGATTGCAGATGCACTTACAATAACAACAATACCAATCGCATAATTAACTACACCTTGTTTAAGGTCTGCTTTTTCATTAGCAGCAGCTAACGTATATTTTGCCCCAATATAAATAAGCATTCCCAAAGCAACTGAATATCCACCAAAAGCTACTGCATTTAATATTTTCGGTATCTTCTCAGAAATTTTATCAGCTGAAGATGATGCGAAAACTGCACTTTGCATCATTGCACACGCCATTAAAATTGTAAGATATACTCTTAAAAACTTTTTCATACAGGCCACCTCTTTTCTTGTTTAATTTTTATTTAAGAAATACTGTATTTTTTCAAATCAAAACACAGCATTTCTAGTTATAATAAAAAAGTGTCCCTTTATACGCGGACACAATTCGTTTTGTTCATCATTATGATACAACAACTTCCTCGGCAATAGATGATAATATTCCGAATAATGTTGAAGCAGCAACTACTATAATAGCACCTATTACATAACTAATAGAGCCTTTCTTAAGATCTGCTTTTTCATTAGCAGAAGCCATCATGTATTTGATACCTATGTATAGCAACATACCAACAGCTATAGCATAACCAAACCATTGTACATAACCAAGAACGTTGTTACCCATTTTAGCCAATTTTGTTCCACCCGTTGGCGTTGGAATTGTTGGAGCTGCAAATGCTATAGTACCCATACCTAATACCATTGCTGTTGTCATTAACAAACTTATAAATTTCTTCATATTTTTCACCCCCTTTTTCATTAGTAATCCAATACATTATCTGTAACTTTAAATATATTAATAATTGCTGGTCCAATCACAGCAGCACCAAAGCATAGAAAAGTTCCTATAATCCATGGTAGCACTGCCATCTTCGCGTTACTTTTATCAGCAGCAGACGACATAACATAAAGTATACCTATATGAATAACTTTACCAACGCAAACACCAGCAGCAACAATTAACAAAATTTGAGTTATTTCTGTCAAAGGACCAACTACTGAAGAAAAATTAATTTCACCAGCAAAAACTACTTTACTAAGGCACATAGATATAAACATTGCATTAACTATAATATTTGTCAAAATATTTTTTTTCTTCATACCAATCCCCCCTGACACCTATAAATGTACCCTACTTCAATTATAATACATATTTTTTCTATTTTCAACAATATTTTGATTTTACAACGAAGCTCCAACTTCTGCCGCAATACTAATAATAATATTAAATAGTGTTGTTGCTCCCAAAAGCACAATTGCACCAATTACATATTTTATTGAAGCGTTTTTAACATCTGCTTTTTCATTAGCAGAAGCCATCATATACTTGATTCCAACAAATATAAGCATTCCAAAAGATACAGCAAGGCACACCGCATATACCATTCCTAAAACTTGTTCTGTCATTGAAAACATTTTAGGATTATCTATATCCGGAGATATTGGATCAGTGATTATCCCTCCTGTAGCATTCACGACTGTCAACGTTGTGAAAACTAACACAAACGTCATAATTACACTTATTATTTTCTTTACATTTTTCATAACAATCCCTCCTCGTATACATCTTTTTTCGCATTAATTTTGGAGCGGGTAACGGGAATTGAACCCGTATCTTGGGGTCGGAAGCACCATATTCTACCATTGAACTACACCCGCAATTAACTTTTAAAACATTATAATACGCATTCATCCATACTTTTATTATGCTTTCAAAAAAAAAAAAAGTCAAGCTTAAGCTTGACTACTTTTGGTAGCGGATGTGGGACTTGAACCTACGACCTACCGGGTATGAACCGGGCGCTCTAGCCAACTGAGCTAATCCGCCATATCATCGAACAATAGTTATTATACGAAAGTATAATGTCTTTGTCAATATTTTATTTAAAATATTTTGGCGGAGTGGGTGGGATTTGAACCCACGGGAGAATTGCTTCTCACAATAGATTTCGAGTCTACGCCGTTATGACCGCTTCGGCACCACTCCGTGATTTTCTCGTCCATCGGGGACGAAAAAAAAGACTGAAACTCATATTTCAGCCTTTTACATTGGAGCGGGTAGCGGGAATCGAACCCGCACAATCAGCTTGGAAGGCTGAGATTCTACCATTGAACTACACCCGCATCGCCACACTGCTATTACAGTATAGCAATGTGATTTCATCTTGTCAACACTTTTTTAAAAAAACTTTTAATTTATTTTATGGACAAAAGAACCGTCCCTTTGTCCATAAACATTCATCATTCCAACTCGATCTATTATAGTATAGTTTTGTTTTATATATGTGTCGAATCCCACTGGTTCTTGATGCATCAAGTCTTCGTTTTTTAACAATATTGCATTTTCAAGTTTTGATACATCTTCAATTAGTCCTTCTTCGCCTTTACTTCCTAAACTGCCATACAAGGTTAGATCAAATTTATAATTGTTTCGTCCCAGCGCTGCCATATAGTAAGATGCGTCTGCAGATATGACATAGACATTATAACCCTCAGATTCTTTTTCCAAAATGTACTCAACTATTTTTTCTATATATCCCAACTGTTTTTCTTCCAATCCAAGTTTTTGATATACTTCAAGGCCTTCGGCAGTATATTCACTTTTCTGAATTGTATCATATATGTATGCATTTGACACTATTATTAGAATGAGCGAAATATATGTTATAGCCTTGCACTTACCTATTTTTTCAAACGCAATTCCAAGACCAATACTCATTATAAGTATCATTATTATAGCACCAAAAAGTTCTCCTCCAATTCTTTCACCTGCCATCAAATCTTCAAATGCTATACGCGCATATTGATAACGATAATACGATGTAGCTATCGACCACGCTAAAAAAACAAAAGCTGATATAAAATAAATTTTTTCATTTTTTACAGTATAATTCATTATTCGCATAATTATCGGCATAGACATTAATAACGATAACATTACATGATAGTCGTTTGGCAATGGATATGATAATCCGCAAAAAGCCATTTGTGCCACCACTTCTATCATCAATATTTTATCTTTCTTTTTTATTGCCAAAATCATAGCACTTAGCAATAAGACCGCTAACGCAACATATTTTATTATAAATTTATGTTTTATATTTTTAGTTCCAAATTCTAATAAGCCACCGAAACAGAAATCAATAAAGAAAGAAAACGTATTTGTAAAAATAAAGTATATTAACATTACTAGCATAACTATAAAGAAGCCCAACATCTTTGCAAGAATTTCTTTCATAGTACTTTTTTTACTTAAAACCCATTTAAATATCGAGATTACACCCGTTGTTACAACTGCAAAAAATCCGATGTTTTGCTTTGCAAAAAATGTTATTCCTAATATTAAACCAATCAATAAATTGTAGCTTATATCCTTGTTTTCCTCTTTCGAAGATTCTCTCTTAATTTCTAGAAAAATTGCAATTAACCACCACATTACAGCAAAAGAATTGTAATTCGTCATTGCAAGAATAGATGCATAGCGTAACGTAAATATTGCAAAAAGCGGTAAAAACAAATAATTTTTCTTATCTATTGTAAGCTTTACCATGTTATATAACGTTGTAGCGATTACGCCCCAAACTACACCACCAAATATATGCATACTAATTAACGAATTACCAAAAATTTTTATAAAAATAGCTCCAAACCAAAAATAAAGTGGTGTTACAACCGTACTTATTTCGGAATATAGTAAATCACCATTTACAACTTTTTGCGATATATGAAAACACCAGGTCAAGTCATAGTTAAACGTTCGACTAGTGTTCATCCACAGAGTAACAATCAATGTAAACAAAATAAAAATAAGTCCACTTTCTATAATTGAGCCATATTTTTCTTTTATTTTTCCCATAGATGCACCTCTATTCTTTTATGCATTTGATAACATTAAATCCTGTTTTTTTGTCTAACACTTCACAATTTCCAAACAAATTGTGAAGAAATGTTATTGTACTTGGTGCCCCATGTTTTTTATTAATTACTATATACAGTGCTCCTCCAACTTTTAAATGATTTTTTGCATCTTCATACATTTGATAAATTACTGACTTACCAGCTCTTATTGGTGGATTTGTTATTATAGCATCATAACCTTCTGAAATTTTTTGGAATCCATCTGATTCAACAATTTCAATTTTCGAATCAACTTTGTTTTTTATAGCATTTCGTTTAGAAAGTTCTAACGCTCTGTGATTTACATCAAGCATCGTAACACTTTTCACCTTTTCACTTTTTGCAAGTGTTATTCCTATAACACCATATCCACAGCCAACATCTAATATATCTCCTTGAACCTCATCATATATTGTTTTTAATAAAAAAGACGTCGCTATATCCACATGATTTTTAGAAAAAACTCCGTTATCACTTATAAATGTAAATTTTTCTTCAGCAATTTCATATTCAATTTCTCTTTCTTCAGACTTTACCGAAGGATCAGCAGTATAATAATGTTCCATTTTACATTCCTTTCCAACATTTTCATTTACTTAAAAACTCACCATATTTAAGTGGTGAGTTTTTTTATTATTTAGCCGATATATATCCATCTAGTGGATTTACATATTTACCATTTATTCTAACCTCAAAGTGTAAGTGTGGACCTGTTGCGTATCCTGTCGAACCAACTAACATTATTGCTTGTCCCTTCTTAACTTTGTCTCCTACTTTTACAAGTAGTTTTTGCGAATGGGCATATAATGTAACAACTCCGCCGCCATGGTCTATCATAACTGTGTATCCATATCCAGATATCCACCCTGCTGTTATTACTTTTCCATCTGCTGCAGCAACTACATTTTTACCGTTACAGCCTGCACCTGCAATATCAACACCTGTATGCATTTTATATACTTTTAATACTGGATGAAGTCTATTTCCATAATATGATGTAACTGTATAATAGTTTGGAAGTGGCCATCCCATTGTTCCTCCAGTATATTTGCTAGTTGTTGAAGAGCTAGAAAGTTTTTTAATTTCTGCAGTTAAATCATCCGCTTTCTTTTGAAGTTCATCTATTGATTTTTCAAGCAAGTCTTCTTCTTTTTCTAGCTTTGATAAATATGTAACTCTAATTTCCTTTACATCACTCAAAGCTAATTTTTGTTCTTCTGCAAGAACTTTCTTTTGTTCACAAAGAACTTTATCTTCTTCTAATTGTACCTTTTTATTTTCTATTGCAATCTTTTCTTCATTTAATTCTTCTAGAAGACCTTGATCATATTCCATGATTTCATCCATAACTCTATATCTAAAGAAGAAATCTGTAATACTTTCCGAATCCAAAAGTGTATCCATAAGTGACACCGAACCACATTTATAATATGCAATTAAACGATCTTGTCTTCTTACATCCTTCACTTCATATTCGTCTTCAGCTTTTTGAATGTCATCTATCGCTGTTTCGATATCATTTTCCAAGTCTTCAATTTCATCTTCTAAATATGAAATTTGTGATTCCGCATTACCTATTTGTTTATCCAAACTTTCAATATCATTAAGCGTCAATTTTTTATCAGCTTGAACATCCTTTAGTTCATTTTTCACATTTGAAATTTCATTTTTTGTATTATTCAATTGATTTTGCATTGCTGATGTAGCAAATACCGTTGAATTAAGTAACGAAAATATTATTACCAAAGATATTAGTTTTTTCATTAGTTTCCTCCTTATTATATTTTCCAAAGAATACTATACTTCCAAATATTTGTTTATTGATATTGAACTTCCAATTGTACCTATACCGATTCCTAATACTAGTAGTATTGTTGAAAGTGTTGGAACCACATCAACCATTGGTGACAAGAATGACAATATCGCCACCTGACTTGCAATTGATGAAAGTCCTCTGCATATAACAAACGTGATTATTGAAACCACTGCCACACTTACAAGCCCTATTACTAGTCCTTCAATTATAAAAGGAGCTTTGGTAAATGCATCTGTCGCACCAACATATTTCATAATTGAAATTTCTCTTCTTCTTGCATATAACATAAGTTTTATCGAATTCATTACCATGTAGCAAGCAGCAACTGTAGAAACTATAAAAATTGTTACCGCTAAAACTTTTCCCGAAATTGCAAGTTTGGCGATGAAGTCACTATCTTCATTTACAAGAACATCGTCTTCCTCTTCACCAACGCCTTCAATTCCTCTGATTTCTTTGGCAATCTCATTAGCCATGCTTAAGTCCTCAATTGTTACTATGTACGAGGCAGGATATATGTCATCTGGAACTCCTTCTGTCATCCCCGCTGGCACTCTATCTTTTGCTCTTTCAATTGCTTCTTCTTTCGAAATATATTCAACTTCTTTTACACCATCTAATGCATACAATTTGCTGTACAAATCATAATCTATCGTTCTTGAAACCACGTCATTTTCGCCTTGCGCAACACCTTGTATCGCTTTTATTTTATTTATTACTTGATTCGATAATCTATAATCTTCAATTGTAACTTCAAAAGAATCATATTCTAATTCACTTTCATCTTTTGAAACAAACCTAATTGTTTTTACTTCGCCTAAAGCAAGTATTTTATTTTTTATATCAGCAATTGCAGCATCATCAACAGAATTTAATCTCACGTCTACTTTAGCCGTTTTATAATCTTGAAAAACCTCAATCTTCCCTTGTGATTCTTCAAACATCGCTATTAAAAAATCTGCAGCATTATACAGTATACTGAAAAGCGCAATCAAAAATAATGCGATTGTCATTGTTGCAACGCCAGTCCAAAACACCTTCTGATTCTTAACGATACTTGCAAACGCTTCAGCAACCCAATAACTAATCGTATTTATGCTCATTGATATACACACCTTTCTTTATGTCACTATAAACCGTTCCATTTTCAATTGCTATAACTCTCTTTTGCATTTTATCGACTATATCTTTTGCATGCGTAGCAACTACAACTGTAGTCCCTCTTCTATTTATATCGTTAAGTAAAGACATTATTTCCCATGCTGTCTCAGGATCCAAATTTCCCGTAGGCTCGTCTGCTATAAGCATCATCGGATTATTGACAATCGCTCTAGCTACCGCAACTCTTTGTTGTTCTCCACCTGACAATTGCTCTGGATAAACTTTCGCTTTTTTCAAAAGTCCAACCAAAGACAAAACATTAGGAACTTGCTTCTTTATTTGTTTTGGATTTGCTCCAATTACTCTCATTGCATACGCAACATTTTCATAAACAGTTTTATCAGGAAGCAATCTAAAATCCTGAAAAACAATTCCCATCTTCCTACGCAAATAAGGAACTTTATTATGCGGTATATTAATTATACTTTTTCCATTTATATATATATCACCTGAAGTTGGTTCAACTTCTTTTAAAATCATTTTCATAAGTGTAGATTTTCCGCATCCGCTAGGCCCAACTATAAATGCAAATTCACCTTTTTCTATATGAAGTGTCGTATGCTTTACAGCTTCTGTTCCCGTAGAATAAACCTTACACACATCATCAAAAATTATCATTTATTCAATCCTCCAAAAGCTTCAATTAGAGTTGTATGTTTCTACTATTTTTTTATTTTTACTTATTTTGTCCAATTATTACATAATTATATATTCACAGAAATTATATCAATAATGTATTTTAAAAGCAATATATCGGAATGTGAATTTTTAGAGAAAAAAGTGTGACAGAATTTATCCGTCACACTTTTTTGGTTTCTTATATGTTACTATATCATTTAATATTATTAGAACAGAGATTTGTATTAATACAAAATCTCTAAAAGAAAAATTCCAATGCAATAATGTGTGATTTTTTAAAATGGTATGCCACACAAGAGGGATTATTGATATTATCATAAAAGGCAAATTATTTATTATTATTTTTTTTATGTTTTTTAATTTAAACTCTTCTATATTAGGGAATACTATTAAAATTAATACCATTATCCCAAGAGCTCCCCACATAAGTAATGTTAAAAATATATCTAAAAGTCTAAGTCCTTTTATTTTATAATTACTTCTTTGTGCTCTATAGAAAAACTGCGTCATTCCAACTTTTAATATTTCTCCATCATACAACACATCATATATAATCCATTTTGAAAGCCATGTAATTCCATAACCGATTCCCCATAAAATTGACGCTTTAATTATCAACAATATCGAATCTTTTAGAGATTTACTTCCTTTCTTAAAATATAATAGTTCAATTGTCAATAATACACCTAAACTAATAAGAGGGCATGTTAAATAATCTACAAATGATGTTAGCATTCCAACAATAAAGAAATACAAATATGCATCAAATGATTTTTTCTTCTCCTTCTTTTTTATAAATATTATTGTTGTAATCATCATTACAAAAAACAAAGGTGAACATTGCAATGAATACCCTACCATTAAGTAATCATGCCAAATTAATGCACTAGCAAAAATAATTGCTATACTTAAACCAAACTCTTTTTTTAATAATATCATCATATAGATTAATAACATTATAAATATTACAATAAAAAGCATTCGTATTTCTGACACATTGAAAAACAACAATAAAATTCTAAGAAACGGTAAATAACCATGCCAATATCTTGCATATTCTACCGAGGTATCTACTTCTCCATCTACAAATTTTTTTAGTTCCTTACACGTATTATATTCAGTTGTATAAAAAGTCTCTCCATCTAATTCAATAACTTCTGGTGGTGAATCATTTAATTCATTTTGCGTTAATACAGCATAATTTGTTCTAGTATCTTTTGAATACAGCACACCATTTATTTCAATTAATTCCATTTTATCTTTAGGTACTTGAAATGTAATTAACTCTCCTCGCAAATCTTTTAATTGTCCTTTTGTTAAACCTTCTTTATAATTTTTTCTTACAGCAAATGCTGAAAATATTGGATCTCTATAATCCACCGAGTAAGCTTCATTAATCATTAATGGATCTGCAACATTATCAATAATTGAAAAACCAAATTTACGCCATCTGCCTTCTTTTTCTAGCATTTCAGCTGATTGTTTAACATTCTCTTCTATCCATGTTGAAGGAAATAAACAACCAGCTATCATAATCAAAATAAATAACATTATTACAAGAAAATACGTCCTTATATATCTCATAATACATTTATTATGCATTAACTTCCTCCTGTTTACTATCATATATGTATTCCTTTTTATTAAGACCCACTTTTGTAATGTAAATTAAATGTCGAAATCCGATCTTTAATGGTACGCAAATGCGATTTTCGATCTCTTAAGTCTTTTCTAAGTTTTGTTGGTACTTCAACTAATTTTAGATTATTTATTTGTGCAATTGCTATCATTTCAGTTGCATATTCCATTCCAGGCTGTTTTAAATTTAAGTCCTTTATTTTCTGAGTGTCATAGCACCTTAAACCACAATGATAATCTTTTATCGGTGATTTAAAGAAAAAGTTCGCATACTCAGATAAAAATTTCACACCAAAGTAGTGAGAAATTGGCATTGCACCTTTTTCAAATCCACCTTTATATCTATTTCCAACTACAAAATCATTTCCCGCTCTTACCGCTTCAACAAAAGGCATAAGATTTGTGAAATCATAACTTCCATCACTATCACCCATAAAGCAGTATTTGCCTTGTGCCACTTTTGTCGCACTTCTTAACGTGCTTCCATATCCTTTTTCTTCACACACATTAATATTCGCACCATGTTCTTTTGCAATTTCAACGCTTCTATCTATACTTCCGTTATCCGCAAGCAAAATTTCAGCATTTAAATTATTTTTTTCAATGGTTTTTTTTATCTCGTCAAGTACAAAAGGTAATGCTTTTTCCTCATTTAAACACGGTAAAATAAATGTAAATTCGTAACTCATTTTTCACTCTCCAATATTGCTTTTCCTTTTTTCAACTCAAATATATCATTTAAAACTATTAAAAATGAAATACACACGATAAACATGTCTCTATAATGATATTTCCAATGTTCTTGTGTATGATTAGCTAAAACGATGTGCCATACAACCGGCATAACACCTATTAAAACCATAGGTATATTGTTAATTAATATTTGCTTTATGTCTTTCTTTACACAGAATTTATACTTCATCAAAAAGATGAACTCTACAATTAAACACGCCATAAATACAAATAACAAATAAAATATAATTATTTCAGATAACGACATTTCCAATTTTCTAAATATATCACCTGTCGTTCTAAAAAATATTTGTTCAATACCGCTAGAAATCATATTCCTACCCAAAATGCATTCAACTATTACCCATTTAGAAAAGAAAGTCAGAGTATATCCTAGTCCCCACATTATTCCAGCTTTAAACAATAAAATGAATCCTTCTTTCCAGCTTATTGATTCGTTTTTCTTATGTAACAAATAAATAATCATCGGTAATCCAAACGTCACTAGTGGTACAGTTAAATAATCCATAAAATTTGTAAGCATTCCTACAATCAGCATATATGTATTAAAATCAAAGTCTTTTTTGTTTTCTATTTTTTTAATAAGAATAATCGAAGCTAACATCATAACAGCAAATATTTGCACCGCTGACAATGTATAACCAATAAATATGTAATTATAAAAAATCAAAGAAAAACCAATAATTATAGTTATTTTTTTACCAAAATTTCTGTTTAATATAATCAAAAAATATATTAACATAGCATTCATAACTATCATTGTAAGTATTCTTATTTCTTGTATATTCATAAACAACAACATAACTCTAATTATTGGCAAATAACCATGCCAATATCTTGCATATTCAACAGATGTATCAACTTCTCCGCGCAAAAATTTATCCAATTCCTTTATGGAATTATATACATTTAAATAAAATTCATTTCCATGTATATTTACTTTATATGAGGTTTTATCTACGGACCATATTTCTCCTTCAACCTCAATATTTTCTCTCTTATCTTTTGAGTATAACCTACCATCAATTTCTATTATCTCAATCTGTTCTTTTGGATGCTGAAATGTCATTATATCACCTTTCACATCGTGCATTTCTGTTACAGTAGTTTTCTCGTTATAATTTTTTCTAACAGTTAATGCTGATACTACAGGATTTTTATTATCTACCGAATAAGCCGCATTAATAATTAAAGCGTCAACACCATTATCCGCAATTGATGGTCCAGCATTAATATACATGCCCTCTTTTAACAGAATTTTGGACGATTCTATAACTTTTTCTTCAATCGCGTCAGATGGAAAACAACAACATAACACCATAGACAAAAAGAAAAAAAATATTATTACTATAAAAAGAATCCCATTTTTTAATGCTTTCTTTACCATTGTTCCTCCAAGTATTATTATATTTTCTTAAATCCTTTTCCTATTGCCTCTGTAACCGTTGTCACTATTGTAAACGCTGTATTATCTATTTCTCTTATTGCTTCTTTTAGTTTAGGAATCTCTTTTTTGTTTACAACACACATTAGAATATTTTTTTCCGTATTTGAATAAGTCCCTATACCTGTTATTTTGGTGCTCGTTCTATTTAAAGTTTTATGAATATATTCAGAAATTTCTTTTTCTTTATTTGTAACTACAAATACCGCCTTTGCAAAATCTGCACCATCTAATATCAAATCTATCACTTTTGTCATTACAAACGCTGCTACAATTGAATATAAGCCAATCTCTATATCATTAAATGTCAAAGATAATATTGCGATTATTATCCCATCAACTATTAATAGTATTTCTCCCATATTCATATGCGGTCTTTTTTCGTGTACTAATCTAGCGATTAAGTCTGTTCCACCTGTTGATCCTCCAGACCTATAAGTAAGTGCTATTCCAAGACCTGATAATACTCCTCCATATAACGCCGCTAACATAAAATCTGTAGTCAACGGGTTCACTGCTTCACCAATCGCAATTCCCACAGAACAAAAAGTCATTCCTATGAAACTTCTTAATCCATATTTTATACCCAAAATTTTTCCTGTGATTAGAAATGCTGGTATATTCAATAACAATAACGATATATCTGCAGGTATATTTATTAAATAATGCATAAGTGTCGCAATACCACTAAAACCACCTGTCGTCAGTTTTACTGGTAACAAAACGAGACCAACGCTTAAACCAACTAATATTCCTCCTATTATTAAAACAATATAATCAAAAATCATTTTTAAAATCTTACGCTTGTCCATCAAAATTATCCTCCATTTATCTTTAAGTACACGATTATATTATTATATTTATTTCTTTTCTAATTCTTCTATTATTCTATTTAAAGCATTTTGACCCATCTCAGCAAATTCATTAGTTTTTGAAGTGTAATCAACTTTACTATTTTGCATATAATACTCAACCTGCTCTAATATCTTTTCCACATCAATGCTTTCATATGTGCATACAGATGACATATTCATCATTTCTAAAAAACCATCAACTTTAGGTTCATACGAAATTCCTATCGTTGGAACATTTCTAAGTATTGAGAAAACAAGTGCATGTAAGCGAACACCGATGTTTATGTTCATATAACCCATTGCACCCAATATCTCTGATGGTAAATATCTATTTGGCATTAAAACAGTAGCATCTTCATGCTTCATTTTATGCATTACAATCTTACTAATCTCAGCATCTTTTGGCTTGTGAAATGGAAAGAAAACAATTCTCGCATTATATTTTTCAACTAACTTATCCGCCACTTCTGCAAATAAATCCGTTCTATCTTTATCTCTCCACTCTCTTATTGAAAAACCAATCAATACTTCTCCTTCTTTATAATTATGAACGTTGTCTTTTATAATCTTCATACATCTTTCTGGAGCAGGTGGTTTCATCATGAAAATCATATCAGAAGAAAGCATCATCTTTTCCTCTTTGATTCCCATTTCTTTAGCATACTCATAAGCATGTTTATCTCGCATTGCAATTAATTTTACACTCTTTTTATTTAGAATTCTCTTAGTCATTTTTCTATACATATTCGTATTAATAGGACCCATACCTTGATATGCAACACATACTTTTTTTCCCATTAGTTGCGCCAATTTAACTACACCCAAGTAATACCATATACTTTTTCTACTTGTTATATCTTGAAATAATGTACCGCCTCCACTAACAACAATGTCAGCTTTTTTTATAGCCTTCATTACTTCGATAATATTATATCTGTCATACGCTTCAACATTATATAATTCTTTTGTCTTCTCTGGATTTGAAGACAAAACTATTAGCTTATAATTTTTCTTAGCAAGCTCAATTGAAAATGTTTCAATCATAGCTTCATCACCAGTATTATTAAATCCATAATACCCCGAAACAAGTACGCTTTTCATAAATTCAGCTCCCTTCACAAATTAATTGTAATATAGCAAGAAAAAAAAAACAAGCTTATGTTAGTAAGCTCGTTTTATCCTTTTTATTGATTTCATAGTAATATTGTTCCTACTTTTTTAGTATTCCATACAACCAATTATAAATACCTGCTGTCTGAAACACCCCAAGAGATGACGTAAAAAATATTATTGATGCAATCAAGAAATACTTCGGAGTACATACATATTTATTTGTTTTTTCAAATTTTATAATTTCTAAAATATTCTCATTATTTTCAATTAATATTATCGACATTATTGCAATAATACAATTGTATACTGACGCCAGCCATCTTCCCCAATCACTAGTAAAAACAAATAACGGTATGTATACAACTGTAGAAATAAGCATCACAATAATAATATAATAAAATAATTTTCTTTTATATTCTTTCAATGCATTTTTTATAAATTTAAATATAACAATATTTATAGGTAAAATTAATATAAAAATCACAATTAGTAATCCACAAATATTATATGTTATAAGCCTATCTATAAAATATTCTTTATGATCACTAATTGAATGCATATAATATTCATATTGAATACAATATTCATTTATTTTTAAATCTGTTGATTTTCTTAATTGACTTATATACTCATTTGAATTATCTATATTAATAGTTGTAAAAAAATTAAAATAAACCGTTGTCACAAAAATCATTAATAATATTAATATTGAACCAAGCGTAAGCATTTTTGTAAATTTGTTTTTATATAATATGTACAATAATACCACAAAAAATATGGGGAAAATATATAATACATAAGCTTCATGTATCATTACGCATATACACGATAATACACCGCAGACAATCATTTTTAAGAAAGTTGGTTTTTTAAAAATCAATAATATTTGAACTATTGTTATTATATACAAATATAAATCAAATCGACCAAAATTTTCCTCGTCAAAAAGATAACAAATCGAAAATGGCATAAAAAAATATATTATCGCCAGTACAAACATCGTTTTTCGTTTTGTACCTTCTTCAACAGTCCTAATCATTTTCCCAACTAAAATAGATATAAGTATTATTAGAATATATATTCCAACAAAGGCAAATGAATGTGCATTTATACTACTTATATCCCCACCGGTCACTAATTTAAAAATAGTTCCTATAAAGCCTCTTGGAATAATTCCATACGAATAATTACATGCATAATACGTTGAAACCCATGTTAACATCTTCGTTGGCATAAATATAATAAACCTTAAAAACAAATACAGAAAAATGCATGTTTCATAACTAATTTCATTCCAAGTGTTCTTTATTTGCTTTAGTATTTTATCCATTTTCGCTCCTATTTTATATTTTTTATTGCTTCAAATGCAGCTTCCATCTCTGCTTCTTTTTTATTTCTTCCTTTTCCCTTTCCTAAAACTTTTCCATTTACAAATACTTCTGACACAAAAACTTTATCGTGTTCAGGTCCATATGAATCTATTATTCTATATTCAATTTTTACATCACCATTTACTTGCAATATTTCTTGAAGTTGAGTTTTGTAATCTTTATTACCTTTCGTTACAAAATCTTCAAGTCTTTCTTTTATATTTGGCAATATAAATTTTTTAGCTTCTTCAATTCCCGAATCTAAATAAATTGCTCCTATAACTGCTTCAACACTATCTGCAAGTATCGAATTTCTATATCTACCATCAACTTTACTTTCACATTTTCCTACTCGTAAAAAATCACTAAAACCATATCTATTAGCAACTTCCGCTAATGATTCCTCACAAACCGCATACGCTCTAGCTTTAGTCATTTCTCCCTCTGATAGTTTAGAATATGTTCTAAAAATATATTCACTAGATATTAGCTCTAACACTGCATCTCCCAAATATTCTATTTTCTCATTATATTCTTTTTTCCCATTTTCGTGCGCATATGAACTATGCGTGATTGCTAATGTAAGCAAATCTTTATTTTTAAATTCATATCCTATTAAATTTTCAAGTTCCATTTCTACCTCATTTCCAAAAAAGAAAATGATGAACGGTATGTCATACTGTTCATCAAATTCAATCATAAATATAATCTTATTTATTATTTTTGATGTATTCTACAACATCTCCAACTGTCATTATTTTTTCAGCTTCACTATCTGGTATTTGTAGATCAAACTCTTCTTCTAATGCCATTATAAGCTCTACTATATCTAATGAATCAGCTCCTAAATCATCTATAAATGATGTATCTAGTTTAACAGCGTCATCCTCAACAGCTAATTGGTCCATTATAACTTCTTTAACTTTCTCAAATATTGCATCTGGATTCATCCAAATGACCTCCTTTCAACTTTTGTTTTATATGTCAAATCTCTTATACAATAACAATAGTATATGTTTATTTAATTGTCAATAATTTTTATTTCTATTTATACTAAGAGTTTATTTCTTGTTTTTCTTTTTATTCATACTTTTTTGATTAGTAGCATTTTCTTTTTTTTCAGCATTTTGAGCACCTTGCTCTTTATTTTCTTTCTCTACTATTTGATTACTTTGCAAAGATTTTTCATTTTGTTTTTCAATTTCATCAAGCTTTTTTATTTCTTCAGCAATCGTGTCAACAACTTTCGTTTTTGCAAAATTTTCAGCCTGTATAAGTGTATATCTTACTATTTTTGCATTCGCTGTACCATGACATTTTACAATAGGTTTTTTAATACCTAGAAGCAAAGCACCACCATATTCGCTATAATCCATTCTCTTTTTGAATTTTTTAAGCGCAGGCATCAACAACATAGCTAAAATTTTTCTCCAAATATTGGCGCTTAATTCTTCTTTTAAAAGTCTATTCACCATATGTCCGACACCTTCAGTTGTCTTAAGCGCAACATTACCGGTAAAACCATCTGTTACAACAACGTTCACGTCTCCGTCGAACATATCTCTGCCTTCAATATTTCCATAAAAATTAAACTCATCAGTTTCAGAAAACTTTTGATATGTCTCTTTTGTAAGTTCGTTACCTTTACCTTCTTCTGCACCAATATTTAAAAGTCCTACCTTTGGATCCTCGACATTCATAACTTTGTTCATATAAATCGATCCCATTGTAGCAAATTGAAACAAATTAATTGGCCTACAATTTGTATTTGCACCACAATCAATCAACATGAAGCCTTTTCCTGTATACGTAGGTAATATTGGACAAAGAGCTGGTCTGTCTATTCCTTTAATTCTTCCAACTAATAAAAGACCTCCTGTTAAAAAAGCACCGGTGCTACCAGCTGAAACAAAGGCATCACCTTCTCCATTCTTTAACATATTAAACCCAATAACCATTGACGAGTCTTTTTTAGTTTTAATTGCAGAAGTTGGAGCTTCTTCATTTTCTATAACCGAATCTGCATTAACCACAGTAATTCTTGGTGAAACTTCTGTAATCGAATCTTTACCGTAAAACTCCTTAACTTTATTATTTATAATTTCTTCTTTTCCTATTAAAACTATATCAGATTCAAGATCATTAATCGAATTCACGCAACCCTTAATTATCTCATCTGGAGCATGATCTCCTCCCATTGCGTCAACCAAAATCTTCATATGTAAAACTCCTTTCAAACTAGGAAAACACACCTTTTACCTTATACGGATAATTTATGTAATCCTGGTAATAAATTATATTACATTATTTTAATAAAAGCAACATTTTCACCTTCGCTTTCTTCGAATTGAATTGACTTGATTAGTTATTTATGATATAAATATCACATGACTCTCATTATTAAAAGGAGGAATCAACATGACGAGTTGCAAATCCAACGGCGACATCAGGAAGTTCTACATCTGCCCTAGTTGTAACGCACTCTGCGAAGAAGGTCACGACGACGAATTCCTGATTACTTGTGGCAACTGCAGCAAATCATTCCGGAGCGACAAAGCAGAATGTGTTGGACTCAGCATGGCATATCTGTGCGAAAACTTCAAACGTGTAACTCTCATGGGGTCTGGTTGGATCGCATACATTCCTATCGAAGAATAATTTCATTGATAAAAAGTCGTAAACAATCAAAAATCGGCTGAAAAATGCCCATTGCCATTTATTAGTAAAACTAAATGGTGATGGGCATTCTTCATGCGTAACTTTATTGATATAATTTATTCTATTAATCTACATTTAATAACAACAAAAAACCTCTGGCATTAATCCAGAGGTTTTTATTTTGGTTATATCAAACTTATATTTTTGTTAAAAACTAAGCTTTGATATCAGAAACGATACCAGCACCAACTGTTTTACCGCCTTCACGAATAGCGAATTTTAATCCTTTTTCGATAGCGATTGGTGTAATAAGTTCGATATCCATAGTTACGTTATCACCTGGCATAACCATTTCTGTTCCAGCAGGTAATGTAATAACACCTGTAACGTCTGTTGTTCTGAAATAGAATTGTGGTCTGTAGTTACTGAAGAAAGGTTTGTGTCTTCCACCCTCTTCTTTAGTTAGAACGTAAACTTCACCTTTAAAGCTTGTGTGAGGGTGGATTGTTCCTGGTTTAGCAAGAACTTGTCCTCTTTCGATTTCGTTTCTTTGAATACCTCTTAAAAGAACACCAATGTTGTCACCAGCTTCAGCTTGGTCAAGAAGTTTTCTGAACATCTCAACACCTGTAACAACAGTTTTTCTTGTTTCTTTAGCGATACCAACGATTTCAACTTCGTCAGAAACTTTAACGACACCTCTTTCAACTCTACCTGTAGCAACTGTTCCACGACCTGTGATTGAGAATACGTCTTCAACAGGCATTAAGAATGTTTGGTCTACTGGTCTTTCTGGAGTTGGGATATATGAATCAACTGTATCCATAAGCTCTTTGATGCAAGCATATTCTGGAGCGTTTGGATCTGTTGATGTAGATTCTAATACTTTTAATGCAGAACCTTTGACGATTGGAGTTTCATCTCCAGGGAATTCATATTTAGTTAATAGGTCTCTAACTTCCATTTCAACTAATTCTAATAATTCTGGATCATCAACCATATCGCATTTGTTTAAGAATACTACGATGTAAGGAACACCAACTTGTCTTGCAAGAAGGATGTGCTCTCTTGTTTGTGGCATTGGGCCATCAGCTGCAGAAACAACTAGGATTGCTCCATCCATTTGTGCAGCACCTGTGATCATGTTTTTAACATAGTCAGCGTGTCCTGGGCAGTCAACGTGTGCATAGTGTCTAGCATCTGTTTGATACTCAACGTGTGCAGTATTAATTGTTATTCCTCTTGCTTTTTCTTCTGGAGCTCCGTCGATTTGATCATAAGCTTTGAATTCAGCTGCACCTTTCAAAGATAATACTTTAGTAATAGCAGCTGTTGTAGTTGTTTTACCATGGTCAACATGTCCGATTGTACCAATGTTAACGTGTGGTTTACTTCTTTCGAACTTCTCTTTTGCCATAATAATATTTCCTCCTTTAATTTTATATTATTTTTTAATATTGAAGTCTAAATTTTTTACGAATACATTTTACAAAACTTTATATAATTTTGCAATATATATTCATTCTTAAACTTTATTTAAATCTACCAAATAGCGCTTATAAATTTAAATATATATCACGCTATTTAGTAAAAATTTAACTTTTTAAAATTAGTCTTTTTTAGCTCTTTGAGCTGTGATAGATTCCATGATTGACTTTGGAACTTCCTCATTATGACTTGGTTCCATAGAATATGTTCCTCTACCTTGTGTTCTAGAACGTAGGTCTGTAGCATAACCAAACATTTCTGATAGTGGAATAAATGCTCTAATAATCTTCATTCCAGCTTGATCATCCATGCCTTCAAGTCTTCCTCTTCTAGAGTTTACATCACCTATAACGTCTCCCATGTATTCTTCTGGAACAACAATTTCAACTTTCATTATAGGTTCTAATAGAACTGGTTTAGCTTGTTTGCAGCACTCTTTGAATGCCATAGAAGCAGCAATCTTGAACGCCATTTCTGATGAGTCTACATCGTGATAAGAACCATCAACAAGTGTAGCTTTAACGTCTACAACTGGGTAACCAGCTAAGATACCAACGTTAGTAGCTTCTCTAAATCCATCTTCTGTTGGTTTGATGTATTCCTTAGGAACTGCACCACCAACGATTTTGCTCTCGAATTGAATTCCTGTACCTGGCTCTAATGGCTCTAGTTCAAACCATACGTCACCATATTGTCCTCTACCACCAGATTGTCTAATGAATTTACCTTGAGCTTTAACTTTATTTCTAATTGTTTCTTTATATGCAACTTGAGGAGCACCAACGTTACATTCAACTTTGAATTCTCTCTTCATTCTATCTACGATGATATCAAGGTGAAGTTCACCCATACCAGAGATAATTGTTTGACCTGTTTCTTGGTTTGTATATGTTTTAAATGTTGGATCTTCTTCAGCAAGTTTTGATAAAGCAATACCCATTTTTTCTTGGTCTGCTTTTGTTTTTGGTTCGATAGCAACTGAAATAACTGGTTCTGGGAATTCCATTGATTCAAGTATTACAGGAGCTGATTCAACGCAAAGTGTCTCACCAGTTGTAACATCTTTTAAACCAACTGCAGCAGCGATATCTCCAGCGAAAACTTTGTCTATATCTTCTCTGTGGTTAGAGTGCATTTGTAGAATTCTACCAATTCTTTCTTTCTTGCCTTTACTTGCATTTAATACTGTAGAACCAGCATCAAGTGTACCAGAATATACTCTGAAGAAGCAAAGTTTTCCTACGAATGGGTCTGTTGCAATCTTGAAAGCAAGAGCTGCAAATGGCTCATCATCAGAAGCCTTTCTTTCAACTTCTTCTTCAGTATCAGGATTGATACCTTTAATAGCTGGAATATCAAGTGGTGATGGCATATAAGCTATAACTGCATCAAGTAATTCTTGAACACCTTTATTCTTATATGAAGAACCACAGCATACAGGAGTAAGTTTACAAGCAATTGTACCTATTCTTAATCCTTTTTTGATTTCATCAGCTGTTAATTCTTCACCTTCAAGATATTTCATCATTAATTCTTCATCTTGTTCAGCAGCAGCTTCTACCATCTCTTGACGATATTTTTCTGCCATTTCTTTCATATCAGCAGGAACATCTGTCTCTTCAATTTCAAGACCTTTGTCATCTTTGTGAATGAAAGCTTTCATTTTTATAAGGTCTACAACACCTTTAAAGCTATCTTCTGCCCCAATAGGTAATTGTATTGGAATAGCATTAGCTTTTAATCTATCTCTCATTTGCTTAACGCAACTAAAGAAGTCAGCTCCTAATGTGTCCATTTTGTTTACATAGCACATTCTTGGAACCATATATTTATCAGCTTGTCTCCAAACCGTTTCAGATTGTGGTTGAACTCCACCTTTAGCGCAAAATACTGTAACAGAACCGTCAAGTACTCTTAGTGAACGCTCAACTTCAACCGTAAAGTCAACGTGACCTGGTGTATCAATGATGTTAATTCTATGATTATTCCAGAAACATGTTGTAGCAGCAGATGTAATTGTGATACCTCTTTCTTGTTCTTGAGCCATCCAGTCCATCGTTGCAGCACCTTCGTGTGTTTCACCGATTTTGTGCACTTTACCTGTATAGAAAAGTATACGCTCAGTAGTTGTTGTTTTACCAGCATCTATGTGAGCCATGATACCTATATTTCTAGTTTTTTGTAGTGAATATTGTCTTTGAGTAGCCACCTTTTTGTTTCTCCTCCTTATCTATATTTTTTCTCAAAATTGTATAAATCAAAACTTATTATTTTGCTTTTAATCAACATTAATCACTATTTTGTTGTAAAACTCTGGATTTTGCATCAAAATTAGTGGATTGCGAGGATAATTGATTGATGCGAGCGTGCAGACGTATGTTTATACGTCGAGCACCAAATCAATCAAGTAGACCCGCAAGGCGCTGATTTTCATGCAAAATTCTACCAACGGTAATGAGCGAAAGCCTTATTAGCTTCAGCCATTCTATGAGTATCTTCTTTCTTCTTGAAAGCTCCACCCATGCCATTGATAGCATCAATTATTTCGTTAGCAAGTCTTTCTTTCATTGTTTTTTCGTTACGTTCTCTTGAATATCTTACTAACCATCTTAATCCTAATGCTTGTCTTCTTTCAGCTCTGATTTCCATTGGAACTTGGTATGTTGCACCACCAACTCTTCTAGCTTTTACTTCAAGTACAGGCATTATATTATTCATAGCTTCTTCGAATGCTACTAATGCATCTTTACCAGTTTTTTCTGCAACGATTTCAAATGCATCGTATACTATTCCTTGAGCTAATTGTTTTTTACCATCTAACATTATGTTGTTTATAAGCTTTGTAACTATTTTGCTATTATAAACTGGATCTGGTAAAATTTCTCTTTTAGCTACATATCCTTTTCTTGGCACTGTTCTTCCCTCCTTAAAAATTTAGTATACATTCAAATTACCGTATACCAAGGTACTCTGGCAACCTTGCCAGTAAGTGCTTTTATTACTTCTATATATTAAGTTAAACACAAGTCCTACCTATGGTTGCCAACTTTCATATTTATAATAAAGCACTCTAAATTTTAACTAAGCTTTTTTAGGCTTTTTAGCTCCGTATAGAGATCTAGCTTGTTTTCTGTCTTTAACTCCGGCAGTATCTAGAGTACCTCTGATGATATGATATCTAACACCAGGAAGGTCTTTTACTCTTCCACCTCTAATAAGAACAACACTGTGTTCTTGTAGGTTATGACCTATACCAGGAATGTAAGCTGTAACCTCTTGTGTGTTTGTAAGTCTAACTCTGGCTACTTTTCTTAAAGCTGAGTTTGGCTTTTTAGGTGTAGTTGTTTTAACTACTGTACAAACACCTCTTTTTTGTGGGCTTGATTGATTAGTAACTCTTTTTGATTTTGAGTTGTAACCTTTTTGTAAAGCTGGAGCTTTTGATTTAGATGTTTTGCTCTTTCTTCCTTTTTTAACTAATTGGTTAATTGTTGGCATTTCTTGTGTTCACCGTCCCTTCTTTTTTAAATTATATATTTCAACGCCTTAGAGCGTAGAAAACAAAAATTATTCAGCTGCAGCAGCAGATTTAACTTCTATGCCAGCCATTTTACCAAGTTCTTCCATCGTTTCAACATATTTTACTTCGATGTTTTTTTCTTCGCACAATTTAATAAGCTTCGCGGTAACATGCTCTTCTGCATCGTCACCAATATAAACAGTTTTAATTTCGTCATTTTCCACGGCTTTTAAAACTTGTTTAATTCCAACATATTTCATTCGCTTTTTATTCTCCCCTAGCTTAAGTTTTTAATAATCATGTATGCTCAAATCCCTACGGAAATCACTATTGGCTGTCACTTTTTAATACATACACAATCGCAGTTTGCATTTTATCATTTTTCATGTATATTGTCAACAATTTGCAAAGTATATTTTTGATGATATAATGCTAGCTGCATTCATTACTTACGAAGGGAGAAGTCATTTTTTCATCCAACTTTAATCTCAGTCACACATGTAGATTTCAATACATTCTCGACTTTTTTCGATACAGGAGGTTTCTATGACTACCAAAGAACTTAACAATCGTCTCAATCATTTTAATGAACAAATTCAAGAATATAATCCATCCGCGGCTACACTTTTAAGTTGGTTCTGGTCTCTTTTTGAATAAATTTTCGATGGCACAACCGAAATACACTACAGTCAAATCAAGTTGTTCGATAAGTATTGTCCAAATTTTTCTGAAAATATCAGATGTTACGGAATTACCAAAGAAGCATCTATACAAAATCTCTATGCGGAGGCTCGAAAATCTTATTATTCCACTATCCGCATGTTTGAAGATGCTCATCCTGACATTTTTTATATTCATACCACCTCACGCTCAGAGTTTATTCCTTTTGGCAAATACGAAACACCACTTGATGACCTATTCTTCATAAACGCTTTACTCTCTGACGCTCCAACTGATGTTGAACAATACAGCAGATTTAAAGCATATATTTTCCGCTGCTTTATACATGACTATCAGGTGGCTTTTGAACCGGTTTATCACTACATTAACGAAGATACTCTATCACTTCTCGAGAAAAATTATCCCAATTTAATGAAAAAGTTTAGGGATGAGCAAGCGACCTACCTTGATTCAATCGGATATACCTCGGCTGTACAAAAGTTCAAACAACTTCAAAAAGATGAAGAAACAAGTCTTTCTTCCCTTACAAAGGATACTGCATCTACACTTATCGAGATTCGAATCGGAGATAACTATGTTCCGATTATATACAAGTAAAAAAATAACCAGTTGAATACCAACTGGTTATTTTTTCTTATTATTATTCTTCTTCTGATAGCTTAGCAGCTCTATCCGCTGCGTTTAAAGCATCAATCATTTCATCAATATCTCCGTTTAGGAATGAATCTACTTGATACATACTAAGTCCTATTCTGTGGTCTGTTATTCTTCCTTGTGGGAAGTTATATGTCCTAATTTTTTCTGATCTATCTCCACTTCCAACTTGGCTTCTTCTAGTATCAGCCTGCTCCTTAGTTTGTTTTTCAAGTTCTGCCTCATAAAGCTTTGCACGAAGCATAGACATTGCCGTTTCTCTATTTTGTATTTGTGAACGTTCTGTTTGACATTCTACTATTACTCCTGTTGGAATATGCGTAATTCTTATTGCAGATTCTGTTTTATTAACGTGTTGTCCTCCCGCACCGCTAGCTCTAAATGTGTCCACTTTTAAATCACTTTGATTAATTTCAATTTCAACATCAGTAACCTCTGGAAGTACTGCAACCGTAGCTGTTGATGTGTGTATTCTTCCACTAGATTCTGTATCTGGAACTCTTTGTACACGATGAACTCCACTTTCAAATTTTAGTCTGCTGTATGCACCTTTACCTGTTATTATAAAAGTGACTTCCTTGATTCCACCAAGTTCTGTTTCATTTAGATTAACAACATCAAATTTCCAACGTTTTTTCTCGGCATACATGCTGTACATTCTAAACAAATCCCCAGCAAATAAAGAAGATTCTTCTCCACCTGCACCACCACGTATTTCAACAATAACGTTCTTATCATCATTTGGATCCTTTGGAACTAGCAACAATTTTAATTCTTCTTCAATTTTAGGAAGTTTTTCTCTATTTTCATCAAGTTCCATTTGTGCTAAATCATGCATTTCCTTATCATTTAGCATTTCTTTTAAATCCTCGATTGAGCTTGAAATTTTCTTATATTCTCTATATTTTTCAACTAATTCTTGAATATCCGCATGCTCCTTCATAAGTTTTTGCCACTCTGATTGATTTGCAATAACCTCAGGATCACTAATCTTTTGGTTCAATTCTTCATAACGTTTTTCAACGTTTTCTAATTTATCAAACATATTTATCCACCTTTTTACTTATTTTCTCACATTTACGTCAAGGTATTATATTACATTTTTTAGAAATATGCAACCCCCGAAACACCGGGGTCGTTCCTCGTGTTTCATCCTAATTTATCCTCGCATCGCAATATTATTGCCTGACTCGTATTTTTTCAACATTTGCTTCGAAAATACAGCTGTTAAAGTCACAAATCCACACGCTACCGCAAGAAACCATAGTAAAAATCTAAAATCTAGTGTCTGGACAAATTTTATTGGTACAAAAGCAATGTATGCTGATGGAATTATTGTATATATAAGTAACTTTATAAATTTTCCATATATTGCTTCTGGGTATGATCCAAACGTTATCATAAGTGTATTTATACAAACATGCTCAATGTTGTCAGTATTTCCTATTTTTATTGTTAGTAATCTAATTAATGATTCAATACAAATGTAAAATATTGCTCCAATAATACCTAAACATACTAATATGATGTATCGTAAAACATTGAATTCTACGGCAAATAAGCCTATAACTAAGCCATAGATTAAATCTCCGAATGCACTAAAGTCCATACCTGAAACCATTACATTAATTAGAACATTTTTTGGTTGCGTAAGGTACGTATCAAGACCGCCCTCTAATATATATTGCCCTAATTTGCTAATTCCTCCGAAAAAGAAAAAGTTATTAAAAAACATGAAAACGCTTTGAATTAAGAAGCTTTTTTTGTATTCCATTACTGCCTTCAAATTACATTTAATACTTTCTTTAATAAATCTTAAATAATTTTTAGCCACCGTTAACATTTATCTTTTTCACTCCTTTCCTATATAAGATCATTGTTGAAATTGCCATAATTCCTATCATTATCAATTGCATCAGTATAGCTGATATTGCTGAATTTAGTTCAAAGTTCACAAAAATTGTTCCTGGCGCATATATCATGTGCGTTGTTGGCGAAAGCATCAATAATTTTTGTACAAATTTACTGTAAAATTCAATTGGAACAAATACTAAAAGAAATTGAATTTTTTGAACTATGAACCATACTGATTTTGTTTCCTCAATGTAAAATGCAATAAGTCCTATTATGAACTGTATTAACGTTGAAATAACAAAACTCAAAATACATGCGAGTATTACTAACAAAATCTGTACAAATGTTAATTTTATTGGATCCGCAAGAAAAATTCCAAGTATGATTGCAGCAATTAAATTTATTCCTATTTTTAATATATCTGCACTTTGCTCACATAAAATATATGTTAAAACATTTATTGGTTTTATTAATAGATTTGCAATTGTACCATCCTTAACCATATCCGATATTTTTTTGTAAAATCTACTTGCGCTATATGTAATAAATTCTGCAATTATCACGTACCAAATTAGTTCATTTCTATCGTATCCATACATACTTCCATCTTTCAAAATGAAATCCCACAAACAACTAAAAACCATCATATGAATTGCGTATGAAATTGTTGAAAAAACATAGTCGAAAATAAAAGTCATATTCATTTTTAATGAGTATTTAAATATCGATAAGTATTTCTGCATTTCATCACCTTCTCTCTATTTTCTCGTGTAGATATCGTATATGATATCTTCTAGCGCTATCGCTTCTTCTTTCTTTATTGTCACGATTTTTTTCTTCAAATATTTTTCTTTTAACACTTCTATTTTTTCATCAATAACTATTTTACCTTTGTCTATGATTATGACTCTATCGCATAACTTTTCAATATCACTTACATCATGACTTGTTAAAAATACTGTTACGTTACTTTTTTCATTTGTATCTTTAATTAGGTTCCTAACTTTTTCTTTAACAACTATGTCAAGCCCAATTGTTGGCTCATCCAAAAAGATTATTTCTGGTTCGTGAATTAATACTCCAACAATTTCACATATCATTCTTTGACCTAAAGATAGCCTTCTTACTGGCGTATGAACTAAATCTTCTATGTCAAACAATTCAATTAAATGATTTATTCTTTTTAGTGTTGTATCTTCATCCAAATCATAAATTGCTCCAAAAAGTTTGTATGTATCAAAGGCCGACAAGTGCATCCAAAGCCCTGACTTTTGACCAAACAAGCAACCGATTTTATAGGCAACTTGTTTTCTTTGTTTTATAGGATCTAATCCTGCAATCTCTATACCACCCTTTGTTGGATGCAATATACCTGTAAGCATTTTAATTGTTGTTGATTTACCAGCGCCGTTTGGTCCAACAAACGCAATCCTTTCTCCTTTATTTACTTTAAAAGAAATGTCATCTACAGCTTTAAATTCTTCAACCATTGGTTTAAAGAAATTTTTAATACCTGGTAGCTTCGTTTTCTTTTCAAAAACTTTACTTAAGTTTTTTACTTCAACTATCGTAAAATCCTTCTCTTTTTCTTTCTTCTTACGCATTTTCATTCTCCTTCCTCTTTAATTTTTTCTCCATTTACCGTACATCACCAACTGAACGAAAAAAACTAGTAGATATAGTAATCTACTAGCTTTAATTAGTTATTATTTCACATTTTTATTTTTTATGTATTCACCTTCAAATTCGCTTGCAAGAATATCCATATAAACAGAATCATAATATTTTCCGTTTAAAAATCTACAAGCTCGTTGTCTCCCTATTTCCTTAAATCCCACTTTGTCATAACATCTTCTTGCACGCTCGTTACATTCCAAATATCTTAAGGAAATACTATTTAAATTCAAATAATTAAATGCGAAGTCTAACAATAAATTAATAGCTTCAGTACCATATCCTTTACTTCTATTTTCTCCATCTCCAATCATAATACCAAGTACAGCTGTTCTATTTATAAAATCAGGGGCATTTAGTGAAATATTGCCGATTACTTCATCGGTGTCTTTTCTCACAATTGCCATGAAATAAGAATCTTTATTTAGTTCTTTTGATAGCCAAACCTTTTCTGATTCATAATTTTGGACATTATGACTTCTTCCAATGTAATCAGTGACATTGAAATCGTTTAACCAACCTAAATAAGCGTCAGCATCTTCCATTGATGACGGCGATAAATAGACATTTTCTCCTTCTAATTTTTTATAATGATAATTCATGGTAACACCTCCTAATATTTACAAAAACAAAAAAACTCGCAAAAGAATCTTTGATAAGACTCCTCCGCGAGACAAACTCGTTTCTGTGTAAGCGCTAGTTCTAGCACCCTGTATCGCTCGATTTATATTTCTAAATTTAGATACACTCCTATTACAATTTTAACATTAACACTTCGGCACCTAATTGTCAACAACAAAAATAAAAAGTTTTCAAAAATGGGAAACCCCGGAATACCATTTCTGGCATCCGGGGCTTCGATTCGGCGTACGCTTAGCTTTGCACAGTCTTCTTGAATGCACTCTGACATTCGTTGAGGAGTACATTTACCTCGTACGAGCGCGTCAGATAAGGAATAATCCTTCCTTCACGTTCCCACAGGTACTTGGCATAGCGCGCAAAGTTGAAGCTTCTCGGCTTGAAATTACCATTCCTATCGTTGCGCTCGAAGAACGGCAATTTGTCACAGTAGAGAATCTCTGCTTCAGCCTCGAGGTATTTGATCCTCACCTCAAGAATAGCTTTCTGCTTCATGTCGGTTTCATGCTGCACGATGCTCTTCATCTCATTGAGACAGAATCGGGGAATAATCAGCTTCTTCACCTTCTTGCAAGAATCGAAGAAATTGATCAAGTAGGACGTATCGACGATTGCAACGCCCTGTTCAATCGCCATCTTCAGCTCATAAGGTATCTTGTCCTGATCCCTTTTCTGCTGAGGCTTTTTGTCGTTTTTGAAAGATTTCGCCGGTACCTTCATAGGCGCATTGACGAGTTCTTTCTTAGCTGCCGCGTTGGCATCAGCCATGCCGATGAGCTTATTTGCCCAAGCCAACCGGTCGTACAAACTCCGAATATCCTTGCGAATAGAAGCCGACGTCATGCCCCGTTCCTTGGCAATCTCATCGATCGTTTTTCCCTGCTTGCAAATAGCATCACGATACATAGTCTTGCTATACTTGGTGGTTTCCATTACCCTTGTCCTCCTTTTATTGTGGTAGGTCTTTATAGTGAACATCACAACACCAATATTATACCATTGTTTACATAAATTTTCAACAAATTCGTTAGAATTTCTCTATTTAGCTTAGATTATTAGGAAAAATAAGAAACTCCCAATGTTGTAAACGCTTCATTTGCTGAAATATTTACAATATTAAGAGTTTTAATTTTATACTTTTTCTATTTATATTTTTTACCTGATTTATCAGCAACTTTGTTTAAACTTATGAAATTTGGAATTGTTGCAAATTCATCTGTATCAAAGAAATCTGTAAGTGATATATTTAAAGCAGCAGTTATTCTTTCAATATTTAATATTGAGACATTTCTATTACCGCATTCTATAGAAGCAACATAAGTTCTATCTAGTCCAGCTTTCAAAGCTAAAGCCTCTTGACTTAACTTTAACTCTTTTCTTAAGACTCTAATTCTATTACCTAATCTACTTCTGATATCTTCCATTTTCCAGCCTCCTTAACTAATATAAGGATATTGAAGGAAAAGTTAAAACTCAACGGACTATAAGTCACACAGCTAAAGTCTTCATTTGCTTTAATTTAGCGCTCTAAATTTTATTATAATAGATATTGACAAAATCATTTTCCATCGTTATAATAATTTGTGTTACACATCGCGAGGTGGAGCAGTTGGCAGCTCGTCGGGCTCATAACCCGAAGGTCGCAGGTTCGAGTCCTGCCCTCGCAACCAAAGAGTTTTAAAGCCTTACAGCCATAACGGTTGTAAGGTTTTATTGTTTCTCTAAATATATAAAAATCAGTCTTTAGTCGGTCTTTTTTGACTTACTAATGACTGATTTTCTTTACAAGGTAATAAACATTTATTTTAATATAGTTAAAAGGTGAGTGGACTTACAACCTCTATGGTTGTATACTTTCAAAACTCTTTGGTTGCGGGAGCAGGACTCAAATCTGTAACCTTCTGGTAAAAATTTAGGTTCATTTTCTATTTTATCAATTTTATATGTTTTTTCTAATTTTGACTACCCTACTACTGAGAGTGGAGAAGTTCTATAAATTGTAAGTTGTTAGTTATTAAACCTTAATAAGTTGATATTTATTGATATTATTTAAAATAGTAGAAAAACAAAAGTATAATTAAAAAGTTTAAATATTTATGATTATTTGTTAAAATATATATAATGTAAAGTATAAAAATTAAGTTAATTATGTATCATTCAATCATTACACAATTTTTAATGATGTAAAAGGAGATATTCATTATGCAAGAACAAATAAAAGTATCAAATAAAATTATAGCAATTGACACTATAAAAGACATAGCAATTTATTTACAAGGAGTATGTCAAAAATATACTAATTTAATAGAAGAAGATAAGGCTAAAAATGAAAATGTTGATTACGCTGATAGACAACCATTGTATGACGGAATCGTTCCTCATATGGAATACACAATAGAATTATCAAATGGCAAAAGGATGACAGAAAGAGAATATGATTGGTTTATTGATATGTTAAAAGATAATAGAAACATTAAATGTATTTCTTTCAGACTAAATATTTATTATACATCTGGCACATATTTAACTGATAATTGCATCACTAAATCACTTTATATAAATATGGATTTTTATGATACAAGAGTGGATATTTCAATAGATGGCAAAGAGCTAAAAGATGAAGTTCAAAAAATTTATTCAGATATACGAGCTATTTTAGATAATTGTTCAATAAAATATAATAAAACAATAAAAAGAAGAAATCTAAGGATGCAAAGCTTTTATTTTAGTATAGGACTTATTTTTGCATATATTGCTTTAATATTGCTATTTGTTAATATCGATAAACTCCCATCACAACTAATTAACTTAATCCAAAATAAATATATTATTTCCGCTTTACATATGGCTATTTCTATCATATTAGGAAATATCTTTGGAAGTTTATATATGAATAAATTGTATGAAAACATTTTACCCGAAAGAAGATATTCACATTATAGTGAATCATCCCACAAATCTGTATATGTAGATGATGTAAATGAATATACAGAAAAAAATGAAGTACAAATTGGAAAATTTTATAATAGCATTAAACGCAGGAATAAAATCGAATCAATTTATAAAGTTACAAAACTAATTTTATTATTACAATTAACTATATACGTTTTATATATTTTTATTATCAAATAGGAGATATACCTAGTAAAATGAAAAGCATCGGAATGCAAAATGCCAATGTATAGCGTATTAGATGAATTTTGAAACAAACAACCATCACAGTATAAAATTAGCAAAAGATGTTATGTGCTTTTATAGAGATTACGATATATTATATACTATACATAGAGAGAAAATGAATTATGAATTATGAATTATGAATTATGAATTATGAGTTACAATTAAAAGTATTATTGATAATGTAGAGCGAGGAAGTTTTGCTTTGACTAAAATAAATAAAGATTGTACTAACGATGATATAAGTGTAATTTCTATAAATCTTGATGTTTAATATTTTTAGGAGGTAATTTTATGAAAGTAATTATTGTAGGTGGCGTTGCTGGTGGTGCCACAGCTGCTGCAAGACTTAGACGTCTTGATGAAAGCGCTGAAATTATTATATTTGAACGAAGTGGTTTTGTTTCATATGCTAATTGTGGTTTACCTTATTATATTGGTGGAGAAATTAAAAATAAAGAAGAACTTACATTGCAAACTCCTGAAAGCTTTTGGGAAAGATTTAAAATTAATGTAAAAACTTATCATGAAGTTGTAAAAATAAAACCCAATGAAAAAATTGTTATAGTTACTGATATAAAGACAGGTAAAACTTTCGAAGAAAGTTATGACAAACTAATTTTATCACCTGGTGCTAAACCCATAAAACCAAATTTTTCCGCTATAGACAGCGATAAGGTGTTTACTCTTCGTACTGTAGAGGATACTCTGAAAATTCGTTCTTTTGCAGATGAGACTACTCCAGAAACTGCTGTAATTATCGGTGGTGGTTTTATTGGTCTTGAAATGGCGGAAAATTTAAAAAATAGAGGTATTGACGTCACTATTATTCAAAAAAGTAATCAACTTCTTGGTACAGTAGATTGTGATATTGCTTCATTTATTCATTCAAAGTTGAGAAACGAAGGGATAAATATTCTTTTCGGAATTAATGTAACGGATATTCAAAATGAAGGTGATAAAGTTAAAATACTAGCAGATTGTTTAGAGCCGATTATTGCTGATATGGCGATAGTTGCGATTGGAGTTACACCAGAAAGCACTCTTGCAAAAGAAGCTAATCTTACGTTAGGAGTGAAAGGTGCAATTGTTGTTAATGACACAATGCAAACTTCTAATAAAGACATTTATGCTGTTGGCGATGCTGTAGAAATAAATCATTATGTCACAAACGAAAAAAGTGTCATTTCTCTTGCTGGTCCTGCTAATAAGCAAGGTCGAATCGCTGCAGATAACATTTGTGGAATTAACAGTCATTATACAGGTTCACAAGCATCTTCAATTATCAAAATTTTTGATATGACGATTGCATCAACAGGAATTAACGAGTCACAAGCCAAAAATTTAAATATAAATTATGAGAAGGTTGTTCTTTCTCCACTTTCTCACGCTGGATATTATCCTGGCGCTACAGTTATGACTTTGAAAGTTATTTATGAAAAAGAGGCATTAAAAATACTTGGCGCTCAATGCGTTGGATACGAAGGTGTTGATAAAAGAATTGATGTAATTGCAACTGCAATTTTTGCTGGGCTAACCGCTGATAAATTAAAAGATTTAGATCTTGCATATGCCCCACCTTATTCTTCTGCAAAAGATCCTGTAAATATGGCTGGTTTCATTATTGACAATATTGAAAAAGGAATCGTTAAACAGTTTCATGTTGATGATATACCATCACTTATTAATAGAAACGATATTACTTTATTAGATACAAGAACAACTTATGAATATGCAAGAGGACATATTGAAGGATTTGTTAATATCCCATTAGATAATTTAAGAGAAAAAATTTCTGAAATTGATAATTCTAAACCTGTATATGTGATGTGCCAAAGTGGTCTTAGAAGCTACCTTGCAACGAGAATACTTGCCCAAAATGGATTTGAAACCTATAATTTTTCAGGAGGTTATCGATTATATAAAAGTATTTATGAAGATACATTAGTTGCCAAAAACACATTTCCATGCGGAATTGAGAAATAAAACTTAGCCGATTTCGTTCATTTGACGGGCGTCTCCAAGTGGACGAAATCGGCTAAGTTTTCAATTTTATATATTCAATTCTACTATCCTATGTTGCCTCAAGCATTCTTGCACTTGCAATAGTCTTTGATTATCTGATCCTCTAAATTTTATTTCTGGATTTTTCCTTTCTTCTACGAATCTTCCATCTACTAAAACATCAATGTTTGTTAATGTCTTGTTTGTTATTTCATCATTACGAGCTTGAAGTTGTTCGAATGTGTATCCTGAATAGCACCAAACATCAAGTTCTGGTCTTTCTTTTTTTACATCCTCTATAAATTTATTTACTGTCGCAATGTTTTCCATGCAAAGTGGCTCTCCTCCACTTATTGTTATTCCATTTAATATTGAATTTTCTTTTATTCTTTTAATTAATTTTGCACTATCAAATTCTTCACCATAATCATAATTTTGCGCTATTTTATTGTGACATCCCGGACAATTGTGTGGACATCCGGCTTACGAATAATACTGCTCTCCAGCCTAATCCGTTTGATATACTCTCATCGTAAAAACCAGCCATCTTCATAGGCTTAAGCCCCCTTTATTGTGTTATCTTCAAATCCTATGTGATTTACTCTATCTTTTAATTCATCTAGCTTTGCATTATTCCATCTTGATGTTGTTCCTACTAAGTATCCTGTAATTCTTTGAATTGTATCAATATTTGTACTTCCGCATTTTGGACATTTTACCAAGCTTGCTTCTGCATTTTCGAAACCACAATCCATACATCTTGATCTTGTGTGATTGATGCTTCCATATCCCATATTGTATTTATCCATCAAATCCACAACAGCTTTGATTGTCATTGGATTATGCGCCGCATTTCCGTCCAATTCTATATAGAAAATGTGGCCAGCTCTACACAAATCGTGGTACGGAGCTTCTATCTTCGCCTTGTGCTCCGCTGTACATTTATACCATACTGGAACGTGATTGCTGTTTGTATAATATTTTCTGTCGTTTACGCCTGGAATAATTCCATATGTTTTCTTGTCCATCTTTGTGAATCTTCCTGACAAACCTTCAGCTGGCGTTGCTAATACTGAAAAATTTAAATTGTATTTTTCAGCAAATTCAACTGTTAAATCTCTCATCTCTGTAATAATTTCTATTCCTAGCTTTTGAGCTTCATCTGATTCACCATGATGTTTACCTGTAAGTGCTATCAAACATTCTGCAAGGCCTATAAATCCAATACTTAATGTTCCATGTTTTATAACATCTGCGATTGTATCTTCTGGTTTTAATTTTTCACTATCTTGCCACATTCCACCCATTAAAAGTGGAAATTGTTTAGCCACAGCTGTAGATTGGAATTTAAATCTATCATATAATTGATAAGCTGCAATTGTCATATATTCTTCTAGTTTATTCATGAATATTCTTTTTACAGCTTTCTTATATATTGGCGTCATCTTAGAATCACTACCGATTCCAAGCTCAAATTCTAAACCTACTTTTTCTTGTGCAGATAATGCTGATTCGATTGCTATTTTAGGTAAATTGATAGTTGTAAAAGAAAGATTTCCTCTACCTATTGTTGATTTTTCACCATGTCTATTTTCGAAAACCCTAGTTCTGCAGCCCATTGTTGCACATTCGTAATACCATCTTTTTGGATCTTCTTCTTTCCATTTTTCATTTTGATTGAATGTTGCATCTAGATTTAAATAGTTAGGGAAAAATCTCTTTGCTGCAACTTCACATGAAAATTGATATAAATCATAATTCTTGTCTTCAGGTAAATAATTTATACCTCTTTTCTTTTTCCAAATTTGGATTGGAAATATTGCTGTTTCGCCATTTCCAACACCTTCATTTGTAGCTTGTAAAATCTCTCTTATTATACATCTTCCCTCTGGCGATGTATCTGTGCCATAGTTAATTGAACTAAATACAACTTGATTTCCACCTCTTGAATGAATTGTGTTCATGTTATGTATGAACGATTCCATTGATTGGTGAACTCTATCAACGGTTCTGTTAATAGCAATTTGAATACATTTTTCTTTTCCTTTTAAATTTTTAACATCTTTCTTTATGTAGTCTTCAACTTGGTGATTTTCTAAACCTTTTATATCGAAATCAAAACAATCTTCTAATTTTTTTATTTCTTCTTTGAAAGTACTTTTTACGTATGGAGCCAAGAAATAATCAAATGCTGGAATTGCTTGTCCACCATGCATTTCATTTTGCACTATTTCAAGTGAAATGCAACTTAAAACACTTGCCGTTTCAATTCTTTTTGCGGGTCTTGACGATCCATGACCAACTCTAAAACCTTCACTTAATATTTTATTTAAAGGATGTTGAATGCAAGTTAAACTTTTTGTTGGATAATAATCTTTATCATGAACATGGATATATCCATCTCGCATTGCACCTCTAACTTCTGAAGATAACAAGAAATCATCAACAAATGGTTTTGTTGTTTCTGATGCAAATTTCATCATCATTCCTGCTGGTGTATCTGCATTCATGTTTGCATTTTCTCTTGTAATATCATTTGCTTTTGCACCAATAATGTCTAAAAAAATCTCTTTTGTTTTCGCCTTTCTAGCAACATCTCTATTATACCTATAAGTTATATAACTTTGAGCAACATCTTTTCTACTAGAACCCATTAATTTTTTCTCAACGCTATCTTGTATTTCATATACACTTACTTGTTTTTTATCTTCTAATTGCTTTTCAACACTTGATGCTATTTTATTAGCTAAATCTATATCAATCCCATCAGGAGTTTGAGCCATTGATTTGGTTATTGCGTTCACAATTCTTTCTTTATTAAAATCCATAACCCTTCCATCTCTTTTTATAACCTGCATACTGATACCTCCTTTTGTTTTATTAACACCATTTTACATTTTTCAAAAAAACAAAAATGTTACCTGTGCAACTTTTTTGTTTTTTTTACAAGTTAGAATTAAAAAAAGCTTGCTATTTGTCCATCGAAGCTGAATATTACAATTTTATTACAGAATGTTCTTGTCTATTTTCTATTAGAAAATAAGCATCCCATTTTCTTACTGTTGCTATGGCAACATTTTTGTGATATATTTAGTTTGGTGATTTAAATGAAGAAATATTTTGACGTTGATAATTTTGTTGCAAAGCTTCAAAAAAACTGTCACTTAAGTGTAGTTAAAGAGTTTCAAGCTGATGAAATAATTACGACATTCTTACTTAGGCGAAATCAATTTTGCATACTTTTAGAAGGTGAAGCTCAATTAATGACTTATGACAAAGAAGGTAATAGAAAAATTATTTATTTTTACAAAAAGAACGATACTTTTGGCGAAGCTTTATTTAAAATATATATGGACAGAGAATTCTTCGTAATAGCAAAGAAAAAGTGTAAGGTTTTGTTCTATCCTTATGATGTTATAGAACATTGTACTCGAAGTTGTTTGTATCATATTGAAATTCTAAGGGATTTACCAAATCTTATCTTGCATAGCATCGCTGAGCAAAATTTTAGAATTCTTTTATTAAGCGCGAAAACTGTTCGCGATAAGCTACTTACTTATTTCAATAACCTATCTATTGAGAATAATAGTAAGACATTCGAATTACCTTTTTCTTTGACAGATTTATCGGATTATTTAATGATTGAAAGAACTGCCATGATGAGAGAACTAAAACGTTTAAATGATGAGAAAATAATAAAGAAGTCTAAAAATAGGATTACGTTATTATAACAAATTGACATAATATACATTTTTTTAGTAAAATATAAGTATATCTAGTAAGTTTTTTTAAAGAGAGGGAGGGTTTTATGCTCGCTTGGATCGTAAGTCTGGTCGCATCTGTGTTCAACTTCATTCCGGCAACCATTTGGATTATCGTTCTGGTTGTTGGTACGATTCTCTTTCGAATCGGTGGCGAAGGCTGGTTTGGTTTCCTCAAGATTGTCTTGATGCTTTTCGCGTTCTATGGCTTCTTGTGGGTTCTCGCCTACTTTCTGCCCACCTGGCTCGAAAATGTTGCTGTACTAGCTGTCGTCGGTCTTTTCTTGTGGCTGTGGCGCAATTAATCCTTGGAGGCTTTGTTGCCTCCTTTTTTGTGCAATTTATACGAAATGGAAATTTTTTCTTGAAATTTGAATAGTTTTACGATAAAATAGTACACATAATTAAGAAAGGTGGGAATATAATGTCAGTTTTTGATACTTTTTTCAAACTTAATACCACTGCAAAAAATGAAATGCAACAAAAAACTAAAGCAATGAATGTGCTTATTAATTCAACACATAATAAGCTTTCAATTGCAGAAGCTGAAAGAATATACGATATTATAGCATCTAACGCAATGTCACTTTCTACAGATGCTGACAGAATTAACGAAGGAATGAGAATTTTAACCGAAATGAAAGCAAATTGGCTTACAACAGAGGAAAAAGAAAATTTCATTGCTGGCGTTTGGCTATGTGAATGTGCTAAAGATTCAAAAAACAATAGTGGTATGACATACATTAATCCAGAAGAATTACAATACACAAAACAAGCAGTTTTAGGTACTGCTTTTAAACAAATTAACAATATTAATTTTTAAAAAATAAAAAACGGAATTTTCGTTCAAACGTAACCGAAAATTCCGTTTTATTTATTCTATTATATCTAATATCTCTTTTTGTTTTTCTACTGGTTCTTTCGAAATCTCAATAGATTTTCTAAGCATCTCTATCTGCATTAATCCTTGTGTTTCATTACTTGCATGTATGTATAAAAGAGTATCTCCACTTTTTACTTCATCGCCTATTTTTTTAGCCATTTCTATACCTACTGAATAGTCAATTTTATCTTCTTTTTTATATCTTCCACCACCCAAATTAACAACAGCCTGTCCAATATTTTTTGCTTCAATTCTCGAAATGTATCCATCCTCTAAAGATGTTAAAGGAATTCTAAATTCTGCTTTTGGCAAGATTGAGTAATCGTCAATTACCCTGCTATCTCCCCATTGCCTAGATATCATTTCTCTGAATTTTTCTAAACCTTCTCTCGAATCAATTTTACTTTGAATCATTTTTATATTGTTTGCAATGTTATCATCTACTCCTGCAAGCTTTAACATATATGCCCCTAAAACTGTACAAACCCTTGTAACATCTGGCTCACCATTTCCTTTTAGTGTTTCGATAGCTTCAATAACTTCAAGCGCATTTCCAGAATATTTTCCAAGTGGCTGATTCATATTCGTTAAAACAGCTACTGTTTCCTTATTTGCAAGCTTACCGATATTTACCATTGTTTGTGCAAGTACACGAGCACGAATTTCATTTTCCATAAAAGCACCAGATCCACAAGTAACTTCTAGTAAGATTTTATCACTACCTGCAGCAATTTTTTTACTCATTACACTTGATGCAATAAGAGGAATACTTTCAACTGTTCCAGTAACATCGCGAAGCGCATATAGTTTTTTATCCGCAATAGCAATTTTTTCTGATTGTCCCATTATTGAAATTCCAATTCTTTTAACATTTCTGATAAATTCATCCATTTCAATCTCGGTTCTAAAATTAGGAATTGACTCTAATTTATCAACTGTTCCTTGAGTATATCCCAAACCTCTACCCGACATTTTCGCAACCGGAACACCACATGCAGCAACAAGAGGCATTACAACCATTGTAACTTTATCACCTATACCTCCTGTACTGTGTTTATCAACTTTGATTCCTGGAATTTCAGACAAATCTAGAATTTCTCCTGATTCTGCCATAGCAAGTGTTAAATCACAAATTTCTTTTTCAGACATTCCATTTAAATATATTGCCATAAGCAAGCTTGACGCCTGATAATCAGGAATATTTCCATTTGAATATTCTTTTACAAAAAACTTAATTTGTTCAGTTGACATTTCTTTCTGGTCTCTTTTTATTTTTATAATTTCATTTATATTCAAAGTAAATCCCCCTCTACTTTATTTTTTGCTATCTTATGTTGTTATTTTATTTTTTATTGAATTAAATTTTACTTCTCCGATTCCGACTAACATTTTTTATTTCTTCTATATTTTTAAATTTAGACACCATGTTTCTATATTCTATAATTTTATCTGCCGTACTATCTCCTATTCCAGATAATGTTTTTAATTCTTCTTTTGTTGCTGTATTTATATTTACTAATCCCGAATTTTTTGACACATCACCATGATACAATTCGTTTATCTGTTGTATCTTTGATACTTCCATTTTGCTTGAAAATTTTTCTATAAATGGTATTACTATTTTTTCACCATCACACACAGTTGATGCAAGATTAATCAAATTTGTATCCGCATTTTCTGTAAATCCGCCAACACTTTCTATCACTTCATATAGTCTTGAATTTTCTGGTACAAGCGCGATACCAGGATTTTGAACCGCACCAATTATATAAACACAAATTAAATTTTCTTCTATATTTTCTGATTCCTCTTGAGAAACTTTTTCTATAATAATTTCTTCTTGATTTTTTAATAGAACCTTGTCTCCATCAGAAAATATGACCCCTACAACTATAACGAATATAATAAATCCCCCAAATGCTATTGCACTTTTGAATTTATTATTCATTTATGACCTCCTTGTTTCTATCTCCTATTATACATAGAAAGTTTTTCTTTTGCAAATTTTGTCTTCGACAATTTTTTTAAACATTGTCATTTTTTGTTTTGTAAATTTTTAATGTTAAAATGTTTATTTTCTTGTAATTTTTATTTGCTTTATGTACAATGTTTGCAAGGGAGGTTACAAATGAAAAAGTTTTTTTTATTTTCGTTGTTGTTCATCCTTCTTTTTAATACGAATACTTTTGCTGTCGAGGTTTCAGCGCCTCATGCAATTCTAATAGATTTGGATTCTGGTAAAACGCTTTATCAAAAAGATGCGTATTCACCAGTTTATCCCGCAAGTACAACTAAAATTTTAACTGCTATTTTAGCTTTAGAAAATTGTGATTTGAACGAAACTGTTACTGCGAGCTTTACTGCAATAAATAGTGTTTATGCAGGCGGTACTACAGCAAATATTCAAGAAGGAGAAACACATACTGTTAGAGATTTACTTTGTACATTACTTGTTCATAGCGCAAATGATGCAGCTTATATCCTTGCTGAACATATAGGTCGGATCAACTGCCAGCTTTGCAAGTATGATGAACGCTCGTGCTAAAGAGCTTGGCGCGCTTAGTACATATTTTGTGAATCCTAATGGATTACCAGATGCTTCGCATAAATGTTCTGTGTATGATATGGCTCTTTTTGCAAGACATGCTATGAGAAATTTTCCAGAATTTAGAGAAATTGTAAAAATGACTTCATATTCTTTACCTGTTACTAAGGAATATGAAAAACTTTATTTTAGTCAATTTCCTGATGCTACAGAAGCAACGAGATATCTTTCTTCTACAACTAATCATTTAATTAATCCAAGTAGAACTGATTATTACTATGAATACGCTACAGGTATAAAGACTGGATATACTGATTCTGCAGCAAATTGTATCGTTGCTGGTGCAGAAAAAGATGGCGTTGAACTTATAGTTGTAATTTTCGGTGCTAGTGGTTGGAAAAATTTAAGAAGTGACTGTGTAAATTTGTTTGAATACGGATTTTCAAGATTGCGCTCTGAAACACTTGCTACAGCAGGAAGTGTAGTAGATACTATTGAAATTAAGAATGGTGCTACAGATGCCAATAAGTTAACTCTTATTGTTGAAAACACTTTGAAAGCCACCTTTTCTTCAACCGATTTAATCGAAGCTTTTACGCCTTCTGTTGTTATTAATTCTGACTTAAAAGCGCCTATTAAATCTGGAGATATAGTTGGTACAATAACTTACGATGTTTATAACTCAACATACTCATCAAATTTACTTGCTGGCAATACAATAGATGAAAAAGTAACAATTATAGAAGTTACGGCAAATGTTGTTTGGAACCTTTTGAAAATTGTACTTTGGTTTGTTGCTATTGTTTTTGGTTTATTTATCGCTCTTGTTTTCGTTCGTGCGTATATAATTACGAAAAAACAAAGAGAGCGTTCTCATAAGAGAGCTATTTATAATTCAAGATTTAGATAATAAAAAGGACAAGAGAATCGTTAAACGACCCCTTGTCCTTTTTTCATGTTCAAACCAAATTAAAACTTGATTCGATTGTAGATTTCTTCGTGTATGTCGTCGATTGTACGAAGATTACCATTTTCATCTGCACAGTTGATTATAGTCCAACCGTACTTTTTCGCAACCCACAAAGAAGTTTCGTGCGCAGATTTAAGATGCTCTTCGTCTTGTTCGTGAATATCTTTCGAACCTCCAGAAGAAGTTTGTCCACGCTTTGCCTTAAGTTCTTTTGCAAGTTCCCAAGGCATGTTGAGAAGAATTACTTCATCATATTTTGGAATCCCTAATACTTCGATTTCGAAGTTATGAAGCCAATCTATAAGCTCGACTTTTTCTTCTTCTGTTTTCAATTTGCAAGCCTGGTGAAGAATATTCGATGTTATGTATCTGGCAAGTATAACATTGCCACCCGCTCTGTAAGTTCTGCCCCATTCCTCCTTCATGTATGATGCATATCTGTCCATTGCATAAAAAACAGATGCTGTTTTCGCATCTACATCAGTTGCATTCTCTCCGAATTCGCCCGATAAGTATTGACGAACAAACCAACTGCTTTCAGAAGCATAATCCGGAAAACTTGTCGTAGAAAAAGCAATATTTTCCGCTTGCAATCTCTCACAAAGCTTTTCGTACTGTGTAGTCTTACCACTACAGTCAGTTCCTTCAATCACTATTATCTTTCCCACATAGTTCATCCCCCTTAACAAAAATTCTAAAATAATCATATAATACTTTTCTCAAAAGTCAAATAAAAAACGAATCGTCCCTCATTAAACGATTCGTTTTTTATTTTATGGAATTATTATTATTCTGAATGTGCCATATTTTGTAGTGCTTTCATCGATTATTCCGTTAAAGGTTGTCAATAAGTTCGCTGTCTTTTTGTATATACCTGATACATTACCATTTGTATAATTTGTATTTTCCTCTACATTTATTACTTGATCTTTTTGAGGTTTTACTTTTTGGCCATTATCATCTATAACGAATACTTCGTTAGCTTTACCTACTGTTTCCACTAAAGATAATGCATTTCCTGTTGCAATTTCTACTTTGATGTTGTCTTTATCGAATCCATAATATGATTCTACAAGTCCGCTTACATTCATCTTTTTTGAAGCAGGTATAGCACCTACAAGAATGTTTATTTCTTTTAATGTTAATCCTAAATTTGTTGTAGATATCTTATCGAATCTTACATAGCTAAGTCTCGTAATAATTGGTGCTTCTACTACAACTTCTGTTGGCATTAAGCCTTTGTTTTCGAAAATAAATGTTCTATTTTCTGTATAAGTTTCTTCTGGTGAAATTGTAGCCTCTATTCTCGTTGCAAAGTTTGTTTCTTTGAATGTTATTCCGCTATATCCGTTTGGGTTAATAATTCTAACTGGTTCATTTGCTGTAAATATAATTTTAGCATTGCTTAACAATGTTACATCATATTTTTCATAATCTATTAAAGCTTTTGTAGAGTCAATTATACTTATATTGATGCTTTCTGTTGCCATATTTCCTTTTTCATCAGTTATTTCAAATTTGTAAACACCATTGTCTGTAGCTTCATACGTCATAAGAGTTGTATATTCATAATTGTTTTGAGTTACATTACCTTCATATTTTGATTTAGCAATTTCACTTCCGTTAACTACAATTTTTACTATAGGAAGTTTAGATTTAATTGTTGCATTTATTTCAACTAGTTCACTACTTACTTGATTTTCTTCAAGTCTAATTGTAGGTCTTCCATCTAGTGAATTCTTATAATCAACTTTTATTATATCGCTTGTACTTGTATTTCCTAATGTATCGCTAACAATTACTCTATAATAATAACTATTATCATCTTTATATTCTTGTTCTAGTATTGAACTTGATAGTGATGAATTTTCAACTTTTATTTCTTCCCAATTATTTTTGTCTTTACTTCTTTGCCATACATATTTTGAAATTCCACTATCATCTATACAATCAACAATTGTTATAGTTACTATTTCTCCAATAACTTCACCTTGTTCGTCTGCATTTGATGAAATTCTACCAAGTCTTGGACCTTCATTGTCTATTTCGATTTCTGCTGTTAATGTAATTACTTCATTACCATTGTTTGCTTTGTCAATTATTTTATTTGTAGGTATTTCAAGTCTCAAAACACCACTTTCATTTATTCCAGAAACCACTAATTCATAAGTATAGTTTGCAATCACGTCTCCACCCAATGCAGAATCATAGTTATTACTTGAACTTGGAACCAAATTCTTTCCTGCAGTTGTAATTGTCTTACCATCTATTTGTACATTTATATCATCTGCAGTAAATTCTCCGTTCCTTATTCCTGCACCAACGTCTTTAACGTGTAATTCAATTATTGCACTCATCTGACTATCCATTACTCCACTTCCAAGAACGTCAGTTATAACAATTCTAGGAACTGTATTATCTACATATACTTGCACATCAAATTTATTATGCTTTGTATATGGTCTTAATCCAGTGATTACATTTACGTTATTTGCAGAATCAACAATACTTCCAGCAGCCACATTTATTAACAAGTACCCATCTTTCTTAAGACCTTTTAATTTTAATGTATATTCTTTGTAGTATGTTAAAAGTCCTGTAGCTGTATCTGCATGAGCATATTCTTTTACTAAAGTAACTTCTTTTGTTGGTGTTATAACATCTGTATTAACTAGGACTTGTATATCATCAGCATCAAAACCTTCTTTAATATCTATTCCACTAACATCTTTTACTATTATTGGAATCTCTATTTCATATTCACTGTTTATATATCTTGAATCTATCATATTGCTAATATTTTTTCCTGCTGTTATACTTACTACTTTTATTGGTCCATTTAAACTAATTACAGGAACACTATTATCTACAAATATATTTGTTTGTGTTGCAGCAAAATCTGTTTGTACACTTGAATTTCCAAGTTTATCTGCAATAGCTTTATCTACAATTCTAAAACTAACTTCACCTGTTTCTGGTACATTTGATAGCGTTAATTTATATTTATATACACCACTTTCCACAGAAAGATATTCTAGTTTCTTTTGCGCATTTGATGTTTTTCCTGCAACATACACTATTATGTCATCTGCTGTAAATTGATTTGTTTCGATTCCTATATGTTTATCTGTAACACTAAATTCAATTCCTTGTGAATCTCTAATAGATATTGGTGTATATGCTGATACTGGTGTTATATCTATTGTTGGTGCGGTATTATCTAAGTAGAATGTTCCTTTAAGTGTTGTTCCTGATTGATTACCCGCAGTATCTGTAACTGCTTTATTTAATTTTACATGTAAGTAATAAATTCCTGTTCCGTCGCTCTTTGTTATTGTTGTTGTATGTGAAGATTTTCCTGATGGAACTGTTGTCGTTGTGCTATGTGAGAATGTTGTTGGTGGTGTTGCACTTGTTGTCCACGCATAGCTTAATGTATATGTTCCAGCTGAAAGTAATGCTCCACCTGTATCTTCAAATGTTATTGTTGCAGTTTGTGATTTCTTATATGTTGTATTTGAATCTATTGAAATTGTTGGATTTGTGTTATCAAAGTTGAATAATGATGATGCGCCACCTGCGGTTGAATTTCCTACATTTCCAACAGTATCTTCAAAGTTTACTTTTACATGCAAGTAATAGCTTCCTGTTCCATCGCTCTTTGTTATTGTTGTCGTTGTATTTCTTACGTTAGAACCTACTGTCATTGTTTTAGAGCTTGCATATGATGTTGGTGTTGTAGTACTTGTTGTCCATGAATAATATACTGTATATGTTCCTGGTTTCAAGAACGCTCCACCTTCATCGTTAAATGTTATTGTTGCTGTATGTGACTTCTTGTAAGTGCTGTTTGAATTGCAAGTCATTGTTGGTGCAATTCTATCTGTTATATAATCACAAGTATCACATCTACCGTTACGTGGATTTGAGTCCACATGATTTGCTCTATCTTTAATTGCCGTACATTTACTTCCTACTACTCTTGTACACTCTATGTAGTGATCTGTTGACGTTTGCGTATATTTTGTGGCCCAAACATGACCAAGTGCTGATGTATATTCTCTACTACATTTGCTACATATTTTTCCTACCGTACAATACGCTGTTCCTCCATAGTGTTCTGCTGAATTTATTTTGTCTCCACAATTACATTCGTCCCAGTGTGTATTTGCATCTTGCTTTAACGTATAACTATGCCAGTGACATGTACTATGATCTAATTCTGAACAACGTGTACAAATATCGCCGTTAACACAGTGATTAGTCCAACTATGTCCTAACGCCGCTGTATATTCTCTACTACAGGTAGTACAGATTTTACCAACTAAACAGTATGCTGTACCTCCAGAGTGTGGAGCTGAATTTATTTCACTTCCACAATCACATTCTTCCCAGTGTGTATTTGCGTCATGTTTTATCGAATAACTATGATGATGACATGTTGTGTGATTTTTGTCACCACAACTACATTTATAACCATTTACGCAACAGTATGTTGAATAACTATGATGATGGCATGTTGAGTGATCTTTTACACCACAGTCACACACATTACCATTTACACAACAATCTGTTGAATAACTATGATGATGACATGTTGTGTGATTTTTGTCACCACAACTACATTTATAACCATTTGCGCAACAATATCTTGAATAACTATGTGAATGACATGTTGCGTGATCTTTTGCGCCACAGCTACATTTATAACCATTTACACAACAATATGTTGAATATCTGTGTGAATGACATGTTGCGTGATTTTTTGCGCCACAACTACATTTATAACCATTTGCGCAACAATATGTTGAATACCTACAAGTGTGACATGATGAGTGATTTTTTCTACCACAAGTACCACATTTATAACCGTTTTGACAACAATATGTGTTATATGAACAGTCGCCACCACAAGAATGTCCACAACTAGAACATGCGGTCTTTCCACAATGAGTTTTAGTACATGTATATGTGCTACAAGAACAATTAGCTCTAACACACCATTTTGAAGAATGACTTGAAGTATAGCAATTCTGCGTGCCACAACAAGCACAAGCTCTATGACTACAAGCTCTTCTGGTATCTTTATCACCACAACTTTTACAACGACCTGTTCCAGTATATAATCCACAAACGCTACATTTATTTGGATATCCATAATTGTTCCTTCCACATGAACAGCTAGCTTCTACTTCAGGCATGAACATCAGCATCATCAGTAGCATCATACATATTGATATTATTAATTTGGGATTAAATAAACATTTCTTCTCATTCATATCCATCACTCCTTCTATAGAAAACTAACGTAATAACATAATACTTCTACTATATATAATGGAGTTATATTAAAGTATACATACTTTCAGATATAGTTAGAATTATTGTACCATATTTTTACATCATTTTCAATATTTATGTAAACTTTTGTTATTTTCCAAAGTCTAAGGGTTGTGGACAAGTTGAACAGAAAAATCTGTCCACAACCCCTATCTCTTTAGAAAATATTAATCTTATCCTTCAGTGTTTTGATTATATATTCCTATACCAGTTCCGCTTGCCGTTTCGGCAATAATTGAGACTGTTGTTACATCAAGTAAACCTGTATTATATATTCCATATGCATTACCAGATGTTGTTATTGCATATATTGCAGAATTATCTTCCACTGAATTTATTATTCTTAATATTCCTTCATTTGTTATTGCTGTTACGTCTGTAGTAGACGTTTGACTTATATTCATACCATTCATATCAAGTACTATGTTCTTCTCTTTTCCGATGATCAAATTGCCTTCTTGAGAAACATTTCTTATCAATGTTATCTTAGATGCCCCTGTTGTAGGTGAATTTGTTGTCGCTGCAATTGCCTCAGCAAGTGTATCATAATAAGATACTACGCCATTTTCTTCAAGTTTTACAACGCCTGTTACAAGCATTACGCTATCGCTTGCCGGTTCACTTATATTGCCTGCCGCATCCATGTACCAAACGTATAATGTGTTTAATGATGTGTTTCCTGTTAACGTATATTCATGGATAACTCCATCAGAATACGAATTCCACATCACAGTAGATAAATCAACAGATGTATTTTCACTTACGTAATAATACTTAACTCCATATCCTTCCTCAGTTCTGTCATCTGTAGCTGACAATGTTAAAGTTATTTTGCGATCAAGTATTTCTTTATCACTATCATTTATTACAATCGTACCTGTTGGAGCAACACGGTCAATGTTACCAACTGTAAGCGATACTGCTTGTGCTGTATAGTTATACCCATCATATAATCTAGCAAAAATTGTGGTATCATTTTGAGTAACATTATATTGGTAATAACTTGCCGTGTCTGTTATATCAATCCACATAATATTAATATCACCTTGGTTTGCTATACCAATTTGTTTTGTTACTGAAGTACCTTCTGGCCATCCTTCACCATACAATTTTTCCATATCTTCAACTGGCCATTCGATTATTACAGCTACATCTCCATTTGTAGGAGTTGATGGTGTTGCAGTAATTTCAATCGTTTCTGGTACTTTTTCTGTTACAATTTCTGCTTCTTTTGACTCTGTTAAATTTCCAGCAGAATCCGTTGCTCTAGTCTTTACAAAGTATTTTGTATTAGCTTCTAATCCTGTAAAGTATGGCTCTGATTTCCACATGTCATCGACATATTCCTCTCCATCTTTCCTATAATTATATTCAACTAATACCATCTCCGAAATCTCATCTGTTTGATTTGCTGTTATTACTATGGTTGATGAAGATACTCTAACTGTAGGCGCATCATCTGTTGGGTCTATGTCATCAATGACAATGAATTCTGTTTCATCAGGATATGTTTCTACATATTCATTCATCGTTTCACTAGATGCATAGTAATATACTGGTCCAAGTACATTTGTGAAGATTCCCGTACCAAGGTTTTCTACTGTCTTAGAAATTATAATATCTCCTAAATTTATATCTCCGCTAAATGCTGCGTTTTCTATGTATGCATTTCCAACTTCACCAGATATCAAACCTAAGTTTAAGCAAGCCTCAAATGCTGCTTTATCAATTTCTACATGTGCTGTCAATTCTAATTCTTCTAGCATATTGTTCATATAATACGCACTATCTGAAATATACTTAACATTCGAACCTATTACTATTGAACTTCTCTCATCTCTTCTACTGTGGATATATATTCTTTCTCCATCTTTACTTAAAAGTGTATATTGATTTTCCAAAATGAATGCCCCGTTGTTTTCATCAATATTTATTACATTAAAGTTGTTTGTTCCAGCAAATGCGTTTTCTGCAACATTATTCGAATTATCAAGTGTATTTGGAATTGTTATCTCCGCAACATTTTCAAGTCCACTTAAAATATATTCTCCTAAGTGTGTGATTCCTTCTTCAAGTGTAAGTTTTGTTATTAGTGTAACATCATCTTTCCATGGTGTTTCACCTCTTGCCACAAGATTTGCTGTTTCACCTGAACCTGTTATAATTAATTCGCCATCTTCTTTTTCATATGCAATTACAGTTTGATTTTTATCCTTGCTTATGTCCCAAACTTTAACTACTGCAGTTGCAATATTATTACTATCGTCTCTTACATTTATATAGTTCATTCCTACAGATAACGTTACAACGCTATCCTCACTCCATATTGCACCTTCTGTGTTTTCAGTGTTCGTCACTGCAAACTTTAGACTATCACCTCTATTGTCATTAGCTTCTATTCTTAATTTTAAGTTTGTTCCTGGTGTCCATGAGCTATCTGTTGTAATGCTTGTTATTATAGGTGGTATAATGTCTGTTACTCTTACAGTTCTTGTTAATTCTAAAATTGTTTCAGAATTATATTTTATTGAATATGTAATTACATACTCACCAACTAATGATTCATTTAACGTTGTTGTAACCTCTACTTCCAAGCCTTCTATTTGTGTACTTTGACCAGATGTTATAATTTCACCTACTAATGTGATACCTTCTTCTAAATATTGTTCATCATTTACAAGTTCTATTTCTGCTTCTCCATTAAGCTCTGCAATGCATAGAATTCGATTATTTCCTAATAACATCCAATTTGAATCTGATTCATACGCTGTTTCTAATATTTTATTTAACACATAAACTTTTGTATTATTTGGCATATTTAGTGTATTTGTAACCGTTATCATCTCTGTTTCATCAAATACTAGAATGTATTGAAGTGTTGATGAACCTTTAAATGTATCTCCTGCAATCGTGATAGCCTTTTCGAAAATTACTTCACATAGTGATGAACAATTTCCATACGCTCCACTTCCTATACTTGTGATGTTTTCAGGTATATAAATCTTTTCAATGTTTGTATTTTTAAATGTATTTGCCAAAATTTCCTGAAGTTTTGATGGAATTTCAAATTCTAGAAGTGATGTGTTTTCAAATGCACCTTCACCAACATGTTCTAGATTTTGAATATTTCTTACATACTCTAATAATGCAGCATTCATAAATGATTCATGTTCTAATTCTGTAACACTATTACTTAATTCAACCTGAGTTAAGTTTGGTGATTCAGCGAATGCACCTTCTGCAATTGTTATTATTCCATCAGGAATTGCACATGTTGATTCCTCTCTTCCAAGAGCATATTGATATACAACTGTTCCATCTATGTTTGTTAATAATTCTCCATCAATATCAGCATATTTTACATTAAATTCATTTACATCTATTTCACTTGCTTTGTATCCATAAAAAGCTTTTATACCTATATAGTCTATAGTTGCAGGTATTTCTAAAATTTGACCTTCCGCCACATTATTTCTACTGTAGAAAGCATTTTCATATATTGCTTTTACACCTTCTTCAATTACTATATTGTGTATTTTCGAGTTGTTGAATGCTCCTTGTTTAACTTCTCTTACATTATTTTTTATAGTCAAATCAGTATATGAAGAATTTGAGTTTGCAAAAGCATAAGCACCTATCGTCATTAAGTTGTCTTGATAGATTAAGTTTCCAAGTTCTATAAATGTAGAGAATGCATTATCACTTACAGCAATTATATTGCTTGGTAAAATTACTGTTGCGACTTTTGCATCTGTCGATGAAATTGCATTTGTTCCATCTCCAATGTCAATTACTTTATAATCTTTACCATTTACAACTATTGTGTTTGGAATCTCTAAAGTATTTGAATTGCTTGAATTTGTGTATCCTATTATTTTTACATATTCACCTGTTGTATGAATTACATATCTAAAGTCTCCTTCAATTCTAACGGTTGTATCCCATGTGTTTGGAATTATATCAACTGTTCTTACAAACGTTTCTACATCGATGCCATCATATTTTACTGTATGCTCTATTTCATATGTGCCAATAGTTGCATGATTTACTGTTCCATTTACTTCAGCAGTTACATTTTCTCCTATTAATTCATATCCAGCATCTCTATATTCGTAATAGTTCTTACCTGTTGTATCAACATATTGTACTATTTCTGATTCGCCATTAAATTCAAATGTATATTGAGTATAAATTATCGTCGCTGATTTACTTACTTCTGATACATTTCCTGAATTGTCTTTTACCCATACATATATCGTTTTCTCACCTATTCCAGAAGATAATACATATTGACTTTCTTCTGTATATTCTATCCAATCTACTACTGTACCACTTGGATCAACAGTTTCATCTTCTGTTATGTACATTCCAACAACTTCGTGGTTGTCTGATGCCGTTACATTTACTTTTACAGTATTGTTATTAGTTATCACTGCTCCGTCATTTATTAAAACTTCTTCCACTACTGGTAGAATATCATCTATTCCCACAAATGTTGCCTGATTTCTTGTTGCACTATTTGTTGCATACGCTGACATTACATCATTTGATTCATAGTAATATACATATCCTTTTCCTGTATCTGTTCCTGCCATAGTTCCTATGTTTACAAATACTTCAGTTCCCTCTATTGTCTTTAATGTTTTGTTTATTACAATATCATTTAATTTTGTTGTTCCATAGAACGCTCTTGAACCTATAGTTTCTAAGCTTTGTGATAAGTTTAACTCTGCTAGGCTTGTACATCCTTCAAAAGCACTAGCTCCTATCTCAGTTCCTCCAATTCCTTTGTTCGCTGTTATTTTGCTTAAGTTTTTAGCATTATAGAACGCACCTTCTGGAAGATTAATATTTTCTGATATTGTAAGTTCTGTTACAACACTGTTTTCAAATGCGTAAGGTGCAATTGTTTGAACAGTAAGTAGTATTTCTATATTTCCTGTTGTTGTTTTTGCAGAAGCAACATATAAGTTAGTTCCAGAAGCATCATATAATATACCTTGTTCAACTCTAAAATTTTCTCCTTCTACTGTAAATGTACTATAGTTGTTAGTATGCATAAACGCATCTAATTCTATAGTTGTAACTGTAGATGGAAGACTTATTACATTTGCACTTGTAAGTCCTGATAAAGCTTTGCTTCCAATTTCAGTTATTCCTTCTGTCACAATTACTGTTGTTATATTTAAAATCTTTGAATTCCACGAAGCCAAATCACCTATTAAATCTTTTATTGCTCCATTTCCTTCTATTGAAAGCGTCAATTCTGTTTCACCATTTGGTTTTACTATTCCCACAACTGTCTTTGGTGCATCAGGTTCACTTAAATCATATATGTCTATTTCTACATATTTCGTATTTCCTGCAAGATCTTTTACCCATACATAATATACTTCGTTGCCTAATGTTATTGTTATGTCCTGATTTGTAGACCAATTTGTTGGCTCACTTGTCGTTGTTGTTACCCCGTAATGAGAAACATCAACATTGTCCTCTGCAAAAATTCTAAGTAGTATATCTGAACCTGTAACCCAATTAGGTGATAACATCACATCTAATATTCTTGGTGGTTCAATGTCTTTCCATATCGCATATAGTGCTAAACTTTCATTTGCAGAATATTCATCTCCAGGATTGTATACCGTACCTGTTCCTTCATGACTTGTATTCCAATTTACGAATTGATACTTATCTCTTGTGAATGTATTTTCAACAATTGTTCTATTATGATCTTTTAGTTTTATTTGACTTTCAGTAGTTCCTTCTCCGCCATTTGCATTGTATGTTATAACGTAAGCTTCTATTGTTGTTTTAATTTCATTACCTACGTTATCTGTAGCTTTGAATTCTATTGTTCCAGAATGATCAATTATACATGTTGCAGTTTTTCCACTCTCAATGTCTGTGCCGGTTTGCTCAACATTATTCATGTATATTGAATCAATTCCACTTTCATAATCCTTCGCTGTTACTTTCACTACCGCAGCAGTTGTCTTATATTCTACAAATTCAACGTTTATTGTTGGCTTTATCTTATCTACGTTGTCTATTTCTATTTCGTCATATGCTACATTTCCAGCTTGATCATATACATATATGTAGATTTTTGCATTATCTGATACATATGTTTGTTCGATTGTTTCCGCTGCTGGGTCAACTGATGCATATCCTTCTCCTTTTGTATTTAAATCATGATATACCTTACTAAATTCATATCCTATTATTCCTGATATTGTGTCTGTCGCATTTAATTTTATTGTTACGTCTCCACTTGTCCATGCAGATGGTATCTTTTCTATACTATCTATTTTTGGTGCAATTGCATCATATTTTGTTTCTACAGAATTTGATACAGTAACATTTCCTGTTTGATCTTTTACATGTAAATAGTATTTATTACATTCTGTTACCGTAAATGTCGTAGAGAATTCTTTTTGTGGCTCATCAAGTTTAATCCATTCATTACTTGCTGGTTCTGTTTCTGTATGTGTTATTGCATATTCTATTATTCCTGAGCCTTCATCCGTACCTTCACCAAAGATTGTAATTATTTTATTTGTCCATTCTGTTGTGCTTGCTATTAAATTTACATTTGTTGGTGCTTCAATATCCATTTTTAATACTGTTTTTTCTTCTCCTGCATCTAATATGTATTCTATATATGCTTTGTAAGGCTTATCTGTTACTTCACCTACTATAGATTGTTTTTCTTCACCAACAAAGTTTCCGTCATAATAATTTAAATATCCGTCTAATGAATAATATCCAATATTATTTCCTGCTATATAAGGAGATGTTTCAGAAATATCATCCTGATTATTTCCAATCGTTACATTACCAGAATCATTATATATTCCATAACCTATTCCAGCAAGCGACGTACTTCCAATTATCGTTGACTCTATTTTTACATTAGTTTGTTTTCCAATCATTATACCTATTGAATCGCCAGCATCTCCCCTTACAGTCAATCTAACATCTTTTATTGTTACTACGTCTTGAGATGTTGTTGTTATTCCTGTTGCTGCACCCTCTTGATTTACTACTGTTATATTTGCGTTTCCTATATAAAGGTTTCCAGATGAAGAATTAATTATTCCATCGGTTCCTTTTGATACAAAATTTCCACCAGTTATCTCTGCATTTTCTCTATTCATAATTATTGATCCATTTGAAGACAATGCATTAATAGTTCCATTTGAAATTACTAATTGTGCATTATTATCTATGGTTGCACTTCCGCTTGATGTCAATATTGCATTATTTGAAATATTTACAATTCCTAAATTATATATTGAATTTCCAGTATCTGACGTAATTTCTCCACCTGTAACTATAAATTGTGCACTTGCATTATTTCTTACGGCATCTTTCGATAGTCCTGTTGCCTCAATATATCCATCACTCATTTCAAATGTTCCTGATACATTTAATACAGCAATATTTGTAGCAGAAGTTATTTTTCCACCATACATTTTAACAGTTCCCATATTCTCTATTGCACTTTTTTCTCCATCTGTTCCTTCAATTATTGCATCATAGATTTCAAGTGTTTTGTTTGAAATTATTCCTCCAGTTCCTACTATATGACAACCATCTAATAGTTTTAATATATTATTGTTGTTAATTGCTACTCCACCAGTTGCTGTTATAATTCCTGATGATATTTCAACAGTCGCTTCTGTAGAAATATTTATTGCATAACCTACATGTGACTCAATTGTAGCATCTGTTAATATAGCTTGAGCTGTTCCTATTAAGTTAATTGCAGGACCCGTTTCAGTAATTATACTTGCTGAATTTACGTTTAATTTTCCTCTTGTTTCAACAGTTACACCTTTTGATACTACAATTACGTTTTCTATGTTTATTACAGAATTTACTTCACCTGTAATTGCAGATTGATTTGCTCCAAGTGTTTCTAATGTAACATGTGATACTGTTAATGTAGAATTTCCTTCATTCTTTACAAGTATGCCTTCAGAAGTTAATGTTCCATAACTATTTATTTCTAATTTTGCTCTGTTTATAATTACCGGTGCTGATTCAGTCGTTGTCAATTTTAAGCCATTTAAGTCCAATATAATATCTTTATTCGCTGCTATTGAAACGTTTTCATCAATGTTCTTTAACAATCTTATTGTTGTTCTTCCTGTGCCATCTGTTCTTGCTGCATCTATTGCTTCTTGCAATAATGCAAAATACTCGATTTCGTCATCTTCATACATTTCTATAGCGGTATTAATTACTATTTCCGAACCAGTCATAGCTGTAACATCTACATCAGTTCTATTTCCTGCTAAATCTTGTACGCTTCCTTTATAGCTTACTAGTTCTAGCTTTCCTTCATCTTCTTCTGTGACGATGTATGTGTATGTAATCTTATTTCCTTCGATTACTGCTGTTGCAACTTCTTTTTCTTCTCCATCTCCAATTTTTATTACTAGTTCTGGTACAACTGTTGTTTCATCTATGCCTAACTCTTCAGAGAATTCTGCAACTATCGTTATTTCTTGTTCTCTTGCATACGTTCCTGTTTGTGGTGACGTAATACCTAATTTCACAAATTCTGGTGCTATATCATCTATCATTTCAAATATTGCTTCTGTACTATATTTTGTTGCATATGTATGTATTACTTTTGTTGATTGGTAATATCTTATAACACCTTTTGGAAATGATCCTTCGTTGTATACACCTATATTAGCGAATACACCTTTTTGACTTGCTATTTCATCAACTATGGTTTCAAGTGATTTAGGAATTTCCAATACAGATAATTTTACAGTATTAGCAAATGATGCTGCACCTAAATCTTTTAACTCTGATGATAACGTTATAAGGTGTAGATTTTGACATTCAGCAAACGCTCTCACCGCTATAGTTGTTCCACCAATTTCTCCATCTATTTGATATAAATCATCACAATCTTCAAAAGCGCTTTCACCTACAGTTGGATTACTTGTAGTTATTACTTTGTTCAAGTTGTCATTATCATAGAAAGCAAATTTCTTAATTGTTTCAACTGTTGTAGGTACTATATAATCAATTCCTTCATCAGCCGCTGAATGTATATATATCATTGTTTTGTCTTTATCATATAATGTATATTTATCATATGCGAAATAATCATTTCCTTCTGCTATTTCAATTTTCTCGAATCTATTTGTATATAACATCGAATCTTCCATTATTTCACTTAAAGTGCTAGGAAAATATATTTCACTAACTTTTTTCATTGATGACAATATATGATTTCCAAGTATTGTTATACCTTCTTCTATCTTAACTATTTCAATTTTTTCTTTATAGAATTGATATGGAATATTACTTTCTTGATATGATTTTGTTTTTCCTGTTCCTACAATTATCAATTCTTTTTCTTCTTTTAAGAATGCATATATTTCTCCGTTTTCCCTTTCACTTATATCCCAAGCATGAACTGCTTTCGATACAACATTTCCAGCAGTATCACATACCCAAATATAGTTAATTCCGTCTTCTAGTTCGATCTCATCTTTTCCTGTTTCATAACTTTCTTCATGTGGTTCTATATTTGTAGTTGTTACTGCATATCCTTTAATTTCTATATTATCTTCTGCTGTTACTTTTACTAGTAATTCTTTTCCTGGATTCCATTTTTCCGAAATCGATATATCTAATATTTCAGGCGAAACAGTATCTATATTGTTTATTACTAGCGCTTCTTCGTCTATTATCATTCCATCATCTAATACCCTTGCATATACTGTTGTGTTTTCGTTTATAGGTATTGAAGATACATACATATCCCATGTTCCCTCACTTCCAACTCTATATTCAAGTCTAAGTGCTGGATCTAAACATTCGATTATTGCTCTTACTGTTGTATTAGTTGGTTTTGAAGGATTTGCAGTAATAGTCAACAAATCATCTGTTGGTACAAATACTGCTTCATAATGTCTATCTTGTATGTTTACTAATGTTAACGGATCTACAGTAACATTAATTGTATTTTGTATTAAATCTGTTCCTGTCCATCCTGCGAATACATAACCTGTTTTTGTAGGATTATTAAGTGTAAATGCTGGAGTTTCTCTTGTGTATTCTGTTGGATTTTCTACAGGTAGAACTCCTCTGTTAAGTTCGTATGTAATAGCAAATTTCTGAATTCCCGTTTTAGCTATTATTGTTGTATTTCTTCCTAACATTTTGAACGTAGCATTTTGACTCCATCTTCCATGTTCATTTACAAAATTTTTATAATCTTCTGAACTTTCTACGGTTCCTTCGATTACCCATCTATCGAAATCATAACCACTATTAGGTATTGCAGAAATTTGAACTTCAGCTTCGTATGGGACATCTACCATTGTTCCAATTACTGATGCATTTTCTCCCAAAACTGTTAAATTAAATTTTCCTCTATAATAATATAATCTTAATTCAGTTGATCCATCTCCCTTAATTTCTGCCATACCAAGTCTTTGACTGTGAAATTCATTTTCAACAAATCCAAAGAAATCTCCCTCTGTTTTCGGTGTTGCATAAGCGAGCCTTCCAACTGTACCTGTAAATGTTTCTGTCAGTTTCAATTCATATTCACCAAGTACGTCTTGTCTTTCTACATAGTGATGTACTTTGTATTCCATATCTGTTCTTGGCGACCATATTGCATACAATGTTTTTCTAACATCGCTTCCTGTTGGAGTGTATTTTTCTCCTTCCATTATTACATCTACTTCATCTGTAGGTAATGCATCTTGTTTTTCTGACCAACCAACAAATACATATCCCATCTTTGTCGGATTTTCTACAGATATTTCTATTGAATCTCCTGCTGAAGCATACACTGTTTCAACATTTCCTGTGCCACCTTGTAAGTCGAAGTTTATTATATAATCGTAAGCTACTGTATGAACTGATGGTTCTGACACAGATTTATTTCCAGCTTCGTCTACTGTTCTTGTTACAAATTCATACTTAACTCTGTTTGTCAAAGGTCCAATTAAGTTTCCATTCTGCCATGTATAATCATCTTCATATCCACCAACGCCATCATAGATTCTATATCCATATTCTGTTTTAGATAATAAGTATGTATCAGCTGCAATGTTATCTTTTTGGTTTGCTGTCAAAATTACATATGGTCCCGATTCAATAACTGTTGGTTTTGTTATTGATGGAGGTGTCTTATCATATACTATTGTTGCTTTTACAATTTGATCAGTTACATTTGCAAACTCATCTTTAAACCAAGCATACAATGTTATTCTCTTTTCTGTACTTCCTAAATCAAATTCAATATTTGTTTTATAATCTATCCAACCATCATCAGACGATGTAGGTCTTAATGGATTATCTTTTGTAATCATCATTTTTGTAGCGCCATCTGCTCTTAATATGATATCTACTATACGCTGAGTAGTGAAACCTTCACCACTATTTACAACCATTGATAAGTTAGAAGGAACTTCGTTCATTTCAACAATTCCTGTAACATTTACTCTTTGAATTGTTCTTCCGCCGTCCTTTTCTGTTACAACAATCGTATAAATACCATTTCTTGAAACTTGAGCTACAAAAGTTCCATTTGGCATTTTCTCCGCAATAATGTTTCTTACCATTACTGTCAAATCACCGCTGTACCTTGGGAAAGCACTAATTGTTATCTTTGCTTTTCCACTCGTCTTAGTACCATCCAATAACTCTCCACTTGTAACAGTTACGTTTGTAATAATTGGACCATCTGCGGTTGATTCTAATCCCAAATCCATACCTTCAAGCAAAGTATGTATTATCTCGCTCTTATATTCAATTCCTTTCGCATAGTATACCGTACCTGTTGCGTCATAAACATAAATATCATCCTTTAAGAATTCAATCTCTGTTTTTCCTTCATCATAATCCTGTCCAAACGCAGCATTACCATATCCAATGATATTTAGGTCTACTATGTATCCAGTTGTATCAACACCAACTGAATCAAAGGATTCAAAGCCACCAGGTGCGTTTCTTAATGTTACCTTTCTAAACCCAGCATTTATCTGTTCTTCCGAGTCACCTTTTCCTGCATTTTGCGTTCTGATAGACTCGATAGCACCTTCAACACTTGTAAGTTCTTCAGCGAACTTAACATACGTTGCATCGCTTGGTAAGCTACTTGACGTTTGTATAATCATCATTGCCAAAATGACAACAACAATTACCGTAACAACAAGTGATATCATCGATATTCCGGCCTTGTCTTCCTTTCTTTTTCTGAATGTAGCTCATTAAAACTTCCTCCTTCAGTATCAATTCTCTTTTGTAAAATACTCTTGATAATGTTTTAACATTTAAAAAAATCAATGTCTATACACGCACGCACGCGTGTATATATATAAGAGTTCTCTATTAAAAAAAACGTTCAAAATATACTTACGGAACGTTTTTCTTAGATTTTTGAGTAATGAAGTTAGTAGTCAAATATTAAATTTTCATTTCAATAAAATTTCATAATTATTACTAAGTTGAAAAATTTACTTAACAAAAAAAGCTAAATGCATATTTCCCTAAGACAAAAAGGACAAAAGAGACGGAGAAATTTGTCCCTTTTCCACCATCCCTCTTATCAAGAATTACATCTCACATTAAAGAAACAATAATATGCTCTCAACTTTATACGAATAAATATACAAAAAAATACACAGCGTTTGCTGTGTATTTTTTATGGTGCCTATTCGCGGAATCGAACCACGGACACAGGGATTTTCAGTTTTTTCGCTTAATTGATTTTTAGATATATTAGTTGATAAATAATAATATTTAAAATGTTGGTATTTAGCCATTTACAGTTATATTTCAAACAGAAACATCTAAAAATAAGCAAAGATAAAATTGCAACTTTACTCTTAAATTTTTTAGATGTTTTTTAGATGCAACTTCTTACTATTGATAAATTAAAGAATTTCTATAACAGTAATTTATTCTTCTTTAAGATATTTTAGGCAAAAAATCAAGAATTAATTTATGTATGAGATAAATTCTTCCACATAAAACAAACTGTCTTAAAATCGATTTTAAGGCTTAATTAAATAAACTAAAAAACTACCTGTAGTTTCTAGCTATAGGTAGTTTTTTGTTATACAGAGAAATGCCACAAACTCTTAAAAAGTGATAGGTGTGATGAGCCGTTGCAACAAGTCAATCCGTATTTGTATTAATAGTCTATTGATACAAAGTGCGTTAGTGAGATTTTAGAACAAAGACTCACAATAATAAAAGAGTATTCGGTGGCAAAGCTTGGTGTGGATTTATAATTGTAAAAAGTTTGGACAAGTATGAACATTGATGTTCTAAAAACATCAGCAATTATAGTAACAGGTGTTACATTCTAGACTACCTATGAAATGAGGCGACTGACCGACGGTTTCTACATATAGGTGCAATAATTCTTTTTTTTACAAATGGGATTATTGCACCTAATTTACTTAAGCTCCTTCCCTCTGGTTTCAGTAGATGAGCTGAAGTAAAAGCAAAAAAGCAGAATGCTTTTTTCTCAAAAAGGGATGCAAGGGAAAAAGTTTTTCCCTGCCACCGTAAACACTTTGAAAAAAGTGTTGTAGTGTGTTACAACACTTCCCTTCGGGTGTTTCTAAAATTCAGAAAAGAGGTGATATTATGAGTTATGCAATAATACGAAATGAGAAATACAAGAAAGCAAATTTAAAAGGAATATACAGACATAATGAAAGAAAAAATATAAATTATTCAAATAAAAATATAGATAAAGAACGTACTATTTTGAACTATCATTTAAAAGTCCCACTATTCAGTTATGAAAAAGAATTTGAAAGAACCAAAAAAGAATTAAACTTAAAAGGTCAAATAAAAGAAGTTAGTAATATAGTTTGTGAATGCATAATAACTTCCGATAATAAATTCTTCAAAGAAATTGAAGATGAGGAAACAAAAAGATATTTTAAAACAGCTTATGATTTTATGTGTCAATATAAAGATTTAAAGGAACAATATATTTTATCTGCTGTAGTGCATATGGATGAGGAAACTCCCCATATGCATTTAGTTTTTATACCAGTAGTACATACCATGAATAAACAAGGTATAGAGATAGATAAAATTGCGTGTAGCGAATTTTGGAAAGCTAAAAATAGCTATAGAGATTTACAAGATGCATTTTATAATTATATAAAAAATAATAATTTCAACCTAGAACGTGGAACATCAAGCGAAAAAGAACATCTAAGTGTTGAAAAATATAAAGAAGTTACAAATTACAAAAACACAAAAGAATTATTGAGCAATATCAATTTAGAACTTCCTGAAACACCTGATATAAAAGATATTAAGAAAATTATGATAAATAGAGATGAAAAGATAGAAAACGAAATAATCAAACCTAAAGATGAGCTAATACAAGAACTTTATAAAGATAATTTATCATTATATAAAGAATTATCTAAACAATCAAATCTTATAGAAAAAGCCGAAAAATTTGAAAAAGAAAGAGTCGCTTTAACAAATACAAATATTAATCTTAAGAATAAATGTAATGAACTAGAAGAAAAAATATCGAATATAGAATTTGACTTGAAATTTGATTACGAAAATGAAATTAGCCAGTTAAATAATAAATATCAAAAAGAAATTAAAGGACTAAAAAAGCAAATTGAAAAGTTTGAAAAGGCTCTTGATAATATAAAAACTACTATTAAATCTTTTATTACTTGGGTTTGTAGGAAACTCTCTGCTCAATCAGAAGAAGAAATCATCCATAAATTTGAAAAAGAATGTGATATAGATTTCAATATTGATAACCAATTAAAAATCAAAGCACAAGAAAGAGAAGATTACGAAATAGAAATGTAAGCATAATCATCATAAAAAGATGAATTTTGCAGTGTTAATATTGAATATTATGTAAATTTGTGTTAAAATATATTTAGCAAGTTTTCTTGTACTATACCCTCAGCGAAGGCAACAAGAAATTTGACTATACAAAATTTTGGAGGGTAATACAATGGATATTATGAATATGACGGTTGATCAGATACTGATGTTGAATGGTTTGGTTCCTGTTGCAAAAGAAGCCAAAGATGCCTCTGATATTATTATCAAGGCCTTTGAAAAGGCATTTGGCATCAATGAGGATAAAATTATGGTTTGGAGCGACCGTGATGACTATAATCACGAGTATCTGACTCATGATGGTATCTGGCAGGCGCGCTATCTTCATCAGACCTATGACGTCAAGTGTACACCTGATGAGATTTTTAAGTATTTCCGTGCCGAATATCTGATTCGCAACGGATATGCCCAAAGAATTTCGAAGAATGGATGTTTGACTGAAGAAGGAAAGCTGGAGGAAGTCGTAAGATATTTCCGTTCATTCGTATCCAAAACCCAGCATAAGCTGGAAGAAGAACAAAAATAAAGATTTCTTTTTCCTGTGTTCCCTTTGGGAATGCAGGTTTTTTCTTTAAAATAGGCATCTTGTAAAATCATGTAGAATATGGTAAAATATTAACATAAATAATTGAAATTTTTTGTAAAATGGGGAGGTTGTTTGTTATGAAAAGAAGTATAAGAACATCATTAGAAAGTTATTGTGACGAATTAGAATATGGACTAGAAGATGCTGTAATTTTAAATAAAAAATTTGGTGTTAAAGAAAAATATCAAATTGCTTTTTTAAAGGTACGTGATTATTTAAACAATTCAGATAACGAATTTAATTTAATTGCTTGCACTATAGATGGACAAAATAACATTCGTGATTTACCTAACGTTAAATGGGAAACTGATTATTCAAAAACAATATTTGACAAAACAACTTCTGGCAGAACCCAAGATGGTAGATTTGTTGGTATTCCTTTACAAGTTAGTGGTCATTGTAGCTTTCCTAATGGCTTAGAGCTAAGTATTATATCAAGAGAAAAAGGCAACAAAAAAGCTATGGAAATTTTTGCTTGTAGTAAAGATGAAAAAATAGCACAAAAGCTTGGGAGCAAAACTTTAGAAGAAATAGAAAATGAACAAGAAAGATAATTTAAATTTATAATTAAAATCATTTTTTAGTGTTTTACATATAAAAGATTTGCGTTATTAATTAACACAAATCTTATTTTTTCATATATAATTATAATTTTACTAATATTTTTTGTCATTAAAACAAAATACTTGTTAATTATAATATTTAACATTCAATGGTATATTCCACATCAAGTAAACTATTGTAGTTTTTTTATTTTCATACCTATATTATGAATAGCTCTTTGAAGTTCACTAATTTGTTCAATATACAATTTTTCTAAGTCAGCTTTATCTTTATCACTGAGTTCATTTTCCGAAATAGTATTACCTTCAAGCTTTTTTTGAAGTTTTAATAAATATTGACGTCTATTCTCAATGTATCTATATTTATCAAATATATTTTGAGATTCTTTTTGGCTAACTAATTGATTTAAACTTTTACCATGTATTTCTGTATTAGAAACATTTTGATTATTGTAAGTCTTATGAAAAAATTGGTTTAACCACCTTTTTATTTTAGATATGATGCCAATTTCCATTAAATTATTATTTTTCATATGAATCTCTCCTTACGCCATTATGCTGTCTAGACTGTTGTAATTCTTCTAATTTTGTTCTCATTTTTCCTAATATATTTGTCAAAGTTTTTTTCTTTTGCATTAGTTGCTTTAGTCTTGAAAATTCTTCTAAACTTTGACTGTTCACAGTGCTTTCTGACACTTTTGGATCATCTGTTTGTTCTAATTCTTCATAACATTCTCTTTCCTTGCTAAGCAAAAATCCTTTTACCACTGTTTTTGATTTGCCATTTTTATCGATTACTCCATACTGAATATCTGTAAAATGTATATGATTTGAACTGAATAATACTTCTTGTTCAACGGTATCGTAATCGGATAATGGTGTTATATATGCACCTTTGGTACCTTTGGGAGCATAAAGTTCAATTACAATATTATAATCATCGTACTTGGCAAATGATGAATCGTATAATGGAGATGTGCTAGTATATCCCTCATTATTTGCATAATTTTGATTTAAAGTTTCTAAATCTATATTACCCTTCGTTTTTATTGCTCTATATACTTTCATTGCTTTTGGAAGTCTAGCTTTTGACAAAGCATCATCAAGTTGAGATATTGTTTCATCAATATGTTGTAAAGAATTCATATGCTTTATTGCACTATTTACTGTAGCAAAACTATTTTTAGGTATTTCACGTTCTGCTAAATATTGTTTAGAATATTGATAATTTTCGTACAAAGGTTTTGAGTAATCTAACCCTTGTACAAAAGCTTTTATTTGTTCTAAATCTACTATACCGTTTTTCTTCAAGTCCAATAGTTAAATCAGACATAATTCCAGCTTTAATATCTTCTCTAGATGCAGTACCTCTTCTTAATGATAAAATCATATTACTCCCATTACTGTACTGATTAATAGCCTTTGCGTTTTCTACGGTTAGATTATTAGCCTTTAAATAGTCCAAAAACATTTGTATATTTTCTTGTCGCACACCTAAGCCAGATAAATCTTCAATTAAATATCCGTCAGCTAAGTATTGAAGAATATCTTGGTAATTTCCAGCTTGTCCATATATGTATTTCAAATCTTCAGCATTGTCAAATTCTTGATATTTCTCATTCAAAATTTTGTCTACAACTGATTCGGGTATGCCTTCATTTTGAAACATATTAGAAAGTTCTTGAAACCCCATAATACTTACCTCGTTTCTTTTATATTATTTATTATCTATTTTTATTACATATAAGATGTTCTTCATTCTCTTACATAATATTTCTATTTATCTTCTTTATCTATATTAATATGCAAATTAATTTCTTCCTCTGTAGGCAATAAGTCCAAAACCTCTTTATGCAAAACTTTTTCTATTTCGTAAGACGACACTCCTATTGGTGCATTAGTGCTTTTTAGTGACCACTCAACAGATAACTTATCTTTTCCTTTACAAAGAAGTAATCCAATTGTTTGATTATCAACATCTTTCCTTAGTGTTTCGTCTACTGCTGTTACATAAAAACTTAATTGTCCTGCATATTCTGGCTTAAATTCCGTATTTTTTAGTTCTACAACAATATAGCATCTCAAATCTAAATGATAGAAAAGCATATCAATATAATAGTCTTGATTTTCAGTAGAGATTTTATATTGATTTCCAACAAAGCTAAAACCTTTGCCTAGTTCTAATAGTACATTTTTTATTTTTTCAAGCATTGCATTTTCTATGTCTTTTTCTATATATTCATCTTTAATACCTTCAAGCTCAAATATATACGGGTCTTTCAGCATATCTCTTGCCAATTCACTTTGAATTGCTGGAAGTTTCTCGTTAAAATTGGTTAATTTATCAGCTAAAACTTGTCTCTCATATACACCAGAATCTATTTGATGATCCAAGACAGTATGCGACCAACCATTTTCATAGCATTTTTCTGCATACCAAGTTCTTACTTCTAAATCTTTAATTTTATTTAATAATAACATATTATGAGACCATGGCAATTTTGCCAATGCCGTTGGCAAAATTCATTTTATATATCTTTATTCGCTTGCATCCAATTATTCAACTCATCTTCACTTATCCTATTTTCTTTAAATGCTTTTATTTTTTCTTGTGCTTTTTTCTTCCAATTATCAAATTTATCCTTTAAATCTGTATTTTCTCTATTTCTAGATACTTCCATAATTCTTTTTTGATAAGTCCTTCTATAAGTTAATAGTCCATCTATTTCTTTAATATTCTTTCTATAAGTTTCTCCAGCTCCTTTTTCTTTACAAGTAGGAGAACCATCAATATTAGGTAAACTGCAATATACTTCTGTGTGTCTATTAACAGGCTGAAAATATCTTCCACAATTTTTGCATTGTTTTACTGCAATATTGTCATTCATTACTAGCATTTTAAAATCCATAAATATAGCTTTTCCTAAATCTTTAAAGAAATAAACATCATTCGAAATAAATCTTGAATCTTTTTTCTCAATTAGCTCTGTTAATTCTTCAACTGAATCAATATCTCGTGTTAAATAATGTCTTTCTAAATAGTTATCAGACTTTATTTCAATATTTTTTGAATCTCTGCAAATTGCATCATCCATGATTGCATAGGCTTCGAATTTTGCCATTTTATTATAGTTGCGACTTTTACTATTACTATAATCTCCTAAACTGTATACATAGTCTATAAATTTTCTGTATACTATTTGCCACTCTCTAAAAAAGAAAGTATTCATAGAATAATGTTCATACATCGATAGATATATTTCATTTTCTTTTGCACTGTCTAACTTTTCAATATATTTATTAGCAATAAAGCTAAAACCGTATTTATAAAAGAAAGTATTATACGCATTTTCAAACATTGAGAAATCAGCGTTTAGAAAATCTAATAATAATGTTCCTAATTTATTTGAAAACGGATTATCAAGATAAGGAACAAAATATTGAGCCTTTTTGTTAGATGCTTTAGTTTTTGTAATATCTTTCTCTAATTTAATATGTCTTTCACCTTTTTTATCTATCATCTTTGAGTGATATTGCCAAAGTGCTGTAACATAATATTCTTTTTCTCCTGAAAACCACATATAAAATCCATCTGGATATTTTTCAAATTGTTCTTTATTCACTTTATTCTCCCCATTTCTTTGTTAATTTAGGCACTTTAAATAAATATTTGTGAGAAATTATATTTTTTTATAAAATTGTATTGACTTATTATTAATTATATTATACTATAACAATAGTTCGTTGGCAATAATATTTCTCACTTACGATTAAAATATTGTCAGCAACAAGCCTATAGGATAACTATATCTAAAAATAGGCGAGTAAAAATTATCACTAAAGAAAGGAGAAATTTAAAATGGACAAAGAAACCGAAATATTAAGGCTTTTCTACGAAGAACACCTTACTCAAACAGCTATTGCTGAAAAATTAAAAATAAGCCAATCTTCTATTTCAGAGGTAGTTAACAAAGATGAAAGACGTTCAGATGAAAAGCTTTATAGGACAATGCAATCTAAACAAAAGAAAAAAGAATATAATAAAATATATAATAAATCGCATCCAAAAAAGAAAACTGATAATTCAGATAAAGAAGATTACGAGAGATTACAAGCACAACTAGAAAGTGACATTAGATTACTTTCACATTCCAATAATGAAATATCTGATGAAGCTCTTGCTAAATGGATTTCGAGCGCTTATCATGTTGGTAAAAGTGGTAATCCTCTTTTAGACAAGAATTTAAGAGGCTCAATTGATTTACCTAAAATCATTCGTAGAGATGCAAAAATTGGTGTGCAAAATTATAAAAAGAAATTTGTACACAGTTCTTAAAGAATTCTATTAATTTGGTTTAATAGAGTTCTTTTTCGTATAAAAAGGAGGATTTTTATGAACCAATTAAAAGAAAATAGTGTAGTTGCAGAAGATACTACAATTACTAATAATAATTTATACAAATTAATGTTTACTAATTATCCAGATGTAGTAAACGTTGAAGAACTTACAAAAATGCTTGATATAGGAATTACTCTTGCCTACAGGTTAGTGAAAAAAGGAAAAATACAATCACTTAAAGTTGGTAGAGCTTATAAAATACCAAAAGCACATGTCATTTCATATTTAATGAATCAATCTAAATCATAAAAGTAGATTTTTACTTACTTAAGTGATATGATGTTTCTATCAATAGTAAGTTAAATCAAAACTGTTATAGAAATTAGAAGGAGTTTTAAATGATAGAAGTAACAGGTAGCTTACAAATTAAAAATAATATATATCAAGCAGTTCTAAGTTATAAAGAAAATAATAAGTGGAAAACAAAATGGGTTTCCACAAAAGTAAAAGCAATAAAAGGCAACAAAAAGAAAGCACAAGCAGAATTAGAAAAAATAAAAGACAAATTTCAAAAAGAAATCAATACAGAATGTCCTGTTGAAGCAAATTTAAAATTTATAGATTATATGAGAAAATGGTTAAAAATGATGAAGGCATCTCTTAAGGAAACAACTTATCTTGGTTATAAAAAGATTATCAATAGTAGAATGTCTACATATTTTGAAGATAAAGATATTACGGTAAGTAATATTAAACCTCATGATATTCAAGATTTTTATCAATACTTGACTGATGAAGGACTTTCCGGGAATACTATTTTACATTATCATGCAAATATAAGAAAAGCTTTAGAATATGCAGTTAAAACAGATTTAATTATTTCTAATCCTGCTGATAAAGTAGACAAGCCTAAAAAAGAACCTTATATTGCTAGTTTTTATTCAAAAGAAGAAGTAAAGACACTTTTAAATGCTGTAAAAGGTACAAAATTAGAAATACCAGTAGTCATTGCTTGCTACTATGGATTAAGAAGAAGTGAAGTTTTAGGAATTAGATGGAGTGCAATTAATTTTGAATCAAAAGTGATTACCATCAATCATGTTATTTTAGATGTATCAGAAAATGGGGAAAAGAAAATCATCAAAAGAGATACACCTAAAACGAAATCTAGTATTAGAACTTTACCACTCGTACCATTTATGGAAGAATATTTCAAAGAATTAAAACAAAAACAAGAAGAAAATAAAAAGCTTTGTAAAGACAGTTATGGAACAGAATATTTGGGGTATGTTTGTGTAGATCCTATTGGCAATATAATTTCACCTGACTATGTATCGCACTAATTCACTAAAATGCTAAATACTCGTAACTTAAGAAAAATTCGATTTCACGATTTGAGACATACTTGTGCTAGTGTCTTGCTTGAGGGAGGCATAGATATGAAAGAAATTCAGTTATGGCTTGGTCATTCCAACTATAATACGACTGCTAATATTTATGCACATTTAGATACAAAACGTTTAATTGAAGGGGCAGATACCATTGCTACAGCTTTCGCATCAGTTTCTACTTAAAACAAAAATGTACTTATGGAAAACCACAAATACATTTTACGTTTTTTAGATATTTTTTTAGATGTTCCACGCAAGAACATCTAAAAAGCTGGTGCCTATTCGCGGAATCGAACCACGGACACAGGGATTTTCAGTCCCTTGCTCTACCAACTGAGCTAAATAGGCATATTAAATTTTAGATAAAAAAATAACCATTTTATAAATTAAAATGGCGACCTGGAAGGGGCTCGAACCCTCGACCTCTAGCGTGACAGGCTAGCGCTCTAACCAACTGAGCTACCAGGCCATATTGAATTTTGCAGAGCATTGATTGGTCAAAGCTTGCTTTCTTATTTAAATAAAAGTGGTGGGCACTATAGGGCTCGAACCTATGACCCCCTGCTTGTAAGGCAGATGCTCTCCCAGCTGAGCTAAGCGCCCACTTCATCATATCCAGATGACTTTTTAAGTATACTTTAAGATTAAATATTTGTCAACAAAAAATATAAATTTTTTCAAAAGTTTTTACATATATTTTTTCAAAGATTCTCTTGTCTATTAACAAACATTTTTCTAAAAATCACCTGAAAACTTGGTACGTGCATTAATATATCATCTTTATTAAAACATTTCAATAGTTTTTTAAATTATTTTTTAACAAATAGAAAACCAGCTTTGAAATATTTATCGTTTAGCCTTTTAAGCTATCCTAGCAAATATTTCAAAGCTGGCCAATGAGCATTTCTACTCATCTGCAAGAGAAGTTATGCAGGTTCATCCCAGAAAAGAATTTCCATCTGACCCGCAGTGAAGTACTGACATTTTGCTTTCTCATCGTACCGATCAAAGTTGGCAAAATGACTGAGTGCTCCTTCAACTTCCACTATCTGACGAAGTGTGGGCTTAGAAAGGATGTCTCTATTCACTGTGATTTGAATTCGATCCGGACTCAGCCGTTCGAAAGCTTCGACATACTTCTCGATGTCCCATTCATCGAATGTGTTGTCCAGTTCCATGACAATGCAGACTTTTTCTCCTTGCATTTTCTTGGTCTGCAGGAGATGTTCAAAGTCTTGGCTGACCAATCCTTTCAGATCAACCTTGTGGATGTAGTAACGTTCCTGCATTACTTGGCACCTCCTTAATAAGTGGTCGGTAAGTATTATAACGTTACGCTCAATGCGAGTATATCATTAACAATTATATAACGTCAATATTTTATATTCTTATTTCTCGTTTGAAATCATTGCTTGTATTTCTTTCTTCGAAAAAACATATTTCGAATTACAAAAATGACACACAACTTCTGTTTGTTCATCTTCTGCAAGTTCCTCTATATCATCTTTACCCATGCTACAAATTGCTCTTTGCATTCTTTCTTTTGAACAATCACATTTCCAATTTACTTCTCTCGTTTCAACTTCATATGTATTTAAATCATCAGAAATATATGTTGCAATTTCTTCTAAACTTTTTTCTGCTTCTAACATATCAGTAATAGATGTACTTTCTGCAATTCTATTTTCAATTAACATTAAAATTTGTTCTGGTGTATCAGGTAACGCTTGAATTATATAACCTCCAGCTTTTTTCACACTACCATCCTTATTAACCAATACACCAAGTGCAATCGCAGTTGGTATTTGTTCTGAAACAGCATAATAATATGTAAAATCTTCGGCAATTTCACCAGTTTGAAGTGGAACACTGCCAATATAAGGTTCGCCAATACCAATATCTTTTATAACTCTAAGTTCACCGTTTCCAATGATACCACTTACATTTAATTTTCCATTCTCTTTTTTATCAGCTTCAGCAAGAGGATTTGAAACATATCCTTTAACATTTCCTAAAGAATCTGCTGTAACTAAAATAGAGCCAAGATTTCCATCACCTATGATTTGTAATGTCAACTTGTCCTTTTCTCCTTTTGACATTGTTCCCATAAGTGTAGCCATAGTTAAAACTCTACCAAGTGCAGCTGTTGGTGTTGGATTTAATTTATGAATTTTTCTTGCGTTTTCTACTATATCTGTTGTATCAACACACGATATTTTAACCATATCTACGTGCGCCATAAATTTTTTTAAATTTCCCATATTAGTAGTAACCTCCTATTTTATCTAAAAATTAAACCTCGCATTTAAAATACGAGGTTGTTGTTTTTGGGTTTATATATAATCAATTAAACTGTTGCAACTCTAGTAACGTTAGCTGCTTGATCACCTTTTTGACCATCAACTATATCGAATTGAACTTCAGTGCCTTCTTCCAATGTCTTATATCCATCCATATTGATTGCTGAAAAATGAACGAATACGTCTTTAGCATTCTCTCTCTCAATAAATCCAAATCCTTTTTCGGCATTAAACCACTTAACTCTTCCTCTTTCCATCTTATCTTTCCTCCTACTTTCTTTAGTACTTAGTTACCTTTGCAACTTTACTAGAGTTTATCATAGTGAAATATCAATGTCAAATACCTAAAGTAATATATTTATTTTTTATTTATCATTTCTTTTATTACTTCTATAGCCTTATTCAATTGTAGATCTTCTTCTGCATTCTCATCATTTTCAACAATATAATCAGGCTCTACTCCAAGTTCATTTATTTTTTGACCTGATGGTGAAAAATACTCAGCAATTGTTATTTTCACATATGTTCCGTCTCTTAAACTTTTAAATTCTTGAACCAATCCTTTTCCATATGTCGTTGTTCCAACAACATTACCTTTTTCGTAATCTTTTATTGCCCCAGCCATTATTTCAGAAGCACTTGCAGAATTACCATTTACAACTACAACAACTGGAATATCTAAAGTCTGAGAATCTGAATATATATATTCTTTTTTGCCATTTTTATCAACAGTATATGTTATTATTCCTGTTGGTAAAACTTCATCTATTATTGCTGTTGCTGTACTTAAAAGGCCTCCGGTATTATTTCTTATATCAATTATTAATCCTTTTATCTCTGCAGTCTTTTTCATTTCTTTTATTGCATCTCTAAATTGTTTATCTGCTTTTTCATCAAATGAACTAAATGATATATACGCAATTTCATTATCAAATATTTCATAATCAAATGAATTTATTTCTACTTTTCTACGTGTCAATATTTTTTCAAATTCTTCATATTCATCTTCATTTGTATATCTTACGAATTTCATTTTAACAGTACTTCCAGATTTTCCCTTAATAATAGACGAAATTTCTTCTAAAGAAGCACCTGTCACATCTTTACCATCTACTTCCATTATATAATCACCAGGAAGTATTCCTGCTTCTTCAGCTGGAGAACCTTCAATTGGTAACAATACAATTGGTAATCCCACCGATGTATCTAATGCCATATAAATACCAACACCTTCATATTCTCCCTCAGACTCCATTAAGAACGATTCTGTTTCAGATTTATTGAAATAACTTGTATAAGGATCATCAAGAGCTTCTAACATACCTCTAATCGCTCCTTCTTCAAGTGTTTTCATATCATATTCATATAAAAATTCTTGTTCTACAATTGATAAAACTTTTTCTAATTTTTTAAAATTATCTCCTGAATATAAATTTGTATCATATCCTCCATCATTTCCTAATGTCATCTTAGTATATTGAAAGGATGTAACTACAAAAACAGTAGCAGCAGTAATAACCATCCATAATATCGTTTCACCAGCTGAAACTCTTTTATCACTATTATTATTTCTCATGTTTCCCCCTATCTCTTACCCATTAATAAACTTGTTACTAGCGTTGTAAAAGGAATCGTAGTAACTAAACCAAAACTTCCTGCTATTGCACTTAAAATTTCTTCTAATAACATCTCTGAATTTATAACATGTCTAAAATTATCACCCGTTACCATAAGTAACATTACTAATACCATAGAGCATCCTATATAAGCAAGTATCAATGTATTTGTCATAGTACCCATCATATCTTTACCAATATTCATTCCTGCCGAAAGCATTCTTTTTACAGAAATTTCATTATTTTCTTCTTTCAATTCATGAAGCGCTGAAGCTATTGACATGCTAACATCCATACAAGCACCAAGCGCACCAATGATTATTCCTGCATATAACAATCCTTTAAAATCATACTTAACCATTTCTTCAGTTCCATATATAACTTGCTGACTAAGCGTGCCCGCTTCTTCTGAAATACCTGATAAATCCATTAGATTCCCAAATATAACAGCAAATATTCCAGCAATTAAAATTCCTCCTGTTGTACCCAAAATAGCAGCAAATGCTTTTTTATTAAATCCAGCTATGATAAATAAAACTATTATTGTTATTGCCACAGAAACTATTGTTGTTATAACAAGAGGATTTGCTCCTTCAATAAGTTTCGGAAGTATTATATAAAATATTGCCAATACCGTTATCATCAAACTAATTAAAGCTTTTACGCCTTTTTTCCCACCTATAATCACAATGGCTAATGAATAAATTATCAAAATAATTAATAAATAATTCGTATTATCTCTCTCAGAAATTGCTGTGTCTTGGATTTTTCCATCTGGAGATATCGTCGTATGAACTATAACTTTATCACCCTTTTTAAGAGGTTTGCTCATTTCTTCAATTCCTGTATAAAAAGAAAGAGAATGTCTTATAATTTTTGTAGTATTGTAACCTTGATCTTTTATATGCACCTTTACATCTTGATAAGAAAAAGTATAATAATCATTTTTCTCCTCAAAAACTTCTCCAACTTCCTCAACAGTTCCTTTTAAATATAAGTACTCAAATTCGCTCGAAACACTATCATCATACAACCCCAGATCATAATCTTCTTCATATGATTCAACGTTATTATCTATATCATTTTCTTCACCACTTGTTTCAGTAGCATACACTACATTACAAATTCCAAAAACAATTATCAAAAGTAAAAAAAATTTTTTCACAAAATCACTCCTAAAATATTTTACAATTTACAATAATTTTACTACTTAGGAGTACCAAAATCAATTTTATTTCCCTACATACGCAATATTTTTTCATCACAAAAAAATCACAATTTTCGCCTAATAAAATTCTTTCCCTTCAGTTCAATTATATATCCTTGCATTTCTAAAAGTGTTAATTTTGATAAAATTGTAGCCGTAGATTCTTTTAAATTCAAACATATATATTCCAATGAAGTAGGTTTATACTTTATATTTTTATAAATCTCTCTAAGTTCTGGCAAAATTGCCTCTTCGTATTCATTTATTTTTTTATCTTTCTGAAGATTCTCTTCTTTTCGTACATCATACTGCTTATATTTTTCAAATTTTGATAATACATCTTGAATATTCCTTACGCAAAAAGCACCTTCACTTAATATTCGATTACCCCCTTCATATAATTCATCATTTATCCCACCAGGAACAGCAAATATTTTTTTATTTAAATTTTTAGCATATCTTATTGTTGTCAGTGATCCACTTTTCTCCTTTGCTTCAATTAAAATTATTCCTTGAGATAACGCTGCTATGATTCTATTTCTCTCTATAAAATTTTTCTTCAACGGCGGATCATCTGGCATATATTCTGTTATAACTGCTCCACCATTATTAATTATTTCATCTACTAGATTAATATTTTCTTTCGGATAAATATTATCAAATCCTCCACCCAAAACAGCAATTGTTTTTCCTTTGTTATTTATACAACCTCTATGAGCAGCAGAATCTATTCCGAGTGCAAGTCCACTTACAATAACAATATTTTTTTTATTCAATTTCTGTGCTGTGTCTGTTGCAAAAATTCTTCCAAATTCACTACAATTTCTACTTCCTACAATAGCCAAAGAAAAATCATTTAGTATATCTGCGTTTCCCCACACATAAATCACATCCGGACAATCCGGCAAGTTTTCCAAGTTTTTTGGGAATCTCAAATCCCCTCTCTTCAAATATTTTATTTTATGTTTCATTTTATCCTTTCTTAAAAAAAGTAGCATATGGATTATCTATAATAGCATTTTTTATATGTGCTATTCTTACTTTGTTCGATTCTAAAACATAAACCTCTATTACATCTAACGACATTGGCACATCATACAACTCATTTATATATGTATAAAATTCTGCAACCTTATATATACGGTTCCTTTTTATAAAATCCACACTCTCCGCAGGCTTTCCAAAAACATCCTGTCCTCTTGTTTTAACTTCTATAAACGCAAGCTTATCGTTATATCTAGCAATTATATCTATTTCTCCAAACCTACAATAAAAATTAGTTTCAATAATTATATATCCCATTTTTTCTAAATATTCTCTTGCTAATTTTTCTCCTTTTTTTCCTAAGATTTTGTTTTCACTTTTCATTAAACCTATTTACTCCTATATTAAATTTCATTATTTTTTATAGTTCTTATCTAAAACTCTATATTGTATTGCTTCAGCAACATGTTCCATTTTTATATCTTCACTTCCTGCTAAATCAGCAATTGTCCTCGCAACCTTTATTATTCTATTGTAAGTTCTTACACTAAAACTATATTTAGTAAAAGCTTGCCTTAATAATTTATTTGTTATAGCATCTAACTTACAAAATTTATTTATAAGTTTATCTGTAAGTTCTGAATTGGATAAGATGCCATAATCCTTGTATCTTTCTTTTTGTATTTTTCTAGCAATATTAACTCTTTTTCTGATTTGAGCAGAGGTTTCTTTTTTATCATTTTCATGCAATTTTTCATATTCTATAGCCGGAACTTCTATGTGAATATCTATTCGATCTAGCAATGGGCCACTTATCTTGTTCATATATTTTTGAATTTGTGAATCTGTACAAACGCAACGTTTTTTAGGATCCATAGCGTAACCGCAAGGACAAGGATTCATACTAGCAATGAATATAAAATTACACGGATATGTATACGAACAATTCATTCTAGAAATTGTAATTTTTCCGTCTTCTATCGGACTTCTCATTACTTCCAAAGCATACCTATCAAACTCTGCAATCTCATCTAAATACAAAACGCCATAATGTGCCAAACTAATTTCTCCAGGCTTAGGTACACGACCACCTCCAGCCAAAGCAATTCCAGACGTAGTATGATGTGGTGCTCGAAATGGTCTAGATGTTATCAATGGCTGATTTGATGGTAAAATTCCTGCAACACTATGTATTTTCGTAATTTCCAAAGATTCATCAAAAGTTAAATCTGGTAATATCGTGTGAAGTCTCTTTGCAAGCATCGTTTTCCCTGTACCAGGACTACCAATCATTAGACAATTATGTGCACCTGCCGCAACAATTTCCAAGGCTCGTTTAGAAATTTCTTGGCCTTTTATTTCGGAAAAATCGATATCTTCCTCCTCACTTTTTTGAAAAATTTCTTCTATATTAGCTTTAAATCTGTCAATAATATTATGATTATTTAAATGTTCTACAATTTCATTTAATGTTTTTGCTGGTATTATTTTCACATCACTTACAACACCCGCTTCGTTCCTATTTTCATATGGAACAACTATGTTTTTTATGCCTAAATTTCTTGCTTCTATACACATTGGCAAAACACCATTAATTTTATTTATTTTCCCGTCTAAAGAAAGTTCTCCTATAAAAACATATTCGTTAATTTTAGGACATTCTATTTCTCCAATATTATTTAATATTCCTATAGCTATTGGCAGATCAAACGCTGATCCTTCCTTTCTTGTAGACGCAGGTGCCAAATTAACAATTATTTTTCTACTTTGTAATTCAAATCCAGAATTTTTTATTGCAGTCCTAACTCTTTCTTTTGATTCTCTCACACTAGCATCTGGTAATCCCACAATTTCCCACGACGGCAATCCATTGTTTATATCCACTTCTACATTAATTAATTTACCTTCTATGCCGCTTAGCGACATTCCAAAAACACTTGATAACATAAAACCTCCTGAAATAATTTTTCTACTATTTTTATCCAAAAATTACATTGCATGATTAAAATTTTTACTTTATAATTAACTTATGTTTATTTACACGTCGAAATATTTAGTTTAAAGAAAGAACAAAGGAGAGGATGAAATGAAAGGAAATAAAGGTATATCGTTAATTGCTTTAGTAATCACAATTGTTATTATGATAGTACTAGCTGGTGTAACAATTTATTATGGAGTTCAAAAAAATATAGATACAGCATATGAATCAGACAGATACACAGAAATGATGAATGTCAGTGAAGCTATTAAACAACGTGCATTAACCAACAGAATTGACCCTACTCGTTATAAATATGTAGGAACACCATTAACAACAAGTTCTGCTAAAGTTGTTAACAATATTACTTATGCTGATGGTTGGTATCTATTAACACCTACTCAAACAGCCGAGTTAAGTCTAGAAAGTATTGAAAAAGAATACATTGTTAACTACTTAACTGGAGAAGTTGTTTCGTTAGAACCCGTAATAGTTGATGAAAAAGAATATTATTCATCTAATGACCTAAAAGAAGTTGTTGGTGATGAAGAAACAGAAATATCAGATGATATGTATGATGTAAATAAAGGTGTAAACAAACCTGTTTTATTAAAAGGAATGATTCCTGTAAGAAATGTAAATGGAAAATGGATTGTTACAAATGCTGACGATAATAGATGGTACGATTATTTAGCAGAAAATAAGGTTTGGGCAAATGTAATGTTGTCTGATGAAGTTACAATTGAAGGATACACAAATGAAGATATTAAAAAATCTTCACTTGCTGAACTTGATGGACGTGAAATTGAAACAAATGGAAGTATGTTAGTTTGGTTACCAAGATGCACAACTAATGGTTCAAGTGTTGTATACAGTAAATTATTACAAGACTATACTGATGAAGGTTATACTTTAGATTCTACTTTCGCTTCTGATTCATCAACAGGTATTTGGATTAGTAAATATGATGCTGAACTAAAATATTAATTTAAATTTTTTATATCTCACCATTTTATGGTGAGATTTTTTTATAAAAAATATGGGGGCAAAAGTATTCATACTTTTACCCCCATTATTATTTTTCTTATTGATTGTACTTATCTAAATATTCTGTTTCATTAACTCTTGCAATACTTACAACCTTTCCGCCATCACTGGTTCTCATCAAAGTAACACCTTGAGTTGAACGACCTAAAATACTTATATTTTGTACTTCTAATCTGATAACTACCCCACTATCAGTTATTAGCATTATTTCATCATCTTCATTTACAACTTTTACTCCAACTACTTTGCCTGTCTTTGGTGTTGTTTTATAAGTTATTACACCTTTTCCTGCTCTTATTTGGACACGGTATTCTGAAACTTCAGTTCTCTTACCAAAACCATTCTCAGTTATTGCAAGTAAGAAAGTTTTGTCATGATATATAGGTTCCATACCAACAACGTAATCATCTTTTTCAAGTCTAATACCAATTACACCTTGTGAAACTCTACCTACCGCCTTTACATCAGCTTCATCAAATGTAATACTCATTCCTTCGTGTGTAACTAACACTATGTTTCTTTCACCATCAGTAAGTCTAACATTAATTAATTCGTCTCCATCCTTTAGTGAAATAGCCTGTAAGCCTGTCTTTCTCGAAGAATTATATTCCATTAACGCTGTCTTTTTAACAATACCATTCTTTGTTGCCATCAATAAATATTGACCTTCAACAAATGCATGTATTGGAATAACAGCAGTAACTTTTTCATCACCATCTAATTGTAGTAAATTAACAATTGCCGTTCCTTTAGCCGTTCTACCAGCTTCAGGCACTTCATAACCTTTTAGCCTATAAACTTTACCTTTATTAGTAAAGAACATTATCATATCATGTGTTGATGTGACAAATAATTGTTCAACAAAATCTTCTTCTCTTGTCTGAATACCAGTTATGCCTCTTCCACCTCTCCTTTGTGTTTTATAAGTGTCTACAGGCATTCTCTTTATATATCCAAAATGAGTAAGAGCAACAACTGTATTTTCTTCAGCTATTAAATCTTCATCATCCAAATCCCCATCATCTTTAACGATTTGTGTTCTTCTTTCGTCACCATATTTGTCTTTCATCTCAAGCAATTCTTCTTTAACAATTTCACATACCAATTTTTCACTAGCTAAAATTGCTCTATATCTCTCTATTAGCGCCATCAATTGCTTGTATTCTTCTTCAATCTTTTCTCTTTGCAATCCTGACAAAGTTTTTAATCTCATTTCAAGAATTGCATTTGCTTGTGCTTCAGAAAGACCAAAACGTTTCATAAGTCTTTCTGCAGCATCATCATACGCTGCACGAATAATTTTTATTATTTCATCAATATTATCAATTGCAATCTTTAAACCTTCTAATATATGAGCTCTTGCCAAAGCCTTATTCAAATCAAATTTTGTACGTTTTACAACAACTTCTTTTCTATGATCTAGATAACACTCTAACATCTCTCTAAGTGTTAAAACCTTTGGTCTATTGTTTACTAAAGCAAGCATTATTGCACCAAAAGTATCTTGCATTTGAGTATTTTTATATAATTGATTTAGTATTATGTTAGGATTTGCATCTCTCTTTAATTCAATTACTATTCTCATACCCTCACGGTCTGATTCATCTCTCAAATCCGAAATTCCTTCAATCCTCTTATCTTTAACTAAATCAGCAATATGTTCAATTAACCTAGCTTTATTTACTTGATATGGAAGCTCTGAAACTATAATTCTATAACGTCCATTTCCATGTTCTTCAATTTCAGCTTTAGCGCGGACAATAATTTTTCCTCTACCTGTTTTGTATGCGTCTTTAATACCTTCTCTTCCTAAAATTAATGCACCTGTAGGAAAATCTGGACCTTTAATCTCAGCCATTAATTGTTCGTCTGTAACATCATCTTCATCAATCAATTTAACTAATGCATTTACAACTTCTGTCAAATTATGTGGTGGCACATTTGTAGCCATACCAACCGCAATACCCGATGAACCATTCACAAGAAGATTTGGTATCTTAGAAGGTAGAACCGTAGGTTCCATCAATTTCTCATCATAGTTAGGCATAAAGTCCACTGTATTCTTGTCTATATCTGCAAGCATATCTACTGAAATTTTTGGCATTTTTGCCTCTGTATACCTCATAGCCGCAGGACTATCACCATCAACACTACCAAAATTACCATGTCCGTTTATTAATCTATATCTTAGTGAGAAATCTTGAGCCATTCTTACTAATGCATCATATATAGAAGCATCACCATGAGGATGATATTTACCCATAACCTCACCAACAATATAAGCCGATTTTCTAAAAGGTTTCTCCGGTGTAAGCCCCAAACCATCCATAGCATATAAAATTCTTCTATGAACAGGTTTTAAACCATCTCTAACATCAGGAAGCGCTCTTGAAACAATTACGCTCATCGCATAGTCAATATACGATTTTTTCATTTCTTTTTCTATATCTACATGAATTATTTTTTTTGCATTTTCTTCCATTTCTTTTATCCCAACTTTCGTATAAAATAAGCATGAAAAGTTCTACTAAAACTTACGCATGAACCAATTTGCTTTAACACATAAATTATACTAAATAGGATAATTTATTGCAAGGAAAGTTATTCTTTTTTCCATGAAAAAATCTCATCAATAGCAACATTCTTCGTGTTTTTTATAACTTTTTTAGTCTCAGCTGGAATCTTTTTGAAAATATATAAAATTGAGTCAGTAGCTTTCTTCCAAAATGTTTTTGCGTCCTTATTCTTGACAGCAACAACAGCTTTTTTACCATCATTGTATACAGAATAATTTAGTTTAAACTTTTCTTTTAGAAATTTTCTTGCAACAGAATCAAAAAATTCCTCAAAAACTCTTCCTACAGAACCCAAAAGTTTTAAAAATTTATTTTCTTTCTTCTTGTCAGGTTCTTTATTATTTTTCTCACCTGCTTGAGTTGTTTTGTTTTCATTTTTAATTTCTTCTATTTTCAACTCATCTTTTACTGTAGAAATCTTAAAAGAAACATTGTCCTTTTCTAAAACTTCAGAAAGTCCTTCCATGAATTTTTCATCTTTTAAAGCATCCTCCATTTTTTCTTTCAAGTCATCTTTAAAATCTTCAATATCTAAATTTATTTTTTACACAACCTTTCTCCCCCCTAATTAAAATTTTAATAATCTAGCTGTTTTACTTTTTCGGATAAATATATTAGTATCCACATGCTAATAAAATTCCAATACAGTATACCTAGCCCTAATACACTATTTTTCATTATCATATAATTTTCAGCATTATTTCTAACATACGTAATATACACAATTATATTTAACAACATCAATATCAAAAGAACTAATCTTGCACTTTTTGTTTCTTCCAAACGTTTAGCTTTTTCTTTTTGAATTTCATTAATTGATTTATAGCTTTTATCTATTAATGATGAAAAGTTTCCTCCATACAAATAGCAATATTGTACATTCGAAAAAAACTCTTTAATTTTTAAAATTCCTATTTTTTCTTTTAGATGTTCTATCGCTGTTTCAAATTTAATACCACTATTAAGCTCAATGTTAAATTTTCTTATATAAGATTGTAACGGTTCAATTGTTTCAATACTTTGAAACGCTCCCACAACATCGTTACTTATTTTCGTATAATTTTTTAATTGTAATAAAAAATTCAAAAACACTTTCTCCATTTTTTGTAATTTGTAAGATATTATAGTTTTTATTATTACAAATGGAATTATCACACATGGAACTGATATAATAAGAGCAATTCCATGTACCTTAAAGATATTAAAAGCAAGTATATATACAATAATAGAACAAATAATTCCATATATGATTAACGAAACAGGATTTATTAAAATGTTTTGATTTATATTAGCACTCTCTATCAATAAGCTAATCTTATACTTTATATTTAATTTCTCTACCAATTTAATCTTTTTGCTTTTTTCATAATTTTTTAAAAATTCTTTATAATACAACTCATTCTTTTTATTTATGTATTTATTTATTTTTTCTAAACTTTTATTTTCTCTTATTCTTTCAATAAAAAGATAAATCGATATTCCTATCAATAAAAAAAGTAATATATTCATAAAATCTCTCACCTTTATTCACAACTAAGTAATATTTTTTCTTTTATTCTTCCTTTAGGTTCATTAATCTTTTTAAATTTCCCAATAGATTTATTGTTTTCATATCTCTCAACATCAAATTCGAACAAAGGATTATATTCAACATCATCTTTTTCTTTGTTATAAAGAACTTCCGATATCTCATGCACCTTAAAATTTTTCATAAAAATTACAACATCAATTGACATAGCTAATAATTTTCTTAAATATTTATCCGAATAACTTTGTGCTTTAACATCTCTTTTCATAAGAGTAACAAGTCTATCTATAGTATTCAAGCTACTGTCGGAATGTACCGTTGCATATCCTCTATGTCCCGTCGACACCGCATCAAGGAAAACCATTGCTTCTTCCCCTTTTAGCTCTCCAATAACAACAACATCGTTTGACATTACTAACGAATGTGATGTAAGCTTTGCAAGCGTTACATTCTTATCTTCAGATCTATTATTTAGTATTTCTCTTTGAATAATATTGGGATGAGTACTATATAATTCAGCAGTTTCTTCATTCGAAGTTATAGATAAGTTTTCAGGTATTCTATTTATTAAATTTCTCATAAGTGTAGTTTTACCACTACCACCTTTTCCACTTATGATAATATTTCCACCAGCCTTTATCGCCTTAATTAAAAAGCAATATATCTGAAAATCAAACATCTCTATTTCTGTCATACACAACTCCTCTAATGTTTGTAAATTTTCAGGTCTATGTATTCTTATTACCAAATTTGGGGAAACCACATTCACAGGTTCAATTCCAGCTTCAATTCTAAGATTGTTTTTTCTATCACTTACGACAACAATTGGTGTTTCAGTTGTTATCTTTCCGTGATTTTTCAAAATACAATATCTGACAAAATTCAAGAAATCTTCCTCGTTATCGAAAGATTCATTTGTCTTTTTCCATGCACCTTTTTTCTTTATAATTATATTGTCATACCTTGTAACTCTGATATCCGAAACATCCGTATCATCTATATATTTTTGCAATATATGATACCCAAACAATCTATTTAAAATATCATTAATCGTAGAATCAGTATTCATATTAGAATAATCACTATAAACTTTTTCCTTAACAATATTTTCAACAAATTTTCTATTCAAATCTACATCGCTTAAATATTCAGAATAATTATTTATCAAGAAAGAAATAATTTCACTAACAACTTCCTTCTTGCTAACATCTTGTGCAACTTTATTAACCGCATTTTCATTTTTTAAAGGATTAATTAGCATTTCTCATTACCTCATTTCTTTTTACTTTAACACTCGAAAAACTTTTCATTGGAAACGAATCTACATATCTTTTCGAAAGCAATTTACTAATTATACTTTGTTTTGGTATATAATTTATTGTTTCTAATATTTTTATATATTGTGACTCATCGCTTTCTTCATCATTTCTTATTTTCCCTATTACTTTGTAATCACTTAAAATTCTTTCAACTACTTCACATTCAACCCCAGATGTTCTTTCTTTATTTATAATAACCTCTATTTTATTTTTCCATATCTTCCAGTTATCCGTAAAAACACTAATTAATTGACTAGTTTTTTTCATAGACACATAATTATTCTCTGTAACAAAAAATACTCTACTAGCCTGTTGAAGTGACCATTTAGTAGAATCAAGAAAAATATTACTACTAGTGTCAATTACAATAAAATCATATTTTTCTTTGGCACACTCCAGAATTTTATTATAATGTTCCTCTGTTAAAACATTTTGACAATAGTGAAGCGAAGTATTTCCTGTAAGAACATCAATACCTTCTACATTTATTACAATTTCATCAAGAATGTTTGTATCAAACCTATTTTTAGATATTAATTCTACTGCATAATTCAATCCACATTTTTTATTTTCGTCTAGTATTATTTCCACATTTTGTGGCACTTTGTGGATATCTAATATCTCGTCGAGATTTCCATTCAATGTATCTAAATCAATCAACAATATTTTTGATGATGTTTTTCCACTAAGAACCTTAGAAAAATTAGCAGCAACTGTACTTTTTCCAGAGCCATTTGTTCCACTTATCACAATGACTTCTTGTTTTTGTATAATCTCGTTAACTATTATCGGTATATCAGTATTACTATCTTTATTACTGGTTACATTATTTTCATATCTTTCATTTTTGTTTTCTAAAACTTTTTGCATAGATTCATTTTTTAATTTTGTATATTTCTGTAAAAGTGGTTCTTCCCTATCTATCGCATCTACTATTTCTGTCAAAACAACTCTATCATCAAAAAATATATCTACAATATTACAATCATTTAATTTTCTTTTTAAGAAATCATTAAGTTCATCAGTTATAACAATAATTCTTATTGTTTTATCCACTCTTCGTATCTTTTCAACAAACTCCCCAAACTCGAACTGTCCTTGTAACAAAGCACTAACAATAAGAATGTCATAATTACATTCCGTCAAGACATCAATAACAGCCTCTTGATAATACAAATCATTTTCATATAAATCATATTTTGTATATTTTTTTAATTCATTATTTAATGTTTCATTTCCCATTGCAGTTACAATTTTTTTCATCTTTACTCCCCTTATTTCATTAATTATCTTCTCTATCCGTTGATATATACTTATGTTCTTTTTTGGAAGCTTCTACTTTTATATACATGTGATTTGAACCAGCATAAAGCAGACATGTCCCTCTTTTCGCATTTTGTATCTTATAAATTTCTTCTTCTGACAAATTCATATTCTTCTTTAAAACATTTAAATCATTTTCTTCTAATTGAAAAATTGTTTTCACACTTGAATTATTTAATATTCCTTTTCCATATTTGCCATCATCTAGAGAAAAAAAGTCATTAACGTCTTGAGTTATTGCTGTCGCCGCCCCTCCATACTTTCTTATTGTTTTAAACATTTTAAAAACAAAATTAGCAGTATGTTCATTATTTCCTATAAGTCTCCAAACCTCGTCTAAATAAAGAATTTTCTTTTGACTTTTCGAATTTTTTATTTTATCCCAAAAGAATTCTGTTATGACAAACATTACAATTGATAAGTTACTTTCTTCAACATCATGTATATCTGCAACAATTAATTGATTTGAAAGTTCTATATTAGTATAACCATTTAAAAATCTCATACTGCCATCAATGTATGGTCTTAATAATTTTTCTAACTTTTTTATCTTTTTATCCTTCCTAATAAGCTTATATAAATCATTAAGTGTAGGCATATCTGTTGATTTTTTAAAGCGTTTACTTGAAATAAATTGGTTACCTGAAACTTCAACATATAAACTCTCATCATCAAACGTAATACTTTTTTGCTCATAACATTCCAAAATTTTTTCTTCTAATATATTTTTTTCTTCTTGTGACAAATCTGGAAAAACTAATGAAAAAAATGCATTAAGTTTATTGATTTTATTTTGTAAATATCCTTGTCCATTTTCCGAAGAATTTTCTCTTATATCCATTACGTTTATTATTTTTCCATTATCAAAATTTATGATAGTACCACCCAATTTGTTGCATAACTTTATATATTCTCTTTCCGGATCAATAACATATTGAGCAACATTTAAATATCTACTTCTCGCAATCATTAGCTTACTAAAATATGATTTTCCAGAGCCACTTGTACCAATTATGCACATGTTAAAATTTTTATATTTATTTGAATCAAAACGATCCACCATAACTATTGATTTATTAAATTCATTAACTCCAAGAAGAATTCCTGACTCATCACAAAGTTCATTTGACAAAAATGGATATGTACCTATAATCCCAGATGTTAAAACATTTCGTTTATAATATTTCTTTATATCATCATCATTCTTCATTAAAGGCATTGACATTTCAAAAACAGATTTCTGCCTAAACAACGCTCGTCTAGTTTTTAATCCAATTCCGTTTGCTATACCTTCTATTTTTTGTACATCTTTAACTAATTTTTCTTTTGAATTTGAATATATAGACAAATAAATATATATATAATAAAGATCTTCTCCAGCTATTTGCAGTTGTTTACGAATATATTTTGCGTCATAATATGATGTCGATAATATTTCAGCATCAGTTTGATTTTCATTTGATGTTTTAATATCTGCACCTGTATTTCCAATGTTATAAGTAATTTTTTTTATAACCTCTGCTGTTTGTTGTTTTTCGTAAAACATTGAAAATTGCAAATCAATTTCTAAAGAAAGAAGCTTGTCTAAAAATACGCCCTCCATCTCCTTGCCATAGTCTGTAACAATCAAATTCGCGACATATTTATCATCCAATTTTAAAAATTCTGGATTAATATCTTCAAAAATTTTTGGATATACTTGATATAAATCTTTTTCAATATTTACATCAGCATTTGATATAGAATTAAATTTATTTTGAATAAAATGTTGCACTAGCTTACCTTTCTAATTTCCTAATACAACCCCATTTTGATAGTCACTTTTGAAGCAACTCCTAAACACTTTTAATATCTCTTCTCGATTACATTTAGAAACAATATTCCCACAAGCTTTTAATCCTTCAGTTATAATTGATATTCTAGAATCATCTTCTTTTGCTTCTAGTATTATGAAAAATTTTCTAGAAATACTCCCCCTAACTTCAGATATTTCTTTCATTAAATCAATATAATCTTCTGCCATTTCAGCTATTTTAGGCTCATATTCAATACATTTTTTTATTTCTGAAATATGTTTTTCTGCATTTGTTTTTTGCGTTTGAACATATATTTGAAAATTAAAATTACATTGTTTTAAAAAAGTTTTATATGCTTCTAAAATTATTTTTTGTTCTGCCTGCGATTTTAAATTAAAATTAATCGGTTCAACTTTAAGCACATGTAGTATTTTATTATTTACAAATTTAATCTTATAATTATCTATACTTTTCACATGCATTAATTTTGAAATTGAAATGTTTTTTTCATCTTTTATTTTAGGCACCCTACCATTATTATAATCAATAAATTCTATATACATCACCTCTTTAAGACATAAAAAAAGGGCATAATTATAGCGCGTTTTGTTCGCTATAATCATCCCCCAAATCATCTAGCTATACGAATGATACAACCATTTTTTATAATAGTCAATGACAACAGGTCGACAAAAATCGACAATTTAACCTTCTTGTGCAAGTAATTCTTTATACACCTCTGATTTTGACATTCCTTTTTGTTTTGCAACAAGCTTCATCGCTTCTTTCTTCTCATAACCTTCATCTAAATATTTTTTCATGAGTTCTGAAACACTTGCCGTAATTTCTTCTTCCATCTTTGTTTCCGCAGCTTCAAGTACAATTACAAATTCACCTTTCACTTCATTCTCTTCATAGTATTCAATTGCTTCATCGATTGAAAATCTAAGTATTTCTTCATGAATTTTTGTAATCTCTCGCGCCAACACAATTCGTCTTTCTCCACCAAAGGCTTCTTTAAAATCTTCCAGTGTTCTTTTTAATTTGTGTGGAGCCTCATAAAATACCATTGTTCTTTCTTCATTTTTCAATACTCCTAAACGTTCTTTTCTGCATCTTTTATTTATCGATAAAAATCCTTCAAATGCAAATTTTGTAACATCAAACCCTGAACATATAAGAGCTTGTATACACGCAACTGCACCTGGTATTGGCACAATATTAATTTCATGTTCTATTAAAATTTTTACTAAATCTTCTCCAGGATCTGAAATTGCTGGCGTACCAGCATCTGAAACCAAAGCAAGCTTTTTTCCTTCTTCGAGTAAAGATAAAACATATTCTGATTTCACACCTTCATTATGTCTATAAAAACTTATCATCGGTTTTTTTATTTCATAATGATTTAATAATTTAATCGTTTTTCTTGTATCTTCTGCAAGAATTATATCTACCTCTTTCAAAACTTTAAGCGCTCTGAATGTTATATCTTCTAAATTTCCAATCGGTGTAGCAACTAAATATAATGTACCCTTCATTAACTTTCCTCCATTTTTTTCTCTATTTCTTTTTCATAAATCTCATATATTTCATCTGTATACTCGCCATTTTCATAAACATATAACGGCTTTTCAAATTTCAAAAATTCTTTTCCATCTCGTACTCCCTCTACCAAAACTATATTCGCAGGCTTTCCAAATGACGGATGTACAAATCTAATTCTTTTTGGTTCAATTTTATATTTTCTCATGGTACAAAAAATGTCAACTAACCTCTCTGGTTTATGCACCATAAAAAACTCACCATTTATTTTTAAAATTCTTGCTGCTTCTTTAATAACATCTTCCAATGTGCAACAAACTTCATGCCTTGCAATTGTTAATGAATTCACTTCATTTATAATTGCACTTCCTGCTTTCATATATGGTGGATTAACTGTTACTGTATCAACAATTCCAGCACCAATAACATGTTTTAAGTTTTTCAAATCTTCATTTAAAATTTCAACCCTATCTTGTAAAGAATTCATTTTCACGCTTCGTCTTGCCATTTCTGCACTTTCTTCTTGAATCTCAATTCCAATTATTTTCTTTGCATCTGTTTTTCCCGAAAGTAAAATTGCAACAATACCAGTTCCCGTACACAAATCAACAACTGTATCACACCTTTTCATGTTTTTTGCAAAGTTTGCAAGAAGAACAGCATCAATTCCAAAGCAAAATCCGGTCCTTATTTTGAATTATCTTTAACCCTTTATATTGCAAATCATCTATTCTCTCTTTTTCATTTATACCCATATTCTCATTCCTTTGCTACTATGTTTTATTAAATCTATAATATTTTCACTTCAGAATAAAAATATTATAAATCTAATATTATCAAAATCTTTATTAATTCATAAACTATAATAAACGATCACAAAATAGGATGTGATTTTATGAAAAAAATTTCATGTTTTGAAAATTTAATTTGTTCCCTTAAAAATGTAGAATCATTTTTAAGAAACATGTGTAAAATATCAGAAATAAAAAACCTATATAATATTTTGAGGTCGCATCATAAATAACGCGACCTCAAAACGTTGCTCTACAAATAAAATCACATTATGTACAATGTGTAATTATTCTTGCTCTGGAGCATTAACTGGACATGTAGAAGCGCAAGCACCACACTCTACACATAGTTCAGGATTTATTTCGTATTTTGAATCACCTTCACTTATGCAAGATACAGGACACATTCCTGCACATGCTCCACATTTAATACATTCATCACTTATTTTATATGCCATTTATTTCACCTCCTTTTTCATTAATAGCTACATATCATCTATTTTAAACCCTTCTTCTAACGCTTTTAACTCTTTCATATTTACGTCTGGATCATATTTTTCCTTACGTTTTCCTGATTTAATAATCTCAATTTCAGAACCCTTAAAAACTTTTTTAATAAAAGTATCTTCACTTTGTAATTTAACTTTCACCAACTCTTTTAAAACTTCAACTTCCTCGACTGTGCCAGTTCCTTCTGGTGTCTTAACAATTGAACCTACCGAAGGAAGCCTTGAAAGTTTTTCTTCGTATACTTCTTGCTCATGTTTTAAGCAACACATAAGCCTTCCACACACACCTGAAATCTTAGTTGGATTAAGAGATAAACCTTGTTCTTTAGCCATCTTAATCGATACAGGATTCAAATCACTTAAATGATTGCAACAACAAAGTTCTCTCCCACACATTCCATATCCACCAAGCATTTTCACTTCGTCTCTAACACCAATTTGTCTAAGCTCAATTCTTGTTTTATAAATTGCAGCAAGCTCTTTTACTAAATCTCTAAAGTCAATTCTCCCATCTGCTGTAAAATAAAATAATAATTTAGAGTTATCGAATGTATATTCAACATCAATCAATTTCATGTCTAATTCATGTTTTTGTATTTTTTCTTCGCATGTTTTAAAAGCTTCTGCTGACTTTTTTTCATTTTCTAAAAATGTTTTTGTATCTTCTTCAGTTGCTACTCTTATAACATCTTTAAGTGGTGCCACTATTTTCTCTTCAGTAACTCTTCCGTTAGTTATTGCAATTTCACCATACTCAATACCTCTAGCTGTTTCAACAATAACATTCTGCCCTTTTTCAAGAACTAATCCATTAGGATTAAAAAAATATATTTTTCCTAATTTTTTAAATTTAACACCTACAATCTCTTGCATTAGGTTTCCTCCTTAAATTTTGCACACTTCTACCATCAATGAATCTAGTGCCAAATCAACATTAGCATTTCTTTTTATTTTTTGAATAGTTTCTTCTGTTTTCTCAATCAATTTGTAATCAAAAGAAATATCATTTTTCAAATTAATAAAAAATATTTGCATTACCTTTTCAAGTATCGCTGAAATATTAGTTTTTAGTTTCTTATCAGCTTTTATTTCCTCACACTTACGATTAACCGCTAGGAAATCTCTTCTTATTAATAATTCTGCTAAATCTTTCGAGATATCGAATACATCATCATTAACAAAATCTATTGCTTTTTTAGCAGAACCATTTGCATACTTTATTGCATCTTCTGAACACTCAATTCCCTGCATGTTCAAAATTTTTCTTATCTCTTCATCTGAAAGAAAATCAAATTGAATCTCTATAACTCTTGATTTTATAGTATTCAAAAGTTTTTCTTTGTTTGACGTTACAAGTATTATTGTCGCATATAGAGGAGGTTCTTCAAGCACTTTAAGAAGTGCATTTTGTGCTTGTTCATTCATACACTCTGCATCATCTATTATAAAAACTTTGCGCTTAGATTTTGTAGGAAGAAGAAAAAGTTCACTACAAAATTCTCTTATTTCATCAACCTTTATAACATTCTTAGTTGGACAAATCACTTTAAAATCTGAACCACTTTCAAAAGTAAAACAAGCATCACAATTATCACAATAATTTAAACTTTTAGAATCTTCACACATTATACTTTTAGCAAATTCTTTAGCTAATAAATTTTTTCCAATTCCACTTTTACCAACAAATAAATATGCATGACCAATCGAACCACTTTGTATCGTTTTCTCAAGCTGTTTTTTAGTCTTTTCATGCCCAATTATCTCAAACATTTATTTCATCCTCTCATGGCTATTCATCTATTTTTCCAAAAGCTGATAATGGCCAGATTCTAGTTGATACTCTTCCTTCGATTTTCTCTAAAGGAATACAGCCAAATTCTCTACTGTCGCTTGAGCCACCACGATTATCACCCATTACAAAAACATGTCCTTCTGGAACAATTATATTGCAATATGGTCCATTATCCGGTGTGCTTATTCCATTTAAATATGGCTCATTCAATTTTTCGTCATTGACATATACACTACCATTTTCTATTTTAACATGGTCACCTTCTAAGCCAATTACTCGTTTTATATAACTCGTCTTACCTGTTTCTAACACATCGTGAAAGAAAAACTCCCAAAAGCCATTCACAGAATCATAATATCCTTTTCCATCTATAGTTCTCGCCGGCTTTTCAAATGTAACTATATCATTTCTATATAATGGTAATTTAAACGTTCTTAAAGTTCTATTTATAAGAACTCTTTCTCCATCTAAAATCGTTGGTGTCATTGATGTTTGACACACAAGTGTAGGTGTAAACAAGAAATATCTAACCAACATTGCAACAACAAAAGCCGCAAAAAAGCAAAGAATCCACTCTACAATTTCTCTCACTATAGATTTCTCTTTTACAGAAACTCCACTTACATCTTTAGTATCTATTTTAATTTCTTTCATATGTTCACCTCTCCACACGTTATTATACTATAACAAGCACCACATATCAAGTTTTTTACACTTAGCGGCTGCGGAACAAACAGCACGGAACTTTTGTCTATTTTTCGTTGACTATTATTATTTTTTTTAAAGAACCGTCCCAATTTCTCAAATTACTTCTTATACATTGGTATTTTTATTATAACTTCTGTTCCCTTTCCCGTATCACTATTAATACTAATACTTCCATTATTTGAATCAATAATTTCTTTAGCAATCGGAAGCCCAAGACCTGTGCCTCCCATTTCTCTAGAGCGAGCTTTATCTACTCTATAAAATCTTTCAAACACACGTGGTAAGTCATCTTTAGGAATTCCAATGCCGTTATCAATTATTTTTATATATGCATCTTCGTGAACCGCACCAATATAAACCTTGATACTTCCACCCTCTGGAGTATATTTTATGCTGTTACTTAATATATTAGTAATAGCTTGTTCAATTCCATCCCTATCGCCAAAAACTTCTGGAACATTTGAAGTAACGTAGCATTCTAATATTTGTTCTTTCTTTTCAGCTTGTATCTTGTGTTTATCACAAATCTGTTTTGTAAGTTCTGTTATATCAAAATTTATTTTTTCCCAAGCTATCTTTTTGTAGTCAAATTTTGTAAGTTGTAATAAATCACTTACCAATTTTGACATTCTATTTGTCTCGGTCAAAATTACACCCAAAAACTTATTCTTACTCTCTTGATCTAACTCCTCCTGTTCTAGCAATGTTTCTGCATATGTTTTTACTGATGTTAGAGGTGTTTTCAACTCATGCGACACATTCGATACAAATTCTTTTCTCATATCATCAAGTTTTGCTTGTTTAGTGGTATCATGTAGTACAACAATTGCTCCAATTGGTTTATCTTTTTCATTTCTAAACGGAGCAAAATACACATTCAAAAATTTATCATTTATTGATATAAATTGATCTGTAGCAGTCCATTCATCTAAATAGATTATTTTTTCTAAATTTGTTTCTAAATCAAATTTAGAAAATATTTCATCAAAAGTTCTTTCCGCTTCAAACTCTAACATATTCTTTGCAGCATAATTAGCATGAATTAATCTTCCTTTCATATTAAATGCCAAAACACCATCTGTTAAATGCATAAGTATTGTTTCAAGTTTGTTTTTTTCGCTCGAAATATCGTTTAAATTGTTTTGAATCTGTTCCATCATAATATTAAAAGTATCAATCAATTTAGAAATTTCATATCCTGCATTTTCTTTATCCGTAAGAGTTACCATGGAAATATCACCTTGCGCCATCAATTCTGCTTTGCTCGTCAAAAGAGCAATTGGTTTTGTAATAGAATTACCTGTAACAACCGCAATCACTAATGTAACACAAAGGATACCAACAACTGCAAACATATACATTGTTTTAATCTGATTTAACTGTCTATTTATATATGCTTTACTTTGCGAAATTACAAGAATTGCTTTGTCATCTTCTATTAAATCACTTTCTACAATAAACGCAAAAACATAACATGATAATTCATCATCATCACAAACAGCATAATCATTTGTAGATATTTCTGCTTCGTGAATGCATTTTTCTACCTGTTTCGTAAGAACATATTCGTTACCTGTAAGCATATCATTATAATCAGAATCTAAAATTGCTCCATGCCTCGTATTGTTATTTAAAGAAAAATATATTCTAAAATCATTATAAAATTCTTCTAGATTTGGGGCTTTATATTGTTGAGGTCCATATACCATAACTGGAATATCTTTTTTCCCTTCACCTTTCATATTGAAGTTATATCCTTCTAAATTATTAAGCATCTCATCAACAAAGCCTGTATAATAAACTTCTTCAATTTTATAAATCGAAAAAATACCTATTCCTAAGATTATGGATAAAATCAGCATCATAAAAACTAGAATAAGCTTTAATTGTAAACTTTTCCAAAACATATATTTTCACCTCTAAAAGTCAATCTAACAATAAAAACCCAGACATCGCCTGGGTTTTATTCTATCATTATTTAGCATAAAATTATCTTTATCAACTAGCTATTAGCATTAAAATAATAACCTACACCTCTTTTTGTTAGCAATAATTCAGGTTCACTAGGATCTTTTTCAATTTTTTCTCTTATTCTTCTTATTGTAACATCAACATTTCTAACCTCGCCAAAATATTCATAACCCCAAACATTTTCTAGAAGCTCTTCTCTTGAAAAAATCTTTCCTTTATTTACTGCTAAGAATTTCAAAAGTTCAAACTCTTTAAGTGTAACATCCGTACTCTTACCAGCAACTTTAGCATCGTATTTAAATGTATCTAATGTTAAATCACCAAACTCAAGAATTTGATTTGCACTTTCATCCGTAGTATCTACATCTTTTTTCGACGTTTCAATTCCATCCCATTTTCTAAGATTTGCTTTAACCCTAGCCATTACCTCTCTAACACTAAAAGGTTTTGTTATATAATCATCTGCTCCCAATTCAAGACCTATTATTTTATCGACAACATCTTCTTTTGCCGTAACCATAAGTATAGGAACATTACTAGTTTGTCTTATTGCTTTGCACACTGAAAAACCATCCATTTTAGGAAGCATTACATCAAGCAAAATTAAATCTGGTTTTTCTTCTTTTGCAAGATTTACAGCTTCTTCACCATCAAAAGCTTCAAGCGTTTCATATCCTTCTCTTTTTAAGTTATGATTCAAAATATCAACTATTGCTTTTTCATCATCAACTATCAAAACTTTCTTACTCATTTATATCTTCACCCTTTCAAACAGATATAACTTTTTGACTATTTTTATTATCCATTATCGTTCCACAAAAGTCAATGTAAAATGCAGGTAATTTTAATTCACTTACATAAAAAAGAAGTCGCTTATTTCAGCAACTTCTTAATTTATTAATCATATAAAAATACTTCTGGATTTAGTGGTGTTCCTTCAAATCTTATCTCCATGTGTACATGAGGACCTGAAGATCTACCTGTACTTCCAACAAGACCAATTAATTGATCTTTAGCAACTTCATCGCCAACCTCAGCAATAATTTTACTACAATGTGCATAGTATGTTTCATATCCACCAGTATGTTGTACTTTTATTAAGTAACCATAATTTCCACACCAATCTGCATATGTAACAACACCAGCTTCAGCAACATTTATATCAGTACCCATTGGTGCAGCTAAATCTATTCCATAATGATATCCTGATGATCTCCATCCAAATCTTGAAGTTATGACAGGATTATTAACAGGAACATTAAAATCCAACGCTGTCAAATTTTCCTTTAATGCTAATAACACATCATCAGAAACAGTTTTAACAGTAGCAGGTGTGCTTCTTATTTCTTTTATCGCATCATTAGTTTTTTTGATTGGTTCATAAATATCGTTAATTGCAACCTCAACATCTTCAAGTAAATCATACTCTAGCAAATATTTTTCTTCTATTTCTAAAGTAGATTGCTCTTTATATTCAGATTGCTTTTCATTAACTTCATCTACTATTCTTTGTGCATCTTCTAAAGAAGCAACCAAACCATGCTCTTCATCATTAACTAAAACAGCATATACCTTATAGTAAATATCACAATCATCTTTAACCATAGCGAATATCTCATTATCTGATGTTTGAATATCTTTATTAACCAAAAGTAAATTATAGTCAACCTTTGAATTTAATACTACATATCCAACATTTTCGCCTTCACCATTTAATATGAAATTATCGATTTTCTTTTCTAAAGCTATTTTACTTGTTACGTATCCGACATCTTCTGAGTTTATTTTTACATTATACACAAACTTGTATTTCATGAACGCAAGTGACATCACCATCACACAAGCAAATGCAATTGTTAAAAATAACTTTGAAAGAAGTTTTGTCGCAAAACGCATTCTACTAGACATTTTCAGCAAAACGTCAACTCCTTTTTTACTTTGTTTCAACAGCATTTATATTTTACTATAACATTTTGAGGTCAGCAAATTAATTCAAACCTTTTAAATGCATTCTACTGTCAAATTAATCCAATATCATCAAAACATTGCATCATACAAAGTATTTCTCTTTTTGTCTTTATTTTTCATTACATATGGATAGCTTTTTTGAGAAATCGCAAGAAAATATGTGAATTTTGGCAATATTTTAATAATTTAACATTTAACAAGCTTTATTTTTTAGTAACATTTGAATATGCATTATGAATTTCTTCATATGTATAATAGTAATTATCTCCGATTCTTACACCATCCACTAAAAATACTTCAACTTTTCCCATATCAACAAAAGAAATTATGTAACTATTTTCTACATTTCTAACATCTAAAGTTTCATTTAAAGTTTGCCTCATTACTTCAGTAAGCGACTCTTCACCATATCCAATCAAATAATATTGTCTATCCGGTCTCAAATTATTACCAACTCTAGCATTATATTCATTGATATTCTCTATTTTAAATGGTTCAAAAGTATCTTTGAAATATTTTTTGTCTAAACTTAAACCTTTAACATTGTCATTTACTAATTTTATTTCTTGAAAATATGTTTGAACGTTTACTTCAGTAACGACATCTCTTGAAGTTAAAATTGAATAACTAGCCAATAAGATTATTATTACAATAACAATTACCATACTAATTACAGTAATACCTTTTTGATTTTTCATTTTTTCCTCCAATATTTTATTTTACTCAGCCACACTACGAACTTCTTCATATGTTCTAACCTTAGTATCTGAAATTACAATCGGCTTATATAACTCAATCTCAGCAGTTTCATAGTTAACTATGTAAGTGTGATTTATAGAATCTAAACCTAAAGTATCACGCACTTGACTTTCTAAATAAATATCTTTTTCGTCTATACCAAATATTATGTGCCAATCATCTTGATATCCTAAAACATTATCTCCATATGTAACATCTTCTGCAGGTATAAAATCAGAATCATAATGTTTACCTTGCTCTAATCTAAAATCCTCATTCATCGTTTTTTGTAATATCACAGCATTTATAGTCTCTTTCATCGAATCCATTTCTATGTATACTTCAGCAACATCAGCTTCGTCTAAAGTTTTAGTTCCCGATGAAACCGCAATTGTCGCAATAATTATAATTATTACAAGAACTACTACTAGTTCAATCATTGTAACACCCAAATTATTTTTCATTTGTACACCTCCTCTTGAGTTTTAATTTATTATCTCTAAGTTTGCAAATTTAGCCATAAGTCTTTTTGTTCCAGCTTTTTCAAATTCTATATCTACCTTTAAGTCATCATCTTCTGGCTCTGTTTTTGTTATAATTCCTTCACCAAACTTTTTATGAAATACTTTTGTTCCAACTTGGTATGAATCTAAATTTACATTTTCATTTCCGGCTGCTTTTTTCAGAAAACTTTCTACTGTTCTAAAATTGAAGGCTGCTTTTGGAGCTTGGAATGCAGGAATTTCTAATTCATATTCATCATCACTAGATGTCCATTTATATTCTTTTTTCTTTATTTCTCCCTCTAGAGAATTTGGATCAATTTCATCAATAAATCTTGAGTTTTTCGAATATTGTGTGCTTCCAAAAATTGTTCTACATTTTGAACATGTTAAATATAAATGTTCTCTCGCACGTGTTATTCCAACATAGCAAAGTCTTCTTTCTTCTTCAACTTCATCTGGTTCATTCATACTTCTAAAGCTTGGGAATAAACCTTCTTCCATTCCAACCAAGAAAACCGTTGGAAATTCTAGACCTTTTGCTGTATGAAGCGTCATTAGTAAAACTGAATCTTGATCTTCATTTACGTTGTCTAAATCTGTAACAAGCGCTAGATTTTCTAAGAAATCTGAAAGTTTATTTTCTGCTTGTTGCTGTTCAAACTCAACTGCAACATTTATGAACTGACCTAAGTTTTCAATTCTTCCTTCTGCTTCATCTGTTTTTTCTGCTTCAAGCATTTTCATGTATCCTGTAACTTTTAAAACTTCATCTGTTAAATCAGCTACACCTAAGTCTTTTGCTGCGATTGCTTCTATCATTTTTCCAAATTCCATAAACGCTGCATTTGCTCTTGTTGAAATATATTTATCAGCATCTTTTGCAACTTGGAACATTGTCATTCCGCTCATTCTTGCATAATCTTCAAGCGCATCTAAACTTGTTTTTCCAATTCCTCTTTTGGGTTCATTTATTATACGTTTAAAACTAACGTCATCACTAGAATTATTGATAACTCTTAAATATGCAATAATGTCTTTAATTTCTTTTCTCTCATAGAATTTTTGTCCCCCAATAACTCTGTATGGAATAGCCTCTCTCATGAACACATCTTCAAAAGCTCTTGATTGTGCGTTCGTTCTATACAAAATTGCAAAATCAGAATAATTTGCATATTCCTCTCTTTTTATTCTATTTATTTGAGAAACAACATAGTTTGCCTCGTCATATTCGTTGTCAGATTGGTAAAGATATGGTTTATTTCCTTCATCATTATTTGTCCAAAGATTTTTTTCAACATTTCCAGAGTTATTTTTTATTACTTGATTTGCAATATTTAAAATATTTTTCGTTGATCTATAATTTTGCTCTAATTTTATTACTCTTGTTTCTTTAAAATTTTTATCAAAGTTCAAAATATTTTTAATATCTGCACCCCTAAATTTATAAATACTTTGTTGATCATCACCAACAACAAATAAATTGTGATGTACCTTTGAAAGTAACATTATAAGTAAATCTTGCGCTTTGTTTGTATCTTGATACTCATCAACCAAAACATATCTAAATTTATTTTGATAATATTCAAGAACATCTGGATTTTCTTGAAAAATTTTGATTGTATGGTTAATAATATCATCAAAATCTAATGCATTATTTTTCTTTAATTTTTTTTGGTATAAATCATACGCTTCAGCAACTTTGCTAAGTCTATAGTCTCCCATATAAAGATTTGTGTATCTTTCAGTGTCCATCAAATCATTCTTAGCTTTACTAATTTCTGATAGTAAATATTTGTCGCTATATATTTTGTCATTTAAATTTAATTCTTTTATACATTCTTTTATTACAACTTTTGTATCTGATGTATCGTAAATTACAAAATCTCTCGTATAACCAATTTTTTCAATTTCTCTTCTTAAAATTCTTACACACATTGAGTGGAATGTTCCAATCCAAATGTCAGAAGCAATATCACCAACAATTGATTCAATACGACTTTTCATTTCTTTCGCAGCTTTATTTGTAAATGTAATCGCTATGATATTCCATGGTTTAACACCACATTCAGCGATTAAATAAGCTATTCTATGTGTTAACACTCTTGTCTTTCCACTACCAGCTCCAGCTATTACTAAAAGTGGTCCATCAACATGTGTTACAGCTTCAAATTGTTCTTTATTTAAACCTTTTAAAATTTCGTTTGTATCCATTTTTCACCTTTCTTATATCCATTATTCGCACAATATTTTATCATATAGAAATATGCTGAGCAAGGAAAAAAGATGGACAAGAGAAACGTCCCTTAGTCCATCTTTTTTATTAGAATTCTCTACTTAGAGCATTCTTCGGTCCAAAATGACAAGGAGCTGTACATTTGTACCCGAACATGCATCTCGCTCCACACTGAAGTTTACTAAGTGCTTCTTTCGCTTCAGGGCTAGTAACGTTTGCCATATACTTATCGTACTGAGCTTTTGTCACATTCATAATCTCGTATTGGGCAGCACCACAAAGTCTTTCATACGACTTTTGAATGAAATCGTCATATCTTCCACGCTCATTCATCATAACCATAACTGCTTGTGGATATTCTCCATCACCAGTTCTACTTTCAAGATCAGAAATCCAATCCTGAACAAGTTCCGGTTTGCTCTTGATGAATTCCGGAACAAAGTATTCGATTTCGTCATCCTTCGGCATTTGCATCGTACAACGAATAGTTCTGTGGCGCTGATTTTGCGCGAACGTTGCTACAGAAACAGAAGAATTCATGCTGTAATTAACACCAAATTCTTCAGCTCGAGGGCCATGGAAAAACGGAAGCTTAACTCCTTTCGAACCAGGATGAAGCCCTTCTTCTTCCAATCCATACACATCAGTTGCGGCAATGAATTCCTTCATTTCAGCCTTAATCTTCGCATAGAAAGGCGTATCAGGTTCTGTAGCAATAAATTGCTTCATTTCGTAACGAAGATAGCTAAGCTGTCTAGCATCGATTGTATAAATCATCTTCGTCTTCGTGAAAACAGTCGTCATAAGTCTCGAATTCTCCTGAGCCTTCTTGACAATAGCAGTTTTCACTTTGTCTTCAATTTTTTCCTCCGAAAGTTCTGGTTTTGCATAGAACTGGTAAAACATATCATGATATTTTTCATTCAAAATATCATAGAAAATATTCTGCCACTTTTCACGTAGCCTAGTCTCCTCTGCATCTGTGATATCAAGTACCGTATATCTACCCGATTTTTCAGATGTAGCGTACTTACCTTGATTGTTCAAAATCATGGCAAGCATCTTAGAAATTCCAGTGATACAAAAAGTATACTTCACATGCTCGAAGCCACTGTGATGTCCGCTCTTGATGCAAGCTCTCGCTCTCTTGATACTCTTCTCTGTTGACTCTTGTTCAATAGAGTCAAACTCATCTTGCAAGTAACACATTCCGAATGCCTTGCCGCAGAACGAAAGAACCTCATCCTTAGTAAGGACATGTCCTTCATTTCCTGACAAAAATGGCTTTACGACTAAGCTCATACATAATACCTCCTCTAATTTTGTCACAAAAAGTCTTGTGCACTGTCGAAAGTATATCAAACAAAATTTTAACTAACAACTGCTTTTAAGAATTTATTTTTAGTACAAATAAAAATAAATCAAAAAAGGATAAAAGAAACGTCCCTTTGTCCTTTTTTGATTTCTGCTAATAATTGTTTAAGCTCTTTCGTATCGCTTTTATCTTTTTCATCTTAACTTTGAATTCTTCATCTGTAAGTTTTGCCGTTTTGTATATTGCGGAAACAATTTCATCAGGAATACCAATTCGAATGCAAAAGTTCCGCTTAGAAAAAGGTGAAAAAACAACATTCGATTTCAGTTCTTTAGAATGTGCAACTTCGGTGCAATCCACCAATCTGCAATCCGCGATGATTTTCGCATCTTAACCATGCTTTCAAACCTCCTTTTTCAAGCCTGAATTTATTCATATCTTCAAAACAACCATATTTGTCGCACTTATTTTACCTAGTTATAGATATTTTGTCATCTAGAACACTAGAGAGTTCAAATTATAAAATCAATTTTATATTCGCCATTTTTTTTAAGTTTAATCCTATTCGACTCAGAAACTTCGTTATTTAAATAAATCTTTTGCCTTCCAACTTCTTTTTTGTCTGGATTATAAATATTAATCGTGTAAATCGCATCATAATATTTATATTCTATAATGCATGATTCCCACTCTTTCGAAATGCACGGAGATATCTCTAGAAAATCTCCTTTTCTTTTTATTCCAAGGATATATTCAAGTCCTGCAACGTATAGCCATGAGCTTGATCCTGTATACCAAGTCCAGCCTCCTCTACCAATCATATTTGGATTTGAGTAGATATCTGCCGCAACAACATATGGTTCAACTTTATATTTGAGAGCCGCATCAATTGTACGAGCATGTTCGATCGGATTTAGAATTCGAAAATATTCTACTGATTTTTCTCCATTTTGTAAGATTGCATTTGCAACAACACTCCATATAGCACCATGTGTGTATTGTAGTTGTGGACATTTTTTATTTTAAATTTGCAAGATAATTGTATTTGACTGCGTTATTCTTCAAAAGAAAATCCTCAGCGTACCTATGTACGCTTCCGGTGTTTCTTTTTTGAATGCCTTGTCAAATAGCAATTTTTTTGCAAATTTTGGTTAGCTTACCTTTCTCTCATAACTTTTCTTAGCACATTTAAAATTATTATTTAATTCCTGTAATGGTTTGAAGTTGAAATAAACATCAACTTGTTTATCTTCATGAATTTCAATTTTATTAATAAATTCTCTAATTATTTCTTTTGTAGGTTTCTCCATATTTAAAAATTCGTCTATTAAATTATCAAGTTTATCTTCTTTTTGAGAAAATTTTTCACCTTTTAAATTAGCTTCTAATTCTTTTATTGTTTCTTCATATTCTTTCACTAATTCTTTAATTTTATCTGCGTTTTTCATATAATCTTCAAGCGAAATAATTCCATTTAACCTATCTTCATACATTACTTCAAGTTTTATTTTTTCTTTTTCGATAGCTTCTTTACAAATATCAATTTGTTTTTGAAAATCTATTTTTTTAGCTTGTTTATTTTTATTTGCTTTTGCTATTTCTTCTAGTCGTTTTTTATCTTTATATTCTTTAAAAATTTCTCTTAATACACTAATCATTTGTTCTTCAAAAACTTGATAATTAAAATTATGCGGAGAACATACATCAAACTTGCCAAATCTGCCATATCGTTGACATCTACCATAGATATTTCCATTTTTGTCTGGCGTTCTGATTCCAATATATCCTTTACAATCAAAGCAACGAATTAAACCTTTGAAAAGATAGTCATTTTGTACAATTCGGGAACCTTTTGTGGATTCTATAATTTTTTTAGCTCTAGCAAAGTCTTCTTTGCTGACGATTGCTTCATGCATATCTTCGACTTTTATCCAATCTTCTTCAGGTAAATCTATAAATTTTTTTGATTTAAAACTTACCTTTTTTCTCTTACCTTGCACTATTGTTCCAGTGTAAACTTCATTAGATAAAATAAATCTAACCGTTGATTGTTGCCAATATCCATATGTTAAAGACCTTACACCTCTTTTTCGTTTAGTATAATCCGACGGAATTGGTATCTTTGCATTAGTTAAATAATCTGCAATTTGCATAGTTCCAAAACCTTCTAAATATTTTCTATAAATTAATTTAACAACTTCTGCTGCTTCATCATCTATAATTAAATGGTATTTATTTTCTGGATCTTTTTTATAGCCGGTAAGGTGCTGTTCCTAAATATTGACCCAAATCTCTTTTTGATTGTAAAACACTATTAATTTTTTTAGAAATATCTTTGGCATACATTTCATTCAAGATGGATTTAAAAGGAGCAATATCGTTGTTTGAAGAATCAAATGCTGTGTCTATGTTATCTAGTATTGCAATAAATCTTATAGAATGTTCTGGAAAATATTTTTCAGTATAATAACCAGACATGATATAATCTCTTCCAAGTCTTGATAAATCCTTTGTTACTACCATATTTATTTTTCCAGCTTCTATATCTGCAATCATTCGATTAAATGACGGTCTATCAAAGCTTGTACCACTAACACCATCATCAACATACTCAGCAACAAAATTCAACTTATTTTGCGTTAAATATTGCATAAGTAATGTTCTTTGGTTTTGCACACTTTCACTTTCCTCATAACTTTCCTTTTCTTCATCTTCTCTTGAAAGTCTAATATAAATGCCAACTTTATAATCAATATTATTCATTAAATTATAGCTCAAATTAACCTCCTTCTTGCTATATAAGAAAAAATGAGATAATATTGATACTCTTATGTTAAAATTATACCATATTATCTCATAAAATTCCATTTAATTAATTTATATTATTTTCTTTAAAACTACCTCTTATCACCAATCCATAAAGCATATCTTCAATTAAACTAATTTTGCCTACTAACGCAATAATTGCTAAATGCTCTTTCTATTATTGTGTTTAAATTTTCTCCTTTGTTATCAAAAATCAAATTAATTTTAAAGTCATTTTTCTTTTGTTTTTTATTCACTTTTTCTGTTTTTACATCAGCCAATACGCATCACTCCTACTAATATAATTCTCAAATTTAAGAAAATTTATTCCATTTCTAATTCATATACCTTTTCTCTCGTATATTCAGGATATCTAAGTTTAATCCCCTCATAAAAATACGGAGCATAGCCACATGAAAAAATCTCACTAAGATTATATTTTTTTGATACATTTCCATTTTCAAAATCTTCTATACTATCATAATTGCACTCATTCCATAGACTAAAGGCCATTCTCGTTACCTTTTCACTACTACCAGTTTGCCAAGCTTCACTTAAAGAATCAACGTTTATCTCTCCTCTTTCTAAATTGAAAATTCTTTCAAAATGCTTCCTTGTTTCTAAACAAACTCCAAGTATATAAACTATTGCCCTATAATAGACATCAGTTTTTCCATACTTTTGCATTATCTCATATTTTTCATTCCAAAAACTTCTATGCTCATTATCTATAAATTTCATTCTCATCACTCCCGTCTAATCCAATTATTGCCACGAAATATCTTCTTAATACAAAATCACGAAATTAAAACTGATTTAGTAAATATCACATAGGTCAAGTTTAAGTATCTTGCCTTTCTTCCATCAGAAGAACTACCCCTTAACATCACGTTAGCCAGATAGAAGTATCATTATTTTCCCTACATGGTCTTCGCCTACAACATTACAATCTGTTGTTTATTATTCAATATATTCCTTAATATGTGTCCTACATATAGAAGTTCTCTTGGCTTTCCTTTCTTCAAGGCATATAGGTAACGTATCTTAATTTCTACTATTCAATTATTGCCTCACTACCTTATCTCTATATCTCAAACATTTAAGATAGTGAGTATATAATTTGTTGACATTTTATGTAATCCGTTGTAGAATACTATCAACAATTATTGACCAAATTCTACAAGAGTATTATTAAGAACAACACTATACAATCACAAAAAATTTTTCTATCATTTCAGGTTGTTTGATGTGGGGGTGTCATATGAAACTTAATATTGCCTTTGAAAAAGAAACTAAACTTGAATTTTTACTATACAATAAAATTTTTGAACATAATTCCATTTACTTTTCAAATCCAGTTCAGCAATCAAAACGTGCTAAAATCGGTTCTTTCCTAGTTTGTTTTCTCAATACAGATTTCGAAAATATTGACGAATGTGCTGACTTCATCTCAAAATATTGTTTCGAAAATTATTATAAGTTACATTATCCTAATCATCCTGTTTCCTTTAAATTTATTCGTTACGCTTTCGACTCTAAAGATTATAAAAGAATCCTATATCACATAAGTAAAGAAGAACAAGAAAGATTTATATATGCAAAAGAAATCTTCTTAAAAAATCTAAAGTTACCCTATAATGTAGATATTGCTGGTAAAAATGATGATGAAATTGATGAAAATGACAAAATTGACGATGACGGATTATTTAGTAAAGAAGATGAAAATTACGAAGTTTGTGGAATGACCTTAAAAGAAATTGACGAAGAATTAAAACAATCTGTTAAATGTTACGACAAATATTTAGATAAAAAAATAGAAAACTATGAAAAATATATAACAGAATATAAAGAAAAGAATAAAGAACAATATGAAGCTTTTATGCAAGAATTCGAAAAAAACAAAAAAGTATATGATAATGGATATATGGAAATTAACACCTTAATTGAAGACTTAACTGTAGACTATACTTTTATTCACTATCTATATGCAATAGAAAATGTTTTTTATCATAACATTCCTTATGCTTTTACAAGTAATCATGTTATTAGCATTTTATGTATTGAATTTAGAGAATTTGTTTCATATCCCAAAAACATTATTAGAAAATGCCAAAATTGTGGAAAATACTTCATTCCAGAGAATTTAAAAGCAACAAAATATTGCAATAATATTTTTGAAAACAGTAAAACGTGTAGAGAAATTGGAAAAGAAAAGTCTTACAAAAACAACCTAAAGAGTGATAAGTTGCTTGAATTGTATAGAAAACGATATATGTCTCTAGCTAGTAATAATTCACATTATCATACTGAAAGTTCTAGAATAAAATTTGAAAAATATAAATCTGAAGGCATTAAAATAAAAGAAAAATACCTTAATGGAGAAATTTCAAAGAAAGAATTTAAGGATTGGATTGAAAGCAGTTATTGTTGAGGAATCTTTTCCTTTAGCATATTTCAAATATCCCCTTATGTATATTACTTATAAATACCACTTGTTTCTTCAAATTCAACACATAGTATAGAATTAATGTCAAATATATCATCTCATTATCTGTTTGTGAAAAACGAAAAATAAATTTCTACTATTAGGTTAATTCTGTTCTTGAATAAATATATAAATTAAATATAATATAAATGAGGTGGTTGTATGCAAATGAGAATTGATAGAAGGTTATTAGTACAAGATTTTATAATTAATTCTACCAAAGAAAATTTTGATAAATATCCTTATTCAGAAGAGATGTTTGAATTAGCGCGCTGTTTTGCACCGAAAGAGCAAGCACTAATCGAGAAAATGAAAAGCGAGATAGCATTGGTAGAAGATTATAACTTAGGCCACTGTTCAATACTAGATGCTTTATATTATTTAGAAAAAGCTGATTTAGATGGTGCTGATAATTTAAAAAGATATAAAATATTATCAAAATACGGATTTAATATTTCAATAGATGAATTACAAGAATACGAATCTTTATTAGGAAGAATAATGTCCACTCCTGAATTTGCAAATTTTATTGAGCAGACGAAAGATAGTATAACAAATTTTAATAATAAGTTTGAAAATATAAAAGGTAGTATAAGTTCTAGATTAGAAAAAATAACAGGAGAATCGTTAGAAGATAATAGTGATGTGTATTTTACAAATTCAAGTGGCTTTAATCTTAGATCTAATAATTCAAGAGTGATTTATGCAGGTAATACTTTTGTCGCTATAATACATGAAATGCTACATCAACAATTTGATGAAAGAGTAGAAAATAGTATTACAGAAGCAGATGTTGCCACTACTTTTGACGAAAGAACTTTTTACTTAGAGAAACAACATCCTTTTATAAGATTAATGGCTCAAGAATTAGTAAATTCAACTATGGAACATTCAAAACCTATGCCGTATTCTGAATCTAGACATACCAAAAAAGATGTAATTTCTTATCCTATTTGGTATACATACATGCGTAGAAATGAATCTGATTTTCGTCAAAAAATAAGTGAAGATTTTGCTAGAGAACATTTAACAGCAACCTTCATCAAAAACAATTTGACCCCAACTATAGTTGAGAATATAAAAAATGGCATGAATTATTGGGATTTATGGGCTGCATCAAACGAGGTAGAAAAAAGTAATATACATAATAAAAACGAGATAAAATCAGTTTATAAACCAAATCTTGAAATAGATTAAATATAAAAGGTGGCAATCATATTAAATTTTTTTGCCACCTTTTTCATATATTTATTGAAATTTAAATTATTACTACCAATCAGAAAAATCAAGATTTTGTTCATCAAGTATATAGGAAATTGATAAACTATCTTTCAAATTCCTCTAAATAATCTATTTATACAATTCTTTATCTTGTTCAAAATAGATTCCTTCTTTCGCTAAATACTCATTTCAACCATTTCTTGATTCAATATAAAATGATTATCCTCACTCTTTAACATAGGTAGGATTCTTATAATTGCCTCTTTTTCAATTTTACCATATATATGCGGATAAAATATGCCCTTGCTTTCTTCATAAATAATCGGAGCATTTATCTTTGCTTCATTCAGAACCAATATCACAACAGGCTCTTGTAATTTCAAATATCTTTCAGCTATGATTTGCATATTGTCTTTTGTAACAGAATGAATAAAACCTCTTGTTTCAAGCGTTGGATTTATATAATAATCATCTTTAAAATTTTTCTTAAATATTCTTTTTTCAACAAAGTGAAATATCATAAATACACCCCCTAACCTATTCTTTATTTTCAGTTCTATTACTAGTATTATATTGTATGAACAGTAATTTTTCAACAACTTTTATAGGCATGCACATCCCGTAATATAGTGAATATTGCTTATTTATCTATTGATTTTATTTTCGAATTAAAGAATTCATAAAACAAATAAAAAATCAGGATAATACTATTCTATCTTTCCATTTCATCAGCCTCTTTTGCATAATCATTTTCGCCTACTATACACCTCTCCATTTCGAAATCCACATTACATTCTATTTCAAATTTATGAATAACTTCTTCTTCTGAAGGAGCAGAAAGCTTTTTGCAAACCCATTTAATGAAAGTTTGTACTATTACTTTTATATTTTCAAACACCTTCTCAAACTTTTCAATTTGTTTTTTTAACTTTTTGACTTCCTTCTGATGCTGATAATTAATCTGATTTATTTCATTTTCATAATCAAATTTCATATCGAATTTGATAGATTCAAGTTCTTTTTCTAGCTTATCACACTTATTTTGTAATTTTTCTTTGCTTTGGTATAGAGTAGTTCTTTCATTTTCAAAGGTTACGGCTCTGTCAATAAGTTTAGTCTGCTTTGTCAATTCATTTTGCATAGCAATATTTTCCTTGTGGAGCTTTTGAATTAATTCATCTCTTGGATTAATGATTTGCTCTTGTATTTTTTCATCACGATTTAGCATTATCCTTTTAAAACCTTTTATATGAGGTGTCTTTGGTAATTCTAAAGAAATACTATTTAATACTTTTTTAGTTTCTTCATAATTAGTTATTGTCTTATATTCTTTAATAGAATAGTGTTCTTTCTCACTTGGTATACCTCTTGCAAGTGTAAAGTTATGTGATATCATATACTCATAAAAAGCATTTTGTAATTGACGATAACTATCTTTCGCTTTCCAAAATTCACTACAAGCAACTTTATCTATCTCCTGTTTTTGTTTATTTAAAGTATGTACTACTGGTATAAATACCAAGTGCATATGTGGAGTTTCTTCATCTAAATGCACAACTGCAGACAAAATATATTGCTCACCTAAATCTTTATACTGGCATACAAAATCATATGCTGCTTTGAAATATCTTTTTGTTTCTTCAACTCCAATACTGTCAAAAAACTCTTTGTCTGATGTTATTATGTATTCACAAATAATATTACTAACCTCTTTTATTTGTCCCTTTAAGTCGTATTCTTTTCTTTTTAATTCAAATTCCTTCTCATAATTATTTTCAGGCTGTTTAAGATGATAATTCAAATGTGTTCTTTCTTTATCTATATTTTTATTTGAATAATTTGTATTTTTTCTTTCATTATGTCTATATATTCCTTTTAAATTGGCTCTCTTGTATTTCTCATTTCGTATTATTGCATAACTCATAAATATCACCTCTTGCTTAAATTTTAGAAACACCCGAAGGAAAGTGTTGTAACACACTACAACACTTTTTCAAAGTGTTTCGGTGGCAAGGATTCTCCCTGCACCCTTAACTCAAAAATAAAATAAATCTTTCATTTTTGAGTACTAGAAAACTATTTTAGTTTTCTGGTACAAACAAAAAGAACTTAATTCCTCATTTAGAATTGAGCTCTTTTAATTTGCATAAAATTCATTCCAATTCAAATCTGCATATGCTTGATTTTTATATGGAATAAATTTATTATTCATTTGAAATATATTATTATAATTATTATTTATATTACTATTTATATCTTTGGCATTTTCACCAATAGGTAATGTGTCTTTTCCGACCATACCCTCTTGTTCTTTTGAACAATACCCATTTGCTTTTTCAACAATTGGTATTATTTCTCTACTTTCAATTTCCTTACTATTTTCTTTGTACTTTATTTTCACTCTTATATATCCTTTATTTTTTAATGAACTTATTAATCGTGAAACTCTATTTGGCTTTACTTCAATTAATTTAGAAAAAGCGTTATTACTTACAAAACACTTTTTATTAGACTTATATAAATTAATTGATAGTGCTAAAATCATTTTTTTCTTTTATACTCAATTCTGGTATATCTAAAATCTCTTTAGATAACCATATTCCTTTTATTTTTAATTCAGACATAAATCAACACTCCTTTCATTATAATTGAATTTAGACGCAAAAAATGCCTTGAGATTCATTCTCAAAGCACTTTTGTTTTATTAATTTATTTAGTTTTTGTAAAGACACGCTATAGGCTCCGTATTTTTATAATCATCTTTCATTTCAAATAAATTTATTTCGTCAATACTCCTACCTTCTTCTAATTGTTCTCTAATTGAATTTTCAATTGCTTTCCCTAAATAACTACCATCTTTCAATGAATCATCATCACCTCTATCATAAGTATGAAAAACACCTACTCCCTGATCTACTCCAATCGCTGGATTTATTGGTGTAGTCACTTTTGAACCAAAAGAATAAAAATCTTCGCAAAACTGCCTATTTTCTGCATCATACCAAACATATGTAACTGTTTTTACTTGATCCGAAAATTCTTTTAAATACTCATCTATTTTATTTTGTAATTCTCCAAAATCTTCTTTTGATATGTCAAATTCTTCTCCCAATCTATTTATAAAATTTTTATTTTCTATTGTTTTTCTATCAATCATTCCTTTTAAATTTTCTAATGATTCCCAAAATGAAGGCACAACTAAATGTCTTTCATCTTCTCTTACTAATTCATGTGCAAAATCAAAATTCATTATTCTTTCCTTTCTTACTTTTATTTCTTACTTTACAATATACACTTCTTACAAAGTTTAAACTCTTTGCTCAAAATCTCTTTTTCGTATGCTTTTGTTTCCTGAATATACTTAGGTTCAAGATTTTTTATTGCACTACATTCTTTGCTTGATAAATGAAATGTTTTTGTTTTCACATTAATATCATATTCCTTATACTTATTGTTTTTCTCATTACTTTGTCTTGTAGTTTTAATTTTAGTAATTCTTTTTCCATATGATTCTTCAATCGGTATATCACTTCCATCATAATAATTTATTTTTGTCCCTTCTTGAATGTTATAACAAAATCTACATATGTATATTTTTTCAGAACTATCAATAGTCTCTGCTTCAATTAGAATTCCAATTGGAACCACATCCTCTTTATATTTATATTTTAGTGTTACTTTATATAAAAATGTACGCTTATAATCTTTTACATAATCATATATTTCCTTCTCAATTTTTTTCATAGTTTTCTTATTTAAATAGTCTGTACCTATGAATAAATTGACAGGATTAGCTTTTTTAGCTGACAAACTATACGCTATAATATGACATTTATTATATATTTTCATTTCCTGGATAGTTTTTGACCAATTTATAGGCTCTGGATATTCTATATTTGCACTAGTATATATTGCTAATGTATTAGGGCTTATTATCGCTGTTGCAGAGCCACTTCTTCCTTCTTTTTTTGAATCAGTATATCTTGGAATTCCCTCTATTACTTCATAGTCCTCTTTAGTAAAAGTTATTGGCCTATTATTGTTTATAACAATAATACCTAATTCTTTGTCAAAATTTTTGTTATTCATTACCTGTTCAATAGTCATATTTTTAATATACTCCTTTACAAATTGTATTATTTTTGTTATCTTCATTCGTTCTTCGAATTTTAGCTCCATTTTGCACTTTAGGCACGCAAAATAACATAGTTTCCCTAAGTTAACTAATTGATTTTTCTTTGGTATATCTTTTTTATAATGGAAATTCTACTATTGATTTATAGTAGTTAGAATTAAATACAATTTGTATGATATACCTTTTTTAATAAAAATTCAATACTTCAATTAAATTTTTCAAAAAAAGCATACTTATCTTGTATGCTTTCACTTATTTTATATTAATTTGTATATTCTTTACTTATAAGATTTTCTAAACTCAATTGGCGAATATCCACCAAGCATATATTGAGGACTGTTATTATACCAATCTGTATATAACTCCATAAATTTTTTTAGTTCTTCTTCATTATCAAACCTACACATATCAGAAATTTCACCTAAAATATTTAAACCTAATTCACTTCTTTTTATCAAACTTTTAAATGGCCATTCATACAAATTAGGATTCTTTGCTTTTAAGAATTTATATAACTTTTGTGCCCTTTCATCATAAAAATCTTCTTCTCTTTTTAATATTTCTTGTTTACTAAATTGTTTATATCTCATGTTTCTAGCTTTTTGTTCTTCAGCAATTTCTCCAATATCTATAGGACAATATTCTTCATCTAAATATGTAAGAAATACTTGAACTTCATTTGTATTGGTCCATTTTATTATATAATCATTTACAAATGTATTTAAATTTAATCTTGTGAAAAATAAGTCCCTTAGCTCATCCTCAGTTATTATTTCATTCATGTATTTAGATAATTGCTTTCTTAAAAATTCAAAATCTACTACACCATATGTATATAACATTCCAATAGTTAGTTTTTCTATCTCACCATATCTTTTAGCAACTTCCTTATTCTCTTTTGAAAATAAACCATTTAAATTTTCTATAACTCCTGGATTAAGAGAGTAATTATAATCATTATATTTAGCTCTCATAATTACAATCATCGCCTCTTCTAAATATCTTGTATCTTGATGTTTGTCGTTATAAATAAATGATTTTATATCATCACTTGTTTTCACATATTCAATCAAGCCTTCTAAAGCTTTATATGTTCCATATGGTAACATTTTTATAATCTTCTTTTCATCTGCTTCTTCATATATTTTAGGTATCATTTTTAATATATTTTCTTTAGTTGTACTTTCTTTTATTTCATTATCAAATATGTCGTTTACAACAAATAGCATTGTATCTTTTGGTACATTTATTTTTCCATTATATTCTCCCATATTTACTCCTTCTTATAATCCACAAAATATTCACATTTTCCATCTTTATATTGCATTTCTGTAAAGTATGTCCATAATTTGTTATTTAATTTCTATTACAATAGGTGTATAATCAATAACATCGCATGAAACACAAACATGATTATTTTTATTAAATCTTTCGTCTAAAGGTTTATCATGTATATGCCCAAAAACATTAATTTTTCCTTCTTCCGTTATTTCTATTGGTTCGTGGGTTAATACTAAATTTCCAAGTTCTATTCTTTTCTTATAAACTTCTCTAAAACCCACATCTTTCCAACCATTTACTCCTCTTTTAAAATCATGATTACCTCTCAATAATATTTTTCTTCCATTTAGCCTGCCTACTAATTCTTTTAAAATTTCAGTAGTTCCAAATCCTACATCTCCTAAATGATAAACTGTATCTTCTTCATTAACAACAGAATTCCATTTTTGTATTATATATTCATTCATTTCATTTGCATTATTAAAAGGTCTATTACAATACTTTATTATGTTTTCATGATTAAAATGAGTATCTGCTATAAAATATATCATGCATACCACCTTCTTTTATTCTATTCTTGTTTAGCACAACACCAAACACAAGTCAAATTTGTGTCCGGTGTTGTGTTTTGGCATTGGTTTTTAATAGCGTCGCTATGATTGTTTTACTATTATTTTTCTAGTAACCAGTCAATTATATTTTTATGAATTATTCCATCTTTTGAAAAATCAGCTTTATCCATTGATAAAACATATTTAGGATAATTATCATTTATTTCTTCATACGCTCCAAATTCTCTTATTTTCGTTTTTGGCTCTTCTAGCAAATAGGCAACTTGAAAATATAATTTTTCTTCAGTATTTGTAGCAATAAAGTCAATTTCTCCTTCTTTTGTCTTTCCTATATAAACGTCATATCCTCTTATTAATAATTCGTTATACACAATATTTTCTATAGCAAAACTCTTATTTATCTCAAAATTGTTATTCTTTATTTGTGCTATTCCTAAATCAGTCATATAGTATTTATTCAATGTTTTTAGTATCGCTTTTCCATGAATATCATATCTGTATATTTTTTTCATCATTAATGCTTTGCATAATGCATCTAAATATACATATAATGTTTCAGTAGATACTGACTTGCCTTCACTTTTTAGAAATTTAACTACATTTTCAGCTGAAAACTCTCTTCCCGTTATATCTACAATATATTGTAATAATAAGTCAAACAAAACAGTGTCTTTCAACCCTAATCTATCTACTACATCTCTTAAAATAATAGAATCAAACACACTATGCAAATAATCTTTTATATTACTTTCATCTGTAAATTGAGTTCTATTAGGAAGTCCTCCCCATTTAACAAAATCCCAAAAAGTTTCATCATTTCTTCCATTTTTACCTGTTAACTCTATAAACTCTTTATAGCTTAACGGATAAATATTAAATAATACATATCTTCCAGATAAAACAGTCGATAATTCATTTGATAACAATTTACTATTTGAACCAGTAATAAATATACTTATATTATCTATAGATGCTCTTAATGAGTTCACTACCTCTTCAAATTTATCCACTTTTTGAATTTCATCTAAAAACACATAAAATTTCTTTTTATCTGTTATTCTTTCTTTTATATATTTATTTAGTTCCTTATAATCTCGCAATTCCTCATATTCTATAAGTTCAAAATTGACATATATAATATGTTCTTTGTTTATTCCTTTTTCTTCCAATTCAGTTATTATCTGTTTTAATATTACAGACTTTCCACATCTTCTTATTCCTACTAGAATTTTTACAAGATCACTATCATAGAATCCTCTAATTCTTGATAAATACATTTCTCTTTTTAACATTTTCATCACCTAAATTAAGTATACACTTTTATTCTAAAATTGTCAAGTTATTTCGCTTTTGCGAAATAACTTTTAATTTTGAAGTTTTATTTCGTAAATAAGAAATATGATTTCATATGTATTTTTTCAATATACAAGTTTTCATTGAACATTTAACACAATAGATAAGTTCTTATATGTAATTTAAGAGTATCAATATCTTTAAAACTGGTGCTATACCCAAAGGGCGTATGACATTCGTAAAGCTCCTACGTCGCTAACGACTGTCATAACAACAACATACTTGTGTGTATTGCCCACCATTTTCTCTTACGCCTGGAACATAAGCTTTTATATATCCTGGATTTTTTTCAATTTTTGAAAAAGCTGGTGTCAAAAGCTTTATAAGCATATTTTCTCTATCAACTAAATTTTTATCTAGACTTTTCATCGCTTCAACGCCTCGTTCTTTTGAAGCCACTCCAGATATTACCGAAAAACTTTGAGATATTCCATCAATCTTGCACTCAGACGACGTTTCGCTTCCTATTGCTACACCATCTTCAAAGAACGCTCTTTTGAACCACTTGCCATCCCATGCATTTTCATTCAAATTCTCCTTCAATTTTTCTGCTTCTTCTAAATATTTTTTCTGAGTTTCTAAATCATTTTTGTACTCGCAAATTTTAGAAAATTTCACTAAAATGTCATACAGGAAAAAGCCTAACCATACGCTTTCTCCTTTGATTTTATTCATCCCGTCATTCCAGTCTCCAGAACCCATTTCAGGGATTCCGTGTTGACCAAAACATAACCTTTTTTCAATCGCCTTTTTTGCATGAGTATATAAATTATCTTTTGTTTCACTTGTTTTCACTTCCATATAGATTTCATCTTGACGTTCTAAGAGTTTTGGTGCTTCAACATATCTACACATTTCATCTAAAATTTCATAATCATTTGTAACTTCAATATATTTACAAACCAAAAACGGAAGCCACAGCAAATCATCAGAATATCTTGTTCTAATTCCATTATTTTTTTCAGGATGCCACCAATGCATAACATCTCCCTCTTTAAATTGATGTTCTGCATGATACAAAATTTGTTTTCTAGTTATTAAAGGATCAATATTTAAAAACATAAGTGTATCTTGTAGTTGATCTCTAAAACCGTATGCCCCACCAGCTTGATAAAAAGACGTTCGTCCCCAAAGTCTACTTACAATTGTTTGATAACCAAGCCATCCATTCATCATTATATTAAAAGATTCAACCGGTGTTTTTATTTTTATCTTACTTAGCATTTCATACCAATAATTATTTATTTTAATTAAATCACTTTTTATTTCTGGATACTCTCTTCGTTCATCAATACTTACTCTTACTATTATTTTTTTCTTCTGACCTGCTAATATTTTCAAAGTTGTTTTTAAACATAATTCTTTTTGATCAGTTATCTCTTTTTCTACATTATTCTCAGCTTCAATTATTTCAACTGTAACTTTTTCATTTTGATAAATATCCCTAAAATTATTTTGAATAATTGCTCCATTTTTTATATTTTCAAATTTCAGATGCTTCGCCGTAAAGTCTTTGCATACGCCAAGTACAGGATTTATTGTATATGAAATTTCCAAATCAATCGCTTCATCTTTTTTATTTTCAATTTCTAAAACACTTATTTTTTCATTTCTATCAAGTGGCACATATACTAAAAGTTCTGATGACAATTGCGCAGCATCACGAAAAAACTTAGCATAACCAAATCCATAATGAACTTCAAATTCATTCAAATTGTCTCTTGGCATCGCATTAAATTCTTTTTCCGTTCCAACATTTTTAACAATTATTTTTTCAGATTGTTCGTCCGTAACCTGATTATTACACCAAGCTGTAATTTTGTTTTCTCGACTATTACCACTCCAAATATAACCACCACCACTTGATGTAACTATCGTACCGAATTTTTCATTTGCAATAAGATGACTCCATGGAAGTGGAGTATATTTTTCCGAAGTCTTCAAAATATACTCTTTTCCATCCTTTAAAAAACCTCCAAACCCATTATAGTAGAGCAAATCTTTAGTTTCCATTTGCACCTCCTAATTGTTCTCTAAAAAATCCTTTTTTTGCATTCAAAATTACGTCGCTAACAGCTAGTAATAGATTTTCTTCTCTTTCATCTATTCTGTTATAATCAATAATATGAATACCACCTTTAGCACCTAACATATATGCAACATTTTTCGAATTTATATATCTCAAAATACTGTCATAAACATATCTTTCAGAGCCGACTTCTTCATTTACTATCACCAAATCTATTTTCAAATTTTTTAAATTATAATATCTAATTGCATCAACAAGTTCACGGACCACATATACATCATTTACATGCTTAATTTTCATTAAAACTATTGGCACATCGCCTGATATACCAAACTTCCAAAGATTACTTTGACAAAGTTCATTTTTGGAAATTTGTTTTTCATATTTTGCTCTTGTATTTGAACCATTAAAAATTTCTGAAAGTAATTTATTGTACGAACAAATTTTATTCTTTTTCAAATCATAAAATCTATTTTCAATTAATGCCCTAGACTTTGCAAGTTCTATTAAACGCGTCTCATTTTCTTTAACTTTATATTTATTAATTATTTCTGAAATTTCTTCTATACTATATGCAACACCAACAAAATAATTTATTTCTATCGATTCTTTTTTTTCAAGTCTTACATGTGTTTTTAATGAAATTATTGGATTAATATTTTCAACGAATTTATTCGAAAACATTGTTCCTTCTGTTAGCGCAACCGGATTACTCAAGTTATTACAACGTCCAACAAAATCAATTTTATCCGTCTCGCATTCAAAATTTATATTCTCATTATTTATAGGAATAGAAAAAAAAGTTGCATAAATTTTTTCACCGTTTTGAAATCTCTTTTCGATGACAAAATTCCCATCAATTTCTAAAATAGACTGGAACAAACTGTTGTATGCTGGATGCACAATATCTCCATTTAAAGTCGAAAGAATAAATTCAACATAGCTTATAACGTTGATATCCATGCCTTCTTCACTAATATTTCTAACTTCAATTTTTCTAAGTTCAACATTTTCTTCAGATGATACAAAAATTTGTGTTAAAGTCTCAATATCGCCATCTCTTCGATAAAATTTTGCATCATGTGATGAAAAAGAAACTCCATACTCATCTGCTTTTTTATTCACCGGATTTTCAGTGTTAGACCAAAATTCATTCGTCGTTAAATTTTTTATATAAGTTACGTTGCTTTGCTTTTGAACATTGTTAAATCTCGTAAGATAAATATCACCGATTTTACTGTATCCATCACCACTTCCGCTAATTAACAAAGTGTGTTCGTTGTTTGTTAATATGTTCACATTTTCTAAAGATTTGTTAGTAAAATCTTCAGCTTCTTCTTCAAAATCTTGATATTTTAATTTCTTAACATTTTCTTTTTTCTCATTCGCATAAAGCGGCGCTGTTGGCAATTTTTCTTGCAACAGAATTTCTACTTTTCTTATTTCCGAATTTTTTTCAAAATATTTTCGCAAAATATTTTGATTTAAAAAGTTATTTATTGAAAGTAAAATTAATGCTTGATGATGCGCCATATAAGTTTTTACAACTTCAATTTTTTTATTTTGTACCCTTGATGGCGTAAAATCAATTGATTCATAAAATCCAAACTTGTCAAAAGAATCAAGCTCTTTAAATTTCGCAATATTTTCTAAAACTCCTTCAAAATCATTTTCTATTGCCATAATACTCGAATATGGTGAAACAACAACATCGTCGTCAAGCCCTCTCTTAAGCCCAAGCCAAGGAACTCCGAACGCTTTATATTGATAATTATATTTTAAATCTTTAAGTGCAAAAGCAGATTCTGATATCCCCCAAGGAATGTTGAGTTTTTTTGCATACAATTGTTGACTATAAGTAACAAAATCGCATGACTTTTCTATTAAAGAATTATTGTAATTTTTCATGATCACGTTTGGCATCAAGTATTCAAACATAGTTCCTGACCACGATACAAGACCATATTTACCATCAAACTTAGTACAAGTTCGTCCAAGACAAAACCAATGCTTGTATGGAATATCTTCTTTTGCAATCGCAACAAAACTTGCAAGTCTTGCTTCAGATGCTAATAAGTCATAATATGAATCAATCAATTTTTTTGACGAAACATCATATCCAATTGAAAATAAATTCTTATCATAATCATATAACTTACTAAAATCGGTATTATCAATCAAAAACTGAATTCTATTTTGAAGTTCTACCTCCAAATTATTTTCTTCAAGCATTCCTTTTAGTGCGTATAAATATCCTATAAAATTCCCACTATCAACTGACGAAATAAACTCTGGCTTAAGTGGTTTTAATGTTTTTATGTTGTACCAATTATATAAATGTCCATTCCATTTTTCTAAACTTTCTATCGTGCTCATAATATTTTTAATTCGTTTTAGCGCATCTTCTTGTTTTATAAAACCTAAGTTATACGCTGAAACTATTGCCATGAGACTTAACCCAACATTCGTTGAAGAAGTATAATTTGTAATCTCTTCTTTTCTACTTTCATCAAAATTATCGGGCATCAAATAATTATTTTTCTCATTTATATACGTATCAAAAAATAACCATGTCCTCTTTGAAATTTCAAGTAATTCTTCTTTTTCTTTTGAAGTTATTTTAAATTTTTTCTTCATTCTAACCTTACTAATGTAATAAGCAACAAAAGGCGTGCTATACCAAACTAAAAACAAAAATCCTACTTGCATCAAAGTTAATCTATTGTATATAAGTGTCGTTAAGACTAATGTCAATCCTATAATTGGACTTATTATCATTTCTCTTGCATATGTTTTTAAATCATTTCCAAGCATTTTTTCTGCATCTGCAGCAGTGACCCATTCAAGTAAGTTTCTTTTTGAAATAATAGTTCTATACAGCGTTACACTAATTGCTTTCAAAGAGATTATAGCTTTATAAGGTAATAAAACAAAATTTATAATACAACGAATAAACGTCTCCTTCATCTCTTTTAAACTATCAAACATCCTTCTTTTTATTCCCATAATAAGTGGAAAGAATGTAAGAATTATAGGAAGCCAAAAATATCCGAAGAAAAAATTGCACAAGTATAAATAGCTCTATTAAACTTCTTCTAAGATTATCTACCATTTTATATTTCGATAAAAAATTTATTTTTTTATTTTCAAGCCATGATAAAATTTGCCAATCACCTCGCATCCAACGATGCGACCTAAGCATGTATGAATTAACCTTGGCTGGAAATCCGTCTATAAGCTCAATATCCGAGGCAAGTCCTACGCGTAAATAACTTCCTTCAAGTAAGTCATGACTAAGAACTTTATTTTCAGGAATTTCATCTCGCAAAACTTCGTCAAATATTTTTAAATTATAAATTCCTTTACCTGTGAAAATTGCTTCACCAAATAAATCTTGATAAACATTTGACTCTGCAGTCGAATAAATATCAATACCTCCTGCACCCGCAAAAAGTTTTGAAAATATTGATGCTGATGAAGCTTCAATTGAAAGGCCAACCTTTGGCTGTATTAAACCATATCCCTTTGTCACAATTCCTTTTTCTATTTTAGGTGCATTAAATGGGTGTTCCATCGTTCCAACCATTTTTTTCGCAGCATCAAAAGTTAGCTCTGTATCAGCATCAAGCGTGATTACATATTTTATTTTAGGTATATTTTTTATCGTATTTACCACGAAAGTTCCTTGCTTTTTATAAAGTAAAAAATTATTGAACTCATTTATCATTCCTCTTTTTCGTTCATATCCTAAAAATGTTCCTTGCTTTTTGTTAAACACTCTCTTTCTATACGCAAAATTAAAAATATTCGTATTGTACTTTTCATTAAGTCTTTGTGCCTCAGTTATTCCAGCTATTTTAACTTCTTCATCATGTGCCACCGTTTCTTCCTTTTCTTCAGAAGCATCACCTAAAAGGCAAAAATAAAGACCTGGAATTTTATTTCGCAAATAATAAACTTCAATACTTTGCATAAGTTCTTGTACTCTTTCTTTACTCTTTAAAAGAGTTGGAACAATTACAAAAGTATTTACATCTTCATCAATTTTTTCAAATCTTGGCAAAATTTTTGGCCTAACTAATTTTGAAACAACTTTATTTACAATCGTTACAAATACTTCTGAAAATGGAATAAATATTATTGGCCAAAATACATTCGAAATATTAAAACTAATTAAAAATGTAGGTACATATATAAATACTAAATATAAGAACAATTTATATTTACTAATAATCTTTTTAACATTTTCTTTTATATTATTTTTGTAACCAATTTTATTAAATAGTATATTACTCCTATCTCCTATCAAAATTTCACTCATATCCACTTCTGATTCTTCTATTAACTCATTTAGCTCATTTGCAACATATATCTCAGAAACTTCAGTTTTTTCAGCTATTTCTTTAATTCTATTTCTATAAATTTCTTTTGTCGTTTCATCTAATTTTTCATATATTTCATCTTTCGATAATATTTTTTCAACTACATTTACATTTTCAAAAATGTTTTTCCAATTTAATCTAGTAACATTTTTAAGGCTAATTATTGAATTACTAATAGATACCCTTCGAACTGCCATATCATAGTGCATTGCCTTTATTATCTCATCCGAAGAAGCACCACTTTTATTAATTTCTTCCTCCAAAATTTCTAAATATGGATTAGATATGCTCCCCATTTTCTTTAATTTAAAAATTAAATGTTCAACATACGACGCGGCTTCATTGTCTAGCTTTACATTCTTGTACCTATAAAATTTCTGTTCCGAAAAATCATCATTTTTTATTACTCTTTCAATTAAACTTTCAACTTTAAATTTCTGAAGTTGATTAATTATTATTTTATCTGCAACATTTTTAATATGTTCAATTATTGCTATTTGTAGCATCAGTTGAAACTCATACAATTCACACTGCAAAAACACTTTTTGAGTCTGATATGCATTTATAAACGTCAATATTTTTTCTCTTGTGATATCTCCATCCGTGAAATTTACAAATTCTTTAGCAACAACATATATCCTCGAAACACCATCAATTGCCGGAAGTTTCTTGTAATTTTTTAGGCTAAGTGAATTCAAAATAAAACTTACTTGTTCTTCAATAATGTAATAATTATCTAAAAGCCACTCTCCCGCAAGTGAGATTGGAACCTCTTTTTCAACGCTTTCTGAAAGTAACTTATATGCCTTAGTGATAACTTCAAAATCATTTATAACCTTTTTTAGTGGAAATGTTTTCTTGTTAGCATATCCACTTGTTTTATGATTTATTGCAAGTTTTTTTGCAAAACTCTCCATTTTTTCACTCCCTTTGTCAACTTTAGTGTTGGCAAAAAAGGAAAAAATATGTACTTTTTCATTTTTTACATTTCTTCTGTATTTCTTTACATTATTTTTAACAAAAAAAATGAATATTTTGATGCAAAAAATATTTTCTTGAAATAACTTAACACCATTCATTGCAATATAAATTTTATTTTTATATATTGAAATAATAATATCTCTTTCATTTCTTCTATAAACTTCCCCTAACACTGTTTGTGCTGAACTATTCTAAATTTTAGAATCCTCCACTACTTTAGTAGAAGAACTTATTTTAGCATCTCTATAATAATCTTCAAATAATTTTTTAAATCCTTTTTCAAACTCCTTATCAATTTAATTTTATATTAGTACAATTTATTTATAAATGATACTTTTTTAACTCAAATAAATTGTTTGCTTTATACAAAAAAGAGTTGATTGACATAATTCTGATTTAGTGTTAGAATGTTGAAGTACTTTTAAAGCTCACTCTAACAGGTTTATGCTTTCACCTGTTACACATCTTTTTGTGTAGCTACATTCCTTTTACAAGGTTTGTTGAAAAAGCAGCATTCGTAACTTACTCTGTTTTATAACGCTCTGAAAAACAAGGAGGATTTCAACATGACAAACTCAAGGTTGAACGCTGTTATCAAAAGCAGGAGAACCACTAGCAATCGGCTAGCTCAGATTGCATGGGAATATAATCTCACCGCCGAGCAGGTTCTCTTTATGATTTGGCATGAACACACTACTGCCGATATCATAAACAGCCTCTTTGCACGGTACAGCAAGTTTCCTGAAGTTTCTGAATCTGTCGCCAAACGCATCGATTTCATCGGTGATTACGCGATTGAAAGGCTTTCTGGTATCCTTGCTATGAATATCCACTGTTGGAACAGAGAAGAGTGGAACAGCGTCATGAATGTGTTCAAGAAGAATATGCAGAAACACAGCTTTGCTCAGCACAGTGAAGTGCTTTATCTGAGCTACGATGACTGCATTAACAAATGTTCTGACGATGATGAGTCTGGTATCTTTGATAGCGAAGATGCTGCTCACTTATCTTCTTTCCGCAATCCATTCAGCGAATATGACCATTTGTCATATTCTTCGAACATCGCTGACTGGGAATAATACTTCTGTTCTCTATCAACAACTCAGACAATAAGGAGGAAACAAAATGACTACTAGTAAGTTAACTGCCACACTTAAGAATCCCCGCATCACCTGTACCAAGCTGGCTGAACTCATGCACGATTATGACCTCACCACAGAACAAGCTGAACTCATGGCACAACATCCGAATGCCAAAACCGATCTTCTTCAGGAACTCTGGGATGAGTTCTGCGAATTTCCCGAAGTCGCTGCTGCAATTGCAAGACGTGGAAGTAGACTGAACAATTACCTTCTGTGTGACATTGAAGAAACGATCACACACAACCTTGAAGCCTGGGAAAAACAAGACTGGGAAGATGTTCTGGATGCATTTAAGGATACTATCCGAACCGAATTCCTTACACAGTATTACGATCTCCTTAACTACACTTTTCTTGAAACTCAGATATAATCCCTAAAAAAGAAGGCACATTTTTATGTGCCTTCTTTTTTTCATTCGTTTTACTTATACATATCATAAATATTTCTAAAGTTGGTATTAGTTGACATAAGTTATAAGGCGTGTTAACATTAACATGTACAATACGTACACCATCACTTTTTGAAAGACCTTTCTTAACTACCAATTTGTTTTGGTAGTCTACTGAAGAGTCCTTCATTTTCACAACGACTCATCTAAGGAGGATGACCTCGATCTCATCCGTAACATCTGGGAAGATGACGACACCGACTGTACCGTGCTGGCTGCAATCGCAAGATTGGACAAGCAGTTCCTAGGCTACTATCTCGTAAGAGATATCGCCGTTTGCTCACCTTCAACTTCGCCGAAACGATTGTTGAAGATGATGATGACATCAGCGACGAGGAAATCAATGAAATGCTACTGGAAGAAAGCGATGACGATGATGATTACTACGACGATGACTTCGCTCGGGGCGACTACGAGTACGACCCGGATACTGATTCGTACTACGACGAAGATGGAAATGAAGTAGACTACGTGGAAGGCGCTCTCGCCGAATCGTGGGACGATGCTATGGAGAAGTAACACTCAATATAGCAAAGCGCGCACCGTGTTGGGGTGCGCGCTTTTTAAAAAAAAAGGACAAGAGAATCGTCCCTTGTCCATAAAAAATTATTCAGCTTTATTTGTTATTGCTTCAAGCTCTAACAATCTCTCCCATTTCTCATCAACTTCTTTTTGAATTTCTTCAATCATCCACTCATTACCTGGTTTGAATAAGTGTTTGAATCTCTTTTGAAGTTTTAGCCATTCAGCTACTGGAACTTTATTCTTTGGTTTGTAGTTTACCACATATCTTCCATCAATAATTTCATATAATGGCCAGTAACATGTATCAACTGCAAGTTTGCAAACTTCCATCAAATTCTCAGTTTCATAGCCCCATCCTCTTGGACATGGTGCAAGAACATTCATGAAGCAAGCGCCCTCTGTATAAATAGCTTTTTCAGCTTTAGTTGTGATATCACTAAAGGTTCCATATGGAGCTGTTTGAGCAATATATGGTAAATGATGTCCTGCCATAACTTCAGTTAAATCTTTTCTTTTTTGTTGTTTACCTGGAATAACTTTTCCTGAAGGTGAAGTTGTTGTATCGGCAAATCTAGGTGTAGCAGAAGAACGTTGAATACCTGTATTCATGTAAGCACCGTTATCGTAGCAAACATAAACCATGTCATGTCCTCTTTCCATTGCACCTGATAAAGATTGAAGACCAATATCGTATGTTCCGCCGTCTCCACCGAAAGCGATGAATTTTGTATGTTCATCTTCAGGTAATTTCCCTTTTCTCTTCATTGCTTTGTAGCAAGCTTCAGCACCAGCTACTGTAGCACCAGCATTTTCAAATGCACTATGTACAAATGAATCTCTCCATGCTGTGTATGGATATATAAATGTAGATACTTCTAAGCATCCTGTTGCAGCACCAATTACTGCATGATCTTCTGGTTTTAAACCACGTAAAATTGCATTAATAGCAACTGGAGCACCGCATCCTGCGCACATTCTGTGACCAGATGCTAATCTATTAGGCTTTTTCATAGCTTCTTTTAAATTATATGCCATTGTTATTACTCCTTCCTTTTCAAATTAATCTTTTAGACCTAAATATCTAAATGGATGTTCTACTTTACCTGTAGACACGATTTCTTGTAAATCCGCGAATACTTTTTCAATATCATCAGATTTAACATCTCTACCACCGATACCATAAACATAGTTAACTGTTTTAACATCTGCAATACCTTCTGTGTAAAGTGCAGAAGTAACCTCTGTATATAAAGGACCTGCAGCACCATTTGTGCTATCACATTTATCAAGCATTGCAACAGCTTTAACATTTTTAAGAGCTTGTGCAATCTCAGTAACAGGGAATGGTCTAAATACTCTTGGTTTGATAAGGCCAGCTTTAACACCTTTTTCTCTTAACTCATCAATTGTATGTTTTGCTGTTCCTGCAGTTGAGTTTAACACAACAATTGCAACTTCAGCATCTTCCATTTTATATTCTTCAAATAAACCATATTTTCTTCCTGTCATTTTAGCAAATTCTTCTGAAACTTCTAAAATAACATCTTTAGCAGCTCTCATAGCTTCAGCTTGTTGGAACTTATGCTCGAACAAGTATGGTTGTAAATCAAGAGGGCCAACAGCAATTGGTTCTTTTTTATTTAATAAGTAATGCTCTGGGTTATATTCACCAACAAAAGCTTTCACTTTATCATCTTCTTCAAGCTCAATATTTTCAATTGAGTGAGATGTTATGAATCCGTCATAACAAACCATTACAGGTAGTTGAACATTTAAATGCTCAGCAATTCTATTAGCCATCAATATATTGTCATAAGCTTCTTGGTTAGTTTCGCAGTATAATTGAATCCAACCAGAATCTCTAGCCCCCATAGAATCTGAATGATCATTGTGTATGTTTAAAGGACCTGAAACGGCTCTGTTTACACAAGACATAACGATTGGAAGTCTTAAGCTTGAAGCAATATATAAAATCTCCCACATTAAAGATAATCCATTAGCAGAAGTTGCAGTCATAACACGTCCACCTGCTGCAGCTGCACCAACACAAGCACTCATAGCACTGTGTTCACTTTCAACAGGAACGAATTCTGTATCAACACTACCGTTATTAACGAATGTTGAAAAATATTGTGGAACCTCTGTTGAAGGAGTAATTGGGAATGCAGCAACTACATCTGGATTAATTTGGCGCATTGCATTAGCAACGGCTTCGTTTCCACTTAGTCTTTCGCGAATACTCATTTTATCTTCTCTCCCTTCTATTCCATTGTGATAGCGCCGAAAGGACAAACCTTCGCACAAACTCCACAACCCTTACAAAAATCAAATTTAAAATCTCCTCTATTTCCAGCTTCATCTACTATTGGAATACAGCTGTCTGGACATACAGGAAGACAAAGTCCACATTGTTTACATTTGTCAGCATGAAAAACTGGTTTTTTAGATCTCCAATCCCCTGTGTGAAATTCTTCAGAATTTGCAGCATCATAAATTGTGCCACCAGGAGTAAGCTCTTTCCATGTTGATTTAGCATTTATATTACATTTATTTTCAGACACTATAATTACCTCCTATCTAAAATTTTCATTCAAATTACAAACCGTTAACTTCGTTAAGAGAACGACGAAGTGCCTCCATATTTCCATCAATAACTTCAGGCTTCTTTGCAAATTTATGTTTGAAAGACTCAACCATATCATCTAAGAAAGCTTGCTCGTCCATTATTCCACTAACTTTAACAATTGCAGCAAGCATAGGTGTATTAGGGAAATATTTACCTAAAGTCTCTTCAGATATTTTTCTAGCATCTATTGTACAAACTTTTCCTTTGTAACCATTTAATAATCTTCTTACTTCATCAGGTGTTTTTGTTGAATTAACAACAATTGCACCATCCTCTTTTAATCCAGCAGTAACGTCAACAGCTTCTAATAGTGTATCATCAACAACTACTACAAAATCTGGCTCATATATATTACTGTGAATTGTGATTGGCTCATCACTTATTCTGTTGTATGCAGTGATTGGCGCACCCATTCTTTCAGGACCATATTCAGGGAAACCTTGAATATATTTACCTGTATTGAATGCAGCGTCGGCAAGCAACAAAGATGCAGTTTTAGCACCTTGTCCACCACGACCATGCCATCTAATTTCAATTAACTTACTCATGTTCATCCTCCTTTAAAACAATCTACCCATAGTATATATTTGAGACTCCGAAAAGTCAACGAGAACGGAATGAAGGAAAGCTAAAACCTCCCCCTCACCTCATATACTTCACCTTCTACTAGAATCTCAACAGTATCTATTTCTTTAATTTCTGTAAGTGTGTTTACAACTGCACTAATTTTAGATAATCGAACTTTTTCCATTTCACTTTCAGAAGCGAATTCCTTTGAAAAATTCACACTTGCTACATTATCTCTAATTTCTGTTGATATTAATTTTACTCCCTCTGGCAAAGCACTTTTGTTTTCTTCTAAGCTTGGTCCTTTTAAAAGTTCAGTCATAATTAACTTCGGCATGTCTGTTTTTAAATCATTTAAAGAAACAAAACGATATTCTGGAACAAGTTCTTTTTCACTATTTAAAAAGTATAGCAACACTTTACTAAAATTTTCACCACTATCATTTTGAAGTTCCAATTCATTTGTCGCAACCTCTTGTTGTTCTAATGCATTCGTATACCAAATGCATCCTAAAAAAAGTATAATCAAAAACAAAAATTTAAATTTCTTCATGGCTCATCCTCCTTTTTTAAAGATACGTCAGAGCCTTAAAAATATGCCATTTATTTTATAAAACATTCATTGACATTTAATATGTTTATAAGTATAATTCGACTCGTACAAAGTACTATATTAAAGAATTTTAATATACTATATTATGATTTAAATTAAAAAAGATTGAATTTGTCATATCCTTCAAACTGGCAATTCAAAGGCTTTTTACCAGATTTTTATCATTTATTTCGGGCTCTTTAGAATGTATAATTTAATTGTATTCTAAAGTGAAGGGAGGCATTCTTTTGAAAATTGAGAAATTAGCCGAAGATAAAATAAAAATCACTATTACAATAGATGATTTGCAAGCTAGAAATATTGATTTATATTCATTTGTTTACAACTCTCCGGAGTCACAAGATTTGTTTTGGGATGTTATGAATGAGGCTGAAAAAGAATATGGATTTAATGTTGATGACTCAATGATTTATGTTGAAGCCTCAACCTCAGGAAGTGGAAATTTCACTTTCATAGTTACCAAAACAAAAGAAAAACCAGTGGTTAAATTCAATACATCTAAGCAGACTAGAGATGTTATAAAATTAAAAAGAAAAAAGATTCCATATTTTATAAAAAACGGTTTATACAAATTTGAAAGTTTTGACGACGTTTGCGCATTTTGCAAAACAGCAGATATTAATTCAATTTTAGATACTAAACTTTATTCATACAATGACAATTATTATCTAAAAGCAGGAATGATGCCTGCAACATCAATTTTAGAATATGCCGATATCGAGAAAACATCCGCTTTAACGGAATCAAGACTCTTAGAATATGGAAACGTAATAATCGAAAACGATGTTATAAACACAATCAACAACTTCTTCAATAAAAAGAAAACCAGAAAGCGCAAAGCGTAATTTTTTTTGAAATTGGGACGGTTCTTTTTTCAAAAAAGAACCGTCCCAATTTCCATACTTTCTTACATTACATTTTTTCTACTACAGAATACGTCACCGCTTTCTGCAACCGTTATTTCTATATACTTTGTATTTCTTGCCACATCAAGTGGATCATTTTTATCAATATCGCCGTTATTTACACTTATATATTTAACGCCTCTTTCCATTGATATTTCCGTATTTGATCCATCTTGTATTACTAAAATATTTTTTGATGTTTTCCTTTTCAAATCGCAAAGTGTATCTATAAATAACTTTCTTTCCTTATCGTCTGTAAAATCATTTAAAGAACCTTTCATAACAACAAAAATATTTTTTTCCTCAGCATCTTTGATATCTTTTTCTAAATTACCCCATTGATTATAATCGGATATCCTTATTCCTCCGCTTGAAACATCTAACGTAATAAATAATGAACCTTCAACACTTTGTATCGAATATCCTTTTGAAATTATTTTTTCAGCAGTAATATTTGAAATTAAATCTTCGTTTTCTTGAGATGTAAATACCACAACTTCAGCTGTGTTATTCATTTTTTGTTCTACTCTCTTTTTAACCAAACTGTCTAACAAAATTTCTGTTTCTCGAATTTCATCAAACACAATTATTTTTAAAGATTCCCCACTTGTTAGCTCTGTAGTTTCTTCAAGATTAGAGACACCTTTAACATCTTCAGGAAGCTTAACTTCACTTATATTAGCATCCTTTTCTTCAATTATCACTAATTCATCAAAATAAATTGTTCCTGTCGTCTTAACTTCAGGTTTATCTTGCGCAACATAAATATCTGTCAAAGTCGCAGGAAGCGAAATTGAATTTAAATCATATGTTAATTCGGTCCATTCTCCGCCTGCAAAACCTTTGCTTACCATTACAAGTTGAGCATTCCCTTTAGCATCAACAAGTTTTAATTTTATATAGTCTTGTATATCTTCTTCACTATAAACTTTGAATGAAAGTTTTGTAGCATTTTCAAAAATTCGAACAGGCTCATCAAATCTTAAATAAGCTGCTCTTGTAGCTTCGGTTTCTGTAAAATCATATTCCAATTTAGCCGATTTATCCAAATGCGTACTTTCTTTTGATGTAACAGAAGCCTCACCTGTCACATAAGTAGGATAAGATACAAAGTTGAAAGTTTCTTTTTCAAAACTATCAACTACATTCTTGTCTGACTCACCCACAGTAACAAGCGCATAAGACTTTGTATCTCCTACAGAAATCTCAATTATGTGGTCACCTTCTTTTTTAGGAACATATTTATTTTCTTCAAATTTTCCATCACCGCTAATTACTTTAAAAGTTAAATCATCACCTAAAAGTGTCGCATAATAACCATTCTTGTTTTTCGCAATAACTGCATACGTAACACTATCTCCAAGATTTACTGCTTCTTTTTTAGGTGATATTTGAAGTTCATTTGGAGCACTCAAAACATCGACCGAAATAGTAGCCTTTGCTTTACCTTTTTTAGCAGTAATTTTCACAGTTCCTGCTTCATCTCCTGCAAAAATCATACCATCCTCAACAGTAGCAAAAACACCATCCACTGTAAAATCAACATCATCAAAATCAACTTCTACAGGATTGTAGTACTTATCATAGCCAAGAACTTCTATCTGCATCTTCGAATTCACAAAAACATTTTCTTCCGGAACTTTTAAAACTAAATTTGAAAGTGATCCCGTCTTTTTATTATTATAAATTCCGATAGCATTTGTAACCATTCTTAAAGATCCACCACTTGGCGAATTTACAGTTTTTATCACAGCTTCACCAAGATTTCTTGCAACCATAGTTGTAGATCCGCCACCATCTAAATTAATTGCATTGTAAACGCCTTTTTCTTTTAAAAATTCTGCAAGCTCTGTTTGAGTCATACCAATACTTGAAACTTGTCTACCATCAACAGTTACTAAATATAATGTATTTCCATCTTTAGATACACCAATTGCAGTTCGAGGATTCGAACCAGTTATATTTGAAGAAAAAGTTTCAGGAATCTCTCCTTCTTGCACAAGCACAGCCCCACCTGAAACAGCCATTTTTATTTCATCAATATCCAAATCCATTTCGATATCAACTTCAACTTTATTATTCTTCTTAAAATCTTCCATCATACGCTTTGCAGTTTCACCGTATGTTGCTACAACAAATCCATCTTCAGGGATTTCAAACGGCTCACCATTTTCTCTAATCTCTTTAACTTTACCATCTTTAACTAACATCTCTGTAAGAGAAAGATTCGAACCATACGAATATTTTCCCCAATCACTTGTATAAATTACTGGATATTCATAATTTGTTGAAACTTTATTATATTCAGCAATTAAAAGTTCTTCTTTATTTTTTTTATTTCTTAAAGTTATCTTATGTGTAAAATAATCTACCCAAGCTTCGTTGTCTTCATCCAAAATAAAACTTGCAAAAGTATCCTTGAGTTCATTCTCGTAATATGTCGTCGTAAGCAACTCTCCATTCGAAATTGAAAGACCAATTGTATTTCCATTTACAGAAGTTCCATTAAAAAAATCTCCATTTATTGCAGCAACAATATTATCTTTATTAGCCATTTGATAAACAGTTTGGAAAGTGTTAAGTCCATTTTCCGAATTTAAAAGACCAACTTCCGTATTTTCATCATTCAAATCAACTTCTAAAACATTGATGTTTAGCCAACCTTTTTCAGTAAATCTATCATAATTCTTCAAAACTACGCCTGAAGTTATTTGTTCTTCTTTTATTTTTTCATTTATAATTGTTAATGCATAAGCAGATGAAAAATGAGAAGCCATAACAATAGCAGCAATAGCACCAAAAACTTTTTTCTTCAATTTGTTTATTCCTCCTTCTTATTTTACTTTGTCCCACCCTTTTATACCAGAGCGCTCAATCGCTCCAAATATACATGCTTTAAGACGCGGAATATGTTTAGAAAGTTCCATAATTATTGTTTTCATAAACTCTCTTTTTGTACTTCCATCAACTATGCATGTTTTTTTCATTATCGGAATATTATTCCTTTTTGCAAAAGCTTTAACTTCTTTCTCTTCTAAATAAATCATCGGTCTTATAACCATCAAATTTTTTCTAGACAAATAAGTATTTGGTGAAAATGTGTGAATATGTCCTTCATAAAACAAACTAAGTAAAAAAGTTTCAATAACATCATCCTTATGATGACCAAGTGCTACTTTATTACATCCATGTGCTTTAGCAGCACCATTTAATGCACCTCGTCTTAAGTTTGCACAAAGTGAACAAGGATTTTTTTCTTTACGAATATCAAAAACAACTTCTTTTATATTAGTTTTTTCAATTACATATTCAATATTCAAATCTGCACATAATTTTTCTAAAACAGAAGTATCAAAAGTATTAGAACCTGGATCGATAGTTATAGCAACAATATCAAATTTTTTTGGATAAAAAATTTGTAAATTTTTAAGCGCTAAAAGCAATGTCACACTATCTTTTCCACCAGAAAGTCCAACTGCAATTTTGTCACCTTCTTCAATCATTCCATACTCATCAATAGCTTTTCTTATGCCACTCAAAATCTGCTTCATAACATATCCTCCAAACTAACACACAAACTTTTATTTGAACTTAATTTTCTCTATTCTTTTGTACTTTCCAGTATAATAATCAACAACATAAGGTGCTGTTATTCCTTTATATGCAGTAGCACTCGAATCACCTGTTTTATCACGAATAATTGCTAGCGCACCATCTTCTTCTCCGCCTGGAATAAGATAATAATTTGTTCCATATTCATTTTCTTCCTCATCAATCACCTCAATAGAACCATCTACCAAAGCATACCCAGTTATTATATTCTTATCAGTAATTGCATTCGTTAGCAGAGCTCGTATTTTCTCATTATCCTCAAAAATAGTAGCTTCATTTCTAGCATCAACAGAATCATCAATTATTTCTGTTGATGTTCCAAGTGCAATAGCAGCAATAATAAACATTACAACTATTGTTATTACAAGCGTTGTTATTGAAATACCCGAATTATTTTTTAATCTCTTCATTTGAAATTTCTCCTTTTTTCTTTTTTAATTTTCTTTTTATATACACAAAAACACCTATAGCAACTGCAATTACTCCAGTTACAATTGTTGCAATTGTTCCTATCTTACCCTTTAAACTCCCTTCTGGTGGTTGAACACAATACGAAGGAACAACAGGCGGTATTTCCATCATTTCAACTATAGTTTCTTTCATAAGCATTTCTCTTTTCACACATATATATGATTATTATATTGCAATAGAAGTATTTTGAAAAGATACATAATAGCATATTACTAGACATTTTTTTTATACTTTAGTAGAATTAATATGAGTATTTTATATAAGGAGATAAATATGTTTAAAGAAATCTATAAATTAGGAAAACTTGAACTTTTAAAAAAATACAAAGAAAAAGAATATGAAGAACATCACCTTATCGATTTATTTTGGGAAACAACTTTAAATTGTAATGCAAAGTGCAAGCACTGTGGAAGTTCAGCTGAAACAAAAAATTATCCTGATGAACTTACTACCGATGAAATAAAAGCAGGTTTTAAGCAAATAGCAGACGACTTCGATGCAAGTAAAATTCTTATAAATGTAACCGGCGGTGAACCTCTTGTTCGAAAAGATTTATTTGAAATCATGGAATACGCTGTAAGCCTTGGATTTCATTGGGGCATGACTACAAACGGTATCTTATTAAATTCAGAAAACATTGAAAAATTGAAAAATGCCGGAATGGAAACCATTTCAATAAGTATTGATGGCTTGAAAGATACACACGATGAGTTTAGGGGCGTTCCAGGTTCATACGAAAAAATTATTGAAAATATAAAAAAATTACGCGAAGCAAACTTTGTAAAACATCTACAAGTCACTACTGTTTTCAACAAAAGCAACATCCATCAATTAAATGAAATTTATGAAGTTATGTGTTCTCTTGACTTAGCATCTTGGAGGGTAGCATCAATAGATCCAATCGGTAGAGCAAAAGAGCATGATAATCTTATGCTCGATAAACAAGATTTCGAAAAACTTTTCAATTTCATAGTCGAAAAAAACAAAAAAGGAAAATTAGATATTTCATATGGATGTCCAAGTTTTTTAGGATTAAAGTATGAAAATGATGTTCGAAATTATCTATTCTTTTGCAGAACAGGAATAAACATTGCAAGTATCCTTTACAACGGCGACTTATATGTTTGTCCAAATGTTCCACGAATGAAAAGATATGTACAAGGAAACATCAAAACAGATAATTTCAAAAAAGTTTGGGATACCAAATACAAAGAATTTAGAAATAATGAAAGAACATCTTGCGAATCTTGTCAAAAATGTGACTATTGGGATTACTGTCTAGGAGGTTCATTCCATACATGGAACTTTGAGAAACAAGAACAAAATAAATGTGTTTATAAAATATTAAAGGAGGGAAAATAAATGAAAAAAATATTAAGATTCATTGGAATAATTTCGGCACTTATCCTTTCACTCTTTGGCATAACAGCTTGTTTTGATTATGGAATGACGGCATTATATGGTGTTCCATCTTATATGGAAGAAAATGAATATAACCCAAATAATGAAAATAGCGAAAATGCTCCTCAAGATTTAGAAAAAATTAATAAATCTGGTGAAGAACTTCAAAATTCAGATATTTTATAAATTTTTAAAATAAAAATAATAAATTTTTAAAATTTATATTGCCAAACCTCAAAAACCATGTTATACTTTCAAATTGTATCGGGGTGTGGCTCAGTTGGTAGAGTACGTGGTTTGGGACCATGGGGCCGGAGGTTCGAGTCCTCTCACCCCGACCATTTTTTACCCTTTTTCAAGGATACGGATAAGAATTTGAGAAAATTCTAAAAACATGAATACCGCTATAATCAAGGAATTAAGTTGATTATGGCGGTATTTTTTAATTTCTATAAATATCTAAAAATTCCTCAAAATATCAATTTTGTTTCACGAATTGATTTCACGAATTTCGAAGTAAAATTTCACGAAATTTCACGAATCTTTAAATCTAAGTATTTATGCTTCTTTAAGCGAAATGAAAGGAGCAATAAATATGGCATTTCTAGCCTATAAAGCAAATGAATGCTTTAACCATCAATATATCAAAATTCCAAAAGACCTATTCATTAACCCACTTTATAAACATTTAAATTCAGATAGCAAGATAATATACGGCTTTTTGCTAGACAGACTTAGTTTGTCAATTAAAAATAATTGGATAGATGAAAAAACTGGTAATGTTTATCTAATTTTCACTAGAAAGAAAATCCAAGAACTGTTACATTTATCAGATAAAACAGTTACTAAAGCTTTTAAGGAACTAAAAGCTTGCGAGCTAATCTACGAAAAAAGGCAGCAATGCTCAAAGCCAAACATTATTTACATAGCTAAAATAAAACCTTATTTTGGTAATTCTGCTCAGAGCCGTAAAAATTACGATTCTGAACACGGAAATTCTACGACTCCAGAGTCGGAAAATTTACGACCTAATAAGACTAATAATAGTAAAACTAATATAGATAATAATTTTAACTTTAAAAATTTCGATAATAGATTTAGAGATACCACAGGTCAATATGAAAACTTAGATAGATTCCTGGCAAATGCAAATGATTTTATAAAAAATGAAGGAGGACTTTAAAATGGATTTAGAATATGTAAAAAGAGGCGATTACTACTTACCTAATCTTGAATTGCAAAACAAAAATAAGAGAGTAAATTTAGGAAAATATGCAAGGCTAAGAGAAAACTTTTTAAGAAATTCAAAGCCTGGATTTTTTAATCACTTGGTAATGAAAGAAGAATTAATTGATCACTTAATCGAAATAAATAATCAAGCTTGTAGCTATTTAGAAACACTTATAAAACAACTTGCTGAAGAAGAAAATGTTACAGAAAATCTAAAAGCTACTAATCAACTTGAATGGATACAGAAGATGAATAATATTAAAAATCGAGCTGAAGAAATCGTGCTTAATGAACTAATTTATAATTAAAATTTCAAAAGAAATGAGGTATAAACTAATGAATGAATTTGAATTGTTTAATATAGAAAATATAGATTTTAGTGAGATGATTGATAAGGCAAAAGTCACCTTACGAAACAAGAATCTTGAATATAAAAACTTACAAAATGAAGTAGCAAAAATAATGGATAGCCATCCAAATTTACAATTAATTTGTGAAGATGATGAGGATATAACTTTAAATAAAAATGATAGCAAGATGCTTCAAAAACTTTTCAATTTAAACCTCGAAATTAAAAATTTTGAAGAGCAAGCAATCTTCTTTTTAGGAGGTCGAGAAGCCTACTTTTATTTTAAAAACATTGGAATTTTGAAAGAGTAAATCACAAAAATTTTAGTAAAAATTTTGTGAACTTAGATAAAAAACGAGCTGAATTTTGGAAGGAAATTTTTAACCTCCAAAAATCAGCTCTTTTTAAATTTGCAATTTTTATTACATAGCAAGCACTGAATTGGTAATACTTCCAATTCAGAAAATGGAGCAAAAGCCCCAATCCCCATTTAGAAAAAATTCTACTATAAGTTTCTCTCTTTAATTTATATCACAACTAATTGCTTCATTTTATTTTTTACTTTTTCATATATTTCCAATTCTTCTTCGGGTGCAACTTCAAAAGTAACAAATAAAGCATATTTGACTGCATCTTTATTTTTATCAGCATCTTCCCTACAATTTATTTTTATTTTTAGTTCATCATTTTCATCCCAGATTCCTGCTTTCTCACTTTCAAAAATTTCATGTTGAAGCGTTCCTTTTTTTACTTTTTGCCATTCAGTATTTTGTCTTTCCATATAAAATTTTTCTAAATTTTCAACATCAAACCAAAGTTGTGTTTGCCTATATGCTTGTTTAGCTGAATTCGTTGGTGAAATGTATGCTAAAGTTACTGTTAATCTTTTTCTCATTGTTTTATTTGCAAAGTTAAAAGGTAGTGGCAAATTATAGACATGAGCATTATCTACATTTAAGCTTCCCATACCAATCAGCGTCACTCTATTTTTAGCACATTCTTTAACTTTTTCTATATCAGGAATACCATTTCCAAGCCATCTAAACAATTTTTTATCTGTTTCTTCTACATAAGAACTTAAAAACTCTTTTACGTTATCCCAAGATGCTCCGTGCGTGAGCATCGCTTTTATTAAAACTGCTATATACTCTTGTGGAAAATTAACATTATCTTGCATAAAAATTTCTTTTAAAATTTCGTAGCATTTTCCTGCTTCATGAGTAATTTGTGCTGTTGCATCACTTGTTCCCCAAGTATAAGCTATTCCATCTAAATCTCCGTTTCTATTTGGTGCAGCCACCTTACATCCAGGCTCATAAAAATTATTCAACCATTTAATCTGTCTTCTTGCTATATCTTCTATTAATAATTTTCTACCACCGTAATAAAACAAATCTGGTTTTATCATTCTATTATATCCCAATCCAAAGCTAGATATAGGACTAGGTAATCCTCTATTAATTCCAAAAATTTGTCTTTCACTTTCAAACGTGTTACAAAAATCATCATATAATGCTCCAACTGTAATATTATTAATTGATTCTGCTGGAGAAAGAATTTTATAATTCGACTTATTTTTTTGTATTAAATCAAATACAATTCGACTACGTTCACTAATGTTTTTCCCTTTAAAGATTGTAAATTTTTCCTCAATAGTACTTAGACTTTTTTGGTTTCCAGCGCTTATTATGAATAATATATCATATTTATAACTAAGCCAATCTAGTAGCCTAGCAAGAGGACTGATTGATGTCCCTAGTTGTCTTGAAGTATCACCAAGTGATAAATTAATAATCCTAACACTTGGAGCTATCGGTTCTTCATTATTTTCACCTTCAATCATTCTTTTAACACTTCTTAATATTAAATCTACTAATAATCTATCAGTTGGTACTACTTCATCAACATAGTTATCTCCAGATTTATTTGGTTTTAAAATAGGTCTTATATATAGTTTTTCTTCTAACGCACTATCATTCCTATTTAAATCTCCATATATAATCAACGATGCCATAGAAGTTCCATGAATTCTATCTTTTACTTGATAAAACTTCTCATATTCATCAGGATCATCAATTATCAACCTATCTTTTAATTGTTGATGGTTTTGCATCGGGAATCCATCAAATAAGGCAATTATTGGTTCTTCATTTATATTAGTTTTATTAACTTCAAATTTCCTATCACTTCTAATATCCGAAAGTGTATTCTCAAAGTTTGCTTGACATGCAGGTCGGAAGAACATAATATTATCTACGTTAGCTAACTTAACTTCTTTATAATTTAAAACTAATTGTTCAATCTTTTCTCTAGGTAATTTAACTAATATAGCATTATATAAAATTTCTTCAATACATATACTCGATACAATTTCGCCTTCCATATCAGTTATAATATCTCTAAGTTCTTGTTGTATTTCATCTCTTTTCGATTTATCTTTTCTGTAGAACAATTCAATTTCAAAAGGAACAAATTGATTTCCATCAATTTGCAAAGATTCTTTCCAATATTCTAAAACTTTTGTATCGTAAATTCGATCACTAGCATCCCATATTCTCACATTTTTTAATAAAGCAAACACTTCTTTTAATGGTCCTAGGCCTCTTTCAAATTTATACTGTTTATCTTCTGAGTACTTTTTCCATGCAGATATAACTTGTTGTATGGCTTTTTGATTACTCATGATGCAATATACTCTTCCATTTAATTCCCTTTTTGAATCATCATTGCTATAAAAATCTTCATCTGGTTCTATATCGTTAACTTCCCAATCTAAAATCCACTCTAATCCATCAATTTTACTAACTGCCTTATAAAAGTTTCCAACATTCCCAATCACTTCAAAAACTAAAGCATATTCAGGATTAATTCCAGTCATCGTTTCTTGTAATACTAACCTTTTCTTTTCAAAAGTTTCTTGAAGCTTTTGAAAAGAAGGTTGCAATCTATTAAATTGTCTTGTTAAAGTTGGCTTATGTATCTCTGGATGAAAGCCTCGACTTTTATCTCTATAAACTTTTTCTGGTTCTGGAAATAATAATAATGGTCTATTCATCAAAATTATCAACTTCTTTCTCTATTACTTCTGCTTTTACTTGCGCATCCCATAGGTTTAATTCTTCTTCCGTTATTCTTTTCGCACTTTTAATTGGCAAATTTAAAATATACCTTCTATATATAGATAATGCTAACTCTTCATTTTCAGCGAAACTAAATCCTTTCATTCTTTCTGCTAATACACTTTTTGATACTCCAAATGAAAATTTCTTTTTCTTTTCAAATAAAGCATACCATTTCTCTAAGTCTTTTTTCTCCGGCTTCGGTAAATTTAATTTAATTTGAAATCTTCTCCAAGCTGCTCTATCTAATAAACTTTCATGATTGGTTGCACCAATTACAACTACATAACTAGGTAAAGAATCAATATGTAATAATAATGAACTAACCACTCTTTTTATTTCACCAGTTTCATGTTTATCTCCACGTTCTTTTCCTAAAGTTTCAAACTCATCAAAAAATAAAACGCATTGTCTAGCACTTGCATATTCAATAAGTCTTGAAAGTCTATTAGCCGTTTCCCCCAAATAAGAACCAATTATACTTTCATACTTAACAGTTAAAAGTGGTACAGACAATTCTTGTGCTATAGCTTCTGCTAATGACGTTTTTCCATTACCCGGAGGTCCAACTAATAATATTTTATTTCTAGGTTCAACCCCATAAGACCTAAGTATATCTGAACGCAATTGCTCTTCAATTATCTGATTGCAACTTTCTCTCACATTTTTGGGTAAAAGTAAATCATCTAATCTTTTTTCTGGCATTTTTTCAATTGCTAAATTTTGTTCAACTATATTACTTTTTGTACAAGAATAATGTATATTTGTATTTCTAATATCATTATATTTGTGATTTCTTAATGTTTCTTCAATTTTATTAGCAAACACATTATGTTGTTTAGCTCTTTCTTCTGCGCAAATAGCCTCTACTGATTTTATAAAATTGTTTTTATCATTATTCAAGCCATATTTTATTATATTAAAAATTAAATCTGATCTTGCCATAAAAACATCCCCTTACGTATTTAAACTTTTTATTACATCTTGCATATTATTTTAAATTACCTATTCTGTTTTTAATGCCTTAACTATATTCTCCGCTATTCTGTTTATAACAGGTACTACAACACTATTACCAGCTTGTTTGTATAATCTTGCATCACTCATATCTTTAGGTAATTCATATGTTTTTGGATACCCTTGTGCATAAAAACATTCAATAGGAGTTAATTTTCTAATTCCAAATTGTGTTTTTATTAATGGGACATTATGTCCGGCCTTCTCCCATATTAGCTGTTAATGTAGGAACTAAATTACTTTGATTCTTTCTTACATATTTTCTTCTCCATTGGTAAACCGTATCATCATCATCCATTTCAGAACTTAACATGTCATATATTTCTCCTTTGAATTTACCTGGAGTGTAATAATATTTTTCATCAACTTTATTTTCAAAATTAAAAACATTCTTTATGGTATTCTTAAGTTCTATCGGTAATGGCATTTGAAAATTATCATAATCTTTCTTATCTCTAAAAGCTACAATATATATTCTTTCTCTATTTTGTGGAACATCTCCATATTCACAAGCGTTTAAAACTTGATATCTTATTTTGTCTTTATATCCAGCTTCTTCAAGTTTTTCAATAATTATTCTAAATGTTTTTCCTTTATCATGTCCAACAAGATTTTTTACATTTTCTAAAAATATAACTCTAGGTTTTCTAACTTTAAAAATTCTTTCCATCTCAAAGAATAAATCCCCAGTTTTATCGTCTTCAAAACCCTTTCTATAACCAGCTACTGAAAAAGATGTACAAGGAAAACCACCTACCATAATATCAAATTCCGGTATTTCTTCTAATTTAACATCATGTATATCCCTACAATCAACTTTATGATTAAAATTCTTTTCATAAGTTTCTACTGCATATTTATCAAACTCATTTGCATACGCAACTTCACAATTATTAGTTTGTATAAAGCCTAAATCTATTCCTCCAACACCTGCAAAAAGACTACAAATTTTGTACATTTTATTATTCCTCCTTAACATTTTGCGGCACGCCGCAGTTATTTTTTTCAAAGAATAGAATTTAAAAATTCTATTCTTTGTCTGTACTACTATCTTCGCTTAATAATTCTTCGTATGTTCCTATATTGGTAAAATCTATTTTATAGATTCTATCATCTATTTTTGTAAAGACTACTGAATCAACTCCAAATTTTTCTAGCATTTCATATGTTATTAAAGTTCCTTCTGGTAATTCAAAAACATCTCTCAAAAGCCATTTACCTAATTCATAATTAGGGTTACTCATTATTGCTTTACCATCAGCTTGACATACTTTAGCTGATAACATTTTACCATCTGGTAATGTTAGGGTAAATGATTCTTCTCTTGATGGGAAAAATCCGACACTTCTTTCTCTATCAAAAGCAGGATAAGGAATATATAGCTCATTTGGATTTCGAACTCTTCCTCCTGCATTCCATTGATTTAATCCACTTTTTTCATGAACAATTTTTTCACCAGATGCAGTTGTAGAATATAACCTTAAACATAATTGCTCATACTCTTTTCCTTTTTCATCAAGTATTTCTTTAACTTCTGATACAACACTTTCTTCACCGACTAACTTTTCAAGATATTCATATGGATCTTCCAGTATATTGACATCAAATGAATCTAATAAAGTCATTCCTTCAAAAGTCATATATAGTGTACTTTTACTAATATTAAAATGATATTCGTGCTTACCATCATTAAAATAAATATTGGTACTTGAACCTTTATCTTTATTTAATTTTATATTTTCTATATCTATCATTTCAAAAGCATATTCATATATTTGCATTGCATTTGGTACTCTTTTTACTATGTGATATATCATTTCAGTAATTCCGTGAAGTTTCATAGTAATTCTTATACGCTCATTTCTATATTCAGCGATTTTTTGTATCATTTCCTCTTTAAGTAAGCTCATATATGATGCTTTAAGTTTATTAAATTCTGCAACTTTTTGATTATCTGTATCTACCCAAGTTTTTAATCCAATTCCTGTTGTTACTTTTTGAGCATCTGCAGAGCAATCTTCTCTACTTAAATTTCTTGCTTCAAAATACTTGCAAAAAATATTTTCGTGACATCTGTAATAAAGAAATGGTTTATCACTTTCTGAAAATAAATTTGACAAGCTACCAATTATCTTAAGCATTTTTTTGTAATTTTCTCTTTGGTTAGATGGTTGTTTATCATAAAACATAATTTCTCACCTTCAAAATAAATTTAAAAATTTTTTCATTTATGCCTTTAATATTTTATCATAAGTATAGTTCTCTTACTATGTATTTTTACTCCTAAACTTATAAACGTTCGCCTTGTTCTTACAAGCTGGTATATCGTACTCAGCTTTTGGATTTACTGCCAAAAATGGCTTATCGCAATATCTACAAATCTTTAATTTTCTTACTTCTGCCATAACTTCTGAAACGAATACAGCATCCATTGCATTTTTTAATGTTTCATATTTTAGAACTAACTCTTTTCCATTTTTACTTTCAAATAATGTTGCAAAATCGTTAGTATTTAATTCACTATCTTCTTCATTTTGAATTTGCATTAAATCTTCATATAGCTGCTTTGCATACTTTGTTATCATTTCCAACGGTTCTCCATAATCGTGTGAAAATGCAAAATTCATATTAATTAGCATCTTTGAATTTTCTGTAATTCTATTTGCTTTTATATTTTCTTTTGCCGTTACAATCTTATCTACAATATCTTGATTTAGTAAGTTTGGCATAAATATACGAATGTACGATATTACATCTGCTTTTATTAAATATTCATCTATCATTTTATCTTCTTTCAAAACTATTTCATTATCTATAAAGTATAATTCGTTAACAGGAAAGTAATTTATAAAACCAAACAATCCATATTTACTTACAAAATCCATTACTTGTCCTTCTACATCTATTTCATTGAAATAAACACTTTTTCCAACGTCTAATAACTCTATAAGTACATCTGTTACTTTTTCATTTATATTACTTTCTTGAATTTGAGCATTATCTGCTGGAAAAATATATTTTCTTTCTTCAATTTCTTTTATTACATACTCACTATACTTATATAGCTGTGAATCTTCCCCCATTGAATAATTAAAATTCATAAACATCCCCCAAAATTTAAAAAAACTCAAAAGTAATCATTGACATTTATAATTGATTACTATAAAATCTAGGTAATCAATTATAAATAAAATAAATTACTAATTGATTAAAAAAGACCTCTTTTGTAACCTTTTTATCAATAATTAGATTACACTATGTCGTATAAAATTTCAATACTTAAAAAAATATTTTTTCCTCTATCTATTGCTATCACTGATGTTTTTTGATTTATTTTTTTATTCAAAAAATTTTTCAGAAAAAATGTGTGTTTTGCATTTCTGAATGGATATTAATAATAGAGGACAAAAAAATAAAACTGGTTACAAAAATTTTATAAAAGGAGGTCTAAATTTTTCACATATTGTAAATCCAAATTTTAATTAATGTCCTCGAAGAATTATTTAAAATTGGAGGAATGTACAATGAACGAAGAAATCAAATTATACACAACAACAGACGTAAGAAAATTACTAAAGATTGGAAATAAGAAATGTTTGGAGCTATTCCATAGTTCGGACTTTCCTAGTATCAAGATTGGCAAATCATTTTTTGTTAAAGCGGATTGCTTAAATGAATATTTAAGTCAAAAACGCATTTTCAAAAATAGCTAATTTAGATAGCTAAGGAGGTTTTTATGAAATTAGAAGGAATAACAGTGGGAACATACACAAATCGTAAGCTTAAAACAAATCTGAAATTTCCAATAAAAAAAGTCTGTAAGAAATGTAAATCTATTTTTGACTGCAACAATAAAAAAGATATTAAAAGTTTAATAAAATGTCCAAAGTGTAAAGCTGATTTATATTATCAAAATCCTAACGATTACTATACTTCCAAGGTTTCAAAAGCCATTCTAAATCTAGGCAAGGATCTAAATAACAAACCTGTAAAGAAAACTTTTACTGGTAAAACTGAAGAAGAAGCTTTAAGAAAACTTTATGCTTATAAAGATAATCTTGAAAAGACAGAAGGTCCTATTATTTTAAACAGAATTGCAAATTTTACTTTAAGTGATATTATTAGACATTTAAAAGATGAAGCTTTAAAAATGGGCAAAATAAGCAAGAATACATACAAAACAAATATAGCCTCACCTAAGAGATTGCAGAATCATAAACTAGCTTTTAAACCTGTAAATAAAGTTTCAAGAATGGATATTTTAAGCTATTTTGAATCTATCAGAGATTACTCTGATAGCACGATTAAAAAACAATTTGAAATTGTTGCTCAAGCATTTACATATGCTTATTATCAAAAATTGATTAACCAAAACTTCTTTGAGGGATACAACAAAATTGGAATGCCAAGTAGCAATATAGTTACAGAGCCTATAACAGCTCTTACTATCGAAGAAGAAAAGACTTTAATTGAATACTTGGTAAAGACTCCATACTCAATGTGCAAGCACAAATTCTTACTTCTACTTTTAATTAGCACAGGCTTGAGAATTGGAGAGGCTTTAGCAATATCAACTGATGATGTTGATATAAAAAATGGGAAACTATCTATAAAAAGAACGTTGACCAAAGACGTTGACAACACAACTATTATCGGAACTACTGCAAAAACATATTCAGGCAAAAGAACATTAAACTTAAATACTATGAGCCGAAAAGCATTAAATGGAGCTTTGCAACATATCATCAAGAATAAAAGCAATTTAATCTTCTGCAAAGATGATAAAACTTTATACGAAGAAGGCTCAATCAATTCAGCACTTAAAAGAATATGTGTTAAATGCAATATTAGAGTTAAAAATTATCTAAATAAAAGTGGTAATGAAACTGTTACAAGCGAAGTTCATACTCATATTTTGAGGCATACGTTTGCAACAAGATGTGTTGAAGCAAAAATTGCTCCTGCAGTTTTACAAAAACTTATGGGACATACAGACATTGCTACAACAATGAAATACTATGTTAATGTAGATGACCATTTTGAAATATCTGAATACAAAAATGTTGAAAGTTATTTGGAAAAGAACGATTTGTTCCTACTAATAAACGAAATTTCATAAAACCTTTAAATAGCAAAGAATAATCGTGAAAACTATTTAGAATTTTAAAGCAATATTAATAGTAAAATTTCACGAATCGATTTCACGATTTTAATTATAAAAACTTAAAGTAGCTTAAATACTAGTGATTATAGCTATTCATGCAGGGGTGTCACCTCGACCATTACGAAGAAGAATTCACAAAGAATTCTTCTTTTTTTATAATTTTTAATAATTACAAAAAAATTCTCACAGTGTTACTGTGAGAAGCTTTTTATGGCTATCAACTAGCCACATAAAAAAGTCGCCCTCCATTCTGAACACAAGGAATCTTATATTCAATTTTCTTCTCTACGTATTCAAAGTTTTCTTGTTGTACAAACCTGCTACCAAAAATCGTCTCACCACACAGTTGTGTTACATCAGCATACCTACTACCTTTCCTATCATCAGAATAACTTAACATTGCTTCTCGGATAATCTGTTTTGATGTAATGGAAAGAAAATCCCGCTTTGCCACATAGGCTTTGATACCATCGGAAGTTGTAATCATTGAACAGTACGACAGGATATCTTTACATCTTTCTCTTTTTGCCTCTTCTTCAGTCATACAAAGTACACTTTCCATTTTCTTCTATCAGATGTGTGCGTAAGAATGTTTGGCAAGTTCAAGAAGTTCTTCAGCTGTAAAAGGTCTTACCTCAAAAAAGATAGAGTCAACGACATATTATACCATATTATTCCATTTAAGCCAATAATTATGTAAATACGATGGATTCATCATTAATAATCAATATCAATAAAACTCCTACCTATTACTATAATAATGGCAACTATCCGTGTTAGAACAAATATCTTTTCATATTTTTAATTTGACTTCATTTTTTATGAATTATATAATCTTTTTGTAATTATTTACATTTGTTGCTACTTTCCTCTCAACAATTAATAGGAGGTTTTCTCATGAAGTACGACTTCAGAAGTGTTACCACTTTGGTTGAGGTAAGAACTGCATTGCGCGAGCTTTTGCAGAGCATTTCCATGACTCACAAAGCAATCGTATGCGAAACCGAACTCAAGGAAATCACTACTCCGCTCAGGAACTTCAAAAATCTTGCTGAGGAATATGCTAAGACTACGAACTACGAACTCCTTCGGGAATACACTTCCAATTCTCCAGCGCTCAATTTCTTCCGTCATTTCGATAAGGAATTTTTCCAATCTCTTGAGCGTGAGTCTTACACAATCCATGAAGTCCTGGCTATCATGAAAATCATTAGCGTTGCCAGTGATGAAATCGAACAGGAAATCACGAACATCAACGAGATATATTTCTCTTAATCAAAAACAAGAGCGCCGGCATCAGCCAGTGCTCTATTTTATTTTTCATATTATCGTTACAACGTTAATCCCAATATGCAAGAGGATTCCTCCAGTCAGGGAAGTTCTCATTCATATATTTCCATGCTTTTTCTCCCAATTCTTCTTCCTTCTCCCATTCCTCCTCGCCATATGCGCCAATCTCACGCAAACAGCACTCTCCAGGCGGGAATGCCCTATCAGCAATATACATAACCTGTAAACTTGCTTCGTCATAGTATTCGCATTTCTTCTCATCAATAGGCTTATCCGCGACAATATATCTACAAAGAAGTTCTGAGTAACCATATATACCCCCAAAAGGACTTACACCATATAGGTAAAACACGCGCCTCCTATCCTTTTCATCGTAGATTGAATGATAATGTGTATATTTCCTACCAACGTAATTCGAAGCGCTCCAACCCTCAGGAAGTTTTACTTCAAATGCATTCGAATCATCACATTCGCTGAACTCAAACCCTAACGCCTCAAAAGCTTCCTTGCTAGGATTCATTATCTTTGCAAATTTGATAACCCGACTCTCTCTAACATCATCTCCTCTGCCAATTGCAAATCGCAAAGCCGCAATTGTATTTTTCACAAAATCGCTAAAACCCATTTACACTCCTCCTTAATTAAGTTCATGTCGTTTCACATCATTCAAAATACAAATGCATTATATCAGCAAAAATGAATATGTCAATTTACTTTTCCATAATAATCTTGACTTAATCCAAGATACTCAAGCAATTCCACCTCTTGCGCATACGTAATCTTATTATTCTTAGCAAGAAATTTTACTATATCTTTATCATAAGCATCATTTCTCGGATCTAATAATTTTAAAATCATTATTTTTGAATCATAATAAAGCGATGTGTTATTATTCAAATATTCTATAATCTCTTTTGTCGATGTATATTCTTTGGCTACTTCCACGAATATTGCAAGCTCATATGCTTGCATTAAATCAAATTCCAAAATAAATTGGCCAATAGTCCATGAAGGAATATTCGGAGAAATATCACATGAGTAAGAATCAAAGTTTAACAAATCTTCATACACATATATAATGTTATACTTTTCATCTTCAGACATAAAAGAATACGTTCTTTTTACATTATCTGTAGCATATTTTTCTATTGCCTTATCAAAAAGCTCTAATTTGTTTGTAAGATAATAAAAATCAGAAATACTTTCTGTTTTCAAATATTCGTTTTCATTACAATATTTTAATAATTCATCCGGTTCATCGTATGCATCTTCTGAATAAGTAGTATATGTTCCATTTTTAAATAATGCTGCTATGGTCTTTGCATTTGTAGGATTAGGAACATATTCCTCTTCCTCAAGAGAAACAACTTTATATTCATCATTTTTATATTTTTTATACAAATGACTAACCATATTTGAAGTTATCGCATAATTGATATTCTGTGACATTACACTGTCATAACTTGCAAATGTAACACCAACAACTTCTCCTTTTTCATTTATCAAAGGTCCACCGCTGCTTCCTGGAGAAATTGGCGCTGTTATTCTTATAGCATATGAATTATCTGCATTACTTATAATTCCCTTTGAAACTGTATTTAATTGTCCCATTGGACTTCCAATTGTAGTTATCTCATCTCCAGCTTCAAGCCAAAATGAATTTGCAATTTTTAGCGGTTCCAAATTAAAATTTCCTTTCAATATAGCCAAATCATCCATTGAATTAAAAATTAAAATATCATCTACTACAATTTCTTTCATATCATCAGTAATAATATTTATTTTATATCCGCCTTCAATTACATGAAAATTTGTAAAAATATAATCTGAATCATATGCACAAAAACCGCTTCCTGTAGATATTAAATTATCATCTTTATCAAAAACTCTTACCATTACAACTGAATTTTTTATTTTTTCTATATCTGCAGTTTTAAAAAAATTAATTATTAAAAAAGCAGCAATTATCAATAATATCATTCTAAAACATATATTTCTATTAATTACCATTACACAAAACCTCAATACTTCAAAACTTTCAAAAAATAAGAAATTAAATAATTCTTAGCAATTATTCAATCTTTTTTCTTTTGTGTAGGCAAATCAATCTTACAGGTGCAATTTACATAAGCATTTTACTTTGCATACTCTCATTTGTCAACTTAATTAATAAATGTTTTACATAATTGCAATTTTGTGATATAATTTATGTTGTAGTTTGACGCCCTTTTATAGTAAATCTTACGCTCTGAAGGATTTACAAGTCAAGCTGCAGTAGGATTAAACTCCTATTGACAGAGGTTAAGTGGTTTTTTTCCGCTTAGCAACCAAATTACTAATTCGAGCAACAAAAAACAGGAGGTACTGATGCAAAACATGCAAAATGAAGTAGTAACGACCCCCGATGAATGCACCTCTGCAAACATCACTCTCAAGAATGTTGTCAAGGTGGCTCGGAAAATCCTGTCTGATGAAGATAACTTCAAGTTTCACCAGATGCTCACTGTCTGGGGCGACCGTGAAATGCTTACTAAAGCCATATCTTTTGTGAGCAAACGGCATCCTATGACAATGGCAGATTGGATTCGCGAAATTGCGAATTAATCTATCTGCAAAGACCACAACTAAGAGAAATCTTAGCTGTGGTCTTTTTATATTTTCTTGCAAATACTCTTGTTTATTTATAAAATATTATTATATTAATTTCAGTGGAGGATATTATGAAAATAACATTTGATACAAAAGAAGAAATTGAAAAGCAAAAGGCTCATATAAAGAAAACTTATTCAATGAAAGCAAATACATTTCTAAAATTTTCGCTAGCTGTTCTCATTTTTGATTTAATTACTTATTTAGTCTTCTTTATGTTGGGTGAATTTGATTTTGGTGTAATTTTTGAATTTATTGCCTTTATTTCAACAATATTAGCAATAATTGCCAGTGACAAAGAAGACATAAAAAAAACAAAAAAACATATAATTATTTCAAGTTTATCAATAGGATGGCTTTTGCTTTATGATATAATTTGTGATTTACCATATTTTGTGAATCTCTTACTTGTATTCACAGGATATTATTATCCTTCATTTTATGATATATTAGGAATAAGTTTAATTTTAATAGTTGTTTTCAATGTATTGGCTTACAAAGCAATAACTAGAGCTTCTGGAACAGTGGAATCACAAGAAGAAATAAAAGATTGGTTTTATGACGTTAAATAAAAAATAGAAGGCATCCCAAAAAAGGGATGCCTTCTTGTTTTTTTTGTGAACAAGTTTTTTAGTATGTTATCAACGATTTATTCTCTTCACAAAGAGCACTCGGCTCTCTTCAGAGAATCGCTCGGGCGAGCTGTTGGTATAGCCAGTTTCAAACATGATATCCTTGACTCTGCCAGTAAAGGTCCATCCATCCTGGATACTTTGCCAAACCTTTTGTGCATCATCAGAAATTGTAATTGCGTATTCCGGTTCATCTCAATTGAATTCGGTATACGCTGTATGAACGAATTCTTCAAGAGAAATATTTCTGACCAAAAACGCATTAAGTTGTTCAGACCACAAAGCAAAGCAATCATCACCATTCGTAAAAATCTTTCCAAGCCCAGATTGGGAACCACCGAACATGAAAAAATCATCGACTTTTTGATGCCAGACCACACCGATTTGAATGTTTCCCAAGAACGCAATCACGTTTTGGTAAGAATGACATGCTTCTCGAAGATCTTCTGCACTTTCAATGCTCAAACGCGATTTCCAACGAGCATCGTCACAAGAACCGACTGTATACCAGAGCTTTTCTCGGCTTTTGTCCATCTTCGAGCAAAGCGGATGCGAATACCTGATGTATTTTGAGACTATTGCTTTGTTGTAGTATAACCAATTGTCGCTTTCTTCCTCACTGCCAACGTGAAATGTAATGTCCGGCAATGTAAGCCTCAAGAACTCCTCTAAAGAAATATCCTCGCTAACCATCTTATTGAAGCAACGCGGCTCAATGAGCAGGTATCTGTTCCCTGTTTTCTCGCTCGTAAATCTCGAAAGTCCCTTTCCTCCAATACGAACTACCTCAAGTTCTTCGATACCTTCAATCACACCAAGTTCGATGAATCCCAAAAACACTCGGATGTATTGGCCTTCACGAATTCCGCTTTGAGCATTCAACAGTCCATGAAAACAGCTAACCGTCAGTTCTTTCTTACCGTCATTGGTAAAGAAGTGAAACCGTTTTTCGTAATTAGCGTTAGTCGTCATGTGTTCTTACCTCCTTGTTCTAATTTGCAACATCCAAAATAACGAGTTGCTAAGTATGGTAAACCTCCTACAATTTGAAATTATACCACAAATTGCGTGAATTTCAACGAATAATTACCGTGTTAACGCAAAGGACGAAGATTTTCAAAAAATCCTCGCCCTTATATTCACACTTTTACATTCTGTTCTTCATCAAATAAAACATCATTTTCTTTCTGCGCTTTGTCATACTTTTCTTTCGATTTTGCAACACTTACAATTAAATATAAATTAAGTAAAAGTAATACAAATTGTACAACAAAACCAACCATAACTTTCAAAGTAAAACTTTTATAAAGATTCTCACATTCTCTTTTAAAAACATCTAAGTTCGCAACTTGCTTTCCAGAACCATTTAGTGGTAATCCTAATACACTTGTTTCTATTTTATCTTTGAAATAATATTCACTATACATTTCCGTAAATTTTTCCTCTGTGTACTTAGTATCCATATTAAACTTTGCAATTCCTATAGCTGAACAAAAAATAATTACTAAAGCCAAAAGTCCAATAAAACATTTCAATGCTTTTTCTGGCATATCTTTAAGACTATTTACAATCATTAACAAAACTATATAAAATATAGTGCCTCCAAATTGAATATCAAGAAAAGATGTTTTAACCCTTTCAATTGGATCTTTTATATACACCGACTCATAATTATAAAAATATAGAAACAAAGCTACTACTAGCATAACAACTTCCATAATCAAAACTGCATTATAATTATAAGTAACATATATAGGTCTTGGATGTCGATGACTTAAGAAAAAACTTCCTTGTCTATAATTTCTGATTCTATTACTCCCACTGCTTCCACTAGTAGTTCTTCTTCCTCCAGGAATTCCTCCTCTACCTCTAAAAGCCATTCACATTACCTCTATTCTTTAGTAAACTACATTTTTTCGATTTCATCATTTATATATCTCTTAATTTGTTCGATAATTGCATCAGCAGCTTCCATTGTTGTAGACTCAGATTTAATCGTCAAGTTAGGACCTGTATTTGAATATCTTATAAGTCCCCAACCATGATCAATTATAACTCTAGCACCATCAATATCTATAACTTTATAACCTTCTGCAATAAATCTATTCTTTACATTCTCAACAATTTGTGCTTTTGTATCATCAGTAACTTTTACAAGAATCTCTGGGCTACCAGGATATACTGGAATACCCTCTGAAAGCTCAGACATCTTCTTATCTGTATTTGATAAAATTCTAAGAAGTCTTGCACCAGAATACATAGCATCATCATATCCATAATGTTCATCGTTAAAATAAATATGTCCTGCATACTCACCAGCAAAAATCAAATTATCTTCTCTAATTTTAGCTTTAATCAAAGAGCTACCAACCTTACAAAATTCAGGAATACCGCCAAGTTTTTCAATTTCTTCATATAATGCTTGTGTACATTTTACATCAAGAATTCCTTTTGAACCTGGATACTTAGGCATCAAATCTCTCCAAATAACAGCCATGAAATCATCACCAAAAAGAATATTTCCCTTTTCATCAAAAGCAATAACTCTATCAGCGTCACCATCAAAACCAAGGCCAACATCACAATTATTTTCAACAACAAATTTTTCAAACTCTAACATATTACTCTCTTGAGAAGGATCTGGATGATGGATTGGAAAATCACCATCAGACTCACAACAAACAGCTAAAACTTCACACCCAAGTTTTGTGAAAATCTCTTCAGCAAATAAAGAACCAACACCGTTTCCACAGTCGATAGCAACTTTTAATTTTCTATCACCAAGTTTAACTTTATCAACGATATAATTTATATAATCATCTCTAATATCTTTTTTCTCAATAACACCTTTAACATCAGATGAAGCAAATTCACCAGCTTCAATAAATCTTCTTAAATCTTGAATTTCTTCACCATAAATAGTATCTCTACCTAATCCACAAATCTTAAAACCATTATATTCCTTAGGATTATGACTAGCAGTTATCATTATTGATGGCTTATTGTTAAGAAGCTCTCTTGCAAAATAAGTCATAGGTGTAACACAAAAACCAATATCAATAACATTCATACCTGTCTCAATAATACCTTCTACTAATCCAGCATGCAAATCTTCATAAGACTTTCTATTATCATGACCAACAATAATTTTAGTCTCTCCTTTTTCTTTCATAAGAGTTGCAAAACCAAGACCAATCTTTCTAGCAACCTCTCTGTCAATCTCTGTAGGATAGATACCTCTAATATCATATCCTCTAAAAATATTCTTTGGTATTTCCATATCACTTTACTCCTTTCAAAAAACAAAAGTCATTTAAAAAATGTCACATGTGTATGAAATTTATACATAGTAGCAAATTTTAAATGACTATTATTTCGTTTTATAAATTATATATCTAAGTTTGTAACTGTATGTGCATTTTGCTCAATGAATTCTCGTCTTGGAGCAACATCATCACCCATAAGTATTGTAAATATTTCATCCGCTCTAGCAGCATCTTCAAGTTCAATTTTCATAAGTATTCTTGTCTCTGGATTCATTGTTGTTTCCCATAATTGATCAGGGTTCATCTCTCCAAGACCTTTATAACGTTGAATAACAGTATTTTCTTTACCTATTTCTTCAAGCTTCTTAGCAAGTTCTTCATCGCTATAGCAATACATGTCCTCTTTTATACCTTTTTTAGAAATCTTATAAAGAGGTGGTTGAGCTGCAAAAACTCTTCCTTCTTCAAGAAGTGGTCTCATATATCTAAAGAAGAATGTAAGTAACAAAGTTCTAATGTGAGCACCGTCGACGTCGGCATCGGCCATCATTATAATCTTACCATATCTAATTTTCGAAATATCAAAATCACTACCAATTCCAGCGCCAATAGCTGTAATAACAGGAAGTAATTTTTCATTATTATATATTTTATCAATTCTTGTTTTTTCAACGTTCAACATTTTACCAAACATAGCAAGGATAGCTTGAAATTTTCTATCTCTTCCTTGTTTAGCACTACCACCAGCTGAATCACCCTCGACAAGGTAAAGCTCGCATTCATCAGGATTTTTAGATGAACAATCAGCAAGTTTACCAGGAAGTGAATTACTCTCAAGTGCAGTTTTTCTTCTAGCTAAATCTCTGGCTTTTCTAGCAGCCTCTCTAGCTCTTGAAGCTGTTATACATTTTTCAAGAATAGCTTTAGCAATCGATGGATTTTCCTCTAAGTATGCAGCAAGTTTGTCATTCATAATACTAGAAACAACACCAGCAACATTACTATTACCAAGCTTTGTCTTAGTTTGTCCTTCAAATTGAGGTTCACTGACTTTAACACTAATGACCGCAGTCATACCTTCACGAATATCTTCACCTTGAAGATTTGAATCTTTCTCCTTCAAAATATTATACTTTCTTGCATAATCATTAAAACATTTTGTAAGAGAACGTTTAAAACCTTCTAAATGAGTTCCTCCTTCATGTGTATTAATATTGTTAACAAAACTATATGAATTCTCACTATATGCAGTCGTATATTGAATTGCAATTTCAACTGGAACGTCAGTGCCACCTTCAATATAGATTGGAGTTTTATTTATAATTTCCTTATTTTTATTTAAAAATTCAACAAAAGAAGTTAAACCACCTTCATAACAAAACTCATGAATGCTATTATCAACAGCCCTATAGTCTTGAATAGTTAATTTCAAGCCTTTGTTTAAGAAAGCCATCTCTCTAATTCTTTGAATTAAAGTATCAAGTTCATATTCAAGAGTCTCAAAAATTTGATCATCTGGCAAGAAAGTAACTTTAGTACCAGTCTTCTTTGTATCACCAATTCTCTCTAGTTTAGTAACAGTCTTTCCTTTAGCAAACTTTTGTCTGTAAACACCTTCCCCATTTGAAACTTCAACTTGTAACCACTCAGAAAGAGCATTAACAACCGAAGCACCAACACCATGAAGACCACCAGAAACCTTATATCCGCCACCGCCAAATTTACCACCAGCATGAAGAACAGTATAAACAACTTCAACAGTAGGAATACCCATTTTATGGTGAATACCAATTGGAATACCTCTACCATTATCTTCAACAACAACACTGCGATCTTGATTAATTGTTATATTAATTTCATTACAAAAACCTGCAAGAGCTTCATCGACAGAGTTATCTACAATCTCATAAATCAAATGATGTAGACCTCTAACAGAAACAGTTCCAATATACATACCAGGTCTTTTTCTAACAGCTTCTAATCCTTCTAATACTTGAATACTATCTTCATTATACGTATTTGTTACTTTTTCATCCTTACTCATTTCATAATTCCTTTCGTAAAACTTTATAAACTTGTCAAAACTTTAGTTGCTTATATATCTTTATCTTCAGGAAAATAAGTATATGCATTTGTACTAAGTCTTTTTCTTAAAGTTGACACTGCTATATTTGTAAAAACTTTTTCCTCTTTATCACCTTTTTGAATTATTATTACAGATTGATCATTAGGATTGTTTCGAGCTTTCATTTCATTAATTATTCTTAAATTTTGTCTACTTTGAGAAATCTGCGACAAATCTAAAATTGCAATAATATCATCTCTATTTAAAATTTCATCATTACCTATATGAACGTACATAAACATCCCTTCAAAAATCAAAATTGTAATTTAATCTTCTAAACTACCTTCAACTATTCTATACAACTTTGTATTTTTTGTCAAACTTTCAAAATTCCTTATAATATTAGCATCCGTACATGTTATCAGTACTTGATAACCACTAATTTTATCAAAAATTAATTTAATTCTTTCAAGATCAAGCTCAGAAGTTATATCATCCAAAAGCAAAATTGGTTTCTCACCAACCTCCTCTTTTATGATTTCCATCTCAGCAAATTTAAGGGCCAAAATTGCGGTTCGATGTTGACCTTGCGAACCATATAAATTAAGTTCCCTATCATTAACTAAAAGTTCAAAATCATCTCTGTGAATCCCGACACTAGTAAAACCTCTAATCAAATCAATTTTTAAATTCTTATTTAGATGAGCTATAAATTCTGATTTAACATTAAACTGGGTTTTATACTTAATTGTTAACATTTCTTTATCATTTGTTAAATTCGGAGTAATTTTTTTTATATTTTGTGAAATTTTTTCAATATATTCTTTTCGATATCCACAAATTTTTTCAGCATAACTCGCAAGTTGCTCATTCCAAATTTCAATTCCATCAAGTCTTTGAGATTTTAACATTGCATTTCTATTCTCTAAAACTTTATTGTACTCACTAAGCATATAAGCGTAATTCGGTCTAAGCTGACTTATTAAAATATCTAAAAATTTTCTTCTCGAAGCTGGTGACTCTTTAAGGATTATAATATCATCTGGCGAAAAAATAACCAAATTCATATTTCCTAAAAGTTCACTATTTTTATTTATTTTTATACCATTAAGCTTAATTTGTTTCTTAGTTTTCTTGCTAAGAACAATCTCAATCTTTTTTTCTCTCTCTGCTTTATTAAAATCAACAACAACTTTAGAAAGATCACTATCAAACGAAATAAGCTCTGCATCCTTATGTGTTCTAAAAGATCTTCCAAAAGCACAAAAGTACAGAGCTTCTAAAATATTTGTTTTTCCTTGAGCATTATTACCATAAAAAACATTAATATTTTCATCTAACTTAATCTCTTGTGCTTTATAATTTCTAAAGTTTTCTAAATAAATACTTTTAATAATCATATGTATCTAATTTTCCAATCTATTCTTTAAGTCTAACTGGTAAAACCATGTATGTATATTTATCATCAACAATAGGTCTAATGATGCAAGGAGAAATACTACTTCCGAAATCTAAATAAATTTCATCATCTTCAATTACCTTTAATGCATCAACTAAATATTTATGGTTAAATCCAATTTCAAGTTCTTTACCTGTAGTTTCAACTAAAACTTCTTCTTTAGCATCACCAACTTGAGAAGTACAAGAAATAATTACACTACCTAAACTTACAAACATCTTTATTGGATACTTCTTTTCTTTCTCTGCAGAAGAACTAGAGAAAATTGCAGCTCTTTCGATAGCATTTTGAAGAGCATTTTTATTAACTTTAATTCTCGTATCTTTCTCAACAGGAATAACACTATTATAATTTAAGAATTCTCCCTCAAGCAATCTAGAAACAATTTTACAATTCTTAATCTCGAATAATGCTTGATTTTTCGAAATTCCTATATTTATAACTTCATCTATATCTTGTAGGTTTTTCACAATCTCATTTAAATATTTACCAGGAACGATTGCATTAAATTTTTCAATACCAGGTCCCATCGGTAATTTTCTTAGAGCTAATCTATAACCATCTACTGCAACGACATTAAGCTCATCATTTTTAACTTCAAGTAAGCAACCTGTAAAAATTGGTCTATTCTCTTCCACACTAACAGCAAAAATTGTTTTCTTAATCATTTCCTTTAATGCACCTTGAGAAAGAGAAATACTTTTCTCAACATCTATTTTTGGTAAAACAGGAAATTCATCTGCATTCATAGTAGAAAGTTTATAAACAGAACCTTCACATTCTATTACAAGTAAACTTTTATCATTTATATAAAAAGTGATTCTTTCATTTGGAAGTTTTCTAATAATATCTCCAAACATTTTACAATCAACTACAACTTTTCCATCTTCTATAGTTTCAACATCATCTAATGTATATTCCATTCCAATATCTAAATCATTAGTTGTTAAAATCACTGTATTTTTCTTTACATTGATAAATATACCTTCTAGGATTGGTGTAGTTGTTCTTCCTACGGAAGTACGACTTACAGAGTTTAATCCTATTAATAATTTATCCTTTTCACATACAAATTTCATAAATAAAACCTCGTCTTTCTATAACTTATTTATTCTAATATATAAAAAACATTTTCATTGGTTAAATAAATAAATTTTTTATTAAAAAAGTTTTACTCCAAATTTTTTTGGAAAATCCTTTTTATAAATATAATATAAATAATATTTAGTAGTAGTAGTAGTAGTGTATGTTAGTAGTGTGGATAAGTGGTCTAAACCGTTGATCCGTAAGCTTAATCTATTGTGGATAACTTGTGGAAATTCAACATGATAATCCACATTCACTAACACCATTTTGTGGAAATTGACTTACTAACAACTTACTGACACACTTTCAACATTACGATGTTAGTATCTCTCGTAAAACTTATGACTGTATGTTTCGACATTATTTTACAAAAAATTCTAAATTTTATTAACTATTGATAAATAAATAAATTGAGTTATTAACATTCACTAACAAAATGTGGATAACTCCTTCCGTAGGGTTTACACGTGTTAGTAAAGATTAATTTATTATCATCTTTCTAATATTATCTACAATTGTTCTTGTATTTGGATCTGTTTTTATGATTGACTCGATTTTGTTAATTGCATAAATAACAGTTGTGTGATCTCTTCCACCAAAAGCTTTACCTATTTCAACTAAAGGTTGTCCTGTTAGTTGCTTAGAAAGAAACATTGCAATTTGTCTTGGAAAAGCAATGTCTCCAGAACGTCTTTGAACTTTGAAATCACTTTTATCTATATTATAGTATTTTGCAACAACACTTTGGATGTAATCTACAGTTATAACTTTCTCTTTAGAATGTTGTAAATCTCCAAGTGCTCTTTCTGCAAGTTGCATTGTTATAGGCATATTTGTAAGTGAAGCCATTGCAACAATTTTGTTTAATGTACCTTCAAGCTCACGAATGTTTGATTCAACTTTATTCGCAATAAGTGAAAGTATTTCTTCATCTATAATTATGTTATCTGATTCAATCTTTTTTCTAAGAATAGCATACCTAGTTTCATAATCAGGTTTGCTAAGGTCAGTAATTAGACCCCATTCAAACCTAGAACGAAGTCTTTCTTCTAAAGGATTAAGATCTTTAGGCGGTCTATCACTCGAAATAACAATTTGTTTATTATTTTCGTATAGTTCATTAAAAGTATGGAAAAATTCTTCTTGGCTTCTCTCTTTTCCACTTATAAATTGAATATCATCTACTAATAATAAATCAATATTTCTATATTTGGCTCTAAAATCTTCATTTTTATTAGATTGAATAGAAAAAACTAATTCATTTGTAAATTTCTCACCTGTTATATAAAGAACTCTTGCTGCTCTATTTTGTGATAAAACATAATTTCCAACAGCTTGCATAAGGTGAGTTTTTCCAAGTCCAACCCCTCCATATAAGAAAAGTGGATTATATGCGCGACCTGGATTTTCAGCAGTAGCAAGTGCTGCAGCATGTGCAAGTTCATTACTTTTTCCAATGACGAAAGAATCAAAAGTATATTTAGGATTCAACACACCATTATTCGCAGCCTTTGATGTTGGACTTTGAACAATAGGTAAAGTTGAACCAGACTCTTCTACATCTTCATTTTTATTATTTAAAGCTAGTTCTTCTACACAAATAATTTCTATTTTTAATTCTCTCTCTGTAACAATATTAAAAGCTTCTTTAATTAGATCTGCACAAAAAGGTTCAAGAATTTTTGTTTTTTGGTAAGATGTTTGAACTTTTAATTGAACAGTATCCTCTGTAAGAGAAAGAATTTCCATCGGCTTAATAGCTGTGTTGTATCTAAGTGGTGGTATTTCCTCACGTATAAGCTCTTTCGCCCTAGCTAATACGTCATTCATATCTTCTTGCATAACTGCCTCCTAACAAAATTTACAAAGTTATTAACATTTTATTCACAATTGTTAATAATTTTGTGGATAACTCTTCAAAATGTCTTCAAAGTAGCTATTTCCCCAACAAAATTAATGTTGAAAACTTAAAAACATGACAAAGTATTGAAAACAGTAGATTTAAAAAATAAAGCTTACTTTCACCATAAAAATTACACGAACAAACATTTGAAATATAAATATATTTTTATGTTTACAATACATAATTTTTATTATGTGAATATTCTTTTTAAATACTGATATATCAATAATTTTCAGAGTTATCCACATTATATATGTTTGAAAAAATAAAAGCAATAATTTATATAAAAAAAGCTAAATACGTAGTTCCGTAAAATTTGTTAATATAAATAATAATTTTACATAAAAATGTGAATTACAATTTTATTTAATGCAAACACCTATTTTGTCATTTATGAAATTAAAAGATTGTTTAATTATGTTCTCAAAAATAGAAATTTTGATTAAATGCCTTTATTTTTAAATTTAGGTTTAAAAATATATCCTTTTATGGATGGACAATAAATAAACGAAATAAAAGGCATTTAATGCGTCGAAATTAATAAAAATGTATAAGCAGGACAGAGTATTTTATCCTTTTTTGAACTATACATTTTAATTTAAATAGTAAAAAAGAGCAAAAGCTCTGTCTCCTTGTCACAAATTCTAAATTTGCTTTAAAAATAGTTGACAAAATTATAGGTTGTATTGTAAAATATCAACTGCTATAAGTCTTGAGGTTATTATTAAATAATACTAAAATAGATAAACCAAAATATCGGAGGTGCAATAGTAGATGAAAAGAACATATCAACCAAAAAATAGACAAGAGAAAAGAGAACATGGTTTCAGAGCTAGAATGAAAACAGCTAATGGAAGAAAAGTTTTAAAAAGAAGAATGTTAAAAGGTAGAAAGAAACTTTCTGCATAGTAGAAAGTCTAAAAACCATGTATAGTCGGGCCCTGTAAAGGGCCTTTTTACTTATCTGTAGAAATTGGAGGTGACGCTTATGATGATTTTAAAAGAAAATTCAGAGTTTCAATATGTATTAAAACATGGTAAATGGTATGGTTCAGAGCTTTTAATGCTGTATATTTGTGAAAAAGAGCAAAATTTTAATAGAGTAGGCGTTGCTGTCGGAAAAAAAGCAGGGAAGAGTGTTATAAGAAATTATTTAAAACGCTTGATTAGAGAGGCATACAGAGTTAACGAATTAGATTTGGTATCTGGATATGATATTGTAATTGTATGGAGAAGTAGCGCTAAAACAAATGAAGTGGATTTTCATATCGTAGAAAAAAATCTTTTAAAATGTTTTAAAAAAGCTGATTTGCTGAAAACAGAGGATTAATAATAGGAGGATGAAATGTTAAATTTTGTAGCAAGTTTATTTGGTTATTTAATGAATTTTATTTATGGGATAGTTCAAAACTATGGTATAGCAATAATTATATTTACGGTTTTAGTTAAATTAATGTTATTGCCATTATCTTTTAAGCAACAAAAATCATTAGAAAAAGCACAAAAAATGCAAGGATTAATGCAAGAATTACAAAAAAAATATGGGAATGATCAAGAAAAGTTCATGCAAGAATATCAAAAAATGTTGAAGGAAAATAATACAACAATGCTTGGTAGTACAGGTTGTTCAGGATGTTTACTTAATTTTATTCAGTTACCAATATTGCTTGGAATGTTTTATATGTTAGTAAGTCCGCTTACTCATATTATGAAGATGGAATCGGAAGATATTTTAAGGTATAAAAATGAACTTGTTGCAAGTAGAAAAACAGAGGCAATAGAGTTACTTATTTCAAATAGTGGGGATATGTTAAGTGAAGAAGGTTTAAATGCAGAAATTACTAAGATTAATAGTGCTGATGATAGTTCTTTTATAGATCCAAGATATTATGAAATTGAAATTATTAAAGAGAATGAAATAATGGATTTAAATTTCTTTGGAATAAATCTTGGAGAAGCAGCTTCTAAGAATAAAGATAATTTAGTATTATTGATAATTCCAATATTATCAGGAGGATTTACAGCTTTATCGATTGCAATTAATAATTTTATTAACAAGAAAAAAGGTATTGTTCAACCAAAACCAGAAGATATGGAAATTCCAATGCCTGATATGAGAGTTATGAATATTATGATGCCATTAATGCTATTTTCAGTAGCATATGCAATACCTCAAGGTGTTGGTTTATATTGGGTTACTAGTAATTTAATAGGTATTATTCAAACAGTTGTTCAAAGAATAATTTTAGATCCTAGTAATAATAAAGTTAAAGAATTAGCTGAAAAAAATGAAATTAGGAACGTTGAATACGAAGTAATAAAAGATTCTGAAAATAATATTAATGAAAATGTGATTTCTGAAAATAATAAATCAAAAAGTTTAAATAATAAGAAGAAAAAGAAAAAATAGTTGAAATCTTTTATAAATAATATAAAATAAATCGTAGGTTAATAAGATGGGGTTGCACTTTTGGAAATTGTCCATTTGACGGACGTTCCTCGTGGACGATTTCTAAAAGTGCAACCTCATTAAAAATAAAGGAGGTTTTATAGATGGCTAAAGTTGCAGAAGGAATTGGAAAAAACTATGAAGAAGCCGTTTCAAATGCGTTAAACAAGGTTGGTTTAACAAAAGAACAAGTTTCAATAGAAATTATTGAAGAACCAAAAAAAAGAATATTCAGTATATTAGATCCAAAACAAATCAAAGTTAGAGTTACTGAAATTTCAATGCCTGTTCAAGAATCAACAGTTGCTAACGGTGAAAAGAAGAGAGAAATAAAAGAGTTTACTGAGGAAGATGCCAATATAGTTAAAGAAAGAGTTACAAAGTTTTTAAATGATTATTTTGAAAGATTTGGCTTAACGCTTGAAATCAACAGTTATGTTGAAGATAACATGCTTAAATTCGATGTAACTGGTGAAGATGCGGGAATTATCATAGGTTATAGAGGAGAGACAATGGAAGCCCTTCAAATGATTGCTTCTACTATAGGTAATAAAAACGTTAAGAATTATGTTAGAATAATAATTGATGTTGGTGGATATAGAAAGAAGAGAATTAAGGCTTTAGAAGAACTTGCTTTAAAACGTGCTAATTTGGTTGTTTCTAAGAGAAAAAGTATTACATTAGAACCTATGAATCCATTTGAAAGAAAAGCTATTCATAATGCACTTCAAAACCATCCAAAAGTTAAAACTGTAAGTACTGGCGAAGAACCATATAGAAAAGTTGTTATTTCTTTAAAATAAAAAGAAAATGCTGATTTTTAAGAATCAGCATTTTTTTATTAAGATATTAAAAATTATGTAAATGGATTGAAGAAATAGGAAAAAAATAGTATAATATTGTGAGTTTTTAAGAGAGGTGATAGAAAATGAAAACGATTGCTGCAATATCTACTCCGATAGGAAATGGTGGAGTTGGAATAGTAAGAATAAGTGGCGATGATGCTTTGAAGATAGTTTTAAAGATATTTAAACCGTTGAAAAAAGGCGAAATGAAGCCGTTTTTATTACGTTTAGGGAATGTTGTTGATGAAAATGAAAACACGGTTGATCAAGTATTAGTTTCATATTTTAAAGCTCCGAAATCATACACTGGTGAGGATGTATGCGAGATTAATTGTCATGGTGGAAGTGTTGCAGTAAATAGGGTTTTAGAGCTTCTTTTGAGAAATGGTGCCACACTTGCTGAGGGTGGAGAGTTTACAAAGAGGGCTTTCTTAAATGGAAAACTAGATTTAACACAAGCTGAAGCTGTTGTTGATTTGATAAACAGTAAAAGTGAAAAAGAAAGTAAGGCTTCTGTGAAGCAATTAGAAGGAAGATTAGGCGAAGAAATAAGGAGTATTAAAGACCAAATTATTAGTTTGCTTGCTGATATTGAGGCTAATATTGATTATCCAGAATATGAGGATATAGAAGAAGTAAGACGAGAAAAAATAGATGCGATTTTGGAAAAACAAATTGAAAGATTACATGTTTTAGAAGATTCTTTTAATAGTGGAAAAATTCTTAAAAATGGTATTATGACAGCAATTGTTGGAAAACCAAACGTAGGAAAATCATCTTTACTTAATTTGTTATTAAAAGAAGAGAGAGCAATTGTTACAGAAATTGCAGGAACAACAAGAGACACTATCGAAGAAAGTGTAAATATTAAAGGAATTACTCTTAGATTGATTGACACCGCAGGTATAAGGAATACTGAAGATGTTGTTGAAAATATTGGGGTTGAAAAGAGTAAAAAAGTTTTAAACGATGCTGAATTAGTACTATTTTTGATTGATGGAAGTAAAGGTTTTATGCCCGAAGACAAGGAGATTTTGCAAGAAATAGGCGATAAAAATCATATTATTTTGATAAATAAAATTGATTTGCAAAACGAAAAAATTTCTATTGATGATGAAAATATAATTCGTATTTCAGTTAAAACTGGTGAGGGAATGACAGAACTTGAAAATAAGATAGAAGAGTTATTTAATTTAAAAAATCTTGATTCGGAAAACGAATTGATTATAACAAATATGAGACACAAAGATTTGTTAAATAAGGCAAAAAATGGCTTGAAAACAGCAAAAAAAACTATAAACACAGGACTTCCTATAGATATGATTTCGATAAATATTAAGACAGCAATAGCAAGTTTAGGAGAAATTTTAGGTGAGTCAATTTCTGAGGATGTGCTTAATAAAATTTTTGAAAAATTCTGTGTAGGAAAATAGAATGATAAGTTTCAAATGCAGTAAATTTAACTGTTTTTACAAATAGTTTCATGTGAAACATAAACAAAAATTAATGTTAAAATAGACGTTGGGAGAGATAATAGATGGAGTATAAAGCAGGTGAATATGACGTAATTGTAATTGGTGCAGGTCATGCAGGATGTGAAGCTGCTCTTGCATCAGCAAGACTTGGAATGAAGACATGTATATTTACTATAAATGCAGATAGCATAGCAAATATGCCTTGTAATCCGAGCATTGGAGGAACTTCAAAAGGACATTTAGTAAGAGAAATTGATGCATTAGGTGGAGAAATGGGAAAGAATATCGATAAAACTTTTATCCAGTCTAAAATGTTAAACAAATCTAAAGGTCCTGCGGTGTATTCTTTGAGAGCTCAAGCTGATAGAAGAAAATATCAAGAATCAATGAAACATGTGCTTGAATTACAAGAAAATTTAGACGTTAAACAGGCTGAAATTGTTGAATATATTGTTGAAAATAATGATGTTAAAGGTGTAAAAACACATATAGGAGCTATATTTAATGCTAAAGCTGTAATTCTTTGCTCGGGTACGTATTTAAAGGGGAAAATTCATATCGGAGAAGTGAATTATGAAAGTGGTCCTGATGGCATTTTTCCTGCAAGACATTTAACAGAAAGTTTGAACAAAATAGGTATAAAAACAAGAAGATTTAAGACGGGAACACCGGCCAGAGTAAATAAGAGAAGTATAGATTTTTCTAAGATGGAGATACAAAATGGTGATGATGAAATAACTCCGTTTTCGTTTGAAAATAGCGGTTTGCAGATAGAACAAATTCCTTGCTATTTGACGTATACAAATGAAAAAACTCATCAAATTATACGTGATAATCTTCATAGATCTCCATTATTTGCGGGTGTTATTGAGGGTACTGGACCAAGATATTGTCCTTCAATTGAAGATAAAGTTGTGAGATTTGCAGAGAAAGAAAGACATCAAATTTTTATAGAGCCTATGGGTGAAAATACTGAAGAAATGTACGTTCAAGGGATGTCTAGTAGTTTGCCTGAAGATGTTCAAATAGCTATGTATAGAACAATTCCAGGACTTGAAAATGTTGAATTTACGAGACCTGCATATGCAATTGAATATGATTGCATATATTCTACAGATTTGAAGTTGTCATTAGAGTCAAAAGTAGTAAATGGTATGTTTTTCGCAGGGCAAGTAAATGGTTCTTCTGGATACGAAGAAGCTGCTGCACAAGGCTTAATTGCGGGAATTAATGCTGCTCAAAAAATAAAAGGAAAAGAACCTTTAATTCTTGATAGATCTGATGCTTATATTGGCGTTTTGATTGATGATTTAATAACAAAAGGAACTAATGAACCATACAGGATGATGACTTCTAGAGCTGAATACAGATTGATGCTTAGACAAGATAATAGTGATAAAAGATTGACTCCAAAAGGGTATGAAATTGGATTAATTTCAGAGGATAGATATAAGAAATTTATTGAAAAATATGAACATATTGAAACTGAAATTAATAGAGTAAAGAAAACTAATATTAAACCTTCTGAAAAATTAAATAAAATTCTTAGAAGTGTTGGTACAACTGAAATTACAACTGGTTTTAAACTTGTAGATTTGGTGAGAAGAACTGAATTAAATTATGATATGCTTGCTCCAATAGATACTGAAAGACCTGAATTAACTGCAGAAGAAAGGGAAGAAGTAAATATTGAGCTAAAATATGAAGGATATATTAATTTGCAATTGGAACAAATTGAAGAATTTAAGAAGTTAGAGCAAAAGAAAATTCCTGAAGACATTGATTATAGTAAGGTTTTAGGAATAAGAATTGAAGCAAGACAGAAGCTAGAGAAATTCAGACCACATTCAATTGGCCAAGCATCAAGGATTTCTGGAGTTTCTCCTGCAGATATAAATGTTCTTTTAATTCATTTAAATTTGGAAAATAAAAATTAGAAACGGTTTATCTGTAAATTGAAAAAATAGTTTTAATGGTAAAAAACGAGCGATAAAAATGCTTTTAAAATCGAATTTTAGAAATTTTATGCATAATACTACAAGATGAAAATAAAATCAAAAATAAACGAAAATAGCGTAAAATAAAGCAAAGGTAAACTAGAAAGGAATGTTATGGAAACTTTTTTGAAAGAATCTGCTAAAGGTTTTAATATTGATTTGAATGACAAGATGATTGAACAATTTATGATATATAAAAATCTATTAAAAGAATGGAATGAAAAAATAAATTTAACTGCAATTGTTGAAGATAAAGAAATAGTAATAAAACATTTTATAGATTCTCTAACTATTGAAAAATATATTCCAAAAGGTGCTAAAATTATAGATGTTGGAACTGGTGCTGGATTTCCGGGAATTCCTTTAAAAATAGTGAGAGAGGATATAGAAGTTGTTTTATTGGATTCGTTAAATAAACGAATTAATTTTCTGAATGAAATTATTAATAAATGTGAATTGAAAAATATAAAAACTGTGCACGGTAGAGCAGAAGATTTAGCTCATATCCCTGAATATAGGGAAAAATTTGATATTTCTACAGCGCGTGCAGTTGCTAATATATCAACACTTTCAGAATTTTGTACTCCTTTTTTGAAAGTAGGAGGTACTTTTATTTGTATGAAAGCAGATGCTGAAAAAGAAATGAAAGAAGCCAAAGGAGCTCTTGAAATTTTAGGAATGAAACAGGTTGATATTGAATATATAAAATTATCAGAAATAGATGCTGACAGAACAATTATATTGTACAAAAAAGAAAAAAATACACCGAGTAAATATCCTAGAAAAGCCGGAACACCGGCAAAAAAACCTCTGAAATAAGATTTGGTTTCACGTGAAACTGGAAATACAAAACTCTATAAGACAACAAAAAGTATTGTTTGAAGCTAAAAACAATACTTTTTGTTGTTTTTGCTGATTCCTGAAAAAGGAATCGTTCCGAAAATTTTATTTTTTTCACATTCTGTATGTACAAAAATTTTTATTATATATATAATATTTTTGTACATAAGAAAATATATGTTTCACATGAAACAAAATGGAGGTAAAAATGGGAAAAATCATATCAATAGCTAATCAAAAAGGTGGAGTGGGAAAAACAACAACTTCAGTAAATATAAGCGCTTGTCTTGCTTTAGCAGGTAAAAAAGTTTTATTAATAGATGCTGATCCTCAAGGTAACGCAACAAGTGGTGTAGGCGGTAAAAAAGATGTTGAAAAATCCACTTATGATTTAATAATTCATCAAGAAGAATTAGCAAACGTTGTTCAAAAATCAGCAGTAGAAAATCTAGATTTATGTGCTTCGAATATTAATTTGGCAGGTGCTGAAGTTGAATTGGTTTCACAAATTTCAAGAGAAACAAAGTTAAAACAGGTTTTAGAACCAGTTAAACAAGAATACGATTATATAATAATAGATTGTCCTCCTTCACTTGGGTTAGTTACATTAAATGCGCTAACAGCGTCAGATTCAGTATTAGTACCAATTCAATGTGAATATTATGCGTTAGAAGGTCTTGGACAACTTATGAGTACAATTGATTTGGTTCAAAAACATTTGAATCAAAAACTTGATATAGAAGGTGTTGTATTAACAATGTACGATGCTAGAACAAATTTATCAAGACAAGTTATAGAAGAAGTTAAAAAGTACTTTAAAAATAAAGTTTATAAGACAATTATTCCTAGAAATGTAAAGCTTAGTGAGGCTCCAAGTTATGGGTTGCCAATAAGTATGTATGATAAAAAATCAGAAGGTTCAAGAGCTTATACAGCGCTTGCAAACGAAATAATTAGACAAAACAAAATAAGAAACTAAGGAGGTTTGAAAATTATGGCAGGATTAGGTAAAGGTGGTCTTGGAAAAGGTTTGGAAGCCCTTTTTCCATCAAATGTAGACGTTAATGCGTTGGGGGGAGATGCACCAGTAGCTTCTAATGAAAAAATAGTAGAAATGAAAATTAATGAAATTGAACCGGATATAAATCAACCAAGAAAGTCTTTTGATGAAGAAAAACTTACAGAGTTGGCTGATTCAATAAAAGAACATGGAGTTTTACAACCAATAATAGTTACAAAAAGAGAAAATTATTATCAAATAATTGCTGGTGAGAGAAGATGGAGAGCTTCTAAAATAGCTGGTTTGAAGACAATTCCAACAATAGTAAGAGATTATGATGAAAAGAAAATAAGAGAAGTATCACTTATTGAAAATATTCAAAGAGAAAATTTGAATCCAATTGAAACTGCAAAAGCAATAAAAGAATTAATGGAAGAACATAATTTAACACAAGAACAATTAGCTAAAACGCTTGGTAAGAGTAGAAGTGCAATCGCTAATACTGTAAGAATTTTGAATCTAGATGAAAGAGTAATTGAACTTGTTAATGAAGGAAAATTAACAGAAGGACATGCAAGGAGTTTAGTTGCCATATCTAGTCCTCAAAAGCAATATAAATTAGCTTTAGACATTGTTAATTTAGATATGAGTGTTAGAGATGCTGAAAATCTTGTAAAAGAAGAAAAAGAAGAAACTTTAAAAATTAAAAAGAAAAAACAAATAGATAAATTAGATATAATTTATAAAGACATTGAAAATAGGCTAAAGAAATCGTTAGGAACGAAGGTATCTTTTAGTCCTAAAACAAAGTCTAAAGGTAAAATAACAATTGAATATTTTAGTTCAGAAGAGCTTGAAAGAATTTTAGAAATGTTAGAAAAATAAGAAATAAAAGCAACGAGGAGATGATAATATGGAGACAATACTGCAATCAAAGGAGTTTTTAATACTCATTGTTGTAATATTTACAATGCTTTTTATAAATTTCGCATTATTGATTTATAGTATCGTGACAACAAGACGTTTAAAGAAAAAATATGATGAGTTTATGACAAGATTAGGAAATGGCGAGAATATAACAGATATGCTTAGAAAGTATATTCAAGATGTATTAAATGTCAGTGAAGAAAATCAAAGTTTAAAGAAATATTGTAAAGAGTTAGAAAAAAATATGAACAAATGTATTCAAAAGGTTGGTATGGTTAGATATAATGCATATCAACATACCGGAAGTGATTTATGCTTTGCGCTTGCACTTCTAGATTTTGAAGATAATGGTGTTATCTTGAATGGAATTTATTCAAGAGATAATACAACTAATACATATGCGAAACCAATAGAGCATGGCGTTTCAAAATACACATTAGTAAAAGAAGAAGAAGAAGCTTTGAATATTGCAAAGCAAAGTGGATATAAATATTTTATGAGTGTTAATTAAATTTTTGAAATTGTATGGAGGATGGATTTGGGAACACTAAAAGAAAAATTATTTAATAAAAAAATGATTGTAATTTTGGTCATTAGTATAATTGTTATAACAATTGGAATATTAGTTATTAAGAGGATTTCAGGTAATGAAGAATTTCAAAAAGAAAATGGTAGTAATGAAGAAAAAAGTATAACAGGATTAAGTAATATTCATGCTTCAGTATCTTCTTATTCTCTACGAGGACATGAAACAGGTGTTGATGAATTTGCAACATTGTTGGAAGGAAAAAATATTCAACTTGAATCTAACGATATGAGTAAATGTTTTAATATTACACCTGGTTTTGTGGCTGATAATTCAGAATATCAAATTTTTAAATTCTCTGATACTTCAGAATCTTTTTTGGTGTATCAAGATGAAATATATAAAATTGGAAATAATAAAAGGGGAAAAGGAATATTAAATTTTGCTTTAGCAGATAATAATCAAGACGAAATACCAGAATTGTATTATGTATATGAATGGAGTGTATCTGAGATTTTGCGTTCTAATGTAGCTTATTTTGATCCAATTTCAAAAAAAGAAATTGGATTAAATAAAAATTATAGAGAGCAAATCGTTGCTCTAATCAGTGCAAATCAAAACAGTGAATTATGGGTATATACGGCTGATATTTCAAATTATGAAGATAATGTAAACATGAATATAAATGCAAAATTAGAATCAGATGTTATTGTAAACACTGAAAATTCTATAAGACTTATTGAAAGAACAGAATTAGAAAATCTAAAAAATAAATACTAAAATAACTGTTGACAAGAAATATTTTAGATGTTAATATATTTCTTGTCGACAGCGACAAATCATCTGGAGAGGTGGTCGAGTTGGTTTAAGGCACCAGTCTTGAAAATTGGCGTACGTGCGAGCGTACCGTGGGTTCGAATCCCACCCTCTCCGCCAAAGATTTGGAGACATACCCAAGCCGGTCGAAGGGGACAGTTTGCTAAACTGTTAGGGTTCGTAAGGGCCGCGAGAGTTCGAATCTCTCTGTCTCCGCCAGAAAAGACAACTTTGGGTTGTCTTTTTTTTTGCTTTTAAGGTGAAATTACTTGATAATAAGTTATCTTGAGATATAATAAGGTATGCAAAAAATGAGTTACAGGAGGAGTTTTTATGAAAATAATTTTAGCTTCGAAGTCACCAAGAAGAAAAGAACTACTATCGCTTATCACGAAAGATTTTGAAGTGATTGTTAGTTCTTCAGATGAAGTTGTAGATAATTCGCTTACACCGTTTGAGCAAGTTAAAGAGATTGCAAATCAGAAGGCGGAGGATGTATTTGCTGGCTGTGAAGGCAATTGTATTGTAATTGGTAGTGATACAATTGTTGTTAGCAGAAGTGGTGAAATCCTTGGAAAGCCAAAGGATGCTGATGATGCTAAAAGAATGCTTAGGATGCTAAGTAATGATTTTCATCAAGTAATGACGGGAATAACAGTCATAATCAGAAAGGATGATAAAGTCGAAAAGTATATAGATTGTGATGTTGCAGACGTACATATAAATGAACTTTCAGATATTGAAATTGAAAGATGGCTTGCGACTGGAAATGCTTGGGACAAAGCCGGTGCTTATGCGGTACAACAAGAGTTTGGTGTTCATATTGATAAGATTGATGGAAGTTATGCGACGGTTATAGGATTGCCGGTGCATAAGGTTTATCAAATCTTAAAAGAGTACATAGTTGAGTAATCTTGGTAATTCAGACATTCGTTTAATGGATGGAGGTAGAACAAATGAATAAAAAAAGTAAATCTTCGAGAAAGCTTTTAGTAATTAAGATTATTGCTGTTTTGTGCATTGTAGGATTGTCTTTGGGGTTTGGCTTTTCTCAAGTTGGACTAGATAAAATAATCGAGGCTAATTCTGTTGATGAAATTTTGACAAGTGCACAAGACTATTTGAATGAAAACCTTATAAGAAATAATACTTCCACAAATGATATTAACCAAGAAACTATTGAGAGTATGTATGATTTGATGGAAGTTGATGGCGAGCTTGGTGTATATGTTTTTGACGTTGGACAAGCTGATTGTACGCTTGTTAGCTGTGATGGAGAGTATATGCTTATCGACGCTGGTAATAATGATGATGGGAAATTTATCGTTTCTCAGCTTAAGAGCATGGGCATAACAAAGATTAAATATTTGATTGGAACTCATCCGCATGAAGATCACATAGGTGGTTTGGATGATGTACTTAAGAATATTAAAGTCGAAAATCTATATATGCCAGATGTTGATTATGATTCTGCAACATATAGGCATGTTGTTTCAGCTGCTAACGACAATAATATTAAAATTGTTGCTCCTAAGCTTGGCCATGTTTTCTATATCGGCGAAGCAAAATGCGAGATCATGGGGATTGACAGTGATAATGAAGAGACTAACCAAACATCAATCATTATCGAAACAACTCATGGCGAGAATAATTTCTTGTTTATGGGTGATGCAGAAATTCCTAATGAAGAAAAGCGTTTATGGAATGATGTAGATGTTCTTAAAGTTGGACATCATGGTTCAAGCACAAGTACTTCTGATGATTTTTTGGAGCAGACTATGCCTGAAGTCGCAATTATTTCTTGTGGTGAAGGCAATTCGTATGGACATCCTCATAAAGAAGTCATGGCAGCTTTGAAATACTTTGACGTTCAAGTGTATAGAACTGATACACAAGGTACGATTCATGTTATTAGTGATGGAAAAACGTATGAAATTAATACGCTTGACATCGATTTGGATGGAAAATAATATTTTTTTGTAAAAAAGGACAAGGGGTCACTTAAACGTCCCCCTGTCCATTTTTTTATTATTTTAAATCTCCTGAACCTGTTGATGTTAAATCGTTTGTTTCAATTTGTTTTAAAAGTTTATAGCAAAGTTCGGCTGCTTCACCACGTGATGTTATATTACTTGGATTAACAACGTTATTTGATGAACCTTGAATTATTTGATAAGCAGAAAGATTTTGAATAGCTTGCATTGCCCAAGATGGAATGCTAGTTGCATCAGAATAATTAATTTTTTCATCGGTATTTACAGCATCAGTTTTAACAAGTAGAGCATTGTTAATCATTACAAAAGCTTCTGCTCTTGTGATTGGTAAGTTTGGATAAAGATATAGTGAATCACTATCATCGGCAACACCACTTATTATTTCCATTTCATAAGCAATTTTTGCTTTTTCAAGCATCCAATCAGGAATTAAATCTTCATCTGCAAAAGTTATATCTGCAACATTCTCTGTATCATTGATATCTAGAACAGAAAGAAGGAACAGCAAAAATTCTCCACGAGACATTTGCTTATCAGGACAGTAATAAAAGTCGTTACCAATTTGTTCACCAATAACAAATCCTCTAGCAGCTAAGTGAGAAGCAGAAAAATTTGCCCAATGTTCTTGCATATCCTTGTAATAGAAAGGAATAATGGGATCTGTAGGTCTTATTACTTCAATAGTTACTGTACCAACGTTAGAATAATATTCTCCTGATTCTAGTCTAAAAGTAAAAGAATCTAAACCTGCAAAATCACCACTAGGTGTATAAGAGAATGTAGGATCACCTGAATTTTCGTGTATAAGTGCGCCACTTGCCGGATTTGTAATAATTACAAAGTTAAAAGTTTCATCACCTGAAACACTAGCTTCCATTGCTGCTGTTAAAGTTTCATTTATATTAATAGTAAATGTAGAATCCAAAGCTGTACTATTTAGAATATTTTCTAGATCATCGCTTTCGTCTCCACTAATATCTCCGCTAATTTCACCAGAAATATCACCACTAACTTCACCTGAAGGTGTTGTGTCATCAATATCTCCAGATTCATCTGGTTGTTCTGTTGGTGGAACTTCACCACTTTCAACAATTTCGCCAGATTCTCCTGAAACTATAGGCGTTTCTTCTGTAGTAGCTAAAGCTAAATTACATCCAAGAATAATAAAAAGGGATGTAAGAATCAAAAAATTTTTCTTTAAATTCATAAAAACCTCCATAAATTTAGTAAATATTTTTGTGTCAGTACTATTGTTATCAAATCAGAATATTAATATAACAAACAAAATTTGGAATTTTCATAGATAAAATATCCAAAAAATGTATAAAAATTTGACAAGTGATTAAAATAATAGTAAAATCAGGTGCGTTCGACGTTATATCAAGAAAGGAGTATTTAATGGAAGAACAAGGCAGTATAGTCTTACAAAAGAAAATGATTTTAGCTTTATTTACAATTATTTTTACAATAATGTCTGGAATTTATGTAGTAGGAAACAATTTCAAAAATTACGAAAAAATGGCTGTAGCTAGCGGAAGTGAAGTAGTAGAAAGTAATACAAATATGAATGAAAATGATATTATATTAATCGAACAAATAGCTTATGCTGCAGTAGAAGAAATTTCGGAAGAGATTGTGGAAGATGAACAAACAACAAGTGGAGAAATTGACAAAGTAAGTGAACTAGAAGAAAAGATACAAATTGCAAAAAATGACAGAATTACTAGTCAGACGGTATCAAGAAAAAAAGCGAGAGAAGATACAATTTTAGAAAAAGCTGAAACAGTTAGTGAAGTGACATCGAATAGCGTAGGCGAAAATGAAAATCAAAAAGAGAATACAACGAAATATGTTTCATATAAAAGTTTAGCAGAAGATAATCCGCCTGAAGAATATTCAAGTGTAGTTGAAGTATCTGCGACAGCGTATTGCTTATGTAAAAAATGTTGTGGTAAGTCTCCATCAAATCCTAATTATGGAATGACTGCATCTGGTATAAGAATTGTTCCTGGTTCAGGAATAAAGGTTATAGCAGTAGATCCTAAAATAATTCCACTTGGATCTAAAGTTTATGTTGAAGGTTTGAACGGTGCGTGGGATTATGGATATGCAACAGCGAGTGATACAGGTAGTGCAATTAAAGATTATAAAATCGATTTATACATGGATACGCATTCAGAAGCGTTAACATGGGGCAGAAAAAAAGTTAATGTATATGTTATAGATTAAATCTGCAAAATCAAGAATGCCTAAGAGAAGAAAGATTCTCTTAGGTTTTTTTGTTTTTTGTAATATATGAGTAAAAAAAATGTAACAAAAAATTAATAAAAGTGTCAAAAAGTACTTCCGTAAATGCTTTTCACGTGAAACATGTGCCTGAAAAAATAACCACTAGAATATATAAAATAAAAGAGATATTATGACATTGGATTAGAATGAGCAAAAATAATATGCAAAAGATGTTTGAGGAGGGGTCAGAAAATGGCAAAACTTTTTTTAGAAGAAACGGAAGAAAAAATGAAAAAAATTAATACTAGGTCAAATCAAAAAGGTGTATCAATGATAACTTTGGTAATCACGATAATTGTTTTATTGATATTGCTTGCATTTGCTTTTGGATACTCTGGAGGTTCGATAAACGAAGCGAGTAGAGCTGAATTTTTCCAAGAGGTATCTTTGGTAGAGCAACAATCTTCAGAGAAAAGATTTGCTAATCAAATATATGGAACAGGTGAGGTAATTGAAAATAAGGGGTTCTATAAAACAAAAATAAAGAATCCACCTGAAGATTTCGTGAGTTTTAGCGAAGATGCCATCTATGGATATGTAGTAGACCTAGAATACATAGATTTTGATGACGAAGCTAAGAGGGGTTGGGATTATAAAAAATTTGCAACAAATACAGAATCAAATATTGTTGAGTTTGGAGTAGATGATGTTTATATCTATGATAAAGACGGAAAAGTTTATTACGTAGGAGGATATGTATCTGATGACGGAACATACTACACGAAAGACGCACTTGAAAAAGCAGGTCCAGAAATTGTGTCAGTAGATAAAACATTGGCAGAGAATAAGAAAAGTGTAAAGCTAACGATACTAGTTAAAAAAATAAACGGTGGAGACTTAACAGTAGAAGTTGATGGAAAAGAAGCAACAAGAATTTCAGAAAAAGGAACAGAAGAAAAATACGAATTTACTGTATATGAAAATAGAACGCATAAAATAAAAGCAACAGAAGAAGGTCAAGGAACAACAACATCTTCAGTGGAAGTAACAGAAATAGATGCAGAAGTATATACAATAACTTATAATGCAAACGGTGGAACAAACGCACCTGGGGTGCAATCAAAAACAGAAAATGTAATAATGCAAATAACAACACAAGTTCCTGTAAGGAACGGATATATATTTTTAGGATGGAATGAAAATGCATCTGAAACAGTAGCTACATATAAACCAGGTTCAGAATTTACATTAAACAAAAATACAATGTTATATGCAATATGGACTACAGACCAAAACAGAGTTTTTAGTGTAATGTATAATGCAAATGGTGGAGATGGAGCACCTGCAGGTGAATCAAATTTGAAAGGTAACTACACAATAGCAACAGAAACACCAACAAGATCAGGATATGGATTTGAAGGTTGGAGTACAGATCCAAAAGCATCAACAGCTATGTATCATGCAGGTGATACAATAACATTATCAGAAAACCTTGTATTATATGCTGTATGGATGAGAGGAACAAAAACAGTTTTGGTAACAGTAGAACCAGAAGGAGCTGGAACAGTAACAGGAAATGGAGCAAGACTTTCAGGAGGAGAAGTATACGTATCAACAATACCAGCACAAGGATATACATTTAAAAATTGGACAGTAAAAAGTGGCGGAATAAATTTAACAAACACAACAACAGTATCAACAAACTTTATTATGCCAGATAATGATGTGGAATTAGTAGCAAATTATGAAATAAACGGATTAACAGTAAGGTATAACAGTAATAAAGGATCAATCATATCAAAAACAGAAGTTGTAGAATATGGGGACGAAATAATATTAACAACATTAGAGCCAGTGAGATATGGTTATGATTTTATAGGATGGGCATTAAGTCAAGATGCAAAAACTCCAGAGTACCATGCAGGAGATTTATATACAGTGTTCCAAAATACAGTATTTTATGCAGTGTGGGTAGAACATGTACAAACATATACAATAACATATGATTTTAATGGTGGAACAGGAAATAAAAATGGCGGAATAGGAATTTTCAATCCACAAATAAAATCACAAGGTGGATCAATACAAATACCAGTTGGAGGCGCAGATGAACCATTTAGATTAGACTTTACATTTAAAGGATGGGCACTAAAAGAAAATGCAGATGAAGATGATGTAGTATTAAGACCGGGCGATACATACTATAAAGATAAAGACTTAACTTTATATGCAGTATGGAAAGACGAAGTAGCGCCAAGATCAACAATAACTGTGCAGCAGGATGAAGGCTCGGAACAAATAAAATTGATAGGAAAATCACATGATGAAGGAATAATAGCAGGGTATGCGTGGACGATGTCTGATACAGTTCCACTTTTTTGGGAAACAGAGAAAGCAGGAACAAAAGATGTAGAAGTTGAAAAAGAAGTAGTGCAAAAAGGAAGACATTATTTCTGGGTAAAAGACGTAACAGGAAACTATAGTGTAGAAAGCATAATGATATATGAAGTAAAATTTGATGCAAAAGGGGGAATTGGGGCTCCAGAGACACAATTCCAAGCAGAGGATGTAGAGCTAAGATTATCATCAAAAGTATTAACAAGAGAACGTTATGTGTTCTTAGGATGGTCAACATCTACAAACCCAGGAAAAACAGAAAACGATGTAGAATACTTTAAAGGTGGAACAATAAAACTTAATGCAGATGTGACTTTAAGAGCTGTATGGGGAGAAACATTCTTCAAATTAAGTGCAAACTCAGGAGTATCACAAATAGATGGAGAAAACATAATAATAACAATAACTAAAAGTTTATATACGGGAAATATAAAAGTGAGAAGTGAAGATACTTTAATAGCAACTGGAACTGAAAGCAATGGTATATTGACAATTGTTCCAGGAACAAAAGTTGGAGAAACAATACTATATGTAGAAGAAGATAGAACAGGATTTACAGAAAAAGTAACAGTAATAATAAATAAAGGAATAAGACAATTAACAATAAACGAAACAAATAAGATATTTGTATACGGAGATTCAAGTGCACAAATAGGATTTACATACAGAGGAAAAGATTCTTCAACAACAGTAATATCAAACAACACATCAGTAGCAGTACCAACACTTAATGGAAAAATAGTAACAATAACACCAAAAAATTATGGTACAGCAATAGTAACAATACGAATAGCTGAAGATGATCAATACTTAGAAAGAGTAGGAGAAATTGCGGTAACAGTATCAAAAAGAGAAGTAGTGATAACACCGGCAAGTAATCAGAAAAAAGTATATGATGGAACAGCAGTAACACCAACGTTAACATATTCATACAAAGGAAATGTAACAGGAGAAGTACCTGGATTCACAGGAATTTTAGAAAGAGCGATAGGTGTAGACGTAGGAAAATATGAAATTAATAAAGGAACTTTGGCACTTACAAATAACGGATCATTCATAGCAACAAACTACACACTAAAGTTAAGTCCAACAAAAGTATATTTTGAAATCACTCCAAAACCAATTACACCACCAACAGCAATTACACCACAAACATATGATGGAACAATAAAATATGGAATACTAAGTGGTGCAGAATATATAAGAGGCGGACAATATGCACAAACAAATGCTGGAAAATATACAGCAGTAGCAACTTTGGCAGACACTAAAAACTTCATGTGGTCGGATACCAATAATACAACAGCAAAAAATATAGCGTGGGAAATAACAAGTTATAATTTAACAGGTGGAAAAATAAAAGTAAATCCTGTATCAAGCGTGACATATACAGGAAATGAAATTAGACCTACACCAACAGTTGTATATGATAGCAAAAAAACATTGGTAAACGGAACAGACTATACACTATCATATTCAAACAATATAAATGTAGGAACAGCAACAATAATAATAACAGGAAAAGGAAACTATTCAGGAACAATAACAACAACATTCCAAATAACAAAAGCTACAATGAAAGTAGATTCATCAGACTATACAGGAATATTCGACAATCAAAACCATACAATATCAGTAAAACCAACATGGCCATCATCAGGAACAACGATCTACTATTCAACAACAGCATTAACATCAAGTAACTACACATCGGCCTCAACAAGTGCTATATATTACAAAAATGTAGGCACATACACAATCTACTATTACATAATAAACTCAAATTTTTATGACTATAGTGGAAGTCAAAAAGTAACAATAAATCCAAAATCAATTGATTTAGTTGATAAAAATGGAGTTGTTCGGAGCAAATATAACTGTATCAGGAGTTAAAAACAAGGAATACACGGGAAGTGCAATAACGCAAGATATAACAGTAAAAGAAAACGAACAAAATAGAACGTTAGTAAATGGAACAGACTATACAGTGTCATATTCAAATAATGTAAATGTAGGAACAGCAACAGTAACAATTACAGGTAAAGGAAATTTCACCGGAACAAAAAAAGTAAACTTCAGCATATTAGGTGATACAATAACAATAAATAAGAGTACAAATTCACTAGTATCATCACTAACAGTATCAATGTCAAAGAAGATATCAGTAACAACTTTACAATACAAGATAGACAATGGTTCGTGGACTAACTATACAGGTGCAATAACAATAACAAAAGACTGCACAGTATATGGACGTTCAGTACATAACGGAAATACAATAGGTTCAAACTCAATAACAATAACAAACATATGCGAACACAGTTTTACAACAGTAACATGTACAACAGACTCAACATGTATATACTGTGGAGAATTAAAACAAACCAAATTAGGACATACATTCACATCACAAACAGCAACAAGTACATACTTAAAGAGCGCAGCAACATGTTTAAATAAAGCAGTATATTATTATAAATGTAGTAGATGTACAGTAAAAGGAACAACAACTTATGAATATGGAAGCCCATTAGGACATAGTTACACATCCCAAACGGCAACAGCAACATACTTAAAGTCTGAGGCAACATGTTTAAATAAAGCAGTATATTATTATAAATGTAGTAGATGTACAGTAAAAGGAACAACAACTTATGAATATGGAAGCCCATTAGGACATAATTTTACATCGCAAACTGTAACAGCAACGTATAAAAGAAGCGATGCGACATGTACAGCAGCGGCAACATATTATTACAAATGTAGTAGATGTACAGTGGCAGGAACAAATTATTATTCAAATGGAAATTCATTAGGACACGCATTTAATACAAAATCAGCAACATCAACATATTTAAAAACAGGGGCAACATGTACAGCATCAGCAGTATACTATTATAAATGCGATAGATGTTCGCAAGCAGGAACAAATACTTATTCGTCAGGAAACGCGCTTGGACATAACTTCACATCACAGACACAAACATCAACATATCTAAAGAGTGCAGCAAGATGTACAGCGAACGCAACATATTATTATAAATGTTCAAGATGTTCAACTAAAGGTACAAGTTCATATACAGCATCTGGCACAGCGTTAGGTCACAGCTACGGAAGTTATACAATAACAAAATCAGCAACATGTACAAAAGATGGTACGAAAGAGCGTAAATGTACAAGATGTGGTGTAGCTCAAACAGTAACAATAGAAAAATTAGGACATAGTTATGGAAGCTGGACAACAACAAAAGAATCGACATGTATAACTAAAGGAAGTCAAAAACGAACATGCTCAAGATGTAACAATTCAGAAACTCGATCATTAGCACTTGACAGTAGTGCTCATTATGGACCAACAGCAATGGAGATATATGTAAGTGCAACATGTACAGTGGCAAGTAAAGCTAGAGAAAGATGCTCGGCATGTAATGGCTTAACTGGTTATATATCTACTGGTGGTTCTCCATTAGGTCATAACTATAGTGCAGCAACATGTACAAAAGCGAAAACATGTAAAAGATGTGGTACAAAAAGTGGAAGCTCACTTGGTCACAATTGGGGAAGCTATTCGACAACAAAATCAGCAACATGTACAGCATCAGGAACGAAAAAGAGAACTTGTCAAAGATCAGGATGTAGCGCATCGCAAACAGCAACAATATCGGCATTAGGACACAATTATGCATCACAAACAACAACAAGCACATATTTAAAAACAGCAGCTAAATGTACTTCTGCAGCAGTATACTATTATAAATGTACAAGATGTACAGCAAAGGGAAGTAGTACTTATACATCAGGAACGTCATTAGGGCATAGTGGAAGTACTGCTGGAAATCTTCTATCATCAGCAACATGTACATCTGCAGCAAAATATGGAAATGTATGTACAAGATGTGGCGTACATATAGGTACAGTTAGCGTCGGTTCTCCATTAGGACATAGCTATAGTGCAGCAACATGTACAAAAGCGAAAACATGTAAAAGATGCGGAGCTACAAGCGGAAGTTCACTGGGACATAATTATAGTGCAGCAACATGTACAAAAGCGAAAACATGTAAAAGATGTGGTGCAAAAAGTGGAAGTGCACTTGGCCATAGTTATGGAAGTTATACGACAATAAAAGCGGCAACATGTACCTCATCAGGAATAAAAAAGAGATATTGTAGTAGATGTAGTGCGTCACAAAGTAAAACAATATCTAAATTAGGACATAGATGGGTAAGGAGAAATAATAAATATACGTGCTCTAGATGTGGTATTTCTCGATATTAGTAAAAATAATTGAAACAAACTGGGAGTGATAAAATGAAATCAAATAGACGGAGTTTCGATGGTAACGGTAGTTATCACAGTAATAGTAATGTTAATTCTTTTATCGATATTTATAGGAAACTCTACAAGCTCAATAGATAAAGCGTCTGAAACTAAAATAAAACAAAATATAACAGAAGTAAAAAAAGGAATAGATTCTGTTAGACTCCTAAATGCAAAAGAAGGAACAGACGAAGGAACTTTAAATAAAGGCTTTATTAAAGTAAGAGTAGAAAATGCACCTGAAAGCTTCGTAAGTTTTGATTCAAACGAAATAACAGGATATGCGGTAGATTTATCAACTATAAGTTATGAAAAATTAAAAACAGGAAGAGATTATTTGACATTAATGAAAGGTGATATTGTTACTTTCGATGAAGACGATATTTTCGTATATGACGGAGTGGGAACGGTATACTATTTAAAAGGCTACCAACTTGATACTGGTGAAATGAGTTATACAGAAGAAGCAAAAGAAAGAAAAGATGGCCCAATAGTAGAAGTAATAAGTACAGAACAAGGGAATGTACAATTAAAAGTTACTCCTAGATACGGTGGAGAAATAACAAGCGTAATCGTAGGTTCAAAATCCGCAACATCAACAGATGGAGTGAATTTTGAAACAAAGTTAACATCAAATGGTTCATATATTGTAATTGCAACTGAAGAAGGAGGAAACTCGACAAGAACAACATTAGTAGTTGGAGATATAACAGAGGAGGAAAGTGCCAGGCCAGATATAACAGACACATATATAAACGACCATTCTTTGTATACAAATAAAAGCGTTGCCACTTTAGTAGTAGAAGCGGAAGATGCATCAAAAATGAGTATATCTCAAGGTGTGTTAGATGTACCAAGCGTAAATGATATAGCTAGATGGAGAGAATACCAAAGAGAAAGTTCTATAATGCTAAGAGAAGGCATGAATAAAATATATGTGTGGGTAAAAAATGATAGCGAAGTAAGCTCAGATTACACATTAGCCGAAGTAATCTTAGATTCAATTGCACCTACAAGAGATGAACCGACATACATAATGGATGGTTACAAAATGGTAATTACATGTAATCAAAAAGATGATTCAGAGATGACGGTGGAATACGGATATAAAATAACAACAGAAACTGAATACACATGGCAAGAATCACAAATAGTATTAGATGTAGAACCAGGTGCAAAATATGACATTATTACACGTGCTACAGACATCGCAGGAAATGTTTCAGAATCAAGACCTACAGAAACAACAGAAATATTATCAATACCGGATAATATAACAATAGAAGCGATACCAACATCAACATGGACAACAAGAGTTGCGGTATCAATAGTATATCCAGGAACATATGGAATAGAGCCTTTTGAAAATGTATATAGAATAAACGGTGGAGAGTGGCAAAAAGTTTCATCAAACAGCGTATCAATGACCGTAATATCAAATGCAAGAATAGAAGCTGCGGTTTCTGCAAAATTAAATGGAATAGATACAAAGTTAGGAAATATAAAAATATATGACGTAAAAAATATTGATAGGGTAAAACCATATGTACACGACGTTTCAGAACTTAATGAATATGTTCAAGAAGGTTATGATATAACATTTAAAATAATAGATGAAGAATCAGGTTTAGTTGCATGGGGTGTAACTGAAACAAACAAAACGCCAGATGTATGGACAGAAACTTTTGACCCCACACTAGAGGCGGTTGAAGGATCTTATAAAGTAGAAAAAAGTGGAACATATTATATTTGGGGAAAAGATGAAAGTGGACAAATAGGTAATTTAGCAGTAAAAATTGAAAATATAGACTTAACAAATCCTATAATCAATTCATATCAAGTAAACTATGGAACAGGAAAAGCTACAATAGTAGCGAAAGCAACAGACGAAGAACATGGTATTGTCGCATATGCTTTCACAAAAGGACAAAATTCTACACCAATAGAAAGCGATTGGGTAGAGGTAGAACGTACAATAATACCGTATACAATGACAAAAGATGTGACTGAAAATGACTATTACACAGTTTGGGTAAAAGATATTTCAGGAAGAGTAAGTCAAATGCAAAAATACATAAAAGTAATCTATACAGTAACGTACGATTATAAGACAAATGGTGGAGAATCAATAACAATAAGTGGAGGGAATAGACTATACACGGGATGTAACACAACTGTAGATTTAACGCCAAGATCAACAAGACAATATAGCAGTTTTCTAGGATGGAATACAGATCCAAATGGTAAAGGCACATTAGATACTATAAAAATAGGTGATGAATCAACAGGACAAGAAGACATAACGGTATATGCAATATTTAAATACGAAGACACAATAACATTTACAAAAAGTTCAAATGCAATAGTAGATGAATTAACATTAAAAATAGAAAAGAACATACCTCTTACAACGCTTCAATATAGCTATAACGGAACAACGTGGACAGACTATACATCACCATTATACATAGCAAACAACAAAACAGTGTATGCAAGAACAATATACAAAAATGAAGTAGTAAAAACAGATTCAATAACAATAACTAATATATGCGAAGATCATAATTATAGACTTGCAACATGTTTAACAGAATCAACATGTTATTACTGTGGAAAATATAATGGACCAGCACTTGGGCATAGTATGGGTAATTGGTACACATATATAGAAGCAACTTGTACAAGTGCTGGAATTTCAAGAAGTGATTGCTCAAGAGGTTGTGGATATTATGAAGAAAAAGTAATAGAAACTTTAGGTCATGCATATAGCGAGTATGTTACAACAAAAGCAGCAACATGTACGACAACAGGTCTAGAAACATCAACATGTTCAAACTGTAAAAATGTATTATCAAATGTATTACCTGCATTAGGACATAATTTAACTGGCTGGTATACAACGACTGTAGCAACTTGTACAACTTCAGGTGAAAAAAGAAATGACTGTTCAAGATGCAGTTATTATGAAGCAGAAATAATTAATGCAAATGGACATACAAATAGTTCTTGTGTTTCGGTAAACAATATAACACATAAAACAACATGTACAGTTTGTTCACAAACAGTATATGAACAACATACTTTTGTTCAAATAGGAAATTACGAAAAATGTAATGCGTGTGGACTTACAATTGCTTTACCAACGAATATGACAGAGGCGAGTCACGTATATGCGACAATGTATACAGATGGTACTTTAGCTTTTTCAAATTCAAATACAAAGATGAGTGACAAAACAGTATATAAAGAATTTGGAGATGTTGCAAAGGCGAAATTCTCATATTCTTTTGACTCACAGGCTCTTATATCGTATACAAGTTCTCCATGGGCAAGTGATCGTAATTCTATAAAAACTATAATATTTGTAAATAAATGTGTTCCATATTATAGTACAGCTAACTGGTTTTTTGAATTACAAAGTTTGACCGAAATAAAAAATCTTCATAATTTAGATGTTAGTAATGTAACAGATATGAGTCGTATGTTTTATGGATGCAATCAATTAACCACTATAGATGTAACAAGTTTTGATACAAGTAATTGTACTAACATGCATGATATGTTTTCTGCTTGTACAAATTTAACAACAGTAGATGTAAGTGGTTTTAATACAAGTAAAGTAACTAATATGATAGGTATGTTTTATAATTGTGCAAGACTAAAAGAATTAAACTTAACAAATTTTGATACAAGAAATGTGACTACAATGCAAGCTATGTTTTGTGGATGCAATAGATTAACAACATTAGATTTAAGTAGTTTCAACACGAAAAAGGTAACTGATATGTACAGTTTCTTTGCATATTGTAGAAATTTAACTAGCATATATGTTGGTTCAAATTGGTCAACATCACAAGCTAATACGTCAAATATGTTTAGTAATTGTGGAGTATCAAGCGTAACACAAAAATAAATGGACATGGGGGATGTTCGTTAAATGTGTCGCATCTAAGTAAATAAAAAAGCACTAGAAAAAAGTATAAGCTTTATTTCTAGTGCTTTTTTCTATTATGTGATAGTATAATTCATAGAAAGTTTAGTGAAAGGAGTTTTCATATGAATTTAAATAATATCGCAACTGAAGTTAGAAAAAATATTTTGTACCAAATATATAATGCAAAATCTGGACATCCAGGTGGAGCGCTATCTTGTACAGATATTTTGGTGAGCATTTATTTTAAGCTTATAAATGAAGGTGATAAAGTGATCTTATCGAAAGGTCATGCTAGTGCAGCTTTATATGCGGTGCTTGCTGAAAAGGGATTTTTTGATAAAGAGGAACTTGGAACTTTTAGAAAAATGAATAGTAAACTTCAAGGTCATCCATCTCTTCATAAAGTGGCAGGGGTAGATGCGCCAAGTGGTTCACTTGGACAAGGTTTGTCTATAGCAAATGGTATTGCTTTATCGTTCAAAATGGATAAAAAAGAAAATCACGTGTATTGTATAATTGGGGATGGAGAGGCACAAGAAGGACAAATTTGGGAGGCGGCAATGACTGCAAGTCATTACAAGCTAAACAACGTAATTACGTTTTTAGACCATAATAAGCTTCAAATTGATGGTAAAAATGATGATGTAATGGCAATAAATCCGGTTAAAGAAAAATTCGAATCATTTGGTTGGTTTGTTCAAGAAATTGATGGGCACTCGTTTGATGAAATTATTATGGCTGTAGAGAAAGCGAAAAAGCAGGATAAACCGGCGATGATAATTGCAAATACTAAAAAAGGATGTGGTGTACCATTCATGGAAGATAAAGCTGAATGGCACGGAAAAGCTCTTAATGAAGAAGAATATAAGTTAGCACTTGAGGCGTTGGAAGCTCTTGAAGCTGATGAGAATGAAGGAGGCGAAAACTAATGAAAGCGACACGCGAAAGTTATGGTGAAGCACTTGCGATGCTTGGAGATAAATATGAAAACCTTGTAGTACTTGATGCAGACTTATCTGGTGCAACAAAAACAAGTACATTTAAAAAGAAATTTCCTGAAAGATTCATAAATGTAGGAATCGCAGAGCAAGATCTTATGGGAACAGCTGCAGGACTTGCGCTTGGCGGAAAAATTCCTTTTGCAAGTACATTTGCAGTATTTGCATCGGGAAGGGCATATGACCAAGTTAGAAATACAATTTGTTATGGAAATGTCAATGTAAAAATCGGAGCAACACATGCTGGAATTACAGTTGGCGAAGATGGAGGAACACACCAAGCTTTAGAAGATATAAGTTTGATGCGTGGACTTCCAAACATGACCGTAATTTCACCATCAGATGATAGACAAACAAAGTGGGCAGTTGAAGAAGCTTTGAAAATAAATGGACCAGTATATATTAGACTTGCGAGACCTGCAACAGAAGAAATTTATCGTGAAGGAGAAACGTTTGAATTAGGCAAAGGAATTCAGCATGGTGATGGAACTGACGCTACAATATTTACTACAGGCGTAACCGTATGTGAAGCGTTAAAAGCACAGCGTGACTTAATTGGAGAAGGCGTAAATGTTAGGGTAATCGACATTCATACAATTAAACCAGTCGATCGTGAAATAATTATAAAAGCAGCACGTGAAACTAAACATATAATTACAGTTGAAGACCATAGTATAATTGGCGGGCTTGGAAGTGCGGTTTGCGAAGTACTTTCGGAAGAATATCCTGTTAAAGTTACAAGAATGGGAGTAAAAGATGAATTTGGAATGTCAGGTAAATGGGATGAATTAATGAAACATTACGAAATTGATGCAGAAGCGATTGTAAAAAAGATAGAGGAATTAGTAAAAGGATAAAATTTACGGAAGGACAAGTTGACATAATTTTACAAAAGATGTATAATAGAAAAGGTTAAATTTTTCTGGCGTACCCCAACACAATTAGATTGGAGGCTAATCACGAATGAGAGTTTACGTTGAAGGTCCTGAGTTGGAGAGAATTGCTGATATTGTGAAAGAGGTTGCTCGTGTCTATCGGGCAGTGATTCACAATAAAGCATTGCTTCTCGGCAAATTGAATTCTCTTAGGGTGGACGTAAATACTGCATTTACTGACACGACAGTGGGGTTCTTTGCAGACAACATGGAATTAGAAGAAAGGAAGGGAGTTAAGTACAACATCACAATCTATGTCAATTTGGAGGATGATGAGAGGAAAATTGCATTTATCGTAGCTCATGAATTCGCACATTTGGTATTTGCAAACAATTTGGATGTGCTCAGAATCACGGGTAAAACTCGAGATAACTCTTCACCTATAACCTCATTTATCAGAATTTCGCCTGATGGAGAGGTTTATGGCAATAACATGGAAGAATTTGCGGCTGATTACCTGTCTCGATACATCGTCAAAAAGTTGTATTCTGAAGAATACTCTAGCGAATACGCTGAGTTTCTCAAAGAAAAGAACTCTAGGTTCGATGTGGTTGAAAGATTGTCAAAGTTCTTTGGCAAGTCTTTGAATGAATGTGATTTCATTGATGACTTTCAGCTGGTAGATGATGATAATAGTCAATTTGCCGTTGTCAGCAATGACTTTTGGTATGCTGTGACTACTATGTCAATGGATACGGTAATTAATCGTTTCAACAAGCAGACCAAACAAACTGACGGTTATCGAAAGCTTTGTGGCTTTATGAATAGCTGTGAGGAAGACAAGATTAAGATGGATCTGCTCAACGAATATCTCAAGAAATCTGAAGAATATTTTTCTGAGGTATGAAAAGAAAGTTTAAAAGGCAGGGATGAGTCTAGGCTCATCCTTGCTTTTTTCTTTTAAATTCAATATTTCTATCCTGTTATGTATGTGATTTATGTAAAATGCTTGAAAAATGGTAAAAAATGTGATAACATATTAATATGTTTTATGACATTCTTTTTGATGTAAGTGTTTTTTACTTATGTCGGAGAGACTGCCTGCAAAACATTATTATATCATCAGGAGGGTTATTACCATGGCAAACAAGAAGTCTAGCAGCTACATCGGTGGTTCTTCCGTTATCACTGTCCGTCCCTTTGTTGAGAAGAAGATGCGCGCGAGCAATCTCCAGGCTCTCAAGGGTGAACTCAAGGCTCGGTATGGTCACATGACGCGGGAGCAGTTCTGCAAAGAATTTCCCAAGCGGTGCCCGAACTTGTGTCCCGACAAGGCTACGGTGAACAAGATGTACGACTACATCTTCGCCTGAGGCAGTCAACACCTGCGATGCTCAACAGCGTCGCAGGTTTTTTTATTTTTATGGACAAATGAATATTTCTATTGATATAATGCAGGTGTGTTGGAGAATGTTGTATAGAAGATGCGGATGTATCCAGCATCAGTTGCACCGATCTCTGACCACGGTTTCAGCAGTGCTATATGCGAGGAGGTGACATCCGAGAAATGGGATGTGGAAGTTATTCTGGTGGATCAACTTATATCAATGTCTCGCGGCAATGGTGGCAATATGTCGAGCATGAATCTAATGTTCGTAAGCTTCAGGATATGATGCTTAGAGCTGATTGTCGTGCACGGTATGCGGGACTGTCCGAAAGCGAATTCGTTGAAGCGTTTCGCAAAAATCATCCGAAAGTAAGCAAGACTAGGGCTCGCAAGGCCTACAGAATTCTTTACCTCGGAGATAAATAACAAAAAGAGGAGCTGTCTTGATTTTTAAGACAGCCCCTTTTTTATTATTTCATAAACACTTTGTATGCTTTATATGACATGTATACGTCAAATTTACTTGTTACTTCGTATGGTGAATGCATTGATAATACTGGTGTTCCACAGTCAATAACATCCATTCCTTTATTTGCAAGGATGTATGCGATTGTTCCACCGCCACCTTCATCAACTTTACCAAGTTCGCTGATTTGGAATCTAACTTTGTTTGAATCAAATAGTTTTCTAAGATCTGCTACAAATTCAGCGTTTGCATCGTTTGCACCAGATTTTCCGCGTGCACCTGTATATTTGTTTAAGCCAACACCGAATCCGAAGAAAGATGCATTTCTTCTTTCTGCCACTGATGCGTATAATGGATCAAAAGCACCATCAACATCAGCAGAAAGCATTCTAGAATTAGAGAAAACTCTGTTCACAACATTGATATCGCTATCTTGTTTTGTTAAACGAAGAAGCTCTCCAACGAAAGTTTCGAAAGCTTTTGCCTCCATACCAGTGTTTCCAACGCTTCCGATTTCTTCTTTATCAACTAAAATACAAATTGCAGTTTTCTTAGGAGCGTCAAGTTCCATGATAGCTTTAAGTGAAGTGTAAGCGCAAACCCTGTCGTCTTGGCCATATCCGGCAACCATACTTCTATCAAAACCTAAAGATTTCGCATTGAAAGCAGGAACAATTTCAAGCTCAGCACTTATAAAATCTTTTTCAACGATACCATATTTATCGTTAAGAATTTTCATAATATTTAATTTAACCTTTTCAGAAACTTTTTCATCATCATAAGGAATGCTACCGATTAAAAGATTCAAATCTTCGCCTTCGATACCTTCAGAAAGTTTCTTTTCCATTTGTTTTCTAGCCATATGAGGAAGAAGATCTGTGATAACAAAAGTCATATCATCATCTTCATCACCAACTTTAATTTCTACAACGCTTCCATCTTTAAGAGCCACAACACCATGAATAGCAAGAGGAATTGTAACCCATTGATATTTCTTAATTCCGCCATAATAATGAGTCTTTAAATAAGCGAAACTAGAATCTTCATAAAGAGGATTTGGTTTCAAATCAAGGCGAGGAGAATCGATGTGAGCACCAACGACATTCAAGCCTTTTTCCATATTTTCAGAACCAATAACAGCAAGAATAATATTCTTCTCTCTGTTGATTGAATAAACTTTGTCTCCAGCTTTTAAAGATTTACACTTATTAAGTGGTTTAAATCCAGCTTTTTCAGCTTGCGCCATAGCCTCTCTAACAGCTTCTCTTTCAGTTTTACAATCATTTAAAAATTTAATATATCCATCACAAAACTTATTGATAGTCTTCTTTTCGTTATCAGACATGCCTTCCCAGCCGTTTTTATCGTTCATAAGAAGCTCATCTTTAAGTTTTTGACCAGCAGTTTTTGTTTCAGCCATAATTAATCAAACCTCCTAAAATATTTTCTCTCTTATGGCAATATTATATACATTGGAGAAAATATTATCAATTGAAAAATTCGCAATTTGCACACGAGGGACATCTGTCAAATGTACAAAAAGTTTACAAAAAATTAACATTTTTAAGCATAAAAAAATGGCGGTAAATATCGACAAGTTAGGGAAAAACTGGTATAATTGTACATAATTATATCTAAAGATATATAGGCTAAAAAGGAGGCGTTACAAATGAAAAGAAAAGTAGCAGTAATTTTTTGTATAACAATGATTATGTGTGCTCTACCAGTTTTTGCATTAACATTTTCAGATTTAACGAATGCCCATTGGGCATATGAAAATGTAATGGGACTCGTAGAAAAAGGCGTAATTAATGGTTATCAGGATGGAACGTACAGACCTGAAAATGATGTGACGAGGGGTGAATTTTTCAAGCTTATTGTTACATCGGTTGATGATGAGGAATATATAGAATCATTTTATGGTTTTATGAAACCACTGCTTCCTCATTGGGCTAGCATGTATGCACTGTATATTGAAGATGAAGGATGCATGATGGCTGAAAAAACGGTGACTGATTTAGACACAAGTATATCAAGACTTGAGATGGCAGTTACAATTGCAAAAATTGCAATGAAGAATAATCTAAGAAATATAGAAGAAGATTATTATCCTGAAAAGCTAACGGATTTAACAGAACTTTCTGAAGAAAACAGATTATATGTTGAATACGTTGTAGAACTTGGAATCATAAAAGGTTATGAAGACAAGACTTTCAGACCAAACCAAAATATGACTAGAGCGGAAGTTGCTACTGTAATTTCTAGGGTCCTAGAAAGAAAATAGGAGGTAGAGGCCATGAAAAAAAGAAAATTTTTATCCTTAATTATAGCAAGTATGTTACTAATGACAGTCTTTAAGCCTAATGTATTTAGTGCAGGAGGTGAGACATTGACTGATGAAGTAGCTATGACATCGACTGATGAAGTAGCTATGACAAATAGCCCTAAAGCATTTGCACATCTTTTTATTGATGAGCAAAATAAAAAAAGTGAAGGTGTTGTTCAAGTATCTAATGATAGATATTTGACAGATTCACCGTTTTATGAAAGCCCACCTGGTGTTACTCCTGGTTCTTTTAGAGATTCAAAGGTTTCGTTTGATGAACAGCCTTCATACATGTCAACTGATGCACAAGGAAATCCCGTTTCGGTACCTATTGACAGTTTCCAAGTTACTTTTAAAGCAACTGAATCACTAGATGCAAGTACGTGGATAGATAGATTTTTAGAAGAAAACAGCGGATGGTATGATGTGCCTCCAACAAAAGACAAAATAATGGAACTTATTGGAGACGACGCTCATCCTCAATTGTATGAAGATCAATATACAAGAGAGTATGATGTTACAGTTAGGGTAAGAGAAGTTACGACAGTGGTTGATGGTGTTGAAGTAACGGAGTGGAAATTATATTATGATTTTCCAGAAAATTTTCCAACAGATTTAACTTTAGCAATGACTGAGATTATGGTAGATGGTGTATTATATGATATACCGCATTTTAAGGAAGTATATTTAAGTGGAATGGAAGGTGAGCCTATCGATGACGACGATGATGACAATGACGATGATGAGGATGATGACGATGACGACGATGATGACAATGACGATGATGAGGATAATCCAGATCCAGATCCAGAAACAGGATACAGCTGGGCGTATGTTACGAATGGAATTACATCATATCAACATTTGAATCCAGCTAAAAGTGGCTCAATTTCAAATCCACAATATGATGTTTCAACAGCAATTCCAACAAGTGAAAATCTAACATTTTCAGCGACTGCAGACGATTCTTTGTATGATATTGGAGTTAGAACATATACAGGAAAAGCAGGAGTAAATGGTGTAAAAGTTATAGCATCAGCATCATATACATACCACTACACTGAGACATATGTGAAAAAGTCAGGATATTGGAGTGTAGATGATGAGGGAGAGCCTAAGTGGGTTGCCCCAGTTTATGGAACGAGACCAGCTTCAACTACTAAATATAAATATCATACAGTAGATTCATCATATACAACGAGTATAACGGAAACATATTATGATGTTCCGATTTCAAATATTTATCCAGTAGGAAGTGCATCTTTTTCGGGTGCACCAGTAAATGCAACTGTAAGCTTGACTGGAGGACCAACGGTAGGTGCTAAAACAACAAATGTAACATCACAACATCCAGGAATAGGTGCATCGTATACACATTATTTAGGACATTACTCAAGTGCAAACAATGCACAAGCAGCTGCCGAAAATGGTGAAAGTAGTGCTAAGAATGCGATAGTTACAAGATTATACGCTTCAATAAATCAAAGTGGGTATTTCAGTTATTCATATAGGGGATTAAAAGTAACACCTACAACAAACAATGGCACAAAACCTTCTGTAGTACAAACTTCAAATAGTACAACAAAAATGATTCCATCAACAAAAGAAAACGGAAACTACGCAACATCAGGTACTGTTTCATACAGTAACGGTTCATCATTTGGATTTGGTGTAAATGATGTTTTTGTTCATACACCGGTAGTAAATAAAGCGAAAATTTCAGAGATATCACCATTTATAAATCAAAAAATAAATGTAGATCCAAATAGAGTATATTTAATGCTAGATGAAGACTTCACAATTCAGATACCAAACGAGGGAACACATAGGCCAGCAAAGGGTTATAATACAAGAATTTACAATATGTATCAGGCTGTTACAAGACTTGCTAGTAACTGGGGTAAAATAAAAGATGTAAAATTGCCATTTGATGCATATTTGCACATGAGCGATGGAACGAAAGTATTTGTAAAAGCAGATACATGGTTAAATGACTTAGGACTTGCAACAAATCAAAACGAATATACATTTACAATTCCAGTATGGGCAGAGGAAGGCAATGGAACTATCGAAACAAGAGTAGTTGCAGAAAATGCGATTTGGTTTTCAAAATTAGTTCCACATGACGGAACAAAAATGGAAGAAAATGCAAACCTAAATCCTGATAATTATATAGCTACGAAAACGATTGATGTTGAAGTAATTGGAAAGATTTATGATTTGAGAATTTCAGGTACGAATGATCCAGGATGGACAAATATTAAAGGTAAGGACGGCAACTATGTTACAGCTGCAGAATTTCCATTTGGACAAGCTGGACAAAACCAAATGACAGCATATAAATTTGCACCAAAGCTTGGTTATGTAGTTGAATTTGATTTCAAAACAAAAGGAATTAAAACAAACAATGTTGATGTAAGTATACAACCAGAAGGATTCTATTTTGTAGGAAAAAATGGCGGAACAGCGGAAGAAGTTGATTTGTATTACAAAACTTCTGCAAGTCAATATGTAAAAATTCAAACAGGAATAAGTAATTCTTCAATAGTAGTAAACTTGGCAAATAAATTTATGAAAGTAGCGGTATCAGAACTTACAGATTCACAAAGAATTATGAAAAATACAATCGGCGTAAAATACACATATGCTGAAAACGTAAACATAGGTGCAATGCCGGCGCTAAGTCTTCCAGATAAACTTAGACTATGCTACAACAACTTTGCAGAATACGTAAATAAATTATACAAAAAGAACGAAGCTGGCATCATTGCAGACGCAGCTGGAAGATTTGTATACACGGATTCAGACTTCAATAAAGTTACAAATGGACGTGACACGGTAATTGCTTCAGTAGGTCATTGGTACGCAGGCTATCGCTTACCAAGTTCAACAGTAGCTGTACCAAAGGGTACAACAGCATCGCAATTAATATCAAATCCTGGTTTGGCTAAAAAAGAAGGTTATATCTTAGTAAAATTCGACTTAGTAGGAAAATATGGAATATATGACTATTTAAGATACACAGGACCTGAATCAATAAATGAAACAACTAAAGACAATACAGGAGAATACGAAAAAGACAAAAACGGTAAAGACATGAAATGGCAAGATCCAACAACAGGAAATCCGGATTCTACAAGTCCAACAATTCCTATAACACTACCAAACGGCAAACCAGCAGTAGTTCCAGATGGAACAGTAATGATGTTCGAAACGGATTTAAGAGCAAATAACGATTACGAAACAGAAGGAACACACTAATTTTATAAAAAAGGACAAAGGGACGGAACTTTTGGCCAAAAAAAGAGGCAACCAGCTAGAAAGTTGGTTGCCTTTTTTGTTAATCATCGTAGTCTGTAGCTTCAGGTTCTTTATCTTTGGTCTGTCGCATTTTTTGATACTCTTGTTCGATTTGATAACCCTCGGGGACCATGAGTTCAAAAATGCTACAAGTAGCAATTTCATCTTCCATAAGGCCGATGTAAGGAGAAATAAAAATGTAGAGCAGGGGTAACAAAATCTTAAGATAAGCAGGTAAACCAGTCATTGCTGTAAAAACAACAAGAAGACAGATAGGAATGAGCATGGTAATGACATACGAAAGAATATAAATGATTTTGTTATGGAAGAGTTTCGAGATTTTCATCGTCATCGAATTGGGGTTATATCCTAAGAATTCCGTATTTTGAAATTCACGAATAGTAATCCAGAGTCGTGTGACAATGAGCGGAATAGCGAACAGAAGGAGGCTTGTCACAAAACTAGCTTTGCAACCCACGATAAACAAAACGACAATCGCGCCTGAAAAAGCGACAGATTGAATAATCTCGGCTTTCGATCCTTCAACGTACGATTTCCAAAATGCGCCAATGAAGACGTTCACGATGCTGAGAATCAGCAAAATGGTGAAGAAGAGAGCGTTAGAAACTTTGAATGCCCACAAGAAGGCAACCTGAACGAGAATGGTAGTGAAGTATGCAAAGTAGGAAATCAGGTCATCCGAGAGCAAAAGCTCTATACCACCGAAGTAGTTGTAAAGAAAATTTTTCATGTTGATATCCCCTTTTATGATGATGTTGAAGTGGTTCACGTTGAGTCTTTCATGATTTTTAAATCACTTTCATAACAAATCAAACTCCTTTCTTGATTAGAACAATAGAAAGTACTAATAAAATTTTTTTGCAACAGTAAGTGTATCATCTCATTACTTGTTATGTCAATTGTACGGTGTGCATATTTTTGAAATTAATATTAGCTATTCTTATATCTAGTAGTAAAACTAGTAATTTGAATTATGAAAATTCTGAACGTATAATTTAATTGTAATAAAAATAAGAACGAAAGGTTTGGTGATTTGTATGAGTAGAACTGTTGGTACAATCTCAAGAGGGATACGCACGCCAATTATTCGAAACGGAGATGATCTGGTTAAAATAGTTGCAGATTCTGTTATCGAAGCCTCACAAAACGATAAGTTCGAAATTAAAGATCGAGATATTATTGGTGTAACAGAAGCCGTACTTGCAAGAGCGCAAAATAATTATGTAACAGTAGATGATATAGCAGAAGATGTTAAAAATAAATTTGGAGAAGAAACAGTTGGTTTAATATTTACAATAACCAGTAGAAATCGTTTTGCGATATGTTTAAGAGGAATAGCAAAAGGATTGAAAAAAATAATATTGATGCTAAATTATCCATCGGACGAGGTGGGAAATCATCTTATTACACTAGATATGTTAGATGAAAAAGGAGTAAACCCATATTCGGATGTACTTACACTTAAAAAATTCCGAGAGTTGTTTGGATATAACGAACATCAATTTACAGGTATTGGTTATGTACAATATTATGAGGAATTAATTAAGGAATATGGAGCCGATGTAGAAATTATATTTGCTAACAATCCAAGAACAATTCTTAATTACACAAAAAATGTAATTGCATGTGACATACATACAAGATAAATACATCTATCAAAGGGAGTGGATACAACGAGCAGTACGGACTTTTGGGTTCAAATAAATCAACAGAAGATAAAGTTAAATTATTTCCGCGAGATGCAGAAGAGTTTTCTATAAAACTACAGAATGAAATGTTTGAAAGAGTTGGTAAAAAAGTAGAAGTTATGATATATGGGGATGGTGCATTCAAAGATCCGATAGGAAAGATATGGGAACTTGCAGATCCTGTTGTATCACCAGGATACACTAAAGGATTAGAAGGCGTACCAAACGAAGTAAAATTAAAATATTTAGCAGATAACAATTTTGCTCACCTAAGTGGAGAGGAATTAAAACAAGCAATTAGAGAACATATAAAGAACATATAAAGAACAAACCAGACAATCTTATTGGTTCAATGGAAGCACAAGGAACAACCCCACGAAGACTTATAGATTTAATTGGTTCATTATGTGATTTGACATCAGGAAGTGGCGACAAAGGAACACCGGTTGTTTATATACAAGGTTATTTTGATAGTTATTCAAATTAAAAACCTCTTATTATTCAAATTATGGCTAAACTTATCGCGGAATAGGTTTAGTCATTTTTCTATAGATTCGATATAGTAATTTCTCCTTGACTTTTTTTGCACTTATATATAATATAAAACATGTACGGAGGCAAGGATTTGCCAACAAGATTGGAGGATTAATTTTTATGGGTGAGGTAATAGTTATAACATCAGGAAAAGGTGGCGTAGGTAAAACAACTAGTGCAGCAAATTTAGGTACAGCGTTGACAATGATGGGGAAAAAAGTTGCGTTGGTTGATACAGATATAGGTCTTAGAAATCTAGATGTAGTAATGGGCCTTGAAAATAGAATCGTTTATGACATTGTTGATGTGGTTGAAGAGAATTGTAAGTTAAAACAAGCTTTGATAAAAGATAGAAGATATGAAGGTTTGTTTTTGCTTCCAGCGGCTCAAACGCGTGATAAAAACGCTGTTAACGAAGAACAAATGAAAAAGATTTGTGAGGAGTTAAAAGTTGAATTCGATTTTGTAATAATTGATTGTCCTGCAGGTATTGAACAAGGTTTTAAAAATGCTATTGCTGGTGCTGATAGAGCGTTAGTTGTTACGACACCAGAAGTTTCAGCAGTTAGAGACGCGGACAGAATTGTTGGACTTTTAGAGTCTAGTAGTTTGCCAAAGCCACAATTGATTTTAAATAGAATAAGAACAAAAATGGTTAGAAAGGGCGAAATGATGGATGCTGATGACATCGTGGAACTTCTTTCAATCAAATTAATTGGTGCAATTCCAGATGATGAAAATGTAATTATTCAAACAAACAAAGGTGAACCATCAGTTACAAATTCAAAATCTTTATCTGGTAGAGCATATATGGAGACTGCGAAGAGAATACTAGGTGAAGAGCTTGAGGTTACGATTCCAGGTAAAAAAGAAGGTTTTTGGGGAAAAGTAAAATCAACTTTTGGAAGCAAGTAGGGTATAAAGTTTAGTAAACAAAAATGATAATAGGAGGCTAATGATGGAAATAAAAGAGGTTTTTGAACCAGTGCTAAACTTCATTAAAAACTTGCAAAAGAAAGACAAAGAAATAGCATCAAAGCAAGCTGCAAAAGATAGATTGAAGTTAGTGCTAATGCAAGATAGAGCTAGTGTTTCGCCAGATTTCTTTGAGATGATGAAACAAGAAATTATAGATGTAATAAAGAAGTACATTGAGATTGATGAAGATGCTTTAGAGGTTGAGCTTACAAGAGGTCTTGAGGCTGGTCTTGAAGGTCCTGCGCTTTATGCAAATATTCCAATAAAGAATGTTAAGCCGGTTGCGCCTAAAGCTGAAGGCAATGATGAAATTGATGAATTACTTGCTGGAAGCCCTGCGCTTTCTGAAGAAGAAGCAGAGGTAGTAGCGGATCAAATTTTATCGCAAATAGAACAAAGTGTGAAAAGTGATGAGTTGTTAGATGATATAATTGTTTCTGGAGAATCTAATGCGACAGAAGAGATTGAGGTGGCACCGATTGTAGCTGAAGTTGCAAAAGAAATTAATGAGATTAAGGCAGAGATTGAAGCTGCAGAAGCTGAAAAAGAAAATCAAGTTGAGGTAAATTCAAAGAAGAAAACCACTACAAAAGGTGGAGCGAAGACTACAGCAAAAAAGAAAACAACAACTCGTTCTACAACAAAGAAGACGACTACTAAATCAACTACAAAAAAGAAAAAAGAAGAGTAAAAACATAAGAGCGGACGAAGAGCCCGCTTTTTTCATAAGATAAGGAGGAATGATGTTTAAGAAAATTTTAAAATCGATTGATTACAGCATTTTGGTAATTAGCATAATTCTTTTTGGAATCCGGCGTGGTTGCTTTATTTAGTGCAAATGGTGGTTTTGAAGGTGATATTTCGGAAACCAAGAAACAGCTGGTGTGGTTTGGCGCTGGAATGGTTATTATGGCGGTTATTATTTTTATAGATTATGACATTATCGGAAAACTATGGATTCCGTTATTTGGAGTAACAACAGTTGCACTCGTCGCGGTTTTATTTGCAGAGCCAGTTAATCGGCGCAACTAGCTGGTTTAATTTTGGTAGTGTAAGTTTGCAACCGAGCGAGTTTGCAAAAATTTCGTTGATACTTGGACTGCGGCAAAGTGATTGAGAAGATTAAAGCAAAGGGGAAGTTGAATCATCCTCTGAGTATTTTGCTGATTTTGCTTTTAGTGGGTATCCCGATTTTATTAGTAATAAAGCAGCCTGACTATGGAACAGCGATGGTAATGCTTGCAGTTGTGGCATTTATGTTGTTTGTGGGAGGAATTGATTATAAATATATAATTGCAGCGTTAATTATTGTAGCTGTTGGAATTCCGCTTGCATACAATTATGTTTTACCGGAGCATGCTAAAAATAGAATAATTGTATTCTTGAACCCTCAAACAGATCCACAAGGAGCAGGATACAACATAATTCAGGCAAAACTTGCGGTTGGATCTGGCCAAATGTGGGGTATGGGATTGCTTGAAGGAAATCAGACACAGCTTGGTTATTTGCCAATGAAAGTTACAGATTTCATTTTTGCTGTAATAAGCGAGGAGATGGGATTTGTAGTTTCTACTGTTGTCGTAATTTTATTTGTACTCTTAATAATACGCGGATATTGCATCGCGAAGGATGCGAAAGATATTTATGGTGCGTTAATTGCAACCGGTATAACAACAATGTACTTGGCGCATTTTCTTGAAAATGTTGGAATGAATATTGGTCTTATGCCAATTACCGGAATTCCATTGCCGTTCATAAGCTATGGTGGTAGTGCAATGCTTACAAACTTTATCGGACTTGGCTTACTTTTAAACGTAAGCGGTAGAAGAAGTAAAAAAATGTTCGATTAAAATGGAGGATAATTTGAAAATAGGAAATGTTGAATTGAAGAATAATGTGTTTTTGGCTCCGATGGCTGGTATAACTGATTTGGCACATCGTCGTATTTGTAAGAGAATGGGTGCTGGGCTTGTGTATACAGAAATGGTTAGCGCGAAGGGTTTATATTATAAAGACGAAAAAACGAGATTGTTGATGGCATCACATGAAGATGAAAAGCCGGTTGCGATACAGATTTTTGGCTCAGATCCAGACATAATGGCTGAGGTTGCAGTGAAAGTATCAGAGGAGGCAGATATCATTGATATAAATATGGGGTGTCCGGCGCCTAAAGTCGTAAAAAATGATGATGGAAGTAAGCTTATGCTAAAGCCAGCATTGATTGATGATATAACTCGTAAAGTTGTTGCAGCTTCTAAAGTTCCTGTTACAATTAAAATAAGAAAAGGTTGGGATAATGACCATGTTAATGCGGTAGAGATTGCGCAAATTGCAGAAAAAAATGGTGTTGCAGCGATTGCGGTTCATGGACGTACGAGGGATCAATTTTATACTGGAAAAGCTGATTTAGACATAATAAAGGCAGTAAAAGAAAATGTAAAAATTCCGGTTATCGGAAATGGCGATATCGTAGATGTTGCGTCAGCAAGGCATATGTTTGAGTATACAGGTTGCGATGCGATAATGGTGGGACGTGCGTCAATTGGAAATCCGTGGATTTTTAAAGGGATTTTGAGTGGAGAAGATTATAAGCCATCAAGAGAAGAATTAGTTGATGTGATAAAAGAACATTACAAGTTATTAATTGAATTAAAAGGCGAATATGTAGCTGTTCGTGAAATGCGTAAACATGTTAGTTATTATATAAAAGGATTGCCAATGGCTACAGAGATTAGAAGAAGGATGAATGAAATTGATAATAAGGATGAAGCAATAGAGATGATCGAAACTTTAGGATTATAATTGTAAAACAAAAAAGTATTGTTTGAGGCTACAAAACAATACTTTTTTGTTACATAAAATAGAGGATAGTTTAAATAAATAGACATTTTAGTCTCTTAGTTAAACCAATCCGAAACTTATGCCTAGTGCGGAGTTGACTTGCTCCATGACGTTTTCATCAACTTGCCCAATTTTTTCCATAAGGCGAGATTTATCGATTGTACGAATTTGTTCGGTTAAAATTACCGAATTTTTCATAAGTCCAAAAGTACTTGAATCTATATTAATGTGTGTAGGAAGACGGCTTTTGCCGGTCTGAGAAGTTATAGCTGCAGCAATTACTGTAGGACTATATTTATTCCCAACATCATTTTGAATTATTAGTACAGGTCTAACTCCACCTTGTTCGGAACCTACAACTGGGCTTAAATCAGCATAATACATATCTCCACGTTTGATAACCAAAATTCTCACTCCCATTAAAATCAAAACTAGAATTAACTCTAGTTAAATTGTTTCCGAAAATTAAACCTTTTATTCAATCCAAATAAATTGGATGTTATATATTATGCGAAAAAATAAAATTATGTTAATTTCTGCAAATTCTTGATTTAAAGATGAACATATGGTAAAATATAGAAGAATTTGTAGAAAAAGGAGCTTTTTTATGGAAGTAAAATTTTTGAATCAACCTAAAGAAGTAAAACTAGGAGATATTCTTAAAGAACGTTTGAAAGGCGATTTTGATGAAATATACATGATAGCGGGAGTGGTGAAAGATACTGGAGTTGAGGATGTTTATGATGATATCCTTGAAGCTATAAAAGCACCTAAAAAAATTAATATGTGTATCGGAATCGATAGAAAAAACACATCAAAAGATATGCTTATGAAGCTTTTAGAAGCTGGATGTACTTTAAGTGTTCATATAAATGTTGATGGAAGTAAAGTTGAGTCAAGAGCTTTCATTTTTGAAAAAGAAAATGGAACTTCATATATTTATGTTACTGGAGCTAAATTTTCATCTGGTGGCTTGTTTGAAAATGCGTGTGTAATTACGGAAATCAAATATGATTCATCAGAGCAAAAAGCTTTTGAAACGGCGAAGAATAACATATTACAAGGTGTTGTTTCTGAATTTCATCAAATAGATAGAGATGAAATAATTTTACTAGCTGAAAAAGGTGAAATTGTTGCAAGAATTACTGAAAGAAAAATTCCTAGAATCACTGAAATGTATGGAACATCTGGAACAGAACAACTTATTGGTGAACAAGTTTACGATGAGAGTACAAGCACACAAACAATTAATTTTAATGAGCTTGCTGAGATAGAGATAGATCTAGAACCTGGTATTGTTATGAGAAAAAATGTTGAACTTGCTGCGGAGAGTGAAGCAAAAAAAGAAAGAGAAGAAAAGGAAAAATTGCTTAAGTCGTTAAAAAAGACAGAAAGCGATTTGGATAAATTGTATGGCAAAAAAGATCCAGTAGAGGATACAAAGAAAAAAACTTCAATTCGTATGTCTGATGAGATTGACTATGAAAATATGACAACTTTGATAATTGAATCAAATAAAATTATTGAAAAAGGTGCAGGCGCAGGAGAATTTAAGTTGCCAAAATCGCTTGCAGACAACATGATTAAATATTTTGATGGTGAAGACGCATTCGAGCAAAACAAGTCTGTTGTTAAGTTTGATATTTTGGATAACAAAGAAAATACAGAAGTTGTTGATGAAAATGTTGAGATTATAAGATCTGATAAGGGTATTTCAATTAAATCGGAAGCATTGATAAAACTTGAATTGACCGAGGGTGATATTGTTCGTTTAATAAAAGAAGGCGAAAAGACTTATAAATGTGAAATTATTAGAAAAGAGACTGAAGAATACAACATTTGGAGTTGCTATTGCGTGCATTCAGTAAGAGGACAAAAAAGAAAATATGGAGTGATTTAAGAAATATAAGGAAAGACACATCTGCTTTGAAGAGCAGATGTGTCTTTTTTTGACTTTAGATGGTGCGTGTTGTGCATCCAATGAAGGAAGATTGCGTCCTTTTTGATGGGACTGAGTTGCTTTGAGGTGTCGCTATGATAATACTGTTACAACAGAGATACGTGCGTAAGAGAATTTTTACTTCGCGATTATATCACGTTTTGTTCACATAATCAAGCAAGGCGAAACACCAGGGACGTCCGTTAAATGTGTCACTTACAACTTAAAAACCTTACGGAAGGTCTTGAAATCGAGTTTCTATATAGATATAATTATTCTCATAAAGAATTACAAAAGATAGGGGTAAAAGTAAAATGAGTGATAAAAGATATTGGGTATTTTTAATATTTTTATTTTCTGGAATCATCATTGGAGGGTTACTTGGAGAACTTGCAAGTAAGGTTTCTTTTTTGTCATGGCTTGCGTATGGAAAAAGTTTTGGTCTAACAGATCCATTAGTTTTGGACATAAATATATTAAAAATTTCGTTTGGTTTCTTGGTTGAACTAAATGTTGCAAGTATTATAGGAATTCTTATTGCGATGCTTTTATATAAAAAAGCTAGATAGAGAGACTTTTGGAAGAGCGGCGCGATTTTGAAATAAAATTTGGGGGGCAAATTCTTTATAGAAAGGAATTTTATGAGAATTAGAGATTTGCCAGAAACAGAAAAACCATATGAGAAAATTGAAAATTATGGAGCAGAATGTTTATCAAATGCAGAACTTCTAGCAGTAATAATTAAGTCTGGAACGAAAAATGTTACAGCTGTAGAAATTGCACAGCAGATTTTATTGTTAGATAAAGAAAATCAGGGGCTTGGTTTTCTAAAAAATGTATCACTTGAGGATTTGCAGAATATAAATGGGCTAGGAAGGGTAAAATCTATACAGATGAAAGCGCTTGCTGAGTTTGCGATTAGATTTTCGAAGCCGCAGACTATTGTTAGAAAAGCGATAACTAGTCCAGAAGATGTTGCAGAAATTTTGATGGCAGAGTTGAAAAATGAGTCGCAAGAAATTGTCAAAACTTTGATTTTGAATAATCAAAACGAGCTTATAAGAATTGTGACAAATGCAGTTGGATCGGGAAATTCATCGTATATCGAGATTAAGGATATTTTTAAAGAAGCGATTAAATCAAGTGCGACAAAAATCATAGTTGTACATAATCATCCGAGTGGATCAATAGAGCCAAGTTTAGAGGATATTAAGTTTACGTATAAAGTGAAAGATGCTGGTGAGCTTATAGGAATTGAGTTAATAGACCATGTAATCATTGGGAATAGTAAGTTTGCTAGTTTGAAAAGATTGAATAAGTTTTAAAGTGCAGAGGAAATAGGAGGTTTTGAAATGGGCTTTTTTGCAAAGGATATTGGAATTGATTTGGGAACGGCAAATACGCTTGTACACTTGAAGGGAAAGGGAATAATTATTAGAGAACCATCGGTTGTTGCAATCGATAAATATTCTGGTGAAGTTGTTGCTGTTGGTACAGAAGCGAAAGAAATGCTTGGTCGTACTCCTGAAAATTTGAATGCAATAAGGCCTCTTAAAGACGGAGTAATAGCTGATTTCACGGCGACGAAGATGATGCTTAAATATTTGGTGGACAAAGCATGTCAAAGATATGTTATTGCAAGACCAAGAGTTGTTGTTTGTGTACCAACAGGTGTTACTGAAGTTGAGGAACGTGCGGTTGAAGAAGCGACACTTAATGCGGGCGCGAGAGAAGCTTATCTTATGGAAGAACCTCTTGCTGCAGCGATTGGCGCGGGACTTAGAATCAGTGATCCTAGCGGAACGATGATAGTTGATATCGGTGGTGGTACAAGTGAAATTTGCGTAATCTCGCTTGGTGGAATTGTTACAAGTCGTTCACTTAGAGTTGCTGGTGATGAGATGAATGAAGCGATTGTTGACTATATCAAGAAAAAATATAATGTTGCGATTGGTGAAACAACTGCCGAAGAAATTAAAGTGAGCATTGGGTGTGCTTATCCTTCAATGACTACAGAGGAGATGGATATAAAGGGAAGAGATTTTTCAACTGGTCTTCCTAAGACGATAACTATTTCTTCGATTGAAATTGAAGAAGCTACAAAAGAAGTTATTATGCAAATTATTGATGCAATTAAGATGACTCTTGAAAAGACACCTCCTGAGCTTGCTGCAGACATAATGGTTAATGGAATTACGCTTTCAGGTGGAGGAGCTTTGATTAAAAATTTTGATAGATTGCTTGCACTTGAGACTGGAATTCCTGTTAATATAGCTGAAAATCCGCTAGACTGTGTTGTTAAAGGTGCAGGAAAAGTTTTAGATGATTTAGATTCATTAAAAAGTGTTTTGATAAATTCAAGAAAAAGAAGATAGGAGGATAGAGTAATGCAAAGTAAATGGATGAAGACGATTTTTTCGATAATTGCTATAATTGTACTGTTTACGTGCATTGCTTTAACTAATAATAATCCTAGAAAAGTTACTCTTGTTGAAAGTATTGTTAGCGATATTTTTTCATTCCCACAAAGGCTTTATGCAAGCGCAAAAGCATATGTGACTTCTAATGATGAGTTTTTTGCAGATGTGGACGCCTTGAAAAAAGAGAATGAAGAGTTGAAGGCAAGAATTGAAGAACTTGAGAAAATTGCAATAAATTATGAGCAGGTGAAAGCTGAGAATGACGTGATGATAAGCCATTTGAAGCTTGCGGATAAGTATCAAGATCATGACTTAATTATTGCGGATATTATTTCGGATTCAGCCACAAATTGGGAAGCGACGTATATTGTTAACAAGGGGGAACGAGATGGTGTAATGCCTGGAATGACAGTGATTGCTGAAAAAGGCTTGGTTGGTTATGTTGAGACTGTTACTAAGACGACAGCTAAAATAATTTCGATTTTGGATGCTGGAAATTCAGTAAGCTCACGAGTTTCGAGAACTCGCGATGAAGTAATATGCAAAGGAAGTATTTCTTCGTCAGAAAAACAAGAATTGAAAGTAATGAATATCCCAATGGGTACGACACTTATAGAGGGCGACAAACTTGAAACATCTGGTGTTGGAGGAATTTATCCGAAGGGAATAAGTATAGGAACGATAACTGAAGTAATAAATAAAACAAATCCGATAGAAAATGAGGCGATAATAAAGACAGAAGTTGATTTCGGAAAGCTTGAAACAGTTGGAATAATTGTAATTGAAAGTGAGGATATAAATGGAGAAGAAACTATTAGTTAGCTTAATCGTGTTCATGCTTATATGTATTGCATTATGGTTTCAAATCAACTTCATTAATATCTTCACTTTTTTTGGAGCTACTGCAAATCTTGGAATCATTATTGTTGTTGGGATTGGTCTTTTGTCGGGAAAGATACCTGGTGCTTTAACAGGTGCAGCATATGGTTTTTTGACAGATGTATTGTTTGGAAAAAGCATAGGGATTTATTTTTTGATATATACACTTTTAGGATTCACAAGTGGCGAAATGAGCAGAGGTTTTTCAAAAGACAACAAACTTTCGATGGTCTATATGGTTGCTTTATTTACTGTGATTACAGAGCTTGTGACTAATTTTGCTTTTATTATTTTGTATGGATATGATTTAGAAGTTGCTGCAGTTTTGAAGTTGATAATAAAAGAAACTATATATAACATGATACTGGCAAGGTTATTATTTAAGCCGATGACGGGACTTGGGGAGATAATAAACAAGTGTAAAAATAGTTATTACTTACTTTAATTTTTGGACAAAAGCCACGTCCCCTTGTCCAAAAGTTTTCGAAAGGAGCGTGTTATGAAAGGCGAATCAGGAATAAGATTTAATATATTAATTGTTTTTATTTTAATGATTGGTATTATTTTTATTTTTCAACTATATAATTTGCAGATCGTGAATGGTGCAAGTTATAGAGAACAGTCGGAGAATAGACTGGTTAGAGAAATCAAAGTCACAGCTCCGAGAGGCGAGATTTATGATAGGTATGGAAAGCTGATTGTGACGAGTGTTACAGGATATAATGTGAATTTGTATTACACGAAGATTCCAAAGACGGAGCTGAATGTAGGTCTTTTGAAGCTTGCGAATATTCTTGAAAAGAATGGTGATACATATTATACCAATTTCCCACTTGATTTTGAGACGATGACGTTTACTAAAAGTGAGGAAGGCGCAAAGACGTGGAAACAAAGCAATAAGATTAGTGGTGATGCGTCGGAGTATGAAGTCATCGAATTTTTTAAAAAGAAATATGAGATTGAAAATGAAGATATGACTGAAATTCAAAAGATTATAAATATGCGCTATGAAATTGCGACGAAGGGATATTCAAGCTTTAAAAGTGTTACGCTTGCGAAAGAGATTTCTAAGGAGAGTATGCTTGAGATTGAAGAATGTGGGAATGAGCTTCCAGGGGTTGTTGTGACTACATATCCAATAAGAAAGTACGTGGCTGAAAATGTTGGTTCTCACATCGTTGGATATGTTGGAAAAATCAGTAGCGATGAGTATAAAGCAAGAAAAGAAAGTGGTTATTCACAAAATGATATTATCGGAAAAGCTGGTATTGAAGCTACTTTAGAAGATTATTTGAGAGGCGAAGATGGAGTTACTAGGCTTGAGATGGATTCAGATGGGCGTGTGACAAGCAAGGAAGAAGTTGAAGCTAGTAAAATGGGTGACAGTGTTGTTTTGACGATTGATTTAGATCTTCAAACTAAGGCAGAAGAAGTTCTTGCCAAATACATTGAAAAGATACGTACGGGTGGATTTGCAGAGAAATGTGAAGATGCAAATGCAGGATCACTTGTTGTTATAGATACGAAAACATCTGAGGTTCTTGCGCTTGCAAGTTATCCAAATTACAATCCAGATGAATTTACAAATGGAATTAGTAATACAGAATATGAAAAATATTTTTCAAATGTGGATATGCCAATGTTTAATCGTGCGATTCAAGGTACGTATTCGCCTGGTTCAACTTTTAAGATGGTTACAGCAATTGCAGCGATTGAGTCTGGCGTGATTGGCCTTACGGAGCAGATTTTAACGCATGGTAAGTATGATAAAGGACACAAGCCAGCGTGTTGGATTTGGAATGGTTATAGATCGACACATGGAAATGTTGATGCAGAAAAGGCTTTGAAAGTATCTTGCAATTATTATTTCTATGAGGTAGGATACAGGATGGGAATTGATGTATTATCTAAGTATGCAAGTATGTTTGGTCTTGGATCAAAAACTGGAATTGAATTGTTTGGAGAATCAGCTGGTACATTGGCTTCGCGTGAATACATTAATAAGTTAAACGAACGAGATGGAAAGAACAGACAGTGGATGATTGCAGATACATTATCTTCTTCTATTGGACAGTCATACAATAGTTTCACACCATTGCAAATGGCATATTATGTAGCTACTCTTGCAAACGGGGGAGTAAAGAATGAACTTACATTACTTAAGGACGTGATTTCACCTGAGGGCAACGAAGTTTCAATGATGTCAGTTGATACAAACGTTGATGCGAAGATTGGAAAAACCGAAAGTACAGCGGCTGACTTAGAAATAGACCAAGCAACACTTGATGTTGTATTCGAAGGAATGAGATCAGTTACTGGAGAGACAGGTGGAACAGCATATAGCACATTCAGTTCGTTCCCAATTGAGGTAGCTGGAAAAACAGGAACAGCTACGCCAAGCTCGGGTTCAGATCATGCATGGTTCGTAGGATTTGCACCATACGACAATCCGGAAATCGCAGTAGTATGCGTAATAGAACACGGTGGCCATGGTTCATACACCGCACCAGCAGTAAAAGAAGTAATGGAAGAATACTTTGGATACAACAATGATGAAGTGAGTGAGAAGTTAGAGTTACGCTCATTGGATGATGTTTTGATGAATTAATAAAAAATGGACAAAAGCCCCGTCACTTTGTCTAGAAAAAAGGAGTTTTACTATGAATACAGAAGTACTTTTTGAAAATAAGAATAATAAGTTGGTTATAACTTTGAATAAAGATTTAAGTTATGCTGAAATTAAAGAAAAATTGGTTAAAATATTGGCAGCGTCAGATACGCTTTTTGATAAAGTTAAGCCACCAATAATCGTTACAGGAAAGAGACTATTAGATGGCGAGGAAACTGAAGTTGCAGCTTTAATAAATGAAAAAACAGATTTAGAAGTTAAGATAGAAAGACCTAAACAAATGGGACTTGCGACAATCAATAATATTTTCACAAAAGATACTTCAATAACACAAACTAAAGTAATTAAGGGAATGCTAAGATCAGGTCGTAGAGTAGATTTTGAAGGAAGCATTGTTGTACTTGGCGACGTAAATTCGGGTGCGGAAATTATAGCAGAAGGAAATGTAATTGTGCTTGGAAAATTGAGAGGTTTTGCTCATGCAGGTGCGAAGGGTAATAGAAGCGCATTTATAGCTGCGAACGAAATAAATCCAACACAACTTAGAATTGCGGATATTATTATGAAGGCTAACATGGAAAAGGTTGATAATGGTGAAGGATTTGAGTGTGCGAAGATAGAAATGGGAGAGATAAAGATAATTAAATAAAATAGGATACTACCTAGGGTGATAAGCTTTAGGTAGTATTTTTTGTCGAATTTTGTATAAAAATTTTCAATTTAGACATGTTGACGTTTAGTCACTAAGAAGAGATAATGTTATCATACTATTTTAAGAAAAGAGACATGCTTATGGAAAATAATGAAGCTGTCAATATTACTAGTTTGAACGAACTTTATACACTTATGTTGAAGCGTGAGGACAGAATTTATGATGCAATGAATGGCTTAAACAAACAGAGGAAAACATAAACGACGATGTTATTCATGGGAAGGAATTCATAAGACTTAAAAACGATGTAGAAATATTTAAAAAATTGTATTATCTCAATGGTATAGTGCAAGAAAAGATAATATGGAAGATAATTGTGAAGGTGAGTAACTGAATGTATTTGGGGGATATAAAATGAATAAAATAAAATGAAAAGAACTATGCCAGGAGGACATAGTTCTTTTTTATATTTATCTTATTATTTGTAAGTTAATGTTGACGTTCCACAACCATCGAACATATTTGTTGCTGTTGTTGCTGTTGTCCAGTTTGAACTACTTACGTAGATTTTAGTTAAATTTTTACAACTCCAGAACATATAACTCATATTTGTAACCTTTGCAGTATTAAAGTTACTTAAATCTAAACTTGTCAAAGGTTCACACGAATAAAACATATAACTCATATTTGTAACCTTTGCAGTATTAAAACTACTTACATCTAAATTCGCTAATCTTCTACAATTATAAAACATTCGAGACATATTTGTTACATTACTAGTGTCTAAATTAGAAATGTTTTTTATAGTTGTTAATCTAGAGCAATCATAAAACCACCATGCTGTACTATATTGAGGACTAACTTTATTTACAAACTCTACTGTTGTAATTGAAGCTCTACTTGAATACCACGGAACACTACTACTTAACGTATAGGTACTTTTTGCTATATCTCCATAGGATTTAGATACTGTTTTCCCAGAAATAGTTGCAGTAGTATTGTCAAATCCTAATGTCCCATCCGTATAAAGTGTTACATATACTTCATTTTTCTCAAACAGAGCATATAAAACAGTATCGGTAGTAAAAACCTTAGCTGTTTCTGCAGTGTAATTCGGTATGGTCGCTGTATTACTTGTACACCAACCGATAAAAGTATAAGTATCACTTGTAGAAATTGCCTTTGGTAAATATACATCTAAACCTGGAAGTGATTCTTCACTTGATATTACAGTACCTTCTATTCCATTTAAATCATACGAAATTGTAATTGTATCGTATGCTTCAAGAGAAGTCTTGTTTCCATACGCATCATTGAAAACTACGCGAACAGTTCTCGTTCCATTTCCATCTTCAACGGGCCAATTCTGAATTCTAAAGACATTATCTGAATTAGAAGTAGTCGTCGAATTTGAAGAATCAAGAGTTGTTCCTATAACATAGTTCGAATCAGTTATTGTAAGCGTTGATCCAATTTCAAAAGCTGTAACAGTTCCAGTCACACCGTCATTCGAAATCCATACTTGCATATCACTTTCATCTTCGGCGTAGATATCGAGCGTGATGAGTCGATTGTTAGTATACGAACTGTTTTTGTTTATTGATATATTACATGCTGTAGGTGCAGACGTATCAGCAGCAAAAGCTATCGATTCATTGCACAAAATAGCAATATTGAGCAATGTGAGAAAACAAAATATATGTAATAAGAGTTTTCGTTTTTTCATTTGTTATATCTCTCCTCGTATTATATAGTTATAGTATTTAAAGTCTACTATAAAGACTTTATGTTATACTGTTTTTAGATAATGTGGATTGTTTAACCTCTCCTACCAGTTGATGATTTTTGTTGATATTGACGTTGCTAAGGATAAGCACGATTGTTTTATTACTAATTCAGATGGTTAAATACTCTTTGATTCATTCACGATTACAAACAATATGGAAGGTTTTGAAAATCTGTTGCAAAGAATCGAATCTGTTGCAAATGATTTAAATAAAATAAAAGTAGGTCTTGAAGCCACTGGACATTATAGCTACAACATTTTAGGATTCCTTCTTAGCAGTTTTCCAAGTGCTTCTAATATTGCAAATACCAATTTAGAAGAACTTTCAACTCTTCTTTCCGAATCTTCTAAAGGAAGATTTGATTATTCAAAAGCTGAGTTAATTCAATATACTGCAAAAAATTCTATCGGCTCTATTATGCCTGCAAAATCACTTGAAGTAAAGCATACAATTAAACTAATACAAGAACTTGGTTCTAAAATTTTTTGAGTGCCTATATGACACTCTATTCGTCATGCAATTTTCAATGTTCATATTAATTCAAAAAGTATTTTAAATTTTCAAGATTTTACTATTGACTTTTATTAGTTAGTCTTTTTATTAAATTTACACTTTTAGTTTAGCATAACGTAAATTTACTGTCCATAAAAAATACATGTATTTAACAGGAAAATAAAGGTTTTTTAATAAGAATATTTTTCAAGTATTGAGATAAAAAAATGTTATTATTAGAACATAATAAATTTTAGGAGGTTTATCTTGAAAATAAATGATTATGAAAAAGCAGAAACCACTAATATTGATTTTAAGGAAACTGTTGAATTAAGCAGACCTAAAAGTTGGCTTAAATCTGTTTCAAATTGTTATGAAGAAGATAAAAAAGATTTTATTGAATTAGTTATTGGAGATGGGCCACTTACGCCATATGTATTTATAAAAAATCTAAAAATATTTCATATTATTCTTTTTATATGATACACTAGTCTAGTAAACAATTTAGGGAGGGGAATTTAAATGGATAAAAAGAAAATTATTTTAATTGCATCTATCGTAGTAATAGTTCTTTTAATTGTAATAATATTCGTAAAAAATCCTGACAGCAATGTAGATAATCCTAGCAGTTCAAGCGGTGATGTAGTAAAACCTGTAGAATTACCTACAATACACATTGAAGAAGAAAAAACATTTGAAACTTTAACTTTTAGCGATATAAAAATTGTTGAAAAGTCTGCTACAGAAAATCTTCTTAAGGCTAGTGTGAGAAATAACAGTTTAGAAAAATTTGATTCTAAAGTCATAGACGTTGAATTATTCAGAAAAAACGGAACAAGTATTGGAACGCTTGGATGTCTTATACCGGATATAGAAGCAGAAAGTTCTGTAACAATAGAAATACCAATAGCTGCAAGTGTTATGGACACTGCAAATATCACAATGAAACAATCAGGGAACTAATTAAAAAGTATTTTAAGGGTCTGTAAAAAAGTCCCTTTTTACACAATATCGCTACTTTGTGCAATGAATCGATAGTTTTGGTGGCAGATACCACAGTGCCTACAGCGTGTAGTATATCCATAAATAATGATAGTTCGTATGCTAACGAAAAATATGTAACACTTGATATTTATGCGAAAGACGAAAGTGATATGCAATTTAGAATAGGTTGGAATCCAGATACAGGATGGAATGAAGAAGAAGAAAAAAGTAGGATAGTGGTATAGCAGCCTTTCAATTGGTATGGAAATGAGTATGCTCCAAATATACCTTCTGGTGCAGACTTGCCAGGTATTATTGATAATTTGAAAATAAAGTTGCAAGAAAAAAGAACTACGTCCCAAAATGACAAGGACAGGTGAGACGGAGCTCTTTATTAAACTTCGTAATCGTGCGTAATATTTGTCGTACAATATTATTTGACAAACATACTAAACGCAATTAAGATGAAATTAATAAGTTAAATATTGGGGGATATACAATTTTTTCTAAGTTACTAGAAGAAGTTTGTATATTCCTTTTTTATTTGCTTAAACAAAAAAGGACAAAAGCCCCGTCCCTTTGTCTTTTTTTGACAAATTTCTCTGTCCAACCTATCCGAATTTAGAAAAAGGAACCGTTCCAATTTCAAAAAAAATTGTCCGTTTGACGGATGCCCCTAGGAGGACGATTTTGAGGGTCGGCTTTACGGAAAGGGGCGTTTCGAAAAATGAAAATGTTTGAAAAGGCGAAAAAAATAAAAAAGAATTTTGGAAGCAAAAATTCGTTTAACAGAAATGTAACAAAAAAGTAATCTAGATGTAATTTAAACTTAATTTAATTTTAATATTTTGTTATAAAAAATCGTGGTTTTTAGTTCCGTAACTATATTTTGAGTGATTTCAAAAACCTGGCAAAGTGGTGCCATTTACATTAAAAATTAAACTTGTATAATTCTAAATATACTTATATGAAATTATAAGTTTGACCATATTCAAAATATTTTAAGGAGATTGAAGACTATGAATAACTTTAAGAGACGTACTGCAACTAAACATTTTCTGATGAATTTCATGTTGATGTTAAGCTTCATAATGTGCTTGTCGGTGGGAGCCACAATCATATATGCGGCTGATAGTAGTGAAATATATGATGAAATCTATTTGGATACTACATTACCTAGTACTACAGCACCTGCATATGAGGTGGTAGATGGAAAGGTTGTATTAACGTCTAATCAAACTGATGCTGAGAGTGGTATTGGTTCAATTGAATATGGGTACAAACTTGAAGGAGAGGAAGACTATACATGGCAGGATTCTAGCGATTTCTCAGGCCTAGAGTATGGTACGTATGATGTTGTAACAAGAGCAACAGACTTGGCAGGAAACGTGCAAGTATCAGAGACTGTAAGTGTAGAAATAGAGAATCCAACACCAGGTATGCTAATGAAAAGAGAAGATTCAACAAATGTGAGTGGAACGGGATATGTATATTATGCAATAGGTGCTAAACGTGCTAGTCAGAAATTAAGAGATTCATCATATCTAACATACACGTCAGATAGCATAAAAACAATAATATTGTTAAGTGATAATACTGTGCCAGCAGATGCTCTAGCTTCTTGGGATGCATCATATACATATGGTGATGGAAAAGTAATGGCATGGGTAAAAGTAAATGAAAAAGATACATCAGTGTATGATTTATACATTGGATCAAATAATGGAATAATAGCTCCTGCAGATTCAGGTTATTTATTTGCAGACTATGCAAATTGTGTAGAAATAAGGAATTTATCAATATTAGACACAGAAAATGTAACAGGTATGAGTAGCATGTTTGCTGGTTGTAGAGGTTTAACAAGTTTAAATGTAAGTAAATTTGATACAAGAAAAGTTACAGATATGGGGTCTATGTTTTGGAATTGTAAAGAATTAAAATCTATTTTATTAGGAGATAATTTTAATAAATTAACGGGAAGCGATATGTTTTCTGATTGTAGTAAACTAACAACTATCATAACAACTAAATCAATTACATTATCAAGATATGCTATGACACTTGGTACAAGTACAGGTTTATCTAGTTTATCAGATGCAATTCTATACGTACCAAATAAAGAATCTGAAGTTTTATATGAAAAAGCAACAAACTATTCAACTGTATTTGCAAGTGACAAAGATGCAGATGGCGACATCTATAGAATTCGTCCAATCCTCGAACTTAATGGGGATAAAACAATTACACTTCTAGTTGGTTCTACATATACAGATGAAGGTGCTTTAGTTGCGGGAATGAATATTAATACATTAAATAACCAAATTAAAGGTTATACATTAGCAACAACAGGTCTTGACGATGTTGATACAAGAACAGCTGGAAATACAGCAACAATTACATACACATTAAAATACAAAGATCCATATGATGAAAACGCAACAGCTCAAACTATAATGACAGCTGAAAGAACTGTAACAACTATAGTTGGATATTATTCAGATGGAACCAACTTGTATGATACGTTAGCAGATGCGTTTGAAGGCGCAGACAATGGAGACACAATCGAAGTTATGCAAGATGTGACAGATGATACATATGCAATCGTACCTACAGGAAAATCTATAATACTTGATTTAAAAGGAAACACAATTACGATGACGGCGCTTATGCCAATAGAAAATAATGGAATGCTCGAGATAAAAGATTCAGCGAGTGCAGGCGGAAAATTGCTAAATATAGCGTCAAACAATGAATCATTTATTAATAACGCTGATAACTTAATTACTTTAAGTAGTTTACCAGAAGAAAATGAAATTTCAGAATATGAAACACATGAATTACCTACAGATGTATCAAATGGAAGCATAGTTCAAAATGTTTCGGGAACTCTAATTACAAATAAAGGATTTGTAACTATTAACGAAAATGTATTTTTACAAGGTTATGATATTGCAATTAGAAACGAAGCAAACAGTATATTAAATATGCGTGGTGGAACATTAACAAATAATGTTTCTGGAACAGAAGCTACATTATATGTAGAAGCAGGTGCAATCATAAATATTTATGATGGAATTATTTCTTCGAACGGAGCAGGCAAAGCTATTATTAATAATGGTTCTATTACAATAAGTAATAGAACAGAAAGTGAAGGACAACCACAAATTATTAATGAAAATGGTGTATCAATTATCAACCAAGAAAACATAGGTGATACAACAGCTAAATTAACTATTACAGATGCAATAATTGAAGGTGTAGTAATAAATAGAGGAGTAAACAAATTATCAATCGCAAATTCTACTCTACAAAGTGAAAATGATATATTCTTGATAACAACTGCTGGCACAGTAACAATAAAAGATTCAACATACACAGGTAAAGGTTTAATTAACACATTTGATGAGAATGCAATTGTTAACTTAACTAATGTAACTGCAACAGCTACTGAAACAGTTATTGCTAATAATTATGGAACAGTTAATGTTGGTGGAGTATCAGTATTAACATCGACAACAGGAACTGCAATTGAAACAGCAGGAATAACAAATATTAAAGATGAAGTAGAAATAAAAGGAGTTAATGGTATTTACAATATTGGAACATTAACATTTGGTATTTCAGGTGATACTGTTAATAGATTAATTAAAGTTAATTCATCAACAACTGCAATTAATAACGAAGGTGTATTTAATTGGTATGATGGTGAAATCACTGGTACAACTGAGAAAACATACATCGGAAACACTCCAAAGCTAGATGCATCAGTTTCAATAATGATTGAAACAAATGTAGACAGAGAGACACAATATGTATTGTTAGATACAGAAGCACCAGTAATTTCAAATATAATTACAGAAACTGATTGGGTTAAGAATTCACAAACTCTTCAAGTTATTGCAGAAGATAACACTGGTGTTATTGGATATGCAGTAACTGAAGATGCAAATACTCCAAGTGTGGACAGTGGAATTTGGTCAATAGGTAATACATTCATAGTAAATCAAAACAAGATATACTATATATGGGCTAAAGACGCTGCTGGAAACGTTGGTGGAAGAGCATTTACTGCACAGTGGATATGTCAAGAAATTTGGGATACAACTGGTCAATCTGGAAAAGATACAAGAGCAGTTCTAGAACTTGATGGAACTTTATTATTTGAAGTTGTAGACGTAGCTACAGGTAAAGATTATAACTCAACAGGAGTAATTAAAGATTATGCTATTAACACAGCTCCTTGGAGTAATGATAATAGAGTAATAAGAATTGAGGTTTCTGAAGGAATAACAGCTATTGGCGAATATGGTTTATCAAATGCTACAAATGTAGCATCAATAAGTATTCCAACATCAGTAACAAGCATCTCAGAATCTGCATTCTACAGAACAAACAATTATAACAATGTTTCAGTATCTGGTTCAAATACAGAATTTAAGGCAGAAAATTTAGCAATCTATACTGCAAACAAAGATATTTTATATGTATATAGCAATATGAATATTGCAGATACGTTTGTGATGGATTCAACAGTTGTAACTATTGGAGCCGGTGCATTCTATGGTAATGATACACTTACAGAAATGAGAGTATCTCCAAATGTTTTAAATGTTGGACTTGATGCATTTGAAGGAGTTACAGATGATGTTTACTACTATACATCAAGTGAAGGCATGAAAGAATATGTAGAAGCAAATCCTACAGAAGCAAACTTCATCCCAATAGACAATGTAAAACCAATAATAGAGAAATTTGAAATTAATAATGGAGAAGCAGCATCACCTGAAGCTGATGTAATTCTTACAATTGACGCAACAGATGATGTAGAAGTAGTTAAATACTTTGCTTCAGCAACTTATTACACACCAGAACAAATTACAAGCGTTGCTGATTCAGAGTGGATGACATACACAGGTGAAGAATCATATAAATTAGCTGCTCCATATGGAACTAAGACTGTTTATGTATGGGTTAAAGACTCATCTGGAAACATTTCAGATGTTGTAGAAGATTCAATATATTATGATGCAATAGGATTTGACTTATATGGACAAACAGAAATTGTTCAATACGTTGACACAACCGGAAAAGATTATTATGAATATGTAGAAAGTATTCAAGGTGGACATAGCGAAGTAGAAAACCACACAGTTCATGTGACTGGATTAGTAAATCATAAAGTTGTTGGAACATACACAATTACTTATAGCATTATAATAGATAATCAAGAAATGATTGCAAAATACAGAACTGTTGATGTAATCGAAAATTCTTGGACAGGTGCAACAGGAACAACAGATGATGGATTCACATTTGTAATTCATACAAATGGTAAATATGCTAAGATTACAGGATTCACAGGAACAACTACTGAAGTATTCGAAATTCCAGCAAGTGTTGAGCTAAATGGAGTAGAGTATAAGGTAATTGATGTTGGAAATACAGACACAACGAAGAATATCTTAAATATTGTTACTAGTTATTCTGATTTAACTTATGACCATACAGTTGAAAAAATTATTTTACCAGATACATTAATAAGAGTTAGTGATAATGCATTTGCAAACTTTGATAAGTTAACTATTTTAGATATTCCAAATTCAATAATGTCTTTTGGCAGTAGAGCTTTCAAAGATGCTGGTGCAAGTAACAAAATAGATACTTTAAGATTGCCAGATAATTTTAGAGTGCTAGAAAAATCAGCATTAATGCAAATTAATGTGAATAATATTGATTTTGGTAATACAATAAGATGTTTAGATACATATTCTGTATCTTGGATTACAAATAATACAAACCTTGTAATTAATATTCCTGAATCAGTAGAGTATATTTCGGAAGCTACATTTAGAGGTTCATACATTTATGACATAAATGTTGATGAGGATAATGTTAGTTATAGGATTTGTGATAGTAATATTGCACTTCTTACAGCAGATGGAACAACATTAATTGCTTATCCAACTACTAGTGATTTTGAAGAATATAGGGTTCAAGATAGTGTGAAGGTGATAGGAAATTCAGCGTTCACTTATGCAACTACGATCAAAGCTATAGACCTTGCTAATGTTACTGAGATACATCCTGAGGCTTTTGAAAACATTCAAACTATGACAACTGTGACAGGAACATCAAATGTTGGAATAATTGGAAGCGAATCTTTTAAAGATACACCAATTACTGAATTTGAGTTTTCAAAGAACCTATCTACAGTAGGTGATAATGCATTCCAAAACACAGCGCTTAGCGATGTTGTTATTGAAAGCAAAGCTTCAATTGGGGAGTATGCATTTGCAGATTGCGAAAACTTAGAAGATATCATGTTCTATACAAACTTAGGTATCGTTACACTTGCTAATGCAAATGCAATCTCAGACGCTGCTACAATTTACGTTCCTTTTGGAATGGAAGCTATGTATGAAGGTGATAGTGTTTACAAGACAATTCCTGATTATACAAACAGAATTAAACCAATTCTAAAATTAATTGGTGATTCATCAATGGAATGGTTATTAAACGAACCTTATACAGATGAAGGTGTTTACGCACTTGGCGTAGAAACAAACGTTGCAATGACTGAAACTAAGATCCCAGGATTTGAGCTTATTGTTGAAGGCGGAGTAAATCCAGGTGAAGCAAAACGTCATACTGTTACATATATTGCAAAATATAATGGCGTAGAAGTTGATAGAGTCGAAAGAATAATTGATATTAAAGACTATGAAGCTCCTGTGATTAATGGAGTTGAGACTGATAGCAGCTGGGTTGTAGATTATCAAACATTTATAGTAGATGCTACAGATAATATTGCTGTTACTGGTTACTATATTAGTACTTCAAGTGATAAACCTGCACTAGATGCAGAAGGATGGCAAGTATCAAATTCAGTTAAAGCTATTGATAATGGAACTTGGTACATCTTTGCAAGAGATGGTTTTGGAAACGTTTCTGAACCATATGAAGTAGAAGCTACTTGGGTTTGCTCAGGTGTTTGGGATATTAGTAAGAATAGTGATAGAACTGTTTTAGGTATCTTATCTGTAGATGGTACAGAGCTATATATCAAAGGTATTGGTGAAACTAAAGATTATGAAAAATCAAGTGCACCATGGTATTTAAGCAACAGAATTGATATCACAAAAATAGAAGTAGACGAAGGCGTAAGATACTTAGGAAGCTATCTATTAGAAAATATGCCAAGAGTTGAAACAATAGAACTTCCAGCAAGCTTAGAGAGAATAAGTGATACTACATTTGCTTTAACAAATAACTTTGATAGTATAGAGTTAAATGGAAACACAAGATTTGTATACGAAAACGGAACTTTGTACGGCGATGAGTTTAAAACATTGTATGTTCATACAAATAAATTCACTAACTCATATGCATTACCTACAACAGTTACAAAGATTTGTGCAGGAGCATTTGCTAATAACACAACAATCTCAAGTCTAGATTTAAGTAATGTTACATCTATAGGAGATAAAGCGTTTAGTGGAGTATTACACTTTGGTAATGTTTATGTTTCTAAGAAATTAGAAAACATTGGTGCAAACGTGTTTGAAGGAACATATGGACCAATTTACTACTATTCATCTTGTGCAACAATGATGGAATATGTAAAAACTTATGGTACAGAAACTACATTTATTATGATAGATGACGTTTTACCAATAGTTGAAAAAATGACAATTAATGATAATGCTGTATCTACAGATGATAGAAATGTAACATTAAACATTAAGATAACAGATGATGTTGCAGTTTCTAAGATTCTTATCTCAGAACTTGAACTTACAAACTTGAAAGCTGATGATTCTCGTTGGCAAGACTACAACGGCGAAACAGAACTTGCATACAAATTGTCTGCAGAAAATGGTGAAAAGACAATTTATGTATGGGCTATGGACACAAGCAATAATATTAGTATTCCTGGAGTGGATACGATTTTACTTGGCGTTAACGATTTTGCTTTTGAAACTGACGATTATGTAGTTCAATATGTTGATAAGACTGGAAAAAATTATTATGAATATAGTGAAGAATTCCAAGGTGGATACACAATAACAACAGAAGGAATAACAGTTGAAGTTGATACAAATATTGATGTAACAACTGTTGGAGAAAAAGAAGTTGTTTATTCATTATTCCATAATGGGTTGAAAGTTGCAGAATACATAAAAACAGTTTATGTAATTGAAGATGAGTGGGAAGATACAATTTATACTTTCCGCGATTATGAATATCAAAAACATATTAGTGGAAAATATGCTAAGATTACTAAATATTTAGGTAGCGATACATCAGTTGATTTCCCTACAAATATTCGTGATGAGAATAATGAAAGTTATTTGGTAATTGAAATTGAAAGCTTGGATGAAAATCCAGTTGTTCCAACTTCTACAAGATCAGTTATTTTACCATACTGTTTAATTAGTGTTGGTAAGAATGCATTTGCTAATTGTATTAATTTGAATAATATAGAATTTATGTTCAATGTTATGACGATAGAAGAAAATGCATTTAAGAATTCTGGTATACAAAATCTTATAATAGATAACAACACAAGAGAGATTAAACGTGGTGCATTTGATGGAACTCCAATTAGTTCAGTTACTTTGGGTGCTTTAACAAAGAGTATTGAAGAAGATGTATTTAGAAATGCAATTACGGCAAATGAAGTAATTTTACGTAACACTATTGATAATATTGGTGAAGGTGCATTTGCGGGAAGCATAATAAATAACTTTGAAACAAATGCTGTTAGCGAAGATTCTAAATATGTTATTTATGATTCAACTTATGTTGTTGAAAGAAATACATCAAACCTTGTAGCAGTGGCCGTTGGTTCTGTTGTAGGCGATGTAGAAATAAAAGAATTTAGCATAAATAGAATTGGTAATGGAGCATTTATGAATGCTGATAGCATGACTTCGATTTCAATACCAGAAGGCTATAATGAGATAGGTAAAGAAGCATTTAGAAATACAGCTCTTAGAATTATTGAAGTTCCTGGCGCTGTTAAAGAGATTCCAGAATATGCTTTTGCAGATTGTAACAACTTAAGTTTTGCTGCTTTACACAGTGTAACTGAAATTTCTGTAAGTGCGTTTGAGAATAACAATGGTTTAAATAGTTTAGTAATTTTAACAGACAAAGATAGTATTTGTACAATTGATAATGCTTCGTTACTTCCAATAGCTACAAATATTTATGTTGTAGATTCAGCTTCATATAAAGCATCAAGTGATTGGAATGCTGTAGAAGAAAGAATTTTCGACATATTAAGATTAAATGGTGCTGAAGAAGTTGTTGTAGAAGCTGGTGACGAATATGTTGAAGAAGGTGTATATGTAATAGATGAAGTATTAGTGTCTAATGGCAATCATTCAATTCTTGATAGTGTAAGAATGGAGATCATGTCTGACTTTAATACACAAGGTTTAGGAGAGCAAGAAGTTAGATATACATTGTATTCAGAAACTGAAGCTAGAGCAGAGGTTATAAGAATTATTAAGGTTCAAGATACAACGCCTCCGACAATTGAAGAAGTTCAAACAATTGATGAAGCACAGGCTATGAGAGAGAGATTTACTGTTATTGCTACTGATAATCATAGAATTGCAGGATATGCAATAACAAAAGATAATAATCCTCCAGAGCTTGACTCAGATATTTGGGTAGATTCAAATATTTTATATGCAGATTCAAATGGTTTATGGTATATATGGGTAAAAGACGAAGCTGGAAATATTTCAGTTCAAGAAGTTGAAGCTGTGCATATTTGCCGTGCTGAGTGGGATATCGGTGTTATACCAGGAACAGTATTTGGATTAATCACATTTGATAATGAATTTGTTATCGAGGGTGAAGGTGCAGTTAAATATTTTGCAGAGGATGAAATTCCTTGGATTGAATATATGAATGAAATTGTAGCGATTGAAGTAAGAGAAGGAGTTACTCTTCTTAGAGAATATACACTTGGTAAATTACCAAATGTAGAAACTATTTCATTACCTTCAAGCTTAGTATCTGTGGAAACTTCAACTTTTGCTATGACAAACAATTATGACAGCATAGTTTTCCCAAACGGAACATCAATATTCACATATGAAGATAGAACTTTATATTCAGTGGATAAAGATATTTTATACGTTCATTCTAATAAGAATGTAACAACTGATTATACAATTGATAGTGCAGTTGAGGTGATCGCAGAATATGCATTTGCAAATAATCAAAATATCATAACGATTAATGTTACATCAAATCCAACTCTTCTTGAAGGTGCATTTAGTAATGCTAAGTCCCTTGAGACTATAAATGGACAAATTGGTGGAACAAAGATTTCGGTATATGCTTTTGAAGGATGCAATAAACTTTCTGGAATTGAATTATCTGAAACTCTTGAGACAATTGGCTCATATGCATTTAGTGATTGTAATATGATATTTGAATTTAATTTCAAAGCTTGTGAAAACTTGACGACATTTGAACACCATGCATTTGCAAACTTATACAATATTAAGACTTTAAGAATTCCAAGAATAGTTACAACGATTACTACTGATGATACTGGTACAAGAAATGTATTTGAGAACTTAGGAGGTAACTTCAGTGAAAACGCGATAGTATACTATTACGAGAGTTGTAACGTTATGATGGATTACGCAGCAAATTATGCTGATGAAAATGTTGACTTCGTTTTAATAGATGAAGTAGGTCCAACAATTATAAATCTTGAAGTTGAAAATATTGATGGAGGAACATATGCAGCAGGAACATATTTAGAGATTGTTGCCACATTATCTGAAGAATTCATAACAACAAAAGGAATAATACCTGTGCTTTCAATTGCATTTGGAAATGGTCATGCATCTCAATTAGAATCGATAGAGATTAATGGTAACAAGATTAAATATGGATATACAATCACACCTGACGATTTAGGCAAGCTTACATGTGTTGCGTTCGAAGGTGAAGTATATGACGATCAAGATAATAGAACAATATTTACAGAGGCTACATTTAATGAGAAAGAAGTATTTGCAAGAAGTGGTGTTCTTGTTGAAAGCGACTTTGATGCAAATAAATATTTCACAACTCTTGCTGTTGCTGCAGATTACATTACAATTAGAGGTAATTTGACATTATTACTTGATGAAGAAGCTGTAGAACCTGCAATATTCAAAGAAAATACACTTGTAAATCTTGATATTAATGGTAAAACAATAATGATGAATACAAATGCTTCAAATTCATTGATTATCAATCGTGGTATTATGAATATTAAAGATTCTGGTAGTGGATTACTTGGCATTAGTGGTGATAACGGTAATGTTTACGTTATTTCAAATGAAGGTGATTTAACTGTTACTGGTGGTGTCATTAGAGCTCAAGGATTTGGAGATGGTATACCATATGGTATATTTAATGCGATAGATGCGAAGACAACTGTAACAGGTGGAAGCATTGAGGCCGTTAACTTATCAGGTACAGGTTATGCAATCCTAAATGCTGGTAAACTATTTGTTAGAGGTGGAACAATTGCTGCAACAACACTAGAAGGTACAGCTTATGGTATTTACAATACTGGTGAAACTGTAATGACTGGAGGAAATATCGCAGTAAGATTAACTTCAGGAAATAGTGGATTAACAACAGGTATTTATATCCAATCTGGTAAAGTAGTAATGGGTGCAGATGATGGAACAATTAGTATTGAAATACCATCAATTTACAGTGCTAAAGAAGGTATTAGAAATGTAGACGGTTCGTTAGAATTCTATGATGGTGTCGTTGAAGGTGCTCTTTATAAATCAGTATTCTCAGACGATGTAAAAGTTGTTGAAGGATATGCTCTTTCAAGAAAACCTGTAGGCGAACGTGAAAAAGCAATGCTTGATTTTGACGTTATTAAACCATCTATTGAGCTTACAAATCTAACACCTGAATGGAGAAATAGTGAGGTCATTATTGAAGCTAGAATTACGGATAATGAATCTGGATTATTTAGTGCTAAGTTTGAAGGAACTGATATAGCTCTAGTGGATGATATGATTGAGATTAAGGTTGATGAAAACGGTATTTATAAATTTGTAGCAGTTGACCTTGCAGGAAATGTGGCAGAAGAGAGTATTAAAATTGATAACTTAGATAAGGTTGCACCTACATTTGGTGAAGTTAAATATGAATCTATGGCTGGTCAAAAAGAAGTTATTCTTACAGCTGAAGTTAAAGACGACTTGTCTGGTATATATGGATTCGTTCTTTCTAAGAGCAACATTGAGCCAACAAGATGGGAAAGACTTGATAATATTAAACTAGAAACAGTTCTTGAGATTTCAGTAACTTTAAACGGTGTATATTATCTATATATAATTGACGATGCAGGAAATTCTACAAGATATGGCGAAGAGATAGATATTTCAATCGTAGACGCAAGTGCTCCTAAGATTGAGAAAGTTAATATTCAAGATGATGATAGAGGATTTGCAAATAGCACAGCTGTTATGATTGAAGTAGATGCAAAAGATGATACTGGTTTAGCAGAAATTTTGATAAGCAATACACTTCTTACAAATTCACAAGTTAATAGCTCAACAGACTGGGTTCCATACAGTGATACAGTTCTTTGGAACTTACCAACTGGAGATGGTGAGAAGACAGTTTACGTATGGGTTAAAGATAGAGTTGGAAGAGTAAGTAGCTATGCATCAGATACAATTAAACTTTTAGCACAATATGTAGGTAATGATGGTGCAAGCAATACATCATTCAAATTATTAATAAAAGATGCGAATTATGATTTTAATGAGCAATTGACTGATGCTGAAATAGCAATCAGGGTTAAAGATGTCGCAGGAAATGTAGTTGCTGAAACTGGATTTGGTCAAGGCATATCATTGAAATCAGCTCCAACTATTTATGGACCAGTTCAAGAAGGAACGGAGGTTATGAACGGTAGATACTACACAATAATCGCTGAAAACCTAACTGGAAATGGTACAGTATTCTTGGTAATCAAGACAAATGCTGAAGTAGACAGAGCTGGAAACACAATAAAATCAAATACATTAAATGCTAGTGAATTCGAAATTGCGACAGACGTTGTAGTTGAACTTGGAAAACCAACAATTTCTGTAACAGATACAGAAATCGTGGTAACAGATGCCGAAGAACACAGAGTAAATGCACTTAAAGTAGATGGCATGACAATTGAACTTAAAGCTGGAAGAATCACAATGGCAGAATTAAGTAGCAAATATGGAATTACAGTAGAAAGTGGTACAGTACTTGAGACAATCGACAAATGTGGAAACACAGCAGTGCAAGTAGTACAATAGAATAGGAAAAAGGACAAGGGGACGGTCCCCTTGTCCTTTTTTTTTCTTATCGTATATTAATTATGAATTCTTAATTTCATCTAAACATTTTTTGCAAACATTCTTATCTTTATAAGTTGTAACATCTTCAGACTCTCCGCAGAAAATGCATGTAGGTTCGTACTTTTTCAAAACGATTGTAGAATTATCAACATAAATTTCGATTGAGTCCTTAATGTCGATTCCTAAAGTTCTTCTTAATTCGATTGGTAGAACGATTCTGCCTAGTTCATCTACTTTTCTAACTATGCCAGTTGATTTCATGAAAATACCTCCTTACAAATTACTATCTATCCTTTATTTCTCAAGGCGACATAAATATATCATGTTTGACAATTTTTGTCAAGGAAAATAAGTGAAATAATGGAAAGATATGTAAAACGCGTTATGTAAAATGCGTTAATGAAGCGGGTTTAAAGGTGATTAAATATTCTTAAAAATTTCGACAAGTGTATCAAAATTGAAGAAAATAAGTAAAAAAACATGCAAAAACGTAAAAATTATGTCTACGGTTTGAATTGTAAATGTAGACAATGAGTAACGTTTTCTACGTGAGTTGAAATAGAAAAACGAATTAGAATAAGAAATAAAAACGAGCATAAGATGTAAATATAATAATTATTTCAGCAGAATTGGAGGTAAAAATGAACAAAATTTGGGGGTATATAATAATAATTTCAGTGATTGTGGGTGTATTTACGGGAAAGGTGGAGTTACTGACAACATGTGTATTTGATTCTGCGAAAAGTACGATTGAAACATGTTTGAATATTTTTGGTATTATCGCAATTTGGTCTGGACTTATGAAAATTGCAGAACAAACAGGGCTAATTGAAAAGATGCAACGTCTTGTATATCCGCTTGTACGAATACTTTTTCCTGAAGTTCCTAAGAATAGCAGAGCAACTAGTAATATTGCTATGAATATAGGAGCAAATATAATTGGCCTTGGTAATGTTGCCACACCCTTAGGGATTAAGGCAATGGAGGAACTTCAAAAGGAGAATAAAAATAAAAAACGACTTAGCAAATCCATGATGATGTTTTTAGTATTAAATATGGCTTCAATTCAGCTTATTCCAACGACAGTAATAGCACTTAGAACAACGTATGGTTCTGAAAATTCAGTTCGAATTGTAGTGCCAGTATTAATTGCTAGTTTTGTCTCAGCGTTTGTAGGAGTGATGATTGTAAAGCTATTTTATAAGGAGGATAAATGATTTTAATAGAATATATTTCATATGCAATGGTACCAACATTAATTCTTTTAATTGTTGTGTCCGCAACGAAAAAGAAAATATCTACATATGATTCGTTTATTGAAGGTACACAGGAAAGTTTTGGAGCAATATCAAGAATATTTCCAAGTATGTTGGCCGTAGTTTTAGCAATAAACTTATTTAAAATATCAGGATGCATGGATCTTTTTATAAAAATACTTTCACCATTTTTTTCTTTGATAAATGTTCCGGGTGAACTCGTTCCAATCGGCGTGATGCGCTCTGTTTCGGGAGGAGGAGCATTAGCTGTTTTAACTAATATTTTACAAACCAATGGTCCAGATAGTACCATTGGTCTTATTGCTTCAACTATTATGGGTTCAAGTGACACAACCCTTTACGTGCTAGCAATTTACACCGCATCTATCGGTATTACTAACACTAAATTTGCTCTTTATGTCGGTCTTATTTGTGACTTAATTGCTTTCATTGTGGCGACAATGTTGTTTGCGTAAAAACTCCCGTCACAAAAAGTGACGGGAGTTTCGTTGAGATTAGAGCATTTGCAGCTCGTTGTCGATGATGGGGAGTGCAAAGTGAATGAAAACGCTGGGAATGGCAATCACTTCGAAAATTACGATAGAAAGCCAGTACCAGAGCGGATCTCCGAAGAGACCGTCATTCAGGATAATGCACATTGCGTAAAGGAAGAACGAACGCGCGAGAAAGCCAACAAGAATGCCAGAAAAGAGGAGCAATGCGAAAACCACTTTCCGATTAAGAAATTTTTCGCTGGAAGGCTCATCAGTAGAGGCGCTTATGATGGTTGCGCATTTCTGAAGTAAGTTATCGCCCACGAGCCAAGGCCAAACTTGGACGAGCTCGAAAAAATCCACGGCAATATTGAGGCCGAGAAGGACGATCATGGCGATGACAAAAACGACAGAAAACCACAGAGCAAAAGTGACGACGGGTTCATTACCGCTCAGCATGCACGCAATCCATGCAATAAACAGTAGCGCCAGAGAGAGCATATACCACTTGAATCTCGGGTATGATGCATTCACGTCTTTTGCTACGCCTGTGACGTAGTTCTTGACTTTGGACAGAAGCTGAGACTTGGCGTTGTTGGAATTCATGCAGAAATCTCCTTTCATGTGTCAGCACTAGTCTTTCCATAAAGGAATTTCTAGACAGTGCAAGTTCATAACGACTCTAACATTATACCACACTTTACATAATATTGCAAATTTATGGACAAGTGGGACGGAGATTTCTGTCCATTTGTCGAGATATGTCGATTTGTTTTTATTGACTTTTTAAAAAGATGGTTTTAATATTTGAAACAAGAAATAAACAAACTACAGGGAAGTGAAAATTTTGATTGACACGATAAATGTGCTCTTGTTTGTTTTGATTTTTATGTTGTCATATTTTTTAATCAATAAATATAACATTTTTCTGAAAACGGATAAATATAAAAAGAAAAACAATTTATATTTTTCTACCAAAGAACATCCTATTAAAGTTTTTTTTCAAAAGATCAATTTTATAAAGGCAAAAGACAATTTTTTATCTAAACAAGGTTATCCATTAAATTTAAATGCAATTTCATATTTTTTATTGAAATTTTCTTTAACGTTTCTGTTATTTTTCGCAGGTTCAATTAACTATAATTCGATTTTGATTGGCTTAGTGCTTGGAACGCTAGGATATTTTTGCGTGGACATATATATTTATTTGAACAAAAAAACACGCGATAATGAAATTTGTACAGATCTTTTAAATGTAGTAGATTCAATATCTTTGCAACTTTCGGCAGAAATGAATTTAAAAGATTCATTGAGACGACAATTTGAAAATTGTAAAAATAAAGATTTCAAAAAAGCAATTCTAGAATTTTCAACGCAATATGAACTCTCGGAGTTAGATATTAATAATTCATTGAATGAATTGAAAAACAAATTTGATATTTTAGAAGTTAATATGTTTTGTAATTCATTAAAAGAATATTCAAAGGTTGGAAATATAACAGAAATTCTCGAAAACCTATCGGATACGCTAAAAACAAAGTATTTAGAAAAAATAAAAAGTGATACACGCACAAAAGTTTTATACATAACTTTTGGAGTAATCCTTGCACTTGGAAATATCATAATGCTGACTTTTTATCCGCTGTTTATCTCAATTGGACAGGGCTTCAATTCAATATTTAGTTAAAATTTAATGGTGGATTAGAAATATAAAAATAAAAGGAGAATTAAAATGAAACAACAAAAAGTAAATTTAAAATCACAAAGAGGATCGGAGATATTGCAGGTAATACTAATTGCAGGTGTTTTGCTTGTTATTGTAATAACAGTTTTTTATCCTCAAATGCAAACGTTATTTGGAGATGTTATGGGAACAATATCAACATGGTTTAAGAACACAGGGAGTGCACCATTTACGGTTTAATGGGAGCTTGAGCAAAATTTAGAGAAAGCAGAAAGAAGTGAAAAAATGAAAAATAAAGTTGGAATTTTAAGTATCACGCTAATCTTAACGATAATTGTATTTTCAATATCTACGTATATGCAAAAACAACTTATAGATTATGAACCAAAGATAAGTTGTTTAGTAGTAAATCAAGATATTGAAGCTAATCAAAAATTAGAAGAGGAAATGTTTGTTTCAAAAGAAATACCCGTTTCATTAATTTCAACAGTACAAGTTATATCAGGCTTTTCGGAGATTGAAGGTTTGTATGCGAAAGATGATATTTATAAAAGTCAAATCGCGATGAAGAAGCAGTTTGATACTAAAGAAAATTTATCGATATATGAAGCGGAAAATGGAAAAGAAAAAATATCCATAAAAATTCAAAATGCAGAAAATGGTGTGTCGTATGCGATAAAACCAAACTCATTCGTAAATATTTATTCAACGGTTAGAAATGATTATGCAAAAAATTTTTTAATGGATAATGAGCGCCTATCAATTGGTGATGAGTATGATGGATACACAGTAATAAAATTAATTGATTCTGTTAGAGTGCTAGGTGCATTTAACATTGATGGAATTGAGGTTAATGGATACGAGGATGGAATCATTGATTCAATTATGATTGCGGTTACGCCAGATGAAGCAAAACAAATAAACTTACTTAGAGATATTGCATCGTTTAATATTACCGGAATATCAAATCAATATGTAGAGGATGAAGAAGTATGAAAATATATTTTATAGATAAAACAGGAAAAAACGGAAGAATTGCAAAAGAACTACAAACTAGAGGCTATGAAAATGTAGAGATAAAGAATACATATTCATTTAAATGTACAAAAAGTGATTACGTTATTTTAAGTGAATACAACAAACATGATAAAGATAATGAAATGCTATGTAAATACAACAATTTGATAATCATTTCGAAAGATATCGATAAAGATACCATATATGATTATATAAGAAAATATAAGGTTATAGATATAATAACTGAAAAAGCAACAGATGAATATATCGCAGAGAGAATTACAAAATCATTTGTATAAGAATTTTTGGACAAGAGAAACGTCACTGTGTCCAAAAAAAGGAGAATAGTTATGAAAAGAAATTTGGATAGAATAAAAATAATTACGATTTTTATTTTCTTTGTTAGTTTTTTAATTTCTAACAATAAAGGTGTACATGCTGAAAATTTGATAAATTTTTCAGATATTCAGAATCATTGGGCGAAAGAAAATATAACAGAGTTAGTTAATAGAAATGTTGTTGCAGGTTATGAAGATGGAACATTCAAACCTGAGAATAATGTTACGGTTGCTGAATTTGTAAAGATGATAGTAGAGGCTGGAGGATACAGTTTGACAAGAAGTGGAGATTCGGTTTGGCCTGATTTTTATATTGAAACAGCAATTAATAAAAAAATGATTTTTCATGATGAATTTGAGATTTATGATAAACCAATAACGAGATATGAAATTTCAAATATAGTTTCAAGATTTATAGATACAAGTGATCTGAAAGAAAGTAAAAATGTTTTTAAGGATTTGGATGAAGAATATAGAAGTCAAGTTTTAAAGTTAGTGAAATTAAAGATTATAAATGGTTATGAGGATAAAACGTATCGTGGGAAAAATAATGTGACACGTGCGGAGGCTGCAACAATAATATGTAAAACGCTAAATGCCAGAGATGATCTGGTTTCAAAACGCAAGTATAATGTGAAAGAAAGAACAGATTTAACAAATTATAAGGTTGAGAATGATACAAATAAAACTTCGATAAAGACGTATTATGAAATAAAAGGAAATGATTTATTAATATATGATCATGGAAGATATGCAAAATTAAGTGGATATGAAATAAATGATAAAAATATCGATTTGAAAAAAGTAATAAAAATAATTAAAGCATTAGTTAGTGAAAATAGATATGTAGCAGTTGTGTATACGCCTTCAAAATATACAACAAATCAATTAAGAATTCTATATGGAAAAAACGAAACAAATACTTTAAGCAATGAATATGATTTTTCATTTACATATTATGAGGATAAATTATATGAATTATCGAAAATTTCAGGTGTTGAAGAATTTAGTGATGAATGTTATTTAAAAATTGATGTTTTGAAAATGTGGGATGAATTTTATAATTATCAAAACGGAATATATATTGATGAATATAAGAAAGAGAAGTTGCTAGAAGCGCTAGAAATAGAATTTGGTGGATATAGCAATTTAATATGCGAATATATTTTAGAGAAAAATGTTAAATATGTTACTAATGTTGAACGTGACAAGAAGCATGTTGAGAAAAAGAGGTTTGGAAATTATATAATTAATTTTTATCAAAACGAAAATAATGTTCCACAGTTTTATGTGGCTAAACAAAAATAGTTTAAGTCAGATTAAAAGGAATCAGAGAAAGGAAAAGAGATTGAAAAGATTTTTATTATTAATGACATTTTGTTTTATGATACTTATACCTAATTGTTATGCATATAGTAGTGGCTTCTTATACATGATTAAAGCAATGAATATTGAATTAAATAATGTTAATGGATTACCATTAAACGAAGAGATTTATGAAAAATATAATTTGATTGTATATGGAAGCCCTATTACAGTAAATGATACGAAACAAAGGTGGAAAACTACAGAAAACGGGAATTGGACCAAAAGTGCAGGTGCATGGAATGGTGCTGGTGAAAGAGGAGAGTATTGGATTCTGGGTCAAGATTTTTCTGGCAAATCAGTTCATAATGAAATTTTTCCGGATGATTATAATTCTGGAACATCGCCACTTAATTGGAATTATAGGGTAATAAATGGTGCCGTGGAATCATGGAGCGATGCTTCAAAATATATGTATGAAGAGCAAAAAGAATATATGCTTACACAAAAATTATCAAGATTTGGAACGACATATGACTTAACGGTTTTAGATATAGGATTGGATAAGGCACGTCTTGAAAACTATGCTACATGGGGAAGTACAGGTAGTGTATATACAGAAAAGCCTGGAGAAGGAAATGTATATTGGGTTGCAACGTTTAGTATTCCGCCAATGGCTGGTGAAGCAAAATTAAATAGTGTTTTAGAATTGCCTAATGGAACCGAATATACTATGTCAAAGGATGACGAAAAAATTGAAATTCCACTTTCTTTTGGAGCGTATATTGATGGTCTTTCAGAATATGCGAAAGCAGAGCATATAAAAGTAATTGAATCAGAACTTAAAGTTAATGGAGTAACATACAATACGGTGAGTGCATCAGAAACGATTAGAATAAGCAAAAATGGAAATTTAATTATAAAGAAAGAAGATTATCCTGGCGTTGAAAAAATCACCTTGAATTTTGAATGTAATTCGTTTGCGGCTACGTATTTTCCGTCAGATCCGGTGTTATATTCGAATAAAAATGTAACGGTAACAATCAATCTAGAATCGGATTCTAAAAACAAGGTTTTGTATTATAACGACGAAAATGCTCCAACAATATATAGAATAACAATTAAACGTTTAAGCGTCGATGCTAGAGGGAATACCATTGAGGAAGATTTATGCATAAATAATAAAACAAGAATACCTTTTGTATGTGCGGGACAAGTTATAAAAATTGAAGTGGAAACGTCAAAAAGTGCAGATAAAGTAACGTTTGATTTTGCAGGTTTTAATTCCATTCGAAAGCTGGACAGTTTGACTAAAAGATTTTTATGGGATGAACCAAAAAGTAGAGGAGAAAAGACTATATATTCAAATTTGACAGCACTTCAAAGAATGTACAATATGCCGGCTAGATTAACTTTGGAGGAACAAAAAGCAGAAACAGAAGTATATTCAGCAATTTATGTAGTCCCATATCAAACGACACAGACACTTCATTCATGGAATTCGCTTCGAGAAGAAAAGAAAGATGCATTTAAAATAGATGAGTCTAAACTGTTTAGTAGAAAAGAAAACTCATACACTTTGGTAGTACGAGCAAGTTCAGAAGTTGGTAGTCGTACGAAAAACTATAAATTTGATGTTGCTGAAAGATGGGATGAACTATATAATCACGATATTTCAAAGTATATATCAAATTATTAAAATCAAAGAAGTTATAGGTGAGAACAAGCGATGAAAGTGAAGAATCAAAATGGTGATGTACTAACAATAGCTTTAATATTTGTAGCAATAGCTCTAGTTATATTTACATTTATAATTGCAGTTTTTATGAGTCATATAAATAATATTTTATATAATTTAAAACTTGATATGTATTCAATGAATAGAAGCGCGATAATCGCTGTAAATAAATACAGTACGAGTATGGATAAATTCTCATATAATGTTGGGGCATACAAAGATGAATTTATAAAATTTTTGAAAAGTAATTATGAGTTAGATGAAAATTTATCAAATGATAAAAAATTAATAACTTCCGTAGAAATAGAAGAATACACAATATACGAAAAAGGAAATAGAGATTTATATACAAATAAAATGTGTGATACAAGAACAATACACACTGTGTTAAGTGTTAAAATAAGACCAATTATTTTGAAAAATTATTTGGAAGATATTTTTGTTTTCACAGTTCATGAAGATGTTGCATTAAGTTCGATGAAAACAGAAAGATAGGAAGATAAATGAAAAAAATTGTTAGAAAAAAGGATAATTCATGTAAAGGTAGTGCAATACTTACTACCCCAATAATTATAGCAATTGGAATAATGTTTGTTTCAACATTAATAGTACTTGCAGTAAATATATTGATGCCATACATTTGGTATGAAAAGTTATCAAGTTCTTGCATTAAATATATTTTCGTTATGGAGGAATATGGATATCTTACCAAAAATGAAGTTAGAAATTTAGAAAATGAATTGATAGCACAAGGTTTTAATAGTGATAAATTAAAAATAAGTTACACAGCAAGTCGTGTAACTTATGGAAATCCAATATTTTTGAAAGTTGCATATGATTATGAATTAAAAATTCCATTTATAGAAAAAGAAAATATACCAATGGTTATAGAAAGAAATTCAGTAAGTAAAAGGTAGAAACTTTTTTGATAAAAGCTCAATCCCTTTGTCTATTTTGTCTACACAAAAAGCGCTACCAGTGGTAGCGCTCGTTGTTTTGTATTTTAAATGCTCTAAAGATTTGTTCTGTTAAGAATAGTCGAATTAGTTGATGTGGAAATGTTAGTTTCGAGAACGATAATGTTAAGTTACTGTTAGAAACTAGTTCGCGATCTAATCCAGTTGTCCCGCCGATTATAAAGGCAATAGTACTAAATCCTTTTAAAGTTATATCTTGAATCTTTTCTGAAAATTCTTCCGATGTTAGTGTTTTACCATATTGATCAAGGCATATTACAAAATCTGATGAGTTTAGTTTTGATTTTATTTTGTTTGCCTCAAGTTTTTTAATATTCAAAATTTCTTTTTCAGAAGGATTATTTGGAATTGCCTCATCAGCAAGTTCAATGATTTCAAGATTTGCATATTTACTTATTCGCTTTTTGTATTCATCGATTAGAGATGAAAGGGATTGTTCTTTAACTTTTCCCAAACAAATTATTTTTATATTCATATTATTCTCCTAAACTATTTCAAGAATCTCATCTACTGTGTCGCGTCCTGCAACTGAAAGATGAAAAGGAACATCAAGTGTAGAATTATTTAACTCGTTAAGGACTGTTTGATATGCAAGTTCTGGGAAATTATTTTCTTTACTTAAATGTCCAAGTATAAATTTTGTAACGCCACTTTCGTATAGTGTTTTGACTAGTTTGCTAGTACTTTCATTAGATAAATGTCCAATATCGCTAGATATCCTTTTCTTTAAAAAATATGGATATGCGCCACAAAGTAAAGTGTCATTATCATAATTTGATTCTATTAGTAAGACATCGCTTCCAGTCATTTCAGATATAAGTTTTTCTTCTATATGACCTATGTCAGTAGCAACAGTAACTTTCTTTCCTTTAGATAAAATACTGAAACCACAAGGATCAATAGCATCATGAGGAATTGAAAAAGGATGAACAGTTGCATCACCAATTTCAAAATTTTTATTCGGACTAAAAGTATTTTTGCAAGAATCACAAACATTTAATGAATCCATCTGTGACCATGTTTTTTCTGTCGCATAAATTGGTGTATTGAATTTTTTTGCAATTGTAGTTAAACCTTTTGTGTGGTCACTATGTTCGTGAGTTATCAATATTGCATCAATATCATTAAAGCTAACGCCTAATGTTTCAAGTGCTTTAACTATTCTGGTGCAACTAACTCCAGCGTCAATCAAAATTTTTGCAGTTTCAGTTTCGATATATGTTGAATTTCCACTGCTACCACTAAATAAATTACAAAACTTAATCATATGTATCTCCTTAATTTAAAAATGGACAAAAGCTCCGTCCCCCTTGTCCATTTTTTACAGTCTTTTTATTGTATATTATTCTGAAACTCTTTCTATTTTTGCACCAAGTGAATTGAATCTTTCGGCTATTTTTTCATAACCTCTTTCGACATGTTCAATGCCATAAAGTTCTGTTTCACCATCTGCGCAAATGCCTGCAATTATCAGTGCGGCACCAGCTCTTAAATCAGTAGCTGTAACTTGACAGCCATTAAGTGCTTCAACGCCTTCTATGCAAGCAGTTTTTCCTTCAACTCTGATTTTTGCACCCATCTTTTTAAGCTCTTCTGTATATTGAAAACGAGAATCAAAAACTCCTTCGGTTAAGTAGCTTGTACCATCTGAAACAGAAAGAAGAACTGCAACTTGTGGTTGCATGTCTGTAGGAAAACCAGGATAAGGTAGTGTTTTTATATTACCTTTTGTAGTCCTAGCATCAGACCAAACTCTTATTTCATCACCATCTTCAGATTCTTCAATATTAACACCCATCTCAACAAGTTTTGCAGAAATAGGGTCTAAATGTTTTGTAATACAATTCGTAATAGTAACATCTCCACGGGATGCAGCTGCAGCAATCATAAATGTTCCAGCTTCGATTTGGTCAGGAACTATAGAATATGAAGCTCCGCCACGTAGCTCTTTGACACCAGTGATTTTAATTATATCAGTACCAGCACCTTTAATATTAGCTCCCATTGTATTTAAGAAGTTAGCTAAATCAACGATATGAGGTTCTTTAGCAGCGTTCTCAATTGTAGTAACTCCAGGAACAAGAACAGCTGAAAGCATTATATTAATTGTAGCGCCAACACTAACAACATCAAGGTATACAGAGTTACCTTCTAGGCCATTTTCTGAAGTTGCAATTATCATTCCGCCTTCGCAATTAACTGTTGCACCAAGTGTTTCAAAACCTTTAATATGCTGATCTATAGGTCTTGAACCAAAGTTGCATCCGCCAGGAAAACCAACAGAAGCTTTACCAAAACGACTTAGGAGTGAACCTATGAAATAATATGAAGCTCTAAATTTTTTTGTTAAATCTAGAGGTATTTCTTTTTCTTCTACATTTGTAGAATCAATTTCAACTTCGTTTGGAGTAATGAAATTGACCTTTGCGCCGAGTAATTCTAATATTTCACAACAACGTTTGATATCACTAATGTTTGGAATATTATCGATACGACATTTACCTTTAATAAGTGCAGTTGCTGGTAAAATTGCTACTGCAGCATTTTTTGCACCATTGATACTAACCGTTCCTCTTAGAGGAGTATTTCCTTTTATTATAAATTTATCCATTCCAGACCTCTTTTCCTATTATGAGATTAATGCATTTTAATCAGCGTCGACATCAATTTTTGCTAAACCTTTAGAAAGATTAACTTCAGTTATTCCTTCTATTTTAGTAAGTTCTTGAATTAATGTCTCTTTATTAGTAACATCAGTACATTTAACCAAGAATTTGATTATCAACGAGTTTGATGAATTTGATTTTATTTGTTTTATTGAAATAACTTCTAATTTATTTTTTTCAAATAAATCTTGCGCTTTACCTATAGTTCCATATTCTTTGCGAGAAATCAAAGTAAAAGTTGTTAATTTACTTTTGTTTGAAATTGCATTTTGAATAGGTGATGTAAAGTAAAGAATTATAAATATAAGTAATGTTGAAATGATTGCACCTTCGTAAAAGCCAGCACCAACGGCAAGACCAACACATGTTATTGCAAGTAAACTTGCAGCTGTTGTTATACCTTTAACAGAAAGGCCTTCACGAATGATTGTCCCTGCACCTACGAAACCAATACCAGCAAGGATTTGAGCAGGTAATCTTGTAGGATCAAGAACAATTTCTGGATATAAATTACGCATATACATGCCAAGAGACATTACAAGCGTAGCCGAAAGACAAATAAGAGTATGAGTTTTGATACCGGCAGGTTTATGTACTAATTCTCTTTCTAGACCAATAATTGCAGAAAGAATCAATGCAATTGATAGTTTTGTTATAGTATCAAGAGCTAGTGATGAAGTAAAGAAACCTAAAAAATCCATTTATATCACACCTTTTCTAAATATTTAAATGTTCAAAAATTTTGCCCTAAAAATCTATTTAATTAGGGCAAAATTGGGAGCCTAAACTCCCATAAAGAATATATCATAGTTGAAATTCATTTACAAGCATATATTTTATAGAAGATTATGATGAAGATTTTACGGAAAAAGGCTTTTCGTGTAATTCGTTTATACAGTCTACTATTTTTAATTTGAACTGATATTTTTGATTGATAGTACTGAAATTATTTGTAATTTGGGGGATATCTAATCCTAAGGAAGGATACATGATGCACCACCAATATGCGAATACTATAATAAATTTTTTCATAAGCACCTCCAACAAGAGTATTACCAAGCATCGAAAAATAAATACCATAAAATGGAAAATATTAATTGACACATATGGTAAAAAATGGTAATATCAAAACAGACAAAAACAAAGGAGGAAAAATAATGCATAAAATTATAAAAGCTTGTAATTTTTATGTTAGTGAATGGCATTTGTTTGCTGCTCTTCTACCATATGTTCGTGAAGAATTAAAGCAAAACAATAAGATTGTTGTCATTTCGCAGGACAAGTTGGAAAGCGGAATGAAAAATTTAGTGAAAAGATTAAATCTTCATTTTGAAAATGAAAAAGGTATCGACGAAATTTGCTGGTTTAATGAAGAATTTGTGATGGAAATAAAAGAAGAACAAAATCCTGTAACTATTGTGGTACAAGGTACTATGGAATTTATTAAAGAAATAAATACATATTTAATAGAAAAATTAATGAAAGCATGTAATGAGCTTAGAATTATAAATTGCTACGAAGTTTATAATACAAATACGATGCTGTATAACATTTTGGATGATCATGATTTTGTATTCAATACAGCTGGGATGAATAAAAAAAGCGACATTTTTCCGGGATATATTGAACCGGCAAAGATTTTAAATAGCTAATATCTAAATAATCCATAAAGAAGATACGCCAATTATGCAAGTAAGAGCAGTCCTAGAGCAAGCAATGTTGACGTATCTTCACCCCCCTCATTAATTAAAAATAAAATTAAGGCACCTATTAAAAAGTTGTCTAAATTATCTTTAAAATCTATTTTCATTTTTATCATCATTCCTATTTAATTCAGAGATTACAGAAGAAAGCTTTAACATTCGTATGTATTGATCTACTTTTTCTTGTTTTGATTTTCTAAGAAATGGTCGTAAAGAATTGAGCAAGTTAGCGCTTGCACTGTTTTCATTAGAGTTCATTGATTTCATTAGTTTAGTTATTTTCATGATTGTTTCCATATCTGGCATTTCGAAATTGTTTTGATTTGAAATATTTGCTTCGCTGGATCCATTTTGCGAATTATTCATTCCTGACAGCATTTCGAAAATCTTTGATAAATCTGGAGTTTCTCCCATAATCTCACCTCCTAAATTAAACAAATTTGAATGTGCATGATGCTTGAAACAATGCATAAATTAAGCTATTTTTTGCCATTTTGCCTTTCTTTTCTTATTAAATCAAGCAATTTTTGATAATCATTTTCATTTAATATGCCTTTAGTTTTTTCTAGAGTCTTGTTTAGTTCCTCATCACTCATGTTTCTGATGCTATTTAGGAACATTGTGTAAATCATTTCGTTATTCATTAAAAACGCACCTCCATAAAATAATATATGCAAGTGCACTGGAAAGTGACCTAGTAATTTGAAAAAATTTTATGACAAGAAATGGAAAAAGAAGCTATATTTTGGGAGGGATAACTTCTTTTTTGCTGTAAATAAATTGGCTAAAAATATTACGGTTTAGCCGATTTGCGGTTGATATTATCTTTAAAATAGTATATAATTATCGGCGATAATAAATTTATCAATCGTTTATGCCCGTAGTTTATACGGCTGAGCTAATTGGAGGTGAAGGCGTGGCGATTTTTTGTGGTACAGATATTGTAAGTGTGGAAAGAATCAAGAATTCTATAAATGAGCTTGGTGATACTTTCCTTAAAAGAATTTATACGGACGAAGAAATTAGCTATTGCGAATCTAGACGAATGTCGAAGTTTCAAAGTTATGCTGCACGTTTTGCTGCGAAGGAGGCTGCATACAAAGTGCTTTCTCCGGATACTGCTGAAGGTGTACGATGGCATGATGCGGAAATTGTTAGAAAAGATAATGGGAAACCAATTTTAGTTTTTCATGGAAGGCTTAAAGAAGTTGCGGATGAGAAAGGAATTACGGCTGAGGCTATTGATGTGAGTTTGTCTCATGATGATTCTTTCGCCATTGCAACTATTGTGATTGCAAAAAATTCGTGAAACATTTTATAAAGATAATATGTGCTTTTTTAATACATGGATACGTAAGGATATCCGGCGTGAAACATTTATATATAGAAAGAGGGATTAATTAATGAAAGTTTTAATAGGTGGTGCTTGGCCATATGCGAATTATAAGCTACACTTAGGGCATGTTGCAGGTTTGATTGGTGGTGACTTGCTTGCGAGATATCATCGTGCAAAAGGTGATGATGTTATTTATGTTTCGGGTTCTGATTGTCATGGAACACCGATTACTGAGAGAGCAAAACTTGAGGGGATAACTCCAAAAGAGATTTGCGATAAATACCATGAATTATTTTTGAAATCTTTTGATGGATTGAATTTTTCATATGATTTATATACTTTGACAGAAACTGATTATCATAAAGCTAAGGTTCAAGAAATTATTAAGAAAATTTATGATAATGGTGCAATTTATGAAAAAGTTGAGCCTCAAGCTTATTGTGAGCATTGTCATAAGTTTATGGCCGATAGAGAGCTTCAAATCACATGTCCAAAATGTGGAGAACTTACAAAAGGTGATTGTTGTGATTGTGGATATGCTCCAACAGAGGAAGATTTATTAAATGCAACATGTAGAGCTTGCGGTGCACAAACTGTTCAAAAAGATAATAAGAATTTATATATTGCACTTTCAAAGATGCAGGATGAAATTGAAAAATTTGTTTCTGCAAATAAAGGCAAATGGAGAATTAATGCTCAAAATGAAACAGAAAAATATCTTCGTGAAGGCCTAAGAGACAGAGCAATTACAAGAGATTTAGATTGGGGTATTGATGTTCCAGTTGAAGGTTATGATGATAAAAAGTTATATGTTTGGATTGAAGCTGTTTTAGGTTATGTTACAGCTGCAATGAGAATTTGTGAAGAGCGTGGTATAGATTGGGAAGACTATTGGAAGAGAGCCGATAGAATGTACATGGTTCACGGAAAAGACAATATTGTGTTCCATAGCATAATTTTCCCAGCATTGCTTCTTTCTTCAAGAGAAGGCTTTTCTTTACCAGACGTTATTGTTTCTTCTGAATATTTGAATTTCAATAACGAGAAAGCTTCTAAGAGTAAAGGAAATGCAATCAGTGCATTAGATGCTGTTGAAAATCTAAACTCAGATACAATTAGATTCCATTTGATAAGCAATGGTCCTGAAAGAAAAGATACTAACTTCTCAATTTCAGAGTATGTTGCGACTCACAACAATGAAGTTACTAACAAATATGGAAATTTTGTTAATAGAACATTAAAATTCAAAGGAATTTCTGAAATTCCTGCGGGAGTTGTTGATGCATCGATTAGTGAACTAATTAAGAATGCTTATGTTGAAATTGGAAACGATATTGAAAAACTTAACTTCAAAGATGCTGCAGATAAAGCTATCAAACTTATTGATGATGCAAATAAATATTATGATGATCAAAAACCTTGGATTCAATTTAAGGAGAATATAGAAGAATTCAATAATACAATATTTACTTGTGCAACGCTTATTGCAAATATAGCAAATATCATGGAACCATTTATGCCTGCTTCTTCTGAAAAAGTTAGAGCAATATTTGGTTTCGAAAAAGCTACTTGGGAGCCAGTTTCAATCAATGCTGGAATTAAGTTAGATAATGTTGAAGTGCTGTTCACAAGATTTGATGAAAAAGTTGTTTTAGCAAAGTTCGATGAAATCAACAAAGCTAAAGATGCTGAAAAAGCTAAGGCTGCAGCAGCTGTTAATGCAAAGAATGAAACTTCGAATAAAGTTGAAAATGATGAATTAATATCAATTGATTATTTAGATAAAGTTAAATTAAGAATTGCAAAAGTTCTTTCAGCAGAAAGAGTTGAAGGTTCAGAAAAATTATTGAAACTTCAAGTATCATTAGGTAACGAAACAAGACAAATTGTTGCTGGACTACAAAAATATTATGCACCAGAAGATTTGATTAATAAAAACGTTGTAATAGTTGCAAACTTGAAACCAGCTAAATTAAAAGGAATCGAGTCACAAGGAATGGTGCTTGCTGCTGGAGAAGGGGACGTAGTAAAAGTTTTAACAGTAGAAGGCGAAATCGAAGCAGGCTCAGAAGTCTGCTAAATAAAAAAGGACAAAGGAATGGTTCTTTTGTCCTTTTTTAAAATGGAAATTAGGAGAAAACTTATGATTTTTTTTGATTCACACACACATTTATTAGATGAGCAATTTGATGGAATAAGAGACGAGATAGTTGATAACGCCAAGAAGAACAATGTTTTATATATGACAGATATAGGGTATAATAAAGAGACTTCAAGGCAAGCTGTTGAAAATGCTAAGATATATGATGGTGTTTATGCAACAGTTGGAATTCATCCAGAAAACATTGATGATTTAGATGATGATTTTAAATTTATATATGAACTTGTTAAGGAACCGAAAGTGGTTGCGATTGGTGAGATTGGTCTGGATTATCATTATGGTGGAGATGCTGAGAAGCAAAGAGAAATTTTTGTTAAGCAGATTCAGATTGCAAACGAGCTTGGGAAGCCAGTCGTGATTCATAGTAGAGATGCAGATATGGATATGCTTAAGATTTTGAAAGAGAACAAGATTGAAAATGGTTTTGTGATGCATTGTTTTTCTTCAAGTACAGAGGTTTTGAAAGAGGTATTAAAGTTAGGTGCCTACGTATCGCTTGCAGGTCCGGTTACTTTTAAGAATGCTCGTTCATTAATCGATGTGGCAAAATTAGTTCCTGAAGATAAATTATTAATTGAAACTGATGCGCCATATCTTGCGCCAGAACCATTTAGAGGAAAAAGAAATGAAGCTGCTTACGTAGTTCATACAGCGCAAAAGATTGCAGATTTAAGGGAATGTTCGCTTGAAAAGATTTCTGAGATAACAACAAGAAATGCGAAGAATTTTTATGGAATAAAATAAAAAAGGACAAAAGCCCCGTCCCTTTGTCCCGAATGGAGGTATTTATATGGATAAAAAAATAATGCTTACTGGTCTTCAACCTACTGGTACGATTACGCTTGGTAATTATATTGGTGCGATTAAGCAAATGGTTGAATATCAAAAAAAATATAAATCGATAATTTTTATTGCTGATATGCATGCTATTACGGTTCCGATTGATAGCGATACACTTGCTAATAATATTAGACAACTAATTGCTATTTATATTGCTTGTGGAATTGATCCTGAAAAGAATTTAATTTTCTTACAATCAGATAATGAATATCACGCGAATATTTCATGGATGCTTGAATGCAATACATATTTCGGCGAGCTTAGTAGAATGACTCAATTTAAGGATAAAAGTGCTAAAAATCAAAATTTTACAGCAGGTTTGTTTACTTATCCAGCACTTATGGCTGCGGATATTCTTGCGTATGATACTAATTATGTTCCAGTTGGAATTGATCAAAAACAACATGTGGAGATTGCTAGAGATATCGCAATTAGATTTAATAAGAAATATGGTGATACTTTTGTAGTACCTGAGCCACTTATAAGAGAGGCTGGTACAAAGATTATGGATTTGCAAGATCCGACGAAGAAAATGAGTAAGTCTTCAGAAAGTCAAAAAGGTGTTATCAGAATTTTGGATGATGTTAATACGATTAGAAAGAAAATTAATTCAGCGGTTACAGATTCTGTCGCAAAAGTTAATTATGATCCTGAGAATCAACCTGGAATTGCAAACCTTATAAATATTTATACAAGTTTGACTGGCGTTTCTAAGGAAGAAGTAGTGGAACAGTTCGCAGATGCGAATTATGGTACTTTCAAAAAGGCTGTTGGTGATGTTGTTGCTGAGAAATTTGAGAAAATTCAAGCAAGATATAATGAACTTATAAATAGCGATGAATTAGACAAAATTCTGGATGAAGGTATGCAAAAGTCTAGAGAGATTGCGAAAGAAAAGTATGAGATGATGAAGAATAAGATTGGGTTAAGAAGATAAAGTTATTGAACTTGGTGTTTCGTCTCTTTGTCCGTTTTGGCAAATGAAAAAAGAAACCCCGCAGCATCGTTAGATGTTGCGGGGTTTTTGTGTTGATTTTGCGAATACACTTTTTAGGGTTCTCCTCGAAGTGCAAATTATTTGAAGGTGAGGTTTGTTACTACGCGGGTGTTGCCATATTGGTTGTAGGATACATCGATGGTTGCACCGGGAATTAGCTTGGCGTGCTGATCGTAAGATACGGTGATGTCGGACAAGTAGTAGGTGTCGATGCCAACGAGTTTGAAGATGTAGGTGGTGTTGCCATCAATTACAGCTTCATAGACAGATTCGACGACGCCGGAGTCACCTTGGGTCTCGAGAGTAGTTATTTTCTGTCTGTAGGAAAGCACAGCTTTATCAACGGTTTCTTCAACTGTGACAATGTTGTAGTCTTCCTTATTGACAAGTGCATACCGCTTTACAAGGCCCTGATTATCCTTCAACGTCAGGAAGTACGATTCGATACTGTCGATGTTTACAAGCATAACGGGACCAGCGGAGTAACCGTACTGCTGAACCAGACCTTTTGCAGATGCCTGAGCAGAAGATTCCTCGGCGCCAGGAGCTGCGTAGTAAGTAATTTCACCAGTTCGCATATTGGCCAAAATGAAGCCAATATTAGATTCATCATTACCTGCGGAGGTTACGCCTGTGTACAGGATTACATCGCCAGCGTTGGGATAGAGGTAGTATTGAGATTTGTCGAATGCATAAGAAGTCTTGCGTACGTCCTTATTGGAGAAATTCATGGCACCGTGTACGTACTTGAAATGCCAATCAATTTCTTCCATTAAGTGTTCAATAGAGTAAACATTATCTACCCATTCGGGAACTTCAGTAAGACCATATTTCTGAGATTCACCGGTTGCAGCATTCAGAATGATTACACCGTCAACAACTTTTGCACCGAAAATTCCAGCAGTAGACTTCATAGTCGAGATGATGTAGTAGGGTTTACCATTTTCGTCGATTTCGAAATGGTAGTCGCCGAAAATAGTGCTACCGTACTGACCACGGAGATGTCGGAACATATCGTTACCCCAGAATGCAGAAGGTGCGTAGCGGATGGTAAGTTCCGAAGGCAGTTCAACAAGCTTTGCTTCACCAGTGTAGATGTTGACCATGACGTAGCCAGGAATACCAGTGGATTTGGAGTTGTTATACTTCCAGAAACCGCCGTATTCGAGAGGACTGATACGGAAAAAATCGCCATTGTATTCAATCAGCGTATATTCAGAACTGACTTCATACTGAGACAAATATTTTTCCATTACGCCCATGGCGCGGTCACCAAGTTTTGCAGCGGTGTATACGTCAATAACGGGAATATCATCTTTCGTGTCGACCACAGGAAGTGCGCTTACAGCAGTTCCTTCAGCTGCAATGTTTACTTCGTGTGCATTCCGGAAATCTTCAGAATGGAAAAGCGGTGTAGAAGCAACGCAGAAGATGATTCCAAGGACAGCTACCAATCCAGTAAAACACGAGCAGATGATTGCAGGGGCGGGGTGAGCGTTGTAACAGCACTCGTCAGCGATGTAGAAGCCAATCCACTCGACAAAAGTGAAGATTAAGCCGACACCGAAAAGGAACCACCAGAGTTCACCGCTTGTGAAGTTGAACGCGGGACCAACAATGTAGTAGAGTCCCCAGGAGAGCAGACCAGAAATTACGGTTGAGATTGCGATTGAGATCATTGATTCTTCCTCCTTAATGATGTTTGTCAATTCGTAGGGACACAAGGAAAACACCGTGACTAGATTGACCACTGCTAGATTTAGCTAACGTAGTAAATTATACCATGATATGGTAATTGAATCAACATAATGCGGAGCTAGAGCGAGAAAACAAGAGTAAAATTGAATAAGGTTTGAGAGAAATATGAAAAAAATCGAACTTATTAAGACAAAATTGAGTAAATATGATTCAAAAAGGACAAACTGCTCTGTCCTAAAAGTCAATATGAGCGGTGTATAAAAATGAAATGGTATAAAGAAAGTAGACACAAATGAAGTGAACCCCAAAATGTTCACTTCACAAAGTCTACTTTCTTTTTTTAGCTTAATTCTAGGGATTGGTGGAAGGGAGAATTTCGTTCTTTTAACGGACGTTACTTGGTGGATGATGATGAGGAATGGCTACGGAGTGAAGAGAGAAAGAGGTGAAATAAGGAAGTGTTACAGATTTGTTACAAGAGTTGTAACTGGGATGTAATAAAAACGTAAATGAAACTTAATAAAAGGCGATTTTTGTCACAAATTAGAAATGTGAAAATGTGCTTCCGTAAAGGGAAAAAGGATGAACTAAACCTGCAAACCCTACTTATATCAATAATACGCGCGTATGCGCGTGTTTACACGCACTTGTATTTGTGCAAAAATAGGTTGTAGTTGAAAACAAATGAGTAAGGAGGTGTGCAATCAATGCGAGAAGTTAATATGACAACTTTGAGAAAAGACCTGAATGTTGGTCAAATTTTTGATGAGGTTTTGCAGAAATACAGAAGAGAATACAGTAGCAGTGGATTGATTGCATGCACGAGAAATGTAAATAAAAAATTCAAAACTAGTAGAGAGGGGGCGATGTAATTGAGTGGTATTGTGAAAAAGTTAATACAAAAGATGTTTAGATGTGTGAATAATTATTACATCGTGCCGGAGAAAAATGAGAAAATGGACAAAAGACTTTGTCTCATTTGTCCCAAATATGAAAACAAAAGAGAAAAAATGAGAATTTGGAGGATTCAAATGAAAAGAAAACTACTAGTGATGAGTTTGATGCTGATAATGTTAATAATGACTAGTACGACGGTATTTGCTGCTGGAACGTTGAATACAAATAATAGCATTACAGAGGTTGTAAGCGCAGACTATTCTGGAGATTTGGCAGATAATCAATTTAAATATACGTATGTAGATACAAAAGAAACTGTAATAACATCTTATTATGCAATGGGAGCAAAAAGTTCTGGAAAAACAGAATATACATCAGATAAAATTATAAGAATAATTCTTCAAGATACTTTAACTGCACCGAAAAATAGCGTTGATTCTTGGGATGCATCAAGTGCAAGAGATGAAAGCGTTATGGCATGGGTAGTTCCTAATGCTGTGTCAGGAGAATATTATGATTTGTATTTGGGTTCAGATGGTAAAATAATAGCGCCTTATGCATCACATAATTTATTTGCAGGATATAGGTATTTAACAGAAATAGTAAATTTATCATTACTTGATACGAGTAATGTACATTCAATGCAAGGAATGTTTAGAGAAAATTCAAATTTAGTAAGCTTAGATGTTAGTAATTTTAATACTACTAACGTAACTGATATGAGATGGATGTTTAGTGCAGGTGGCTCTATTCAACATTTAGATGTTAGTTCGTGGAATACGTCAAATGTAACAACTATGAATTGTATATTTGCAAGTTGTACAAGTTTAAAATCTATAGACGTTTCAAAATTTGATACAAGTAGCGTTCAAGATTTCTCAGGTATGTTTTATTTTTGTACATCCTTAAAAACGATAGATGTTAAAAACTTTGATACATCTTCAGCCAAATCAATGGTTGCGATGTTTGCTGGATGTTCGCGTCTAACATATTTGAATTTAAGAAATTTTGACACGTCTGCTTTAGATGGAACTGATTCGGGAATTTCATGGATTGATGATACAGAAATAAACAAAAATGTTGATAGAATGTTTTATTTTTGTTCATCATTAAAATCAGTAGTATTAGGTAAAAACTTTACAAGATTAGATGGAAATAAGATGTTTGCATATGCATCTAGACTAAGCAGTTTAATAGTGGAAAATCCTAATATTATACCTTTAGCAACAGAAACGAATATTGCAAAAGCAATGAATATTTATCTTTCAAATCCTACAATTGAAACTCTTTATGAGAAAGATGAAACTTACTTATCTGTTTTTGGAGTAGATAGAATTAAATCAATATTAGGTGTTAGTGGAAATAATCCTACAAGTACGTATTATAACAAAACATATGTAGATGCTGGACCGTTAGTTGCAGGATTTGATAACAATCAAAAGTCATTATATGAACCATATGGATATACGGTAATTACTTCTGGAATGCCGGTAGACACAACTACTAAAACTGACAAAAAGGTAACATATACAATTTTTGACAGTGATGGCAATGAACTAATGAGTGTTTCAAGAACGGTAACAATTAAAGACACAACAACATTAATGTCTAGAGAAGATACTTCCTATGCGCTTGGTGCATATAATGCAGGAAAAACAACATATACATCAGAAAGTATAAAAGAAATACACTTTGTTGATACGACAATTACAGGAGCTCCTACATCAGGTACGTGGGATGTATCACATTTAGAAGATGGAAGTATAATAGCTTGGGTTGAACAAAATGCATCTGATACATCTAAATATAATTTGTACATTGGTAGTGACTGTACAATATGTCTTCCAGCAGATTCTAGTAATTTATTTTCTTATTATTCAAATTGTAGTGTTATATCTGGATTGGAAAATATTGATACACAAAATGTAACAGATTTTACAAGTGCTTTTCGTGAGTGTAATGTATTAGAAACCGTAGATGTAGGTAATTGGAATACAGAAAACGTGACAAGTATGAGAAGTACATTTTATAATTGTTACAAAGTAAATGAATTAGATGTATCAAAATGGGTGACAACAAAAGTAACAGACATGGGGTGGATGTTCTATTATTGTAAAAGTTTAGAAAGTATTGATGTATCTGGGTTTGATACAACTTATGTTACTAATATGAAAAGTATGTTTAATGCTTGTGAACTTTTAAAAGAAATAGATGTAAGCAGTTGGAATACTGGAAAAGTATTAGACATGTCTTTTTTGTTTTATGGTTGTATTGCGTTAGAATCGATAAATGTTAGTGAATGGAATTTAATAAGTCTAGAAAATGCAACAAATTTATTTGATGGATGTTCTTTGTTAGAAAGAATAGATGTAAGTAATTGGAATGTAAGTAATATATCAGATATGCATGGAATGTTTCAAAATTGTATTGCTTTAAAAGAATTAGATGTATCAAAATGGGTAACTACAAATGTAACTGATATGGGGTGGTTATTCTATAATTGTGAAAGTTTAGAAAGTATTGATGTGTCTGACTTTGATACAACTAATGTTACAAATATGAGAAGTATGTTCAATAATTGTAAACTTTTAAAGGAAATAGATGTAAGTAGTTGGAACGTATCAAAGGTAGAAAATACGGCGTATATGTTTGCGGATTGTTATACTTTGGAAACATTAAATGTAAGTAGTTGGAATACTTCAAAGATATTAGATATGGGTTCCATGTTTTCTCAATGTTATAAATTAAAAGAGTTAGATGTATCAAAATGGGTAACAACAAACGTAACTAATATGGGATGGTTATTTTACTATTGTGAAAGTTTAGAAAGCTTGAATTTGTTAAATTTTGATACATCTTCTGTAACAAACATGAGAAGTATGTTTTCGGGATGTAAAAACATTAAAACATTAAACTTAAGAAATTTTAATACATCAAGTGCAATTGAAATGCATTATATGTTTAGTAATGCGCAAAAATTACAATCAGTATTATTGGGTGAAAATTTTGATAGATTACATGGTCAGTATATTTTCTCGAATACGTGGGTACTAAAAGCAATCATTGCAGAAAGAAAAACTCCAATGGATATATCTGGCGATAATATGTCATTGCGTAGTTCAACAAATCTTTACGTTGCGAATACAGAAATTGAAGAGGTATATGAAGATAATGAAGAACTTCTAGCATTATTTGGGGTAGAAAGAATAAAACCTTTATTAGATATTAATGGTAGTAATCCTGCGACAATAGCTTTAGGTAAAACATATGTAGATGCGGGCCCATTAGTTGCTGGTTTTAATAATTTGAATTCTACATATTACACAGAATATGGATATTATGTAGTATCAAATGGCGATACGATTGACACTACAACAACAACTCCTAAATATATAACATATACATTATACGATTCAAACAATGTAGAATTGATGAGTCTAACAAGAACTGTAAATATAATGGATACAGGTAATCTTATAGCGAGAGATTTTACAAGTAGAACGTATTCAAGTACAGAAGTTATTGAAGAATGGGAGCGTCAAGTTATATACACAAGCGGAAATAAAGCAATATATACTTATTATGCTTTAGGTGCTGCAAAGGCAAATCAAACAAAATATACTGCAAATTTAATAAAAGAAATACATTTTATCGATACAAGTGTAACTGAAGCACCAACAACATTTGAAAAAAGTTGGGATGTATCCGAAAATCAAGATGGTTCTATGACTGCGTGGATTGTGGTTAATTCAGAAGATAGTACGATGTATGATTTATATATAGGTAGCATGTTAAAAATGTCTATGCCAGCAGGGTCAGCATATTTCTTTGCATATTATATTAATTGCACAGAGATAACAGGATTAGAAAATCTTGATACAAGTAATGTTACAGCGATGAATCAGTTATTTTACAAAGATAGAAGTGTAGAAGAATTAAATGTAGGAAGTTGGGATGTAAGTAATGTAACTTCCTTATATAGTACATTTTGTTATTGTGAGTCTTTAACTGATCTTGATATAAGCTCATGGGATGTAGGTAACGTGACTACGATGAGATATATATTTGCATATTGTTACGATTTGCAAATGCTTGATTTAAATGAGTGGAATACAGAAAAAGTTACGCTTTTAAATTCTGCTTTTAATGGAAATTCTTCATTAACTGCAGTATATGTAAGCAATTGGAATACAGCAAGGGTTACAGATATGTCCTATATGTTTAATGGATGTACTAGTTTAGTAACAGCGGATGTGAGTAATTGGAATACAGATGAAGTAACGAATCTAAATTCTATGTTTTATAATTGTAATAATCTTGAAGTAATTGATGTAAGTAATTGGAACACCGCAAAAGTTACTTCGATGAGATTTTTGTTTAATGGTTGTAAAGCTGTAACTACGCTGGATTTAGGAAATTGGAATACCGCAAAAGTTACTGACTTCTCAGCTATGTTCTATGATTGTACAAAAGTAACCGATTTAGATGTGTCGAATTTTAATACTTCTTCCGCGAAAGTAATGGCATTAATGTTTAATAACTGTGATGCTTTAACAAAGCTAGATTTACGTTCTTTTGATACCTCAGCCTTAGATGGAACTGAGTCAGGATATTTATGGACATCAGATCAAACAAATTGTGTAAATGTAGATGGTTTGCTGAATGGTTGCGAAAATATACAAAGTATTGTAATCGGTGACAAATTATCAAGGTTAGATGGAAGATATATGTTTTCGGGTACAAATTCACTTAGCGCGATTATTGTCACAAAAAATATAAGTTCTTTTAGTGAAGCTATGACGTTAGGTCTTACTACTTCATTAAATACAAATGCAATTCTCTATGTTCCTAGTGAAGAGGCTGAGAATGCATACGAAAATGCAACAAACTATAGTGAAGTTTTTGGCGCAGATAGAATCAAACCTATTTTAGAAGTTAAAGGCTTAAATCCAATGACTGTATTAATAGGAGAAACATACGATGATAAAAAAGATAAGGGAGCTTTAGTAGCGGGATTTTCTAATTTAAATCAGACAAATATGTATTCATCATATGGATATAGTGTAGTAACTTCAGGACTTCCAATATCAACAAGTACTGAATCTTCAGGAAAAATTGTTACATATGTATTGATGTATAAAAATGCTGATTCAGGAGATTCGGAAGCGGTTGAAATAATGCGAACGACAAGAAATGTTAATGTTGTAGAAATTCCACTTCTTATGGAAAGAGAATATTCAATGTATGCGATAGGTGCATATAGAGAATATATAAATACTTCTGATGAAACATATTTAAACTATAAAGCAGAACTTATAAATAAAATCGTGCTAACTGATAGTAATATAGTTCCGACTGATGGAAGTGTTGTTTCGAGTTGGGATGTTTCTTATGCGTATGGCAATGGCTTGATAATGGCATGGATTACAGAAAGTACAGAATCAAGTGGATATTATGATTTATATATTGGTGGTTTTAAAGAAATGCTTGCTCCTGCTGATTCATATGGATTATTTAGAGGATATAAAAATTGTTCAAAAATAGAAGGTTTAGAACATATGGATACAAGTCAGGTTACAGATATGGGATATATGTTTTATGATTGTATGAGGCTTAAAACATTAGATTTAACATCTTTTAATACAGTCAATGTAACAAATATGTGTAGTATGTTTTATAAGTGTTGGGAGTTAGAAAATTTAAAAATTAGTAATCTTAACACAAGTAATGTAGAAGACATGTCATGGATGTTTATGCAGTGTTATTTACTAAAAGAGATTGATTTAACGGGAATTGATACAAGTAATGTAAAAGATATGTCTTGTATGTTTGATTATTGTACATCACTTACAGGTGTGGATGTGAGTGGTTTTAATACTTCAAATGTTATAAATATGGCAGGTATGTTCTATAAATGTACCAGCTTGCTAAGTGTAGATGTAAGTAATTTTGATACATCGAAAGTTGAATCGATGGGTGGAATGTTTTTCAGGTGTAATAAATTAACAGCTTTAGACTTGGGAAATTTTGATTTGTCAAGCATCAATAATACAACAGGAAACAATATTCTTTTAGAGGATGGCTCTTATGGTGTAAACCTAAATGAGATGTTTTATGATTGTACTAAATTAGAATTATTAATTTTAGGTAGTAAATTCGATAAAATTAATGGTAGTAAAATGTTTTATAACACTACTGCATTAAAAAAGATAATTACGGAGAGAAATATTTCATCATCAAATGATGCGATGACACTGTCAACTGATACAGAGTTAAGTGATGTTACAACACTTTATGTATTGAGTTTAACTGCAGAAGAATCATATGAAAACGCAACAAATTATAATGACGTTTTTGGTACGGAAAGAATTAAACCGATTTTAGAGCTTAATGGTATAAATCCAGTAATAGTAGCGGAAGGCGTTATTTATAGTGTTGCGAAAGATGCAGGTGTATTAGTTGCAGGTTATTCAAATATATTAGAATCAAATAAGTATGATAGTTATGGATATAGTGTACGAACGACTGGACTTCCAATTACAACAACAGCGTTAAGTTCTAATGTCGTTACATATACATTAATGTATAAAGCGGAAGAATCAGGAGATGCGGATGCAGTAGATGTTATGAGTGTAACAAGAACTATTAACGGAAGAGATACGGTGGCAAGTTTAACAGAAACTAAAAACGGAACTGCAACTACAAAACATTATCTTTCTTTAGCAGATGCTATTAGTGAGTCTTCTAATAAGTCTGAGTTAGATGAAGGCACATATTCAGAAATTACTATGATGCAAGATGAAGAATTGACTGAAACATTAACATTAAATAACAAGAAAATTAGACTTAACACAAATGGAAATGACATATTTACGGATAATAGTGATAATTCAATAACTTCAACAATCATAATGTTTAAACCAGTATCTTCAATATTTGCTATTAAAGATGATGCTTCTGAAAAAGGGAAAATAAGTCTACAAGGAGGAAATGTAAGTTCTCAAATTATAGAATCTACATATTCGGATATTATTATAGAAGGTGGAAGTTTAGAAGTAAGTTGTGATAATTGGTCAATTGCGATAAAAGCTAGTAGTGGTACTGTAAATGTGAAGGATGGAGATATAGTTGCGCAAGTACCTTCATCAGGAACTGCGTATGCATTAGAAATTGGAACTCAAGCTGTAGTAAATGTAAGTGGAGGAGATATCTCAGCGATACATAATGGTAGTGGTACGGCGAGAGCGATTCAAAATTGGAATTCTTCTGCAGATAGTACACTTGTAGTATCAGGTGGAATGTTATCTGCAACAAGTGCATCTGGAACACCAACTGCAATATATAGCACAGGAGCTACAGTTTTAATTAATGGTGGAACATTAAAGGCTAACTCAACATCAAATACAGCGACTGCATTAGATAATACAAATGGTGTTGTTACTGTGTCCGCTGGAAAATTGTATGCAGAAAGTAATAATAGTGCAGTAGGAATAATGGATTATAATAATGAGGTAATAATAGATGGAACAGCAGTAATTGAAACTAATGCACAGTCTTGGTCAATTCCGATAAAAATAAGTGCAGGTAAATTAAATCTAAAAAATGGTGACTTGCTTGCAACTACTACAAATGGTTTTGCTTATGGTGTAGAATTAAGTACATCAAGTGAAATGCAAATGACAGGAGGAACAATAAATGTAACAGCGACCGGAACAGGTGGTGCAAGAGGAATTCAAAACTGGAATAACATATCAGGAAAAGTACTCGAAATCTCTGGAGGAATAATTGAAGCAAAAGCAGAAAGCGGAATGGCAATAGGTATATACAGTCCGAATGATGTTGGAACAACGAACATAATAGCAGGTAAAATAATTGCAGATTCTAGATCAGGATATGCTCATGGTGTTTATGTAACAACTGGTGATGAAATCTTGACAATTGGTTCTGACTTAGACAACTCAACAAAAGAAACACCTATAATTATGGGTAAAACATATGGTGTTTATTCAAAAAGAAAATTTATATTCTATGATGGTACTTTGAAGGGTCAGTCAAAAGCTTATTATGGTGAGGCTTTAACTCAAAATGGTATAGCAATAGTAATATCAAACGAAACAATTGATGAAGTTGTTTATGAAATTGCTACACTTAGAGAAGCTTGTTATATAGTTGGAGATACAAATTACGCAACTTTAACTGAAGCATTTAATGCAGCAGAAAGCGGAGATACAATCACAGTAATAAAAGACGTAAAAGAAAATACAACAGGTTTAGTTGCAGAAGGTAAATCATTAGTATTTGATTTGAATGGACACGAAGTTTCATTCGAAGGGAATGCTAAATTAGAAGTTAAAGGAAACTTGAATATCAGTGGCGAAGGTTCAATCGTTAAGATAAACAACACATCTGAAGCAATTCACATTACGTATACAGGAACATTAACACTTGGTGAAAATGAAGGAACAGTTTCTGCGGATGAACCTTTAATCAAGTCTGACACGGTAGCTATTGTAAACGAAGGTACATTAAACTTCTACGACGGACGTGTATCTGCAATAGAAGATCCATTGGACGGAAAAGTTACAGTTTACGTTTCAGGATATCACCTTGTAGAAAAAGTAAATGGTGATTATACAGAAATCTATTTAACAAGTAACGACGTATTCATTGAACGTTGGGATATTTCTTTAGAAGCAGGTGTGGATAATGTTTATGCTGGAATTAAAGTTTTATCTGGTGATGGAATTTCAGAGGATACAACTTATGTACTTGAAGTAGGCGGAACAGGAAGAACGAAGGACTATACGTTCGAGGATACAAATGATGTTACATATCTATATAAAGTGACAACACCATGGCACGAAAAATATTGGCAAAGTATAGTTGAGCTAGAGCTTGAAGAAGGTGTAACTGAGTACAATGCACTTTTATTTGCAGGTTTAGCTAGTATAAATTCAATAGAATTACCAAATTCGTTGACAGCAATTGGAAAACAAGCATTTAGAGATATGGAGGCGTTAAATTGTTCTGTTATGATACCTTCAAATGTAACAACAATTGGCGAGAATCCATTTATAAAAACACCTATAACTGAGTTTAAGGTTGAAAGCGATAATACAACTTTTGTAGTAGATAATGGTGTTTTATATGACAATGTAGCTAAAAGATTGGTGGCTTATCCATCAGGAAAAGAAGAAACAACATACACTATTAAAACAGATACGAAAGTAATTGGTGTATATGCATTTTTGAATGAAAATGAGATTAAAGAAGTTATATTACCAGAAGGATTAGAGACAATTGATGGTGGTGCTTTCCAAGCTACAGGATTAGAAAAGATAACAATTCCGAATTCAGTAAATGAAGTTAGTTGGTTTGCATTTGCTAGTTCAAGTAACTTGAAGTATGTATACTTCAAACCTACTTCTTCAATTACAATAAGCTCAGATAACTCATTTAGCGGTTTAGCTCAAGACTCAATAATCTACACAGAATCTAAAGCTATTGCAGAAATGTTTGAGCCAGATAGCACATACACATCAAGCACAACACAAGTTTACTACCCATTCACTCTAACTTCAGAGCTTCCAAATCAAGAGTTAGAGCGTGGTGATACATTGACATTTGCACCAACAATCGAAGAAGGCTTCACTTCAGACGATGTGATTTATCAATGGTACTTAAATGATGTAGCAATCGATGGTGCAAATGAACCAACATACACAAAAGCTGGATTCGACACATCTGATGCAGGCGAATATAAGCTTGTAATTAAGAGTGCAATGCAAGAAAATGGGGAGTACTACTACACAGTTGAATCTAACGTAGCAAAAGTAGTTAAGGTTGATTTAACAGGTCCATCAAGTATTAATACTTCAGTAGAATATAAAGAAGATGGAACAGCAACAATTACAGTTACTACAGCAGATACAGACAGTGGTATTTCTTCAATTAGAATAAACGACGAAAGAATCGAAATTACGAAGAATGAGGCAACATCTTCAGCAACAGGAAAATTCACAGTATCAACGAAAGGTGAGTATGAAATCAGAGCTACAGATGGTTTAAACAATTCAACAAGTATAATATTGAATGCGTATGAGGTTACATATAACTCAAATGCAGCTGTATATACAGGGACGACAGCTATGCAAATCAAAATTGAGGATGCGCCAATTACACTTCATGAAAATGGATTCAAGAGAGTTGGTTACACATTCCAAAATTGGAATACAGCATCAGATGCTACAGGTTTAACATACACTGAAGGAGCAACATATAGTGAAAATGCGAATGTTACTCTATATGCAGTATGGCAAGCAAGAAAATATACAGTTAGATTTTACAACGATAATGGTATAGACGGTGAGTATCTGATATCTGAAAAAGAATACAACTACGGCGACTTGATAATGGTTCCAGGAGTGCAAGAAAGAATAGGTGAATTAGTAGATGATAACACATATAGAATCTTCTACCATAACAACACATGGAGAGCAGAAAAAGAAGATCAGGAATCAATTGACTCAGTTGTTAATATCACGGACAGTAACAAAGATTCTATTACAATGATTGATAGTAACGTAAACTACTATGCAACTTATGCAACAAAAGATTTCAGTAACACTTCAGGAACAACAATCATTAATGGAAAATCAGAAATTTCAGGAACAACATACGGTATTCTAAATGAGTTAGGCTTGGTCATCATTGGAAACAACAGCGTGGCAAACTCTGTTCCAACAATTAGCGGCGACACAACAATGGCAGCAATCGTAAATAACGGCGGCTTATTACTATGGTACATGGGCGAACTACACGGACCAGTGCAAGGCTTAGTAGTGCAAAAATAAAATAAATCCAAATTGGATGAAGGAATGTGAACAACGGGGACGTTCGTTAAATGTTCAAAAAATGTAATTAATTTACAAAAAATGAACATTTAACGGACGTCCCTTGTGTTTCACTATGGCTTCAAAAAGTCCTCAAAATATTGTTGCAACTCTCTTTTTTTAAAAGTATAATGTATCTGAGGTGTACTATGAATTTAAGAGCAGAAACAGATTTTTTATTGAAAAAATATAATTTAAAAGCGAAGAAAAGTTTAGGACAAAATTTTTTGATAAGCGAAGAAATTGTTAATAATATTGTAGAGGTTGCGGGCGTGTCGAATGAAGATACGATTATCGAAATTGGTCCAGGGCTTGGAACACTTACGAGTAAACTTGCGGAGAACGCAAAAGAAGTTATTGCAATTGAGCTTGATGATAGCATGATCACAGTGCTTACTGAAAGGTTTTCTCTTTACGATAATGTTAAATTGATTCATGCAGATGTGCTTAAAACAGACCTTAAAGAGCTAATTAAGGACAAGTCTAGTGTTAAGGTTGTTGCAAATCTTCCTTATTATATTACGACGCCAATTGTAATGAAACTTTTAGAAGAGAATTTAGATATTGTTCAAATTACGGTTATGGTGCAAAAAGAAGTTGGAGAAAGATTTACAGCGACGCCTAACGGCAAAGAGTACGGTGCAATCACGGTGAGTATCAATTATTACACAGAGCCAAGTATTGTGATTGATGTTCCAAGAGATAATTTTGATCCAGTGCCAGATGTTGATTCATGTGTTGTAAATTTGAAAGTCAGAAAAGAACGAGTTGAACTAAAGAACGAGAAAAATTTCTTTAAAGTTATCAAGGCGGCATTTTCTCAAAGAAGGAAAAACATTGGAAATTCGCTTGTGGGAGTAGGAAAGTCTAAACAAGAAGTCAAAGAAATGCTTGATACATTGAAGATTGATTCTAATTTGCGTGCAGAGAATTTATCGCTTGAGAATTTCGCTCAAATTGCAGATTATATATCATAGATATAGTTTATTACGAAAGAAAGAGGTAATGAAATGATTTATACGAAGTATATTGTCTTAATTGAAGATAATGACGAAATTTATGAGATTTCCAGGAAAATCTTGGGTAAAGAGGAAAATAAATATCAGGTAATCAAAACAGATTCAAGTTCTAAATCTGTTAAAGAAGCACTACTATCAGTTCCGGATTTGATTATTATTAATGAAGATTCTTTGGAAAATACTGATATTTATTCGCTTATTGAGGTTATTAGAAAAACGAAGGAATATTCGATTACGCCTATTGTTCTTGTGTCTGAGGATAGGGGTAAGGAGCATAAGCTTGATATGCTAAAAAAGGGTATTGAGTTTTATATTAAAAAGCCGATTGATCCTGATTACTTTTTGCATACGCTTAAAAACATTTCTAGGCTTATTAGTGCCAACAGGTGTATAAGTGCGCTTACTGGACTTCCTGGAAATGTCCAAATTGAAAATGAACTTAAGAGAAAAATGGCTTCTAAAAAACCGTATGCGGTTTTATATATTGATTTAGATAACTTTAAATCATACAACGATAAATATGGTTTTATGAATGGTGATGAGGTTATAAAGTTTACAAGCGACGTGATTCAAGATGCAATTCAAAAGTATGGCAAGAAAGGTGATTTTTTAGGACACATCGGTGGTGATGATTTTGTTGCAGTAGTTGATTATGAAAATGCAAAAAAAATTGGAAGAGCTATTGTTAAAGAGTTTGACAATGAGATTGTGAAATATTATACCGAAGAGGATGCGACAAAAGGTTGGATTAAGGTGCCTAATAGAAAAGGAAAGCTTGAAAAATACCCAATCATGACGATAACGGTAGCAATGATAAGCAATAAATATAAGAAATATGCTACGACATTGGAGATTGGTGAGGATGGCGCTAGCGTGAAGAAAAAGGCTAAAACCATTGAAGGCAGTACATTCTTGGAAGATCAGAGAAGACCAAGAAATTAAAAATTTTAGGAGGCTATACTAATGAAAAAGAAACACAGAAATTATGAATTTCATGTTTGACTTAAATGATGGAGGATTGCTAGTTATTGAGACTTTACAACATAAAGATTTGTCTGGTGGATCATCAGCTAATGCTTATATTGAAGGATTAATATCTTCATTTTCATATGAACAATAAGGATGGATTTTATGATTAAGAAATTTTTTGTAGTATTTTTATTTTGCATGGCGGTTCTTTGTGTTCCACTTGTATCACATGCAACTAATTCAAATGAGGTTTATTTAAAAGATTATTCTGAGTACGAAAATCTTATGAATGAATTTGATGAAAACACGGTAAATAAGGAGTATTATATACAACAACTTATTCGTGATTTACAAGCAATTGAAGAAAACAGTGAGATTAAGTTGTATGAAGCAGAAATCATTGAAATAAATGAACCTGAACTTCGCTATCTTCAAGACGCAACGACTTCTGAATATGCAATGGGTATGTATCAATATGGCAAGGTTCGTGTTACAGAAGAAAATTCACTTATAAACGGAGTTGAATTAACTTATATGGCTTGTTTGACGTATGACATTTATAATAATATTGTCATGCCGGGCCTTGAAGTTGGCGATACGACATATATTACGTTATTACAAATTGATGAAGAAACGTTTGTGGCGATTGCACCAGAGCTTGATACGTATGTTAAAAGATTTCCAACGATGGTAGCTATTTCATTAATAATTTTAGCTATGGTCGCAATATATTTTGGAAAACATAGTGTGAAGTTTTTGGTGCCACTTGTATTGATGGTTGATTTATTATTTTTTGTGGTAGGTCCACTTATATTACAAGGATTTAATTTATGGCTTCTAATGTTCTTTACAATTTTACTAAACACAATTGCAATAGCAGTACTTAAACTTGGTGTAAACAGTAGAGCGTTTACAGCAATATTTACAACTTGTCTTTTATCTGTTGTGATGATTCCAATTCATTTTGCTCTAGATTCAATGCTTAATTTTAGTGGTTTGACAGCAGAAAATTTTCTACTTAGTAGCGGTGTTGCACCAAACATAATTGCTAGTGAAGTAGTACCAATATTTAATTTTCATTCGCTAAGTGTGTCGTTAACGATAATTATGATGTTTGCGCTTATCGCTTTAACAGCTTGCAAAACAATTGCTAAAAGTGAAGAACACAAAGCTAAGACAAAAGCTGATGAATTAATTCGCGCAGATATGAGCGAATACATAGCTGAAATGAGTTTCATAGCTATAGTTATAATGCTTACAGAAATGTTACCAAAATATTTAATTTTACTTGCAAAAAATTATAATACTAGATTTATTCTACAATCAGAAATATTTTTAGTTGAATTTGTTAGGATACTAATCATTTTATTAGGAATAATGCTTACAGTTCCATTAACATTATTAATCAACAAATTCATGGAAGACAAATAAATTTTGGGAAGGAGTTTTATTATGAAAAAAACGATTGCAATTATTTCATTATGTGTGGCAATTGCTACAACATCTTTAGTTAGTTGTACTATAATTAAAGATAATAATCCAAATGGAGATGATCCTCAAAATCCATCTGTAGTAGAAAGTGGTGAACAACAAGGTAGAGAGGTAAAAGTTGAACCTGTTACTATAAGAAATAACGCGGATCACATTACAATTGAAAATGTATATCCTTCGATTACATCTTTTAATAACAAAGAATTTGAAAATTATATAAACAAAACTATTGCAACTAATATTTCAGAATACAGGAACGAGATTAACCAAATAGTTGATGACTTGACTCCTGTTGATAAAATTTATAGTTATTATACTAACTATGAACAGTATTTGTGGGGCGACTATTTAACACTTATTGTTAATCAAGATTATCAAACTGGTGGTATTAGATCAAACAAATGGAAAGAAATTTACAACATTAATGTTGCTACTGAAAGAATTATTTATTTAGAAGAACTTTTTAGAGCAACAGTTGATTATGAAGATGCAATAATAAGTGAAATTACCGAGCAAGCTGCACAAAAGAATTATGTTTTGATGGGCGGAGATGGTTTGAAAAAGCTTCCAATGAAACAAAAATTCTATATTCGCGATGGTAAACTTATAATTTATTTTGATCCATCAGAAGTTGCGGCTAACAGATATGGTGCGCTTGAATTTGAAATGCCATTCACACTAGATTCGGAAGGTTTCTTTGAAATTAACTAAAATTACATGGACAAGGGGACGGTTCTCTTGTCCATTTTTGAAATTTGTGCTTTGAAATGAGGAGTTTTATGAAATATATTAATGAGAAAATTTCGGATAAGATTGAACAATTTTATAAAAGTGGAAAAGCAAGTGTTACGAATTTTTTGGATCCGTCTGAAATTGTGAGTGTGATGCATGAAGTGAAGTTCGTGGAACATTGTATGTGGGGAGGTGTTGAAGAAGCTGAAAGAAAAATAATAATTATTGGGGAAGAAATAGTTGAACCAGATAATCAAGATTTTCTTTCTGTTATTCGTCTTAAATCAGAATCTTCATTTTCGCATCGAAGTGTTCTTGGAAGTGTTCTGGGACTTGGAATAAAGCGTGAAATGATTGGCGATATTTTTATTAAAGAAAATTTATGTGATATAATTGTTGTGAAAAATATTGCTGAATATATTATTAATAATTTGAAGTTTGTTGGGCGAGATAAAGTTTCGATATCTGAAATTTTGTTTTCCGAAATTCTTGTTACTGAAAATACAGCAAAAGAGATTAAGACAACAGTTTCGTCTCTTCGTGTTGATGCTGTGATAAGTGCAGGTTTTGGGATTTCTAGAGAGAAAAGTGCGGCTTTGATAAAAGGCGAGGGAGTTAAACTAAATCATATCTTGATAAAAAGTGCTGTAAAGACGGTTCATTCAGGTGATTTAATTTCTGTTCGTGGAAAGGGACGAATTGAAATTATTAAGGTTGGAGGAACTAGCAAGAGTGGAAGAATTAAGCTTACACTTGCAAGAAAATAAATATTTTGAAAGGAAATTTTGTGTATGAAATTAGATGAAATGATTGTAAAAAGATACTTAGAGACTGAAGAACATTTAGCTCCTTATGCGTGTAAAACGGTTGATGCTATAAGGCTTGGAAAAGAGAAAGTTATAAATGAGCGAGAATTCAATGTGCGCCCCGATTTTTCGAGGGACGTAGATAGAATTTTGCACTCGACAGCATATACTAGATATATAGACAAAACTCAAGTTTTTTCCTTGTTTAACAATGATTTAATTACACATCGTAGTTTGCATGTTCAGTTTGTTTCTAAGATTGCTAGGACGATTGGTCGTGCGCTTAATTTAAATGAAGATTTGATTGAAGCGATTTCACTTGGACATGATCTTGGGCACGTTCCTTTTGGACATACGGGTGAAAGGAGCTTGAATCGAATATGTCAAGAAAACAATTTAGGATTGTTTTTGCATAATGTTCAAAGTGTTAGAGTTTTGAGCGAAATTGAAAATAAAGGAAAAGGTTTGAATATTACTCTTCAAGTATTGGATGGAATTTTATGTCACAACGGAGAAATGCTTACTCGTAAGTATGAACCTGACTATAACAAAACAACTAAACAATTCTTGAAAGAATACGCTCGTGCAGGAAAAGAGCCAGGCTTTGATAGAACGATTAGGCCAATGACTTTAGAGGGATGCGTTGTTAGAATCTCAGATGTAATTGCGTACATTGGTAGAGATATTGAGGATGCAATTTTAGTTAATTTAATTACACGCAAGGATATTCCAGAGGAAATTACAAGTGTTCTTGGAAATAAAAATTCTACAATTATTAATGCTCTTGTTGAGGATTTAATTGTAAATAGCTATGATAAGCCATATTTGGAATTTTCAAAAGAAGTATTCACAGCACTTAAGAAGCTTTTGGATTTTAATTACAAATATATATATTCAAGTCCTAAAAAAGAGGATAAAGAGGAAAAATTCAATGAATTATTCGCGGGAGTATTCTGTGCACTTAGAAAAGAAATAACATCAAAAAATAGTGAAATCAGCACCATGTACCTACGCGGAATGAATAAAGACTATACAAATTCGAATTCCTCTGATAAAATAATAGTCGATTTTATAGCTGGAATGACTGATAAATTCTTCATTGACCAGTATAAAAAATTATATTTGCCAAAAAAATTTGGAACAACAATTTAAAAATGACAAAGGAGTTTTTATAAAATGATTAGTGCTAATGGAGTTACTTTACGATTTGGAAAAAGAACATTGTTTGAGAATGTAAATATAACTTTTGCACCTGGCAATTGCTATGGGTTAATTGGTGCAAATGGTGCAGGAAAGACAACTTTCCTTAAAATTTTGTCTGGTGAAATTGAACCTTCACAAGGTGAAATTACAATGAACCCAAATGAAAGATTGTCTGTATTAAAACAAAATCACCATGAATATGAGGATTATCCAGTTCTTGAAACTGTAATCATGGGAAATAATGTTTTGTATAGCATAATGAAAGAAAAAGATGCGCTTTATGCGAAACCTGACTTTTCAGAGGAAGACGGAATCAAAGCTGGTGAGCTAGAAGCTAAGTTTGCTGAAATGGATGGTTGGAGTGCAGAGTCAGATGCCGCAATGCTTCTAACAGGTCTTGGACTTGAAACAGAATTTCATGACAAGTATATGAGGGATTTGACTGAATCTCAAAAGGTTAAAGTTCTTCTTGCGCAAGCGTTGTTTGGAAATCCAGACGTTCTTCTACTTGACGAGCCTACAAACTATCTTGATTTAGAAGCGATTGAATGGTTACAAGAATTTCTTATAAATTTTGAAAATACTGTAATTGTTGTATCGCATGATAGATATTTCTTAAATACAGTTTGTACGCACATTGCTGATATTGACTTTGGAAAAATCCAAGTATATACAGGTAATTATGATTTCTGGTATGAATCAAGTCAACTTGCGCTTAAACAAATGAAAGATTCTAACAAGAAGAAAGAAGAGAAAATTAAAGAACTTCAAGAATTCATCAGAAGATTTAGTGCAAATGCGTCAAAATCTAAGCAAGCCACATCACGTAAAAAATTACTTGAAAAGATTGAACTTGATGAGATTAAACCATCAAATAGAAAATATCCTTACATACATTTTGAGATGGATAGAGAGCCAGGAAAAGAAATCTTATTTATTGAAAATATTTCAAAAGAAGTTGAAGGAAACAAACTTTTAAATAACATTTCTATAAATGTTCAAAAAGAAGATAAGATTGCTTTTGTTGGTCCAATGGGACTTGCAAAAACTGAATTGTTCGAAATTTTAACAGACAATTCAATTCAAGATAATGGTGAATATAAATTTGGAATTACAACTTCTGTTGCATATTTCCCTAAGGATAATACAGCTGAGTTCCAAAAAGATTTGACGATTACAGAGTGGCTAATGCAATATTCGAAAGTAAAAGAAGAAACTTTTGTTAGAAGTTTCCTAGGAAGAATGTTATTCTCAGGGGAAGAAGCTTTAAAGAAAGTTAATGTGCTTTCTGGTGGAGAGCGTGTTCGTTGTATGTTTGCTAAAATGATGCTTTCAGGTGCTAATATTTTAATATTTGATGAACCAACAAACCACCTAGATCTTGAATCAATCACTGCACTTAACAATGGTCTAATAAATTATAAAGGTGTAATTCTATTTACATCGCATGACCATCAATTTGTGCAAACAATTGCAAATAGAATAATAGAAATCACACCACACGGTATAATCGATAAACGTATGACATACGATGAATATTTAGAGAGCAAGCACCAATAAGGAGGTTGACTAATGGTTGTCAATATTAATGGGGCAAGTGTTAATTATGAGGTTTTCGGAAAAGATGGAGGAATTCCAGTTTTGCTTTTGCATGGATGGGGTTCATCGATTGAAGGAATGACATCGATTTGGAGATTTCTTGAATCGAAAGAAAAATATAAAATTTACGCAATTGATTTCCCAGGGGAATCTAATAAAAGTTCTGTACCGCCTGTTGCTTGGGGTGTTCCTGAATATGGCGAGATGGTGAAAAAGTTTATTGAAGAATTTAAGATTATGAAACCAAATGTGATTGCACATTCGTTTGGTGGAAGGGTTACAATTTATCTTGCTTCTAAGTATCAAGATTTGTTTGATAAAATTATTCTTACTGATGCTGCTGGTGTTAAGGCCAAAATGACTTTTAGAAAGTTTAGAAGAAAGATTGCTTTTAAGTGTGGAAAAGTTGCACTTAAAATTTTTACAAGTAAGAAGAATTATGAAAGAAAGATGCAAGAGTTTAGAGATAAATATAGTTCACCTGATTATAAAGCTCTTAAGTCAGACGTAATGAGAGAAACTTTTAAGAAAGTTATTTCACTTGATTTGACACCAAATTTGAAGAATATAACTCGTCCGACCCTGTTGATTTGGGGCGAAAATGATATTGATACACCAGTGTACATGGCAGAGGTAATGAAGAAATATATTAAAGATTCAGGACTTGTTGTTTTAAAAGATGCGAAACATTTTTCGTACATCGATAAAGTTTTTGAATATAATATGATAGTAGATAATTTTTTAGGTAGTGAAGAAAAATAGTTGTGATAATACGAAGCAGGAGGCGAAATCATACATATGTTGGAATTCATTATAACGATTTTTAGTTATGTTTTGGAGTATTTACCTTGGATAATTTATATGCTTTGTACTCCTCGAATAATACATTTTTTTCAAATGGAAGGATACAAAACATCTGATTATACTAGATGGCTTGGAAGAAATATGAAGACTGCTTTTGGACCAGGCATTAAACAGTTATTGGCCTGCGGCGCTATAGGTTTAATAAGTGTTTTAATTAATGGTCTTGTAGGAACTAAATTTCTTTTAACAAATGTAGAAATTCAATTTTTAACTTTGGTTGAAATGCTTGCAACTTTCACAGTTTATACAGTGGTGAATTTTGCTCAAATAAAAAAAGACATTAATGACAGAAAAAATGCAAAGAAAAAACTAGTGTATACTGCAAGAGTTAAAAGATTGATAGCTTGGAACTTCGTGCTATTTATACTTCTTTATGCAAGCTTTATAGTTCCTAGTTTATACAGTTATGATGGTATAATTGATTTAGCTCTTTTGAATGTTTTGACTTATATGAATACTACAATGACACTTGTTTATTGTTCTGTGTTTATTGCTCTAATTCCATTCAACGTGTTGCTTGCTAATTATCTTGCATGGCCTACTGAAACTGGAATTAATGATAGATTTATCAAACAAGCAAAACGTAAGCTTAAGAAAAGAGAGTATAAGAATTTGATTAGAATTGGTATCACGGGTAGTTATGGAAAAACAAGTACAAAATTTATTCTGAAAACAATTTTGAGTGAAAAATATAATGTGCTTGCGACACCTGAAAGTTACAATACGACAATGGGAAATGTTAGAGTTATAAGAGAACAATTGAAAACAGAGCATGAAGTTTTTATTTCAGAAATGGGAGCAAGATATAGAAGGGATATTGCAGAAATATGCGATTTTGTAAGACCTCAATATTCAATAATTACATCGATTGGACCTCAACATTTAGAAACATTCAAATCGATTGATAATATTATTAAAACAAAAGCTGATATCATTAACACGATGGAGCCAGACGGTGTAGTATTTTTGCCAAAAGATAATGAACATTGTAAAAAACTCTACAATAAAGAAAATAGAGAAAAGTATTCTTATTCTTTAAAAAGTAAGGATGCAGATGTGTACGCACAAAATATTGTGCTTGATGAAAATGGAAGTAATTTTGTTGCGATTACTAGTATCGGAAAAATCAATTGTTCAACAAAACTTTTAGGTGAGCATAACATCGAAAATATTTTAGGATGTATTGCAATTGCTGTTAAGTTAGGACTTTCAGTAGAACAAATTGAAGCCGGAGTTAAAAAAATTGAGCCAGTTCCACATAGATTACAAATTCTAAAAAATAACAATGGAACAATTGTAATTGATGATGCTTTTAACTCAAATCCAGTTGGAGCAAAGATGGCAATTGATGTTCTTGGAAAGTTTAAGGGGAGAAAAATTGTTATTACTCCAGGTATGGTTGAACTTGGAAAAGAAGAGAAGAATGAAAACAGAAAATTTGGAAAGCACATGGCTTCTGTTGTTGATATTGCGATTTTGGTTGGACAAAAAAGAAGTGAACCTATTGTCGAAGGGTTGAGACAAGGCAAGTTTAATGAAATGAATATTTTTGTTGTTCAAGATTTAAAAGCAGCGACTGCTAAACTTGCTGAAATTTCACAAGTAGGCGATGTAATATTATTTGAAAATGATTTACCTGATAGTTATAATGAGTAAAAAAATTAGGATAGGCAAATTTGAAAGGGGTTTTGTATAGATGAAAAAAGTTGGTGTTATTTTCGGCGGTGTTACTTGTGAACACGAAGTTTCAATAGTTACAGGTTTGCAACTTATTGAAAACATTGATAAAAAGAAATATGATGTACTTCCAATATATATTCATTCAGATGGCGAATGGTATATCGGCGATAAGCTTTTGAATCCGATGGTTTACAAAGACTTTGACGGCTACAAAGCTGGATTAGATAAAGGATATATTCCTCCAACAAAACCGGGAATCGTTATTCCTGCAAGAGGTTTGCTTGGAAAAGAAACATTTATAAAACTTGATGTTGTTATTCCTGCTATGCATGGAATGAATGGTGAAGACGGTTCTCTTCAAGGTTTGTTAGAACTTGCAAACATTCCATACACTTCTTCTGGTATTTTAGGAGCAAGCATTGGTATGGATAAAATATTGATGAAAAAAGTATTTGAAGCAAATCTTATTCCAGTACTTCCTTATACATATTTTTTACGTGATGAATGGGAAACATCGCGTGATGTAATAATTGCTCAAATTGAGGCGGTTCTTAAATATCCTATGTTTGTAAAACCTGCAAATCTTGGTTCAAGTATTGGAATTTCGAAAGCAATAGATAAAGATACTTTAATTGCAGCTATTGAAGTTGCTATTTGTTATGACGAAAGGATTATTGTTGAAAATGGAGTAAAGGATATTTCAGAAATAAATTGTTCTGCTATTGGACGTGGAAGCAATGTTTCAGTTTCAGTATGCGAGCAACCAGTTTCTTGGAAAGAATTTTTGACATTTGATGAGAAATATTTAAGAGGTGGAAAAGGTTCTGGAGCAAAAACAAGTGGTGCGAAATCAGCAGGAATGGCAACAATGTCACGTAAGGTGCCAGCAGAAATTACACCAGAGCAAACAGCTGAAATAAAAGAACTTACAGCAAAAGTATTCAAAGCGTTAAATTCAAAAGGCGTTGTTCGTATCGATTTCATAATTGACAATGCAGATGGAAAAGTATATGTAAACGAAATAAATACAATTCCTGGATCATTCGCATTTTATCTTTGGGACTTTGAGGGAATCAAGTATCCACAGTTAATAGATAAAATAATACAATTTGCTGAAGAAGAACATGCAGAAAAAAATAAAAATAATTATACATACAAATCAGATATAATTAGCCATGTATCAGGTTCATTAAAAACAGGCGGAGTAAAAAATTAGAGAGCAAGCAAGCTCTCTTTTTTTCGTAGATAAGTGTAATGTAGCATTTTTGGACATGGGGACGGGGTTTTTGTCCACGAAAGAACATCCCTTTGTACACGAAAAAAGTGCTTGTCCTGTGTAATGCAATCTTATATAATTATTCTAGATATTAGTGTTTGAGGGGGCTTTACGAATGAAAAAATTTAAAGTATGTATGATAATGATATGCCTGATTATGTGCTTTTCGTCGGTTACGCTTGCTGCCAATTTTTATGATGTAAAAGGAACAGTGTATGAAGGTGTAGTTAACAGAATTGCAAGATTAGGAATTATAAATGGTATTTCCGAGACAGCGTTTGCTCCTAATAAAGGAATTACTAGAGCGGAGCTTGCGAAGATGATTGTTTTCACGAAGGGATTACAAACATATGCGGATACTTCCAACTTTGATTCAACTTTTAAGGATGCGAAAGGCCACTGGGCTGAAAACTATATAGCTGTTGCAACAGAACTAGGTCTTTTAAAAGGATATGATGATGGATCTTTTAGACCTGATCAAGAAGTTTCATATGCTGAAGTGATTGCTATAATTTTGAGAGTTTTAGGATATGTGAATATAGATGAAACTCAGGGAAACAATTGGTATTTTGGATATACAAAGAGAATGTATGAAATAGAATTAGACAAAGGGGTTCCTGCATTTAAGAATATCGAAGGACCTGCTAAAAGAGGAGATGTTGCAATTTTTTGGTGGAATATGCTTGTTTCAGAAAGATGGGCAATAACTTCTGAGTCTGATGGAAGTGGTCTTTATTACACATATTCTCCAAAGACACAATTACAAGTTTTGTTCCCTAAATTTTCGCAAGTTAAAGGTCGTTTAAATTCTATAGCAAATGGGTCATCTGGCGATTTTATTGAAGTTACAATAGGTGGAAGAATATATGATACCGATTCTGTAGTTCCTATATATGCATTAGGTGGAAATGCTACAGGTGTATATGATTCAGAAGAAAAAGTGTTGTATGGATTTTCAGTTGATGAAGATTTAGATGAATACGAAATAGTTGCAGGTCCAATATTCTATCTAGAAGAAGAAGGATATAATTTGAAAAAAGCCGAGAGTGAAGCTGTTTATGGCACAAAAAGTGAAGCCAATTACGTATATTTATTTGTTTCAAAAGAAAACGAAACAATTTTGAGAGCAGTATATTTAGACGCATCAAATTCATACTATGTAGATTCGATAAGTATTAAAAATCAAGAAAAAGAAGAGGATGACAATAGAAGAGATGATGATGATGAAATTAAAATTCAAGACATATTCATAAACAATGAAGAAGAGGCGTTGACAACATCTGAATCAGTTATAATTAAAAATGGAAAAAAAGTAGATTGGGAAGAATTAAACGAGGACGTTATATTAACAGAATTAATTCCACGAAAATTGTATACATATGAAGATAATGTAATTGAAGGTAATATTACAAATTACGATAAATTAGAAGAATTATACGTAGATAATGATAAATACATCGTTTCAGAAAACTGTGTATATACAATTTATGGGGAAGAACTTGATGAAGGAGAGGATGATGATAAAGATTTATTTCATGATTATCATAAAGAAATGAAGAAATCAAAGCTTGAAGAACTTATGGTTAGAAATATTAGATTTCATTTGAATGCAGCCGAAGAAATTTCAATGATTGAGTTTGGAAAATACATGCCAAGCAATATAATTGAAAAATATGATAATGAAGATATGAGATTTTTCTATGTAACTTCGTTATTGTATACGTCGGGCGAAGATACAATGATTATTGGCGGAAAAACGTTAGGCGGAAAAAATTTAAGATTGTATGTTGACGAATCAGATGAATTTAAAATCGGCGATTTGGTTGGTGCATCTGGTATTGAAGACACAAATGCTGAGAATATAGAGCGTGTTGATTCGGATATTATTTATGATGAAACTGACATTATGATAATTTATGATTCTGTAGATGAATTTTATAACGATTCATTTGGGGAATATATGATTGTCGATGAAACGTTGTTCTACAACATAAACAAGGTTTATAAAGACAATTCAAATGAAAAACTTGAAAGTTGTCAGATCAATCAAATATCTGATTTGAGAGCGTTAGGGGATTTATCAAAATACAAAATCATTTTATTCTGTAACACAGATATGGAAATTGAAATTGTATTTGCTGAAAGAGATTTAAATAAAACAACGTATCCTGTTGGTAGAGTAATTGAAATCACAAAAATTAGAACGGATGATGATGAACCAACACATAAAGATTATATTCCAAGTGTAAATGTAAAGATTGCATCAATTGGTGGACGTACAAATACATATGCAATGCTAAGTGGTGAGTGCTTAGAAGGAGAGCTTATTACATATGAACTTGTAGAAGAAGAATCATTAACTATAAAAGAAAGATTTAGAACTGTATTTTTAGGCTATGAGCAAGATTTAATTATTGAATCATTTGATAGAAAGACCCATATCGCAAAAATTTTAAATGCTTCTGAAGAGATGGATTTAACAAAATATACATATGATTTCAATGGAAAAGAAATAGATTTGATGGGATATAAATATTTAGTAGCAAATGTTAGACGCGATGATGTAACTGGTGAATGGAAATTTATAAATGGTACTTTCCATGAAAAAGAAGAACTTAACTTAGAACCTGGTGATAGAATTGCATTTGGTGAATTAAATGGAATTGCGGTAATATATCGCGGATATTAAAAAAGAAAAAAGGAGTTTTTGGACAAAAGTCTCCGTTGCCATTGTCCAAAAGCCCCTTTTTCTTTTTGATTTTTTTCTTGTTTTAAGCGCTCAGTGTGATATAATTATTCTGAAAAAGTGGTTTTGCTGTTTTTTCATAGTTTTTTGCAAGGAATGAAGTAGTTTGAAATACAAGAATTATTATAAAATTCTCGGTTTGGCTAGCGCTAAAGTGAGTGATGAGGAAATTAAAAGTGCATACAGACATTTAGCTAAGTTATATCATCCAGATTTGAATGCAGGAAATGACGCTATTGCAGATAAGTTTAAAGATGTTAATGAGGCTTATCAAATTCTTGGGAATACAGTTTCAAGAAGAAAGTATGATAGAGTTTATTTTGCATATAAATTTAGAGATGGATTAAAAAGTGATGGTATAAAAGATAAAATTAACGTAAATACTGGTGCGCAAGATTTCTTCAACATGTTTTTTGGAAAAAAGGACGAGCCTAAAGTTGTGACTAATATTGATAAGTATTATTCTGAAAATAGACCAACTGTAGGTGAAAATTTAGAGTCAGAGATTGATATTAGCTTGGAGGAAGCTTTTTATGGTGGTGAGCGTAAGATTGCTTACAGATTGCCAAATGATAAGCTTAAGACGATTTCCGTAAATATTCCAAGAGGAATGCATTCTGGCGAAATGATTAGACTTTCTGGACAAGGTCGAGAAGGTAAAAACGGTGGGCAAAATGGCGATATGTTTATTAAAGTCAATATTTTACCGCATAATAAGTTTGAGATTGATGGTCTTGATCTGATAACAGAACTTCCACTTACGCCTTGGGAGGCGGCTTTAGGGTGTGAAGTTGGTGTTGATGGTCTTGATTCAAATATATTGCTTAATGTGCCGGAAGGAACTGTAACTGGTGATAAATTCCGTATTGCTAATGGTCGGATATCTTAGCGTTAATGGCGAAAGAGGAGATTTATTAATAGTTGCAAAGATTATGATTCCGAAGCGTTTGTCAGATAAAGAAAAAGAGTTGTTTTTAAAATTTAAAGAGATTTCAACATATAATCCACGTGGAATGATTTGACATTTACATAATAATTTGCTATAATATAAACGTGGTATGAAGTTAGCAAAATTAAGTGGTTTTATTGAAAAATTTATTTAGTTATGTTAAACTTAGTATCGCGCGATTTTCTGGATTGATAGGTTGAAATACTAGAAAAGGGGTATGAACATGGAACCGTTATCAGAAAAAAATTTTACAATTGTTGACACACAAGGTATGAGTACACTTGCTTTCTTGGTTAATGAGCCAGAAGAAGGTACAAATTATTGTACTTTACAAAAGCTTGATTGTACTTACGCAAATCCTCTAGACACTACAAAAAAGACATTTTATGTTGATGCACAAAGTGTTCATGAGGAAAAAAACATTATTCTTTTAACAATAGGTGGAGAAAAGGCTATGCTTAATTCTGCACTTCTTTCTGCTGATGACAAGTTATATGTTTCAGAAAAACCTGCCAATGTAGGTTTCAAGGTTTTATTCAGCGAAGAAAACTTTGATTACAAAGATTTGAAGTACACACCTAATTTTAGAAGACCAATTTCAATAATCGACCCAGAAATCCCAGATGAAGTTAAGCCAGTGCTTTATTACGATGAAGAAGCAAACATGGTTAAGTCAAAAGTAAGATTGCAATCAAATAAATCTTACATTGCATTAGAAATTAAAGCAGAATAGAGTTATTTTGCAAGGAGGGATTTTTATGGCAAAGACAGATAAAAAAGTTGGTACAATTGATGGAAAACAAGTTGATGTAGTTAATGAACCAACAGATAAAGAATTAGCCTTAGGAATGGGAGAAATTGAGGGACCAGAAGCAATTGAAATGCCTGATGGATCAATCGTACCAAATCCAAACAGAACTGATATTACTAAGAAGGTTAGTTCAAGAGATGATATTGAAGAAGATGAAAGATAAGACTTTTTAGACTTACAGCTTATAAGGGATATTTACACAAAGGAGGAGACCATATGTCAGAATGGTGGAACAAAGTTAAAAAGCCGGTTATTGTGTTAGGGATAGTAGGAATTCTGCTAGCCCTTTTTCTCATGCCTGCATTTGCGAGAGCTTCTTATGAAGCATCATTAGGTGAAGCAAGCGTTTTGGGAAATGTTAGCACAATTACAGCTTTACCTAAGGTTATAAAAGATGTATTTGGAAATCTTAAAATTGCATTTACGTTAAATCTTAATGGATATTTAAATACGCTAAAACTCTTTGGTGTTGTATATCTAGGATTTATGCTTTATGTTGTTTACACAATTAGCAATAAAAAAGAATATGAGAATGTTGAGCATGGTTCGGCAGATTGGTGTAAAACAAGTGAAGCTTATTCAATTTTAAGTCCAAAACAAGGTGTAATCTTGGCGGATAAGTATTATTTTCCAGTTAATCCTGAAGCTCCAACTGGTAAGAATGGTAATATTCTTGTAATTGGTGGATCTGGTGCTGGTAAATCTGCATCATTCGTTATTCCGAATGCACTTCAACTTTTAGGTTCATATGTTTTCACAGATCCAAAAGGAGAGCTTTATGACCGTACAGCAGGATTTTATAAAAAACAAGGTTATGATGTACACGTTATTAACTTGGTTGATCCAAAGTGTAGTGATGGATATAATCCACTTTCGCATATAAGACCTTCACATGAGGCTCTTGATGTTGATACAATTGCTAAAATTATTTCTAATAAAGATGGCGGAGATAAGAAATCAAGTGATCCTTTCTGGGATCAAACATCTGAGGCGCTTTTAAAAGCCGTTATTTATTATATTTTATGTAACAGACCTAAAGAGGAACATTCACTTGCAAGTTGTCTAGCTTTGGTTAGACTTGGAGGAGAAAATGATGGTGATGATTTAAGAAATTTATTTATGGATCTTAACTTTGATAATCCAGCAAGAAAATGTTTTGAAACAATTCGTTTAGGTTCAGATAAAACTTTTGCAAATATTTTGATTTCACTTGCTGCTAAACTCGAAGCTTTTGACTCACCTGACATTGCAGCAATGACATCAACAAATACAATTAAATTTTCAGATTTAGTTGATAGAAAATCAGTTTTATATTTCATAACACCTGCAACAAATGATACATATAACTTTATCATGAATGTATTCTTTTCACAGATGTTAGATAGATTGTATGATTATGCAGACACAAATGGTGGTAAGCTTCCAACACCACTATTCTTAATTCTTGATGAGTTCGCAAACATTGGTAGAATACCAAGATTTGAACAAATATTAAGTACGTGTAGATCATACAGAATTAACATTAGTATTATTTTACAAAGTATTGACCAGCTTATAGCTATTTATGATGAGAAGGTTACTGAGAATATTATGGCTAACTGTAGTACTCATTTATTCTTAGGAAGTAATGCTCAAAAAACTCTTGAGACGTTTTCTAAACAGCTTGGTGAGAAAACAATTAAGCATGATAATGTTTCGAGAAGTACGGATAAAGATTCTAGTTTTAGTGGACGTAGTTATTCTGATCAAATTATGGCCAGAGCGCTTATGACACCTGATGAACTTAGAAGAATGGATAGTAATACATGTATTATTTTGCTTCAAGCGATGAAACCAATTAAGGCGCAGAAATATTTCTACTTTAAAATGCATCCATTATGGCCAGAAGCTTCAAAAGTACAAGCTAACCATAGAGATATCGGAGCGCCACAAAGAGGGGTATACAAAATTACAAACCCTTATGACTTAAACAAAATGGATGATATTTTTGCTCCTTCACCATCAAAGTCAAGTAGTATAAATAGTAATCCTTTTGCATCGCCAAGTTCAAAAACTACTAATTCATTTAATGATTTTGATATAGATACATCAAATTTAGTTAAAGCTAAAAATGAGATTCAATCTTCAAATACAACAACAACAACTACATCAAGCTCTTTTGACTTGGATATCAAATCTAATAATACGTCAACAGCGAAGACAAATCCTGATGCAATCATAAGTGGTCCAAATGCTTCAGAAACTTATGATTTACAAGCAGAACTTGAAAGAAAATTTGATGAATTGTTTGGTGCACCAACGACAAGAAAGACGGTAGTAAATTAATAAAAGTTTATTTAAAATAAAAAAGAGCGGTTCTAGATAATCGCTCTTTTTTGTAAAGGAGTATATATGAAAAAATTGAAAGTAATAAAGTTTTTACTGGTGTAAAGATTCTTGGCTTGATTGTAATTTTTATTATTGTAAATTGAAAAAGAAGCTTAGAAAATATAGAAAGAAAATATATTAATCTGGCTATTATTCCTTTTATATTTGTTGGTATTTATTAATTGAATTGTTTGTTTTTTTGAAAGCATATTTAATATTATCAATTTTAATCTTTTTAGTTTCTATGGCGTATGGTTATTGGTCTGGAGTATACAGTATAGATATGTGGTTTAATTTTGGTGACCTAAAAAGAACAAAACAAAAAGATTGTTGATGAATATTGGCAATATGTTGAAACAGACAAAGTAAAATCACAATTAAATTGATTTTTCTTGTGGCATCGTAGTATATAATGGTATAATCATTGTGTGGCATTTTATATGCCATTTTTTTAACAATGATTAGATTAATAATAAATATTTGCATAAGGAAAGGAGAGTATGATTTTTATCATACGATGATTATATGAAATTTGTTCATATAGCAGATTTGCACTTAGATACTCCACTTCTTGCCTTGAAGAATAATCGTAATCTTATTAAAAGTAGAAGAAGTGAGCATAAACAAATTTTTAAAGATGTGATTAAGTTTGTAAAGAGTGAAAAGGTGGAACTGCTTTTTATTTCTGGTGATTTGTTTGAACATAAATTTGTTGAGAAGAGTACTATTGAATTTATCATAAGTTCACTTGAGCTTATTCCTGAGACAAAGGTTTTTATTACTCCTGGCAATCATGATCCATACGTAAAGAATTCACCATATACATCATTTGTGTGGCCTGAAAATGTAAAAATTTTTGGTGAAAAGATTGAAAAAGTTTCTTGCGGAGATATAGATGTTTATGGCTTTGGATTTGAAGGTTTTGAAGTACATGAGAATGAGCTTAGTGATTTTAAAGTGAATGATGTAAAGAAGACTAATATTTTGATTACTCATGGAACTCTTTCTGGTAATAGTAAAAGATATAACGATATTAATCCGAAGTTTTTGAATCAATTTGATTATGTTGCACTTGGTCATATTCATATTCCAAAAATTGATGATAATATTGTTTATCCTGGAGCTCTTGTTGCTTGTGGATTTGATGAGTGTGGAGAGCATGGTTTAGTTTTTGGAGAGCTTTCAAAAAAGGATGTTTCTTATGAGTTTAAGAATATGGAGTATCGCCATTTTGTAGATTTAGAAGTTAATATTACAGATGTTAAAATTCCTAGTGATGTTTTGGACAAATTAAATTTTGAAGATGATATTTATCGCATTACTTTTACAGGTGCTAGAAATATTGAGCTTAAAGAACTTGAGGATTCGATTAAAGGTGTAACTTCAAATATTGTTGAGTTTAAAGATGAGACACGTCTTCCTTATGATTTGGAAGAGATTGCGAAGCAACAAACACTTAAAGGAATTTTTACTCGTAAGATGCTTGAAGAGCTTAAAAATAATCCGAACCAAAAAGATGAGATTATGAAGGCTATTGAGATTACATATGCAGCATTTTAATTTTTGAGGAAAGGAGATTTTATGAAGATTAATAAAATCCAAATTAATGGATTTGGAAATATTGCAAATAAAAGTTTAGATTTTTCTGATGGCATTAATCTTATACATGGTAGTAATGAGTCTGGCAAGTCTACAATGGTTCATTTTGTTAAGGCGATGTTTTATGGTGTTAATAAGAATAAGGCTGGGAAAGCTTTTTCAGAAGTTGAAAGATTTAGACCTTGGAATGACAATGATTTTAGCGGAAAGATTGAATATATTCATGATAATAAAAAGTTTTTAGCTTATAGAGATTTTAATCGCAACAATTCTAAAGTTTTTGATGAAGAAGGAAACGAAATTACAGCCCTTTTCAATAAAGATAAGTCTCGTGGTGTTGAGCTTGGTTTTACGCACCTTGGTGTTGATGAAGATACTTTTTTTAATTCTGTTTTTATTTCTCAAGGCAATTCATTTGTTGATACTAATGAGCGTAATAGCGTGATTCAGAAGATCACTAACATTATACAAAGTGGTGATGAATCTGTTTCCTATGATAAGGCTAAGCAAAAACTTCATAAATTTTTACTTGATGAGGTTGGTACAGAACGTACGCATAACAAGCCGATTAATACTGTTACGCGTGAAATCGAAACGGTTGAAAAAATGCGAGATAGTCTTATTTCTAATAAGACAAAGAAAGAAGATATTGTTAATAGAAAGCAGGTTATTGAAGAGAAGCTTGAAAATTTGAAACAAGAGAAGAATAATGTTAAGCAAGTTTTTGAGATTAAGGAGCGTTACGCTAAGCTTGTTGCAGAGCGTGAAAAAGAACATGAGATTTCTCTTAAATTGTTTGAAAAAGAGAAGGAAGAAAAGCTTGTTGTTAGAAAAAAAGCGAAATATTCTCTTATTATTCTTGTTACTGCGGTTATGGCGATTATTGCAGCCATTTTGATTTTCTTTAAATTGTATGCCTTTGCTTTACTTCCTGCAGTTGGAATTATGGTTGCTACAATATGTATCAATAAGTTTTTCTCAATGGATGTTAAGGTTAATCTTCCTCAAGATTTAGATGTTACAAAAGAGAATCTTAAACGCAAAGAGAAAAAGGAACTTGCGCTTTTAAATGCAGTGGGAATAAGTGAAAAACTTACTGAAAAGAAGCTTACCGAGGTTAAGAACTTAGTTTCTGAGATTGATAAAAATATTAATGAATTGACATTAGAAAATCATAAATTAGATATTGAAAATGAAGCTATTAGCGAACATATGGGGCGTCTTAACGATGTTGAAGAACAACTTTCTGATTTGTATGAGAAAGAAGAAAATTTAAGAAAACTTGAATTTTCAATTAAACTTGCTTCACAAATGCTTGATGAATCTTACGAAGAGCTTAAGTCTGATATCGTTCCTCATATTGAGGAAAGTATTAAATCTAATATTGCGCTGACGACTAACGGAAGTTATCTAAATACAATTTATAATGACAGACTTGGTTTGTTGGTTGAAAATCCTGTTGGTGAGACTATTACAGTTGATAAGCTTAGTATGGGAACAATTGACCAAATGTATTTAGGTTTTCGTTTTGCAATTGCTGAAAAAATAAATAATGCTCCGATTTTCTTGGATGAAGTTTTTGTATATTATGATGATGAAAGATTGGAAAATGTTTTGAATGTTTTAGCACAGATGGCTAAAAAAACTCAGGTTTTTATTTTGACATGTAGTGATAGAGAAAAAAGAATTTTAGAAAATTTAAAAATTAAATATAATGAAATTGAATTTTAATTTGTGGTAGTGTTATTATAGTGATAGAGGGGGAATACGTATGAAAAAGAAAAACTATTCAATACTTATTGCAATTGCACTTATAGCACTTTTAGTGGTAGCTATGATTTGTATGGCTGTATCGAAAAATAATAATGATGATGTAACGAACCCAAATGAAAATATAAGTGGAGATGTTATAAAATCAGGAGAAGATGTTGTTGAAAATCCTGGAACATCTGTGACACCTGCAGTTGAGCTTAATGTTGAAAGGGACTCTGAAGGAAGAAAAATAAATATTAGTGAAAAAATTAATAAAGAAAAAATGTCTTTTGAACACATTGATTTAACAGATATTTCAATTAGTTATCTTAATGGTGAAAGTACATTTTTAGCGAATGTTAAAAATAATTCAGATATTGATTATCCAGAAGGAATATATTTACTTATTAGATTTTTGAATGATGATGGAGAAGTAATTTTTGAATTACCTGGAATGACAAGTTCTATGAAAGCAAATGGAGAAAGCAATGTAAGGACAAAAGCTACAGTTGACTTTAGTAATGCTAGCACAATAGAAGTTGATATTTTAAAATAACAATTTGTCATAAAAAATGGGCACAGCTTTAAAGCTGTGCCCATTTTGGCGTTATTATGCATGAAGGCTAGAAAAGTTCTTTGCCTTCTTAAGGTTCGGGAGAGAATTCTTGAAAAAAATTTGAATCTTATGATTGTAAAACTCCTTTGCTTGGTCGAATGTGCAGAGTTTGTCACGGTTCTGGCTGAGGACTTTTGCAAGTTTGGGATCAAGTTCCCAATCATCTTCAAAGGTCTTATTGGCCAGCCAACTTGCGAGCAAATCACGCTTTTCGCTCAAGTTGTTAATTCGTTCATCAGAGGATTCGATTTCAACGTTCCCGAAAAGTGTAACTTTGCGCAGAACGTATTCGTTTCGTTCATAGTCGTATTCTTTGCGATGTTCGACATGAACAAGCTGCGGAGCCACCTCCTTGAGAATAGAAATGTCCACCATGATAGACGAAGAAATCAGATACAGCGTCTGCTGGCTATTGTCACCTTTGTATTTCAAAGAAATATTTCGGGGCAGGCCGAGAATGTATCTGCTAGGCAGAGTTGCCGAGAAGAGATTGAGCTTGCGCTTAGAAGGATCGTTAGGGTTAGAATACCACCCATTAGATTCTCTGATGTACAAAAACTCAACCAGTCCTGCGGCACAAGCCTTCAGAATGTCGTTGCGATTACCAGTAGAGTAGATTTCGCCGTAGATATTCTCAAGAATATCATAAAGCTTGGAACGAAGCTCAAGCACTCGGAAGTAGTTACGTTCCAATACTCCCTTAAAAGGATCATCGCTATAGAGCATTCTCTGTTTTACAAGGTTGAAGCAATCAAGTTCTGCGAGAAGATCACTTTTAATTTCCTTGGAAAACATGTTGTACGAAACGTTGGATTGCTTGATACCACCGAATTCAGAGAGAGCTGCGATTGTTACTACATCGGACAGAACTCCCAACTTGTGGGCTTCTACGATCATTCTGGCATAGCGTACCGAAAGAGGCAGCTGCGCCATGACATGGCCGATCTCAGTGATTTGATTGTTAGCATCAAAAGCACCAAGAGTGCGAAGGGTCTTCTGCGATGCCAGAATCTTCTCGAGCGGAGGCTGATGGAAGAACGTGACTGTGGTCGCATCTACGCCGATCGAGGCCAGTTTGAGAACAATCTGATTGATAGAACCCGTGTAGATGTCCGGAGTGGGATACTCTTCCAAATTCTTCAGAGGAATGTCATTGCACCAAATGTAGACGCCAGGCTTGGTACGTCCGGCTCGGCCTTTGCGCTGGATGTGGTCAGATCTACTAATCTTACCGATAGTAAGAGTATCGAGACCTTCAACATTCTCCATATGTCGCTCGAGGCCACTGTCCACAACAGCATCAATATCAGGGATAGTGATACTGGTCTGGGCAATGTTAGTAGCAATGATTACCTTAGGCTTATCAGTGGGCTTGAAAACAATCTGCTGCTCAGAAAGCGGCAAATCGCCATGAAGTCGAAGCATTTCTGCGTCAAGACTCATTTTTTCGAGCTCTTTGATTGTCTTTTCAATCTCGCGCTTACCAGGAACAAATGCCAAAACATTATGGCTTTTGTTTGCAAGTTCGTAAATGGAATTCACGAAATCCTTATCACGACGCTCGATTTCTGTGACATGATACTGCTTACCAGGAATCTGAAGTACAGCCGCGTTGTTGAAAAACTTGGAAGTACCTTCGATGTCCATGGTTGCAGACATCAGGATGACCTTGGTTTTCCAGCCAGAGAGAATTTTCTGATGAATCCATGCAACGAGCGTTTCGACATTGATTGTCCACTCCTGCAATTCATCAATGATGAGTACACCGTTTTCAAGGGTGTTGTTGTGATGAAGCTCTTTCATTAGTTCCAGACCCTCAGTAGTATAGAGGATTCTGGTTCGCTTAGAGAAAGCTTTATCGTATCCGGTCTGAAAACCAACAAGTTCACCAACTTCAGAGTGTAACTCGCTGGACACACGATCACAGAGAGAAGCAGCTGCAGTTCTGGAAGGTACGGTTAGTACAACATTGCTGTAACCAGCTTCCAGTAGGTATTGAGGTACCTGGGTCGATTTGCCAGCACCAGTTTCGGCAGAAATGATGCAGACTTGGTTGTTTTTAACCATATCCAAAATCTGTTGTTTGTACTTGGTTACAGGGTAATAATTCCGTTCGACTAAGTTGTTTTCCATGTTGATCTCCCTTTCTGTCATTATATAAATGACTGTAAAAATTTAATGAAACGTCCACAAATATTGTAACATTTTTAACAGATTATGTCAAGTTGACAAATTCTAGTTTTTGGTAATTGCCAAGCCATTTTTAATGTAGTAAAATAATTGTAAGTAGGTGTATTATGATAGGAAGAGGAGTGATAATATGCGTGATTCTAAGGGTATATCAATGATTTCACTTATTGTTACTGTTATATGTATGATCTTGCTTGCTTCAATAGCAATTGGAACAGGTTCTAAATATATAAGAGAGAGCAGAAGTAACGATAGAGCCGCTTTTGTATCTGTTATGTCAAACGCAGTAGCAAGAAGACATGCTGATACCGTTTTGAATTCAACTGCATATCCATATCTAGGATATTACATAAATGATAGCGTAATATTTGAAAAAATATTCGTTCCAAAAGTATCTGAGCCGATAAAATATGAAAATGGAATTTGGTATGTATTAGATACTTCTACAGCTAGAGAATTAGGTGTAAAAGAACCAGAAAAATATATAGAAACGATAGACATAAGTTATCCAGAAATAGTAAAAGTTGCGTTAGTTGATTATGCAACTGGAAAAGTTTATTTAATAGATGCAAAAGCTTCAGAAATGTCAGGGTTAGATAGTATTATTTCTGGACCAGTAGTAGGACATGACCATAGATATGTAGACGAAATAAATTATCCAAACTGTACAGAGCCATTAAAATGTGCAGATTGTGGATTTATATTGAAAGAATCATTAGGTCACAAATATGATGCTGATAAATTACCAGAACCAGCATCTGGCGACGAAGAAAATGCCCATTATAATAGACAATGTATAGTCTGTGGAATGCAGGGTGGATATGAACCACATGATTTTGAATATTTACATCTTGTAAAAAATGGTAATTGGCATCATAGAGCATATTGTATAATTTGTGGTTATGAAAAGAAATATGGAATAGCAACAGAAGAAAGATGTACAGAAGTAATAAAATTACCTGAATCAGATTCTGAAAGAACTAATAACCATATTCGTTCTTGTAGAGTTTGTGGACATTCTGTAAATGAAGGGCACAACATAGGATATAGAAGAATTTCGGAAAGTATGCATGAAGTATATTGTACAAATGAACTTTGTGGATATAGAATAAGAAGAGAGTATCACGTTGATAATGACAACAACAGTAAATGTGATTTATGTAATTCAGATATAGTTTCATACTCATATCCACAGTTAGGAATCGTTGAAATGTCAAATGCGAATCCGCTTAGTGAAGAACAAAAATATGTGGCTAAGTACGGGGACAATATTTCATTAAAAATAATAGCTGATAAAGCGATAAAGAAAGAAACTCTAGATATTACAATTGCAGGACAAAAAGTTCCACAAGAGGCTTTGGTAACAACAGACAATAAAACGTGGAATATTATATTCTACTTGAATCCAAATGTAGCAATACCTAATGGAAATATTGCATTTAGAATAACCTGTGAATCAATGTCGGGGGTTGAACTTCCAGCACCAGTGACATCACCATCAGATGGTAAGAGAGTTGTGTTTGACGGAACGGCACCATTAGTTCAATATATTCAAAAAGTAGATAGAATTGATGAAAAAGAATAAAATAAAATAAAAAAGATATTAGATTAAATCTAATATCTTTTTTAATGCTTCATACGAATATCTTCACCAAAAAATCTGCATATGTTAAAGTGACCAATTAATCTAGATAAGATACGAGAATCATACATTTTACTAAGCTCTTCAAGAGAAAAATTAGTAGAAATTATAGTCTTAGTATTTGGAGTAATAAGTCTTGCATTAAGAATTGTAAATATTTCTGAAAATTTAGCTGCAGTAAGATTTTCTGTTCCTAAGTCATCGATAATCAAAAGATTAACATTAAAAAGACTATTATATAAATCATTTGAAGAACTATTCGAATATTTGTTATTGTATTTATAATTAAAAATATTATCTAAAAGAAGAGGTGATGTCTGATATAAAACATTGTAGCCGTCTTTAATCACTTCATTAGCTATACAACTTGAAATATATGTTTTTCCAATTCCTGTAGACCCAGTAAATAAAAGGTTCTTTTGATTTGGATTGTCAAAATTCTTTATAAATTCTTCAGAAATGTTCAAAATCTTTTTGACATTTTCACGAGGCGAAATATCTGATTTGTATTTTTGAGGATTAGGAACATCAGAAAATAAATTTAAATCAAGATTTGCAAAAGTTTCAGTTTTAAGACTGTGCATATTTGATTTGTTATAAGCTTCATTTAAAAGTTCTTGTCTCATACATGAACACATTTCACTTAAGCCGTCGTTTATAATATATCCAGTGTCGTTACACTTGTGGCAAGAATATTTTGGAACTAAAGTGATATTTAATTCTTTCAAAATGTCCTCTTTAACATTTTTAAGAGAAATAATCTTAGATTGTAATTCCTCAATTTCTTTTTTTGTTTCAGCAGAAGATTGTTTTATTGAAAGTTTAGCAGTTTGAATTCCAAGTTTAGTAATTTCCCTATCTATTTCAGAAAGTTTAGGAGTAGATTCATATATTGCTTTTTTCTCAGAAAGAAACTGAGCATCTGCTTGATTGCGCTTTATTTCATATTGTCGTTCAATTCGCTTAATTGCTTCTGCAAACATAAAAACCCTCCTTAAAAATAAAATTAATTCATGTAAAATTGACTAAAATCATTGATTTGAGTAGATTCATTAGTATTATGAAATTTCTGGATTGATGGAATACTTGAAATAGTTTGTTGTTTGAAATCTTTTTGCTTTTGTTTTTGTTCTTTCATAAAAGTTGTTATTTCTTCTTCGGTTGAAAGTTTACGTTCATGCCAATCAGAAATGATTCTGTCAATATAATCAAAGCTAGGATTAGTTTTTGAAGTAGTCTTTTTAAGAGCGATTTCTATAACATTCAAAGGATAATTAAAATCCATAACCCATTTGTCTACATAAGCTTCTTCATATTGAGATAACTTTCTAGAAAGCCCTAATTTTTTAGAAACAGTTTTCTTTATATTCATCAAATTCTCGAAGTTTGCATAATATTCATCAAGTTCATTCATATTCGTTATATTATTTTTATTCCAACCATCAGCAACAGCGAAAAGATAATTTCTGTGTAAAGCCTGTCTATCAAAACAATACTGAAATAGGGCAATTACAACATCTTCGTCAAATTTATATTTAGAGAAAAGCATATCTATATCTGTATACCAAGTTGGTGACATAACACCTTGGAAAAACATTGCATTAATTGCACTTATAGCCTGAGTTCTTGCAACATTTTTTGCAGTGTTAGCCATAGCATCTTCTAATGATGTAGTCATTTTTGGCTTATATATTTTATCAACCTCTTGTTGTTTTAAGTCTGATAAAATATATGTCTTTTGTCTTTTCATTATTACATTATTTTTTTCCCAATATTTTAAACCTTGCTCAACAGTGGATAATGGGATTGATAATTTCTTTGATAAGTCTAGTGGAGATATTTCACTATTATATTTACATAAAAATAAACAGTATAAATAAATCTTGACATATTCGCCATTAGCAGCGCCAAGATGTTCTGTTATAAATACTTCTGGTACGTTTAAATCCGAAAAAAGCATTGAAGCTTTTTGTTCAAAGTTCATTTATATCTCCCCCCTATGGTAGTAATATACCTGTTTTAGGGGCTAAAATCAACTTCTTTTTTTGTTCATATTATATATTTATTTTAATGATGTGCACTTGGGTGCGGAGTATTAGGGGATAGTATTTGCCGAATGGCATAGATTTTCTTCTGCAGGGGGATACAGAAAATATTTTAGGAAATTTTAAAAAATTTTTTGGGGGATAATATATTTTTTCTCCGCACCCAACTACACACCATTAAAAAATAAATTTATTTTTTATTTTCTTTATATTCATTTATATATTTTTTTGAACAAATATAATGTTTTAAAATACATATTAAAAAATGTAATAAGGGTTCCTTATGAATAGTAGTATTTGCAAGTAAAAATAATGGTAATAATCCGAGAATAAAGATATACATAGATGTCATAATAGATACTTCTAATTTCGACAAAACAAGGGCAAAAATGAATGAAATTATACAAAATGGCAAGCAGGTCTTATATTCAAATACACCTAAAAATTTAGGGGAATAATCATAATTAAAGGGGAAGATAAATATACGCATTTTGATATCCTTTCTATTTTGAAATCATGGAACGAATTCCTGCTAGACCTGTTTGAAAATTAGTTCCAATTCCCAGACCACCCATGAATTCTTTTACAAATTGATTTGATTTCAAAAGAGCAGTTATAGAGCCAACAAGAAGAATTTTATTAAAAAGAGAATTGTTGTTTTCGCGAATTAGAGCGTAAGGGATTAAAAGCATTACTGAAATAACAATTTGAAGAATTAGTAGTGAAAGAAGACATTTAAACCAGCTTTTAAAAAAACTTTCAGTTGAACTTGTTGACAGACATAGGATTGCAAAGGGGGATAATATCATCAATACTTCTACTAGAATATATCTAAATGCAAAACTTATTATCAAGGCAAATGATGAGATAGAAAGCATTCCACTTAGGATACCATCAAGAGAAAAAATATCAAAAGAATTTGAAACGGAATTGTTTAAAAGTGAAATAAGTGTCTCAAAAGATATGTCTTTTCCGAAAATATTTTTTCCTAATTCACAAAAGAATGAACTTATAAGGTTGGTAGCAGAAATCAAAAATTTACAAATAGACAGTGAATAATTCATTGTAATGCCTGCAAGAAAGGCCCTCATAAAGAATTTTGGTGGGGACTCTGTTTGTGTAGCAGTAAGATTTGCAATTAGAGATCTGGCAGCATAATAAAGAACAAATGCAGTAAACAAACAATTAGCAAGAAGTAAAACGCCACTTGTAGGAGAATTACTAAAAAGTTTGTTCATTTTGTCTCCGGTCGAGAAAATATTCTTATCAATAAATACTAATTCATCTAAAAGTGGGAAAATATTTGAATCTATTGAGGAAAATAGGTTTGAACATAAAGTGTTAATTATTTCAATTACTATTGATACAATATTTACACTGTTTGAAATTGAATCGTTCATGATAGCTCCTATCCAAATAGCGATTGAAGTGCTGAAATTACAGGATCTATTAGCAGTATGAATGTATATGAAAAAATGGTACTCCTAATTAGTTTTTTGCCTGTTGCAATTTTTTCTTCATCACCAAAACTGAATTTTTTCATGAGTAATCCACTACCAATAGCTACTGCCGCAGCTGGTGTAGCTATCTTAACAATCCAGCTTTGAATTTCAGAAAGAGCAGCTGCTATTTTTGATGTTAAATCATTTCCAGAAAAAAGTCCGGCATATGAAATACTTGTAAAAGATAAAACTAGTAGTGTTATCAACGTTAATGCTATAAATTTTTTCTTCATAGTTAATCTCCTTGTTTTAAATAAAATGTTTTTGATGCGAAGGTAAAAGCTTCACTACGCATGGATTTAATATTTCGTGTCCAGTTGTAATAAAACATATTGCCTCAAATGTTTTTAGTTTCATTGAGAAAGCGTTAATGTCATATACAAAATCATGTTCAATATGAGTGCTGATACTTTCGGAAATATTAGAATTTTCTGATTTGAAAGTTTTCAAAATATAATTATATTTTGTTTCTTTAGCGTTTTCGGATAAACTCCTAGAAAACTTGACTTTATCCTCCTTTCCAAGTTGCTTTTGCGCTTCTTCAATTGTAAATAAATCGTCAGTTCGAAACCAAATTTTGTTCACGAGACTTTGTATAATTACTTTAGCTGCAGCCTGTTCTTTAACTGCATTTAAAAGTGATGTATAACTTTGAGTTGAAACAATATTTATACATTTAGCCTCTCTGCTTTCAGAAAAAAAGTTAGCATCATTTTCTGTGACATATTCAGAATATTCATCGCACACAAAAGCAACTGGAGAAATATTTGTTTTTTTTGCTAATCTCATTAGTACTTCTGATTGAAAATCAAGTTTTAAATAAGCTGCGATTATCTTAGAAAGATTTCTGTACTCAGAAACATTCATATTTAAAACTACAATATTATTTTTTAAATTCTCAAAACCACTAAAGGTAACATTCTCTTTGTTTGGACAGAATGTTCGTTTGACATCTAAGTCATTAATAAAAATTTGTGTTATTCGGGAAATTTCAGATTGAATTATAGATAAAACTTTTGAATCCAAGGTTTGAAACTCAGATTGGAAGAAATCTAAACATGTACTGAGCTCATATACTTGAGAATAATTTAGTTTATTTGATAAAAATAGATCTTTCACAAACTCAATTTTCTCTGATAAATATTTTTTATTGTAAATTAATTTGTGAAGTTCAACAAAAGTAACATATCCGTCGTTATAAATACGGCATAATTTAATGCATTCTGTAAGATACAATTCTACTTTGTCAAGCCAATATGTATCGGTAGCATTTGTGTTTGAGAATAAAGAAAGAATAGTTCTAAGTCGATTAGCAATTATAGATGGTTTTAAATTAGGTTTGTCTAAGGGATTATAAGTTTCAGTTCCATTAAGCTCAATAACTGTAACTTTTCGATTATATTTCTTAGCAAGTTCTTTTACTTTTAGGTGAAAATTACCTTTTACATCTAAGATTAACATACCTATGTTTTGAGATATCAACTGTTCTACGAAAGGATACATTGCAGAAGATGTTTTTCCAGTACCAATAGTTCCAGTAATTAGAACGTTTTGATATAAACCTCTTTCTGGAATTATAATTTGTTCATTATTTTCTTCGTTTATTCCGACAAATAGAGAAAGTTCATTTGCAAATTGTTTTTTATTATCAATAGTGTTAACTTGTGTGGAAATATCGGAATTTTCTAATGGGAATTTTTTGAATAAATTATATAAAATTGTGCACCAGGAAAGTGAAACAGTGAAGATATAAAAGATTTTAAGATTATTCCAAAGCCATGTTTCAATAGTGTATTCTTTTTCGAAAATATTATAAGTAAAAGTTTGGGTTTTGAATAATGGATAAAAAATGATTAGATTAAAAATGATTATGATTAATACACTTATTGAAATATGAAGGAAATTAGTGTATAATGACCTTGTTTTCGAGATAAAAAATCAACTCCTATCAGATGAAAGTTTTGATTTACTTAAATCTAGTTTAGAACCTTGTTTTTCATGGAATACATTTATTTCTAAGAATGAAGATGTAATATAAACTAATACTAATGAGTGAATTAAAAAAGAATAAAAGTAAATAGTGAATAATTTGTCATCTGTTAAGAAATAAAAAATTATCGAAATAAAAAATAAGATAGAAACTAATTGAAGGTAAAATTTTGAAACTTTCAAGATGCTCACCACCTTTAGTCGGAATTATATCATCATATTTTTTTCTGTCTAGATTTTTTTCAAAAATCGTACCAAAACTAGTCGACTAAATTCGACAGAAAGGAGCGCAAAATCATGGTAACAAAGGAAATGTTAATAGGTGAAATTATTCAAATGAATGAAAAATATCCTGAAATTCTTCTTGCTGCTGGTATGCACTGCTTAGGTTGCCCAGCTTCAGCTGGTGAAAGCCTTGAAGAAGCTTGCGCAGTTCATGGAATTGATGTAGAAGAATTAGTTGCAAAACTAAACGCAACTGAATAATTTTTTCATACAGAGGGACGTCCATTGAGTTTGGACGTTCTTCTTAGTTATGACCAACCGGTCAAGTCCGTTGACTTTTTTTGCCACATGTTATATAGTTATATAAATTCTAATATCTAGTATAATAAACTAGATTGCAAAAGAAAATATTAAATTATTTATGGAGGCAAACATGTCTACTAAAACATATTTTGAGGCTACTGAATTCAATAATATAAAGGAAATTTTATGTGATACTGTTAAAAAATTTCCTGATAAAGTAGTTTATCTTATAAAAAATGCTGAAGAAAAAGATCCAGAAAAGAAATACAAAAAAATTACTTACAAAAAATTATTTAGTATGGTTAATAGTTTTGGAACCGCTCTATTTAATTTGGGGTATAAAGGAAAGCGAATTGCTATTTGGGGTAAGAATAGATATGAATGGGCTCTTACACATTTTACAAATTTATGTGGTGGTATAGTTTCTGTTCCTCTTGATAAAGATTTGCAATATGATGAATTTGAGCAATCTGTTAAAAGAGCTAAGGTTGATGCTATAGTTTTTGATTCTAAACAAATTGATAAAATAGACGAATTCAAAAAGAAAAATCCTGAGACTGTTAAAGAGTATATTTGTATGGATAAGATGGATGGATATATCTGCATAAACGACTTAGTTTCTAAGGGTGATAAATTACTTAAGAAAGGAAACAAGGAGTATGTTAATTTTGAGGTTGATAGTGATGCGATGAATATTTTACTATTTACTTCAGGAACAAGTGCACAATCAAAAGCAGTTATGCTTTCTCAAAGAAATATTGCTTCTAATATTTACGCAATGCAACTTGTCGAGCCTATTACACCAAATGATGTAACTATAGCTTTTTTACCATTTCATCATATTTTTGGTTCAACCTGTATGACTATTATGATGGCTTGTGGTGTTACAACTACATTTCCAGATGGAATTAGATATATTGCTCAAAATCTTAAAGAATATAAAGTTTCAATGTTTGTAGGTGTTCCTGTTTTAGTTGAAGCGATTTATAAAAATATTAAAAAGGAAGTAAAGAAACAAGGTAAAGAGAAGCTTGTTAATACAGCAAGAAAAGTTACAGATGTTTTGAAAAAATGTAAGATAGATGTTAAAAGAAAAATATTTAAGGACATACATGCGCAACTTGGAGGAGATCTTAAACATATTATTTGTGGCGGGGCACCTCTTGATAAAGAGATTGCAGAATACTTTAATTCGATTGGAATTAGAATAATTCAAGGATATGGTTTAACAGAAACAGCACCAGTTATTGCTGCTGAAGATTACAAGATTATTAAGCCTGGATCTGTTGGTAGAGCTATGAGCAATGTACAAATTGAAATTGTTGATAAAGATGAAAATGGTATCGGTGAAGTAATTGCTAAAGGTCCAAATGTTATGCTTGGGTATTATGAAGATGAAGAAAGAACAAACGAAGTTATTGTTGACGGTTGGTTCCATACAGGTGATTTAGGGTATTTTGATAAAGATGGACACCTTTTCTTGACAGGTCGTAAGAAAGATATGATTGTTTTGAAGAATGGTAAAAAGGTATTCCCTGAAGAGATTGAAGCTATTATTAATAGACTTGATTTTGTTGAAGAATCAATGGTGTTTGGGCTTCCAAAAGAAGACGGGGATGTTAAATTATCAGTAAAAATAGTATATAATAAAGATGCTATGGAGAAGGAATGTCCTGGTAAGTCTTTTGAAGAAATAAAAGAAGATTTTTGGGAAAAGATTAAAGAAATTAACAAATCATTCCCAACTTATAAATATATCAAAAATATGATTTTAACTGATGAAGAGCTAATTAAAACAACTACTAAGAAAGTAAAAAGACAAGAAGAAATGAAAAAAATATTAGCAGAGGGATAGTTTATGGATAATAAAAAAGTTTTGCTTGGAATGAGTGGAGGCGTTGATAGCGCAGTTGCTGCAATTATTCTAAAAGAACAAGGTTATGAGATTATCGGAGTAACGCTAGAGCTTTATGAAAATAAAGCTCTTCCTTTGCGTGAAGAGGAAGTATATTCAAAAGGGGCACCGGCTGCTGATGCTAAAAAAGTTTGTGATTTTTTAGGTATCGAGCATCATGTGATGTCTTTCAAAGAAGAATTTAAAAGGCATGTTATTGATAATTTTATTTGTGAATATAAAAATTGTCGTACACCAAATCCATGTATTCAATGCAATAAATTTTTAAAGTTTGGTATCATGTACGAAAAGGCTAAAGAGCTTGGATGCGAATATATTGCAACTGGTCATTATGCTAAAACAGAATATAATGAAAAATATGGTCGCATAGTTTTAAAGAAATCAAATGCTGGTAAGAAAGACCAAAGCTATGTCTTATACAATTTACCAAGAGATATGGTAGAGAAAGTTCTTTTTCCACTTGGAGATTTTAATGATAAATCTGAGATTAGGGCAATCGCAGAAAAGTATAATTTACCTGTAGCCAAAAAGCCAGATAGTGAAGATATTTGTTTTATTCCAGATGGAGATTATAAAAAATTTCTAGAAGAAAATTCAGATATCAAAAGTAGGGAAGGGAATATAGTCAATAAAACAGGAAAGATTTTGGGCAAGCATTCGGGACTTTACAAACATACAATAGGACAACGCAAGGGTCTTGGAATTTCAAATTCTGTCCCTCTTTTTGTAGTGGGATTTGACGTTGATAAAGATGAACTTATAGTTGGTGAAGAGGCTGATTTATACACTAAGGAATTTGAAGTTGATAAGTATAATTTAATTCTGATTAATGAAACTAATCTAGAAAGTGGAATTGATTGTGAGATTAAAATTAGATATGCGGCACAACCTGCTAAAGGAAAAATTTTTAAATCAGATTCTAAAATTAAAGTTATTTTTGATGAACCTCAAAAGTCGGTAACACCAGGACAGTCGGCGGTTTTCTATGACGGAGAGATTGTAATTGGCGGAGGAATAATTATATAATATTTTTTGTTTATTGTTCAGAAGGTAGAAGAATAAACAAAAAATTATATTAGTAATATCATTATTATCTGTTATGTTATTAACAGGATGTGTTGAAAATGAAAAAATAGAGAATAACACAATACACGAAAATACAACTAACCAACAACAAAATGTTATAGATTGTGGTGAAAATAGTAAAGAAGACAATGAAGAAAAAGATGAAATTGATGATATAGAAAAATATAAATTATCTGATAGTTATGAGCTTACTGGAATAGAAGAATACATTTATTTTAATGTTGGAATTACTGGGAGTATAACTGATACTTTGAATGAACTTGATAATATTGATAGATCTAAGCTTCCTTTTACCGATTATAGAGATTTATATAACAATGTTAATTCATATGATTTTCAAAGTAATGGTAAAGAATATAATATTAAATGTACGCTAAATGAAAATTGGGGGCTTAATTGTAAAATTAATGATAATGAAGTAAAGTATACTAATTCGGACGTAAAAGATAGATTATTGGGGTAAGGATGTAAAAATTACTTGCGATGAAGTATAGAGTGGTTCGAACTATGTCAATATAAAAAATAAAATAGCACAATTCTATTATGATTGTGCTATTTTGTAAAATATGTATTGGTTATTATTTTGTAAAACTCATAACATTGAAGTAATCATTCATGCTGATAAATTTTTGATAAAAAAGATTATCAGTAGAAAGTTCAAAGTCAAATTGCTGGTGATTTAATGCATTTACCGTATTTTGTAATGTGTAAAGAGAGTCACCCTCAAATTCACTATGATTGAAGTATGCAAGTGTAATGTGTGGAGTTAAAGAATATGGAAGAGAGTGAATACTTTCGATTAGCGAATAGAGAGTCATAAGTTTATGATAATCTCTATCGGTTTTTGGCAGTAAGCCAAGAACCAAACTGGTATTTACCATATTGAATACGAATGTAGTTGTCATCGTAATTGTTTGAGATTGAAAGTTAGCTTGGCGTATAAGCTCAGATAGTAAAATTTCAGTTTCAAACATGTTTCGTAAAAATGTAGTATCACAAGTGTTACTCGCATTCAAATCGTGAAGAGTCATGTGCAAAGTATTTTCGTTAAGTCGCTCTGCAAGACATTCCGGAGCAGCCTGGTATAGTGGATTGATGAAATGTTCATTAATAAAACGCTTTTGTTCAGTATCGAGATTGAAAACTACCGTGTCGCCAAAGAAATCCCTAAATGTGCCCGTCTCATCGACTTTGCTTTTTACAGAGTTGCTAGGGAAAAATTTTTCGACTCCAAAATGGAATTCAGACTTTTGAAAAGAAAAGATACGCTTTAAGAAATCAACGTAGCTCTCATAAAGTTGAAGTTTCTTTGAGTCAAAAAAAGAAAAGACAGTATCCCGATTCATATTCATCCTTCCTTTCATTGCGGGAAAGTAAAAAAGCCCTTTTAAAACAAGAGAATTATATATAGCGGCGATTTCTTTGTCAATATTTAAGGTATGTGTAAATATTTGATATTTTTTGTAGAAAATACATAAAATGATTTTTCAAACGCCCATGATTATTTTGGTATTCATCATATGGATGACGGCTGGGGTTATCGTGAAAGGCCACCAAATGTCTATCAACTTTACCTTACAGGCGAATTTAATATTTGGAATTGGACTGAATATCCAATGAAAAAATTAGAAAATGGTATTTGGGAATTAAAACTTTCAGAGAATATGTTGTGGGATGGCTGTAAGCTTAAGACAATTGTAGATGCTAACATGACTCGCACAGAGCATATTCCTCTTTATGCGAAAAGAGTTGTGCAAGATTTTAAAACTGTTGTTTGGACTGCTGAAGTAGTTGATGATAGAAAAATTTTTGAATGGACGGATCAAAATTTTGAACCTGAAAATTCACTTTACATATACGAAGCTCATGCTGGCATGGCTCAGGAAGATGGACGAGTTGGTACTTATCGCGAATTTGCTGATAAAACTTTATCTTAGATTTAATCATCATAATTATTCCACTTAAAAACATGGGAATAAATAAAAGTCCTAAAAGGAGTCACGCGTTCCAGTAGTTTAGTGTGTTGGCTGGGAGAAACAATAATAATGCAATAATTAAAAATCCTAATAAAATTTTTATTATTGCATTAAAGAATAATTTTATACTCATAAATTAATCCTTTCTGTGTTTAATAATTATTATTTTATCATACAAGCAATGTGATTTGTAGAGAGTTATTAAATTAAAATGTAAAGTATACTTGACATTTGCAAAAATGATGGTAAAATAAAAATGTAAAGTAAACTTTACCATTTGGGAGATGATAATTTGAATAATAAGATAAAAGAATTGAGAAGAGATAAAAAAGTGACGCAAGATGATTTAGCCGGAGCTGTTGGAGTGACACGTCAGACAATCATATCATTAGAAAGTGGAAAATATAATGCTTCGTTGCAGCTGGCATATAAAATTTCCAAATTTTTTGATATGAGAATTGAGGATGTTTTTATTTTTGAGGAGGAGTAGTTATGGATTTCAAGAAGAAGCTTAAATCAAGATTAAATATTGCTATTATTTATTTTATACTTGGTGAAATATTATTTGCGTGTGGATTTATACCAACACTTTCAAATGACTATATATCAACATTTGGTTTTGTGTTGAGTGTAATGGCAATTGTGCGTATAAGAAATTATTTTATTATTACTAAAAACGAAGAAACTATTAGGTAACAAGAAATTGCTGAAACAGATGAGCGAAATATTTCAATTATAAACAAAGCCAAAAGTACAACATTTTCAATATATCTTTTACCTTCATGTATGGCGGTGACAATTCTGGCACTTTTAGGAATGCATGATATTGCTCAATATATTGCATATTTTGTTCTTTTATTTGTTGTAATTTATTGGAGCTGTTATTGGATATATCAAAAGAAAATGTAAAAATTTAAGATGGGATGATCTTCTTATAAAAAACAAGATCATCCCTTTGATATAAGTAATATACGTATTCAATGAGACTATTACAATTTCCATTATTAATAATCTTTTGTCAGCTTCTTCTTTATAATTAAGAATTGATTTTTTATCTTTTTTATCACAATACGTGTAATCCATGTTTTAAATAAATCTTTATTTCTCAATTTATTAAAAGATTTCCAAGCCACTAATGTAGCATCTTGAACATAATCTTTAGCTTCTTCAGTATTGTGTAAATAACTAATAGCTATTAAGAATAAGGATTTTTCACATTCTATATATTTTTCTTCAAACAGTTCGTACAATATTTATTACCCTTTCGATGTTGTAAAAGCTTTTACACTTATTAGACGATTTTAAATTGAAAAAAGTCAAAATCACATAAGAAAAATTTTTATTGAAATTTAATATTAAATGAGCTAAAATCATTTCATAAAAATAATCACTTGGCGGCTAAAACCAAGCAATTGTTTTTAGCTCAAAAGTATCCTTTTTAAGATGGTAGCCATGAATAAAACTATTAATATCTAATGTGTAATTGTTTTATCATAGCTGCCATTTCCTTTTTAATTCTTCTCTTTTTTGGGGTACAAAAAATGTATCCTTCTACGAAGGATACATTCCACTTGTAATTTATTTTTTAATTATCTTTTTGCACCAAGTTTTCTTATTACATTTGGGACATTTTAAGTAACGAGTAGTTCCCTTATGCATCGCCCATAGTGCTTCTGAATAAGTAGGCACAATTTCATAACCACAATTCTTACATTTGTAAGCTCCTACGCTTACTTCAAGCTTTAATGCATAAAAACAAGGTATCAAAAATAATATACAAATCACAAGAATTGTAACGAGTTGCCAAATGCCTTCGGGTATCAATAATGCAGAAATGAAAACACCTGCTAATAGAGCTGTCATGCTTACTCCCATAATTACCCACATAGAAGTCCATATTATTTTATTTTTTTGTTCTATTTCTTTTGTTATATCAAGCAAAAGTTGTTCTTGCTTTTCACTTTTATTTCCCATACTAATCATCTCCCCACTTAATAGCTCATTAACACTTATTTTAAGTTCATTACATAAATCAAGCATTATTGATGAATCAGGCATTGCTTTTCCATTTTCCCATTTTGATATAGCCCTATCTGTTATATTTAGTTTTTCTGCAAGTTGCATTTGAGTTAAATTATTCTTTTTTCTACACTCGGCTATAAATTTCCCAATTTTAATCTGATCCATATCTCTTTACCTCCTTCAATTTTAGTGTAAATTATTATCTGAAAAAAATACACATACCATTAGTTGAGTGGGGTATTTTTTATATCAACTAATGGTTGAACAATTATAATTTGCCATACAAATTACTATTTTTAAATATTATATTATAATCCATTTGTATTTTCCGTATTTTCTGCACAGAAGACTGTCATTTGACTGTCAAATTGAGGTCGGAGAAGAAAAATAAAAAAGAGCTAACTTTCAAAAGCAGCTCTGTGACTGTATTATATGAATTGCAATAATTCGAAAATTTGAAATGAACCAACGACCTTGGTATTCGTAGGTAAATGAATTTTTCTGATTTCTCGAAAATAATTTCAAACCCGTAAAATACACTTATATCAACACTTTGCAAGTTTCACGTTTGACTGCCAAAAAATGCGAACACTTGTGGTAAAATGAAAAATAAAAATCTCGTAATCCTTACTATTGTAAATTTTACGAGATTTTTGGAGCAAATCACATACAAGTTACGAACTTTATTCTCTTTCTGTATTCATTATATATTAAAATTAATATATTTTCAATATTATAATTTCAATATTCTCCAATAGTATAGATTATTTTTGGTTTTAATAGTATAATTAGCACAACAAACAAATCGTTAAATAGTAATTTATAAGGAGATGATAGAAATGCCAAATTTAAAAGAAGATGTTGATGTATATAAAATGTATAGCAAAGATAGTACCATCTCAAAAGATGAATTTTTGCAAAAATACAAAATAACTGAAAATCGGAGTTTCAGATAAACAAGCAGAAGAAAATATTCGAAATTTAGGTTTTAATGAAATAAAACAAGCAAAACCTAAAAAATGGTATCATTATTTATTACAGAGCTTACTTACTCCATTTAATAGTATATTAATAGGTATTTCAATTATTTTAATGTATACAGATATTTATTTAGCTGTGGAGCCAAGCTATGCTAATATTATAGTAATTGCAATTCTAGTTACAGCAAGTACATTGTTAGATTTTTTTGAATCATATAGGTCAAATAAAGCGGCTGAAAAGTTAAAAGAAATGGTTGCTACAACAGCAACAGTTATAAGAAATGGCAAGGAAATAGAAATACCAATTAAAAATGTGACTTTCGGTGATATTGTTATATTATCAGCAGGTAGTATAATTCCTGCCGATTTAAGAATAATTGAATCAAAGGATTTGTATGTAGGTCAATCTTCTTTAACAGGAGAATCCGATAGCGTAAAAAAAACAGTTGAGTTAGAAGATTTTAAAAATGAATTAAACAATATAGCGGAATTAAATAATATATGTTTTATGGGTACAAATGTTATATCGGGGTCAGCTAAAGGAGTTGTTATAAAAACAGGAGATTCTACTTATTTTGGAAAGATTGCACACACAATTAGCACAGGTAAAGAAAAGACAGCTTTTCAAAAAGGAATTGAAAGTATTAGCAGATTATTAATTAAATTTATGCTTATTATGATTCCATTAGTATTTATTATAAATGTTGAAAAACATGATATTGTATTAGCTTTTACATTCGCTGTTGCAATAGCTATTTGTATAACACCACTTTTATTACCAGTTATTCTTTCTTCAAGTTTATCAAAAGGTGCAGTTAGAATGTCAAAAAAGAAAACTATAGTAAAAAAATTAGATGCTATACAAAATTTTGGAGCTATGAATATATTATGTACTGACAAGACTGGTACTTTGACAGAAGATAGAATTGTTCTCGAAAAATATTTAGATATAAACGGAGACGAAGAACCAAGAATTTTAAAACATGCATTTTTGAATTCTTATTTTCAGACAGGATTAAAAGGAAATATAGATGAAGCTGTTATAAAAAGAGCATTAGAAACTGGAATGCAAGAGGTAGCAGATAGATATAAAAAAATAGATGAAATACCATTTGATTTTTCTCGTAGACGTTTATCAGTAGTCGTAACAGATGGAACTAAAAAACAACTAATAACAAAAGGTGCTGTTGAAGAAATTTTAAATATATGTACAATGGTTGACTATAAAGGTCAAGTAAATCCAATATCAAAAGAAATAAAAGAAAACATATTGAAAATTAGTAAAAGATTAAATGAAGAAGGATTAAGAGTAGTTGCAGTATGTCAGAAAAATGATATTGTAAATATAGATAATTTTGATGTTTCTGATGAAAAAAATATGGTGTTACTCGGATTTATTGGATTTTTAGATCCACCAAAAGAGAGTGCAAAAGAATCTATAAGTAAATTAAATAATGCTGGAATAAGAGTTATAGTACTTACGGGAGATAATGCAGAAGTCACAAGATGTGTTTGCAATAAGGTCGGAATAAATTCTAAAGA
>CASDSU010000029.1 GCA_949283575.1 uncultured Eubacteriales bacterium
ATATTGTGATTGAATTTCTCCAATCACAATATTATTTTAACATTTTGCTTATTTTTTTTCATCAAAGTTTATTATTTTCTTTATCTTTGTTTTTTGGTTTTTTTGTTTGTGTTTGTTACAATCTATTATATAATGAGTTTAAATTTTATGAGGTGATTTTATGAATAATAAGTTGATTGCAATTATCGTTGTAACTTGTTCTGCCATATTAGGTTTACTTATTGGCTTCAATGATAATTTTTTTATAAAAGAAGAAACAAATTCTGATGATTTATTTTTTAGTGGAGATAATATTTCTGGTGATGTAATTGTTAATTCTGGTGATGTCGTTTCTGGAGATTTTAATCCCGATGTAACGAATGATACTTTAGTCAACAACCCAACTGATGAACAAATCAATCCACCTGCTGATTCACACGTTTCTAATAAAAAAATACCTGAGAACGTAAAAGCCGTTTATACTACAGGCTGGGTTATGGGGACAAAAAAAATTAGAGAATCTGTTATCACTGCACTAAAGGAAAATGGTTACAATGCTGTTGTTATTGATATAAAAGATGAAGCTGGCCAGCTTTCTTATGATTCATCTGTTCAAACAGCAATTGATATTAAAGCTTCTCAAAAAATGATTTCTAATATAACTGATGTAATTAACGAATTGAAAGCAGAAGGTTTTTATGTTATTGGTAGAATCGTTACTTTTAAAGATCCTCTTTATGCATCTAAAGTTTCTTCTATTGCTTATAAAACAAGTGATGGAAGTGTATGGAAAGATTATAACGGAAATGCTTGGCCAAATCCTTATAATACATCTTCGTGGGATTATCCAATTGCTCTTGCAAAAGAAGCTGCAGAATTAGGTTTTGAAGAAATTCAATTTGATTATATTCGTTTTCCATCTTCTGAAGGTAAAACAAGTACAATCTCTTATGGCTTTGATAGAGACACAAAAACAAAATCTGATATGATTGCAGGCTTTTTAGAGAAAGTAATGAAAGAGTTAGAACCATATGATGTTGTAGTTTCTGCTGATGTTTTTGGAATAACTACAAAACGTGATGGGGACTTTGAAAATATAGGTCAAGATTTTTCAAGAATTTCAAGTATAGTTGATGTTGTATGTCCGATGGTTTATCCTTCCCATTATTACTACAATGAATACAAAATTGCAAAACCAGATAAAAATCCATATGAAATCGTTTATTATTCTATGGAAGACGCTTTTGAAAGATACGATAGTTATAAAAACTTACATAGTGGTGATTCAACTAACATTAAACTTGCTAAATTTAGACCATACATTCAAGATTTCACAGCTTCTTGGCTTGGCAGTGGAAATTATTTAGTTTATGGAGATAAAGAAGTTACAAAGCAAATTCAAGCTCTGTATGATTTAGGTATTTACGACTTTTGTTTATGGGATCCAAGCAATAAATATTGCTATACTGCTATAAACGATGCCGTGATTAAAGATATAAGTGGAGATATGTAAAAATAAAAACTTGGAAAAAGGAACCGTCCCAATTTCCAAGTTTTTTTATACTTTTTTTCGTCAAAAAAACATGACTACTTTAAGAAGTAATCATGTTTTATTACAAAATTAAAATCCCCACATAAGCCGTCATTAATGAGTGAATTTAAGAGCCCTGTCTCCGACAGGTGGGTGTTTTCTTAAGCGTTTACGGGCTTCTCAATCGATAAATGGTTGAGCATGCACACAGCGCCTAAAGTACCAAACTCCCTCATATTTAGTGTTGGTTCTAAATAAAACTCATCGTGTCGTACCCTGTAGGGTTATTCTTATTATAGCATAAATATCTGTTATTGCAAATAGTTTTATTCGTAAAATTTTGACATTTTTTACATTATTTTTCAAGTATTTTTGATATCAATTTTAGCTTTATTTTCTACTATTTAACAAGTACCCTAGAAAAGCTGTTGCACCTTCTAAAATATCGTTATATGCTGTTTCAAAATCCCCTGTGTACCACGGATCTGATATATCTCTAGGAGAATTAGAATAGTCTAAAATCCTATGAATTTTATTTTCTGAATCATGCTTCACAATTCTTAAAATATTTGAAATATTTCTGTCTTCCATTGCTATTATATAATCATATTTCTCATAATCTTGAGGTGTTATTTGCCTTGCTCTATGATTATCAAACTCTATTCCCTTTTCTCTTAATTTAGCTGCCGCATGACGATAAATACCATTTCCTACTTCTTCGCTCGATGTAGCTGCCGAGTCCACCATTATTTGATTTTCTAAATTGTTTTTCTTTATTAAATCCTTAAAAATATATTTTGCCATTGGCGATCGACATATGTTGCCAAGGCATACAAATAAAACCTTCTTCATACTTTTCTCCTACTAAATAATTTTTCAAAAAAACTTATATTAAAATTAAATTGTACATTTTCTCTCGATACAGTGCTCATTGGTACGCCTAAAATATATTCTTCTTCCCCTGTATCTGGCCATACAATCCTCGAATTTACAACATAATCTTCAGTAACAATTCCATCCCTTATTCTTAAAATATTTATCTTAGTAGATGCACTATACATTTCTGTCACATTTTAAAATTCAAAAAAACTATTTGGGATACTATATCTAGCTAAATATCCATTTTTGTAATTCACATCATCTGTCACATCTTTTATTACCCAATCTGGAGTCTCAAAATTTAGTGCCTCTTCTTGATTTTCAAATTCTATTTCTAAATATGCTAATCCTTCCAATTGCTCATCAAAAATATCAATTGCTATCAAATAGTCACCATCCAGCAACTTTCTTTTCCATCTCATCTCTAGTCATTCCATCCGATGTCATATTTGTTTTTACTGCAAAAGAATACTGCTGTCCATCATTTATTCTTCTTACCCTAATTTCTGGAGAAAAGCATATATACTTTTGTTCTATCTTCAAAAATAGTTGATTTTTTCCACTATTTCAAATACATATAATGGCATCAATCATTATTAAAATACTACTTATTTTCATCATCTCCTTGTTTCATTTTATCACTATATTCTCAAATTACCAATTAAATTAATTAAAAGATTTAAGTAAATTTCAGGCTACCTTTCGAACCTCCCCCCTGATACCACCAACAAAAAAAGCCGTGCTTTACACGACTTTTCATTGGTAGGCAGGGGTGGATGTGAACCACCCTTTTTTAAGTCCCTTACCACAAGTGCATTTGAGAACTTGGGATATTTGAATATCCCCAAAAATATCCCCAAATTTTGAATATCCCCATAGCTAGAATTTATATCCCACTTTTTTCTTAAGCACATCTCAAACCTTATGCTTTTGTATTGTAACTACTGCCATTAGCTAAAGGACTAACATTCGTATCGCCTTGCCCTTTTATTTCTTCTGCTGTAAAATCAAGTGTAAATTTTTCTTATTTATTTTTTATAAGAAACTCATCTTCTACCCAAATGATATTTTCAACATTTACACCCTCTTTGTTACCTAGTACTTTATACTCATTTTTATTTAAATTAACTATCGTTACTTCTTTAGCTATTTTTTCCGTATCATTGCCGCACATAAATGCAAATTGATTTCCATCATTTGAAAACACTGGAAATCCTGTAATATAACCATTAAATTTGTTTAGCTCTGTAATATTTCCATTATTTAAGTTAACATCATTTGCAACTAAAGTACTTAAGGAACTGCCATTTTCATAACTTGTATATATTAATTTACCATTACATACACCTTTTACCATTACATTTTCTAACTTTGGAATAGCAATGTTATTTATATTTTTATTGATTACATTTATCATTCTAGTATTTTTAGTTGAACCCACAACTATGTTTTCATTAGAAATAAAACCTACAATATCATTATCAATATGTGCATCAAGAATTTTTTCTTCTTTTCCATCATTTATATCAATTTTCCATATTGACATTGCGCTTAAGTCGTTAGTGTCACGATTAGTACGATAAACTATATATTCATTATTTGGACTTAATATTACATTATCTATCCATAATAAGAATCCCCCATTATCAATTTTGTCTTTTCTAATTTCATCATATGATTTTCCAGCAAATATATCAGTTGTAATTTTATCAGCTCGTAATTCGTTTACATCAATGCTCCATATGCCTCTATCTGTATATACATAATACGAATTTGTTTCACTTGACGGTATGAATCCAAATGGTTGAGTTCTCCATTCAGATGGAAATACAAAAACATCATCATTCACACAAGCCTTATAAAATAAATAATCATACTCCCCATTAGAACCATTTTCAATATTTATATAAAATGGTTCCAAATTAACTTTAGATTTTTGGTTGTTTATCATTGTATATGCATTCATATTAGCCGCTATAAACTTTTCACGAACCTCCTCTTTATTATTTATTCCTCCAATTTCTTGCCCTTGTTCGTCTAATATTCCATTCGGATACAATATTTTTAACAAATTCTTATATTCGTTAGAACTTATCGAATCAACATACAATACCGTACCATTCATTCCTGTCATAACATAATCATACTGATTTGTGTCGTAAATACTAACCGTGCTATCTGTAACAATTTTCTTTGTTGAAGATGCAAAACTAAATGTAAATATAGATACCATTAGCAAGGCTAAAATTAAACAAAATATTCTTTTTAGTCTCATAAGGATCCTCCTTTTAATTAATAAATTTATATATGCATGCATTATATATTTTTATAAATCACTATCTGTACAATTCTTAATTTTGTAGTAATACGCAATATAACATTTCCACGTTTTTATTTATATAAATCGAATATAATTAATATAAGATTCAATTAATTTTATTTATTACTCTTCACTGCATTCCATGGTAATTTTTGTAATAGTATTGTTTTTCAATTCAAAATATATTTTATTTGTTCCCCAATCATCTTGTGGATCATATACGCAAATAGTTTCATTTGAACTTATCATAGTTTTTTTCAAATTATTGTATTTTATTTCTAACGTTTCTAAAGAATCTCCAACCTTTATTCCTCTTGTTGTTTTATAATCAGATGATGTTGTTACAATTTTTGTAATCATATTATATGCATTACTCTCAAAACTCGGACTTTCTCTTAATTCTATATTGTCATATTTATAATCAGTCCAACTATATCCATCCATTCTTTCATTTTTTATTTCAATAGGTTTTTTATTAATTAGTGGCATTTCATAATTCAACAAAACTTTAAAATCATCGTTAGATAAACAAAATTCATCTTGACCTATTCTTAAAGTATTTATTACATTATCGATATTTTCATCTGAATCATACGAAATTATTATCGGGTGTTCACCACTGCTAAAATCCCAATATTCATAATCCCAACCATTTATTCTACCAGTTGGTTGTCCCCATAACTTATAAATCGTATCTTTTGGAACGCTAAGTAATATATCCTTTAATTCCTCAGCATTTTTCCCTGACAAAAATCTCATATTAGGTATGTTAGCTACGCTTTTTACATTTCCACCTCTTTTTTCTTCCACAACAATTATTTTAAGTTTTTCTATTAAATTATCTATCGTAATTTTTTTCTGAGTTAAAGCATCTTTCAAATTCATAGTATAATTATCCCTATATTCAATAATGATGTTCTCACTCTTATAATATGGTAGATAGTAAACATATGATTCATCTTCATATATTTTTTCAGGATATTCTGTTTCTTCTTTATCTTTGTAATATATATTGGAAATACTATATTCTACAGAGCTAATGCCTGTTTCTAATCTAGTTTTATCAAGATAATTATTTAGTAAGTAAATTATTAGAAAGAATATTATTACAAATGTTATAATCATTTTCTTTTTCATAAGCTCCTCCATTCAAAATCATCTTTTTGTCTATTATTTAATTATCAT
>CASDSU010000030.1 GCA_949283575.1 uncultured Eubacteriales bacterium
GTATAGTTGTATTGTTTACACAAATCTAAAATTCTGCTACTTACAGCTTCTTTAAATAACATTACTAACACCTCCTACAACATATAAATTTTAACAAAATTAGACTTAAAATATACGCCGAAATCGGTTGACTTTTTAAAAATATAATGGTATAATGCCTTTCATGTTAAGATATATATTGTTAAGATATAAATTAAAGAATTGAAAGACATCTAAAAGCAGTACATTAGAGTTATTTTTGTACTGTTTTTATTTTTAGAAAGGACTGTAAAAAAATGGTAGTAAAGGAGAAAATAAAAGAAGATTTAGATAAATATTATGTATTATATAAATATGATATAAAAGGTATTTTCGAGTCATTGCATAATTATCCAAATGTTTTAGAAAAGATAAAGCATTACGATAAAGAAGAAATAAAGAACTTAATAAAATTTTTTGATTCGCTTATATTTATAATTGATTATAATTTTTTTGATGGAAAGGGGTTATTATTTGCTTTTGAAAATTATGACTTTTATGCAACACCATTATTTCAAAGAATACAAACTGTTATTATGTTGTTAGAAAATGAAATAATTGACATAGATGAAGTAATTAAAAACAAAGCACTTACCGAAAAAGAAATGATTTATGAAAAAGATTTACCATTGATACATAATATCAACGATAGTGAGGCGATAAGTAAGAGGATACCTGCAATACCAGAATTATATGAATGTTGTGAAAAAGCATTAAGTGAAGTATGTTATATAAACTTACAAAAGTTGGTAAATAAGCACTTGTTTGATTTTAAAAAGGACTGTTATAAAATAATGAAAGCAATTTATAAAATGGATAATGATACACAAAAAAAAGAACTATTATACATTTTAGTTAATAGTCCTCTTAATCATAAAGATTTATTACTATCCGATCCATTTTTACAAAGTTATAGCTTTGAAGATATAAGGTATGGAGAAGATTGGAAAAATATTTATGACATACTGAAAGAAACAGTATTATAATTTATTTATACATATCAACTCTTGGTGGTAGTTTTTTAGCAAGTTTTGCAGTTTCTTCATTGAATAAATCGGCAGGTTTTATTCCAAGAGATTCTGCAATAGAATCTATATTTTTACAAGTCAGATTTGCGTCACCGGTTTCAATAGTGCTGATATAAGCGATTTTGAATTTTGTTTTATTAGCATACTGTTCTTGTGTTAAGCGTTGTTGGTATCGATAATACTTTGTATTAAGACCAACTAATTCCATAGATTTCAATACTAGACACCTCCAATCTTTTTTTAGTATAAGTTGTTAAGATATAACTTATTCATATATAAATTATAAAGATATAGGTGTTATAACTTAATACCACTAAAACTTATTAAGATATAAATGAAAAAGAATTAAAAAGAAAGGAAAATAAATATGAATACTTTATTAAGAGAATTTGAAGATATGCTTGATACAGAAGCGAAAAAAGTAGTAAATGAAATGATAAATATGTATTATAAAAAGGTAATAGTCAACAAAACATATTCGCAAATAGTAAGGTCATTAGTACCAAAAGAATTAGAATATTATACTGTTGCTATTGAATTAAGAACATATCATTTCTTGCCAACAGAGTTTTATCCAGACTTCAATAATGAATATACTTTATGTAAGAAAGAAGAATATGTTGAGGATCATCTATTAAAATATTGTGAGTATTGCAAAGAAAACAATGACAAAGACCATTCAAAGATGGCTCACATAATAGCAGAAAGGTTAGTGCAATATTTAAAAGAAAATCCAGATAGCAAAAAGAATTTATTAGAATTAGTGGCGATATGGACACAGGAACTGTTACCAAAACATAATGATAGTGTAGATGTAGAAACAATAATGTTATTTTTACAAACTGAAATAGAAGATTTAGGTTATCAAGTTATAGAAATAAATCCACTAATAATTGAAAAAAATATATAATTATGTTAATAAAACTGCGACAAACATAGTCATAGTTTTATTTTTTTTAACAATTTTTGCGTTCTATACAAATTTCGACAAATTTTTCGAGTAATATGTCGTATAATGTGGGCAATATAGCATTGCCTAGTGCTATGTAATATAGAAAGAAGGATAAGTGGTAGTAGTGAATAAATAGAATTGTAATTAAAAATTAGTAGTATGTAGTGTTTTTCTATTTAGATAGACTTCTTTATTACTGGCTAATTTAATTTTAAAAATTATACATACAAAAAGTTTAGAGTAGTATTTATAACTTTATGTGTAACTGAAAGGCAATAGCGTTCGTTTATGGAGGTTTATTGCCTATGGGGAAAGAAAAATACCACTCTCCGGGAAAAGTAAATAAACAACATAATGCAGTTAAGAATAAGGTCAGATTCACCTATTTACAAGGTGAGTTTGACCTTTTTTTTGTTGCTTTTAATGCAATAAATATTGGGTGCCGTGATCCACCTTATCAATTTGTTTTTAAAAAAATTCAAATTGATAGGAGGAAAGAAAAATGGCAAATCGCCCAAAAAGAAGAAAAAGTAAGGATAACCCTTATACATTAAATTATTGTGAAGAAAGAAATGTTTATACCGTTTCATTTAAAGATGGTAAAGGTATATTACAAAATATAGAAGTTAGCGAAGAAATATATAAAACTTTTGATAAGTTTGAACTTGATGATATTAAGGAATTGAATGAATATGATCGTCATATAGAACATTCTGAAATATATGAAAATAATTTAAACAATAGAGCAATGGACAAGCCTTTGAGTGTAGATGATGAAGTAGTCAGAAAGATATTAACTGAAGAACTAAAAAAAGCTATTCAAGAATTACCAGAAACACAAAAGAGGAGATTAGAAAAATATTATTTTAGAAATATGACTTTTGAAGAAATTGCACAAGAAGAAAACTGTACGAAAATGGCAGTAAAGTTTAGTGTTGATATAGCAATAGAAAAGATTTCTAAAAAATTAAAATTTTAGACTATACAAAACTTATTTAAGTGAGGAAACAGATGAGAGGGTAAGTTATCCCTTTCACCTGTTCTCCTTTTCAGTGGGGGGCAGGACGTTCTTTGAAAATTTGATATTCATTTCATCAAATACGTTCCTGTTGTTATTCCGAGAGGATAAGCACGTTAATAAGTACGCCAAGACCTTTTATAGATATAAAAGCGAGCGAGAAATACTTGATTATAAAATTAGGTTGCTCCTAATATTGCCAAGACAGACAACAGGGTTAAAGATACTCCTGCCTAGCCACAGACTCACGCAATGGGGGCAGTCTTGAGCGATCCTCAAGAGGGTGGAATTCCCGTGAGATTGATTAGCAGTCAATCGTTTGATGATTTCCCGTAGGCTGAGGGGTTTCGAGGAGAAATATCAGTTATAAAAACAAAATAAAAATAAAGATAAATTAAGCCTGAGTATGTCCATACTTTGGCTTTTATACATAAAGGAGGAGAATGTATATGAAAAGAAAAAGATATAAAGTGAGAATTAAACTGATATTTGAAACTACAATGGATCATTCACAAGAAAGTATGGTTAAAGCCAAACAGGATGTAGATAGAGTATTGACTGATTATTTAAAAAATAAAAAGTTAAATATATTAAACTTATTTCAAGAGCCACCACGAATTATCTATAAAGTTGAAAAATATGACAGATGATATAAAAAAGGGCGATATTTATTATGCTTCTTTAAATCCGATAATAGGGAGTGAACAGAGTGGCAATAGACCGGTGGTAATTGTCCAAAATAATATTGGTAATAAATATAGTCCTACTGTGCTTATAGCACCTATTACAAGTAAAGTTAATTCAAAGCCTAATTTACCTACACACGTTATTATTAAGAAAAATGGAAAGATAACTCACGATTCGATTATTTTAATTGAACAAATAAGAGTAATTGATAAGCAGAGATTACAAGAATATCTTTGTAAAATAGAGCCAGAAAAAATTGATGAGATAAATAAGGCAATGATAGAGGCTTTTGATATAACTAATAAATATAAATGAAAGGAAATAGATATGTTCAAAAAAAGAAAAGACTTTATAGTTAGTGTGATATGTAACGGTGGAGTTGATGATATACAAGTTAAAGCAAATAATCGCAAGGAAGCAATGCAGATGGTTGAAGATGTGTTGCTTAAATGCGATATTTTTGGTTTTAAATCAAGTGATGAGTTTGATTTAAAAGTTAGAAAGATAAGAAAGAGGAGATATATATAATGAATAAATATGATATTAAGTCATTAGAACGAAAATTAGAAAAATGTAAGAGTATGTCATTAGATGATGTAAGTCTTAATGACGTTGATGAAATAACAGACATTAAAATAGATAAGAGAAAATCAAGTAATGAAAGAATACTTGATTTTTTAAATAAAGTAAAAAATCCTTATATTTTTAAAGTTAAAGGTAAATTAGTAAGGATAAGGTTCTCTGATACAGAAAAAACTGCTGATGATTGTTTGACTAATGTACTAAAAAATTTATATAGATAGTCAAGTCTGCAAAACTAAAATTTCCACCTTCGTAAAAAAAACAAATTTGAATTATGATTTATTCATAATTTGAAAGGAGGAGGTGAAAATGGCAGGTCGTGGAAATAAAAAGCAGAGTAGAAAAAATGATGAAAATAAGAGATGGCTACTAGGTGTATATGGAAGAAGATCATTTGATGATGGAGAAAATAGTGAATCTTATACTATTAAAAATCAAAAGGCATTAATAGAATCTTTTATAGAAAATCTGCCAAATGTAGAAATTGAAGATTATTATATTGATGATGGATATACTGGTACTAATTTTGAAAGACCGGGATTTAAAAGAATGTTACAAGATGTATTAAACGGTAAAATAAATGGAATTATTGTAAAAGACTTATCAAGGTTAGGGAGAAATCATAAAGAGGTTGGAAAATATATTGAAGAAATATTTCCAATATATGATATAAGAATTATCTCTGTAAATGATAATGTTGATTCGTATTTAGACCCAGAATCAATAAGTAGTTTGATAGTACCAGTAAAAAATCTTATGAATGAAAATTATTCAAGGGATTTGTCAAAAAAGGTTTCTAGTGCTTATGAAATTATGGCAAAGGGTGGACAATTTGTTGCAGGAACTCCACCTTATGGATATATGTTAGACCCAGAAGATAAACATCATTTAATACCAGATCACAACGAAGTAGATGTAGTAAAAAAAATATTTGATATGGCTTTATCAGGGAGTGGTCGACCAACGATTTGCCAGTATCTTAATGATAATGGAATTTTGTGCAGAAAAGAATTACAAAGGAGGAAAAAAAGAAAACTTACATTAGAACCTTTTGAAATAAAGTCACAATATTTATGGAGTACATCTACAATTGGTAGAATGCTTCATAATGAAGTGTATATCGGAAATCTAGTACAATTAAAAACTACAAGGGCTACTTTTGGATGTAAAAAAATTATTTCTAAAGATGAAGATGAATGTGTTCGCTCTGAAAACACTCACGAGGGAATAATACCCAAAGAAGATTTTTATAAAGTTCAAACCATAATAAAGCAAAATGATAAAAAGAAAACACATAATACACCAATAAACTACTCAATATTTAGGGGAATACTGAAATGTGCCGATTGTGGCAGAGCAATGACCAAACAAGAAGATTTTAGAGGCAAACGACAACTTTCAAACTATTTTTGTATGAGTTATTTGCAAGTAAGTAAATCTTGTTCATCACATAAGATAAAAACGAGTAATTTAGAAACTGCAGTATTAGAGGCAATTCAAGTACAAGTGAAATTAGTAATTGAATTAGAAAAAAGTTTGTCTAAACTGTATTTTAAGAATAATCAGAGTTCTATCGAAAATGAATATAAAAATAATGTAAAAATTTCAGAAATAAAAATATCTAATTTAAAAGAGCAAAAGAGAAAATATTATGAGGAATGGAAATTTGATAAATTAGAAAGAAGTGAATTTATTAAATTATCTGAAGAAATCGAATCTAAAATTGCCAAGTTAAATGAGGACATAGAATTATATACATCAACATATAGGGAAAACATAAAGAAAATCAGAAAAAATGATTATTGGATAGGTCATTATAAGAGAAATAGAAGAATTAAAAATCTTTCAAAAGAAGTCTTAAATGAATTAATAGAAGTTATCTATGTTAGAAAAGATGGTAGCCTAGACATTAAATTCAAATATCAAGATGAATATTTAGGATTAATAAATTATTTAGAAGAGGAGGAAGCAAAAATCAATGAAGAAATGGAAAATAGGGATTTATCGCAGGCGTTCATTTGATGAAAGAAATGAAGAAGAATCAAATAGTGTTGCTAATCAGAAAAGGCTTATAGATGATTATTTACTTGACAAAAATGATATAATTGTATATAAAGACTACGTTGATGATGGATATACGGGAACAGATTTTAATAGACCGGGATATAAAAGAATGCTTAATGATATTAAAAATAGAAAAATAAATGGTGTAGTAGTAAAAGATTTATCAAGGTTGGGAAGAAATTATATAGAAGTCGGAAATTTTATTGATGAAATAGTACCACAATACAGTTTGAGATTTATTTCAGTAAATGATAATGTCGATTCTATTAAAAATCCTAATATAATGCAGTCATTAGAAATACCATTTAAAAATCTTCTAAATGAAAGTTATTCTAAAGATTCATCAAAGAAAATGAGAACAGCATTAAAAGCCAGTAAAAAGTCAGGTAATTTTATAGGAAAAATTGCTCCTTATGGATACTTGAAAGATCCAGATGATCCACATAAACTCATTATAGATAAAGACGCTGCAAATATAGTAAAAAGAATATTTGATTTAGCTTTAAAAGGTAGAAGCAAACAGGAAATAGTAGAAGAATTAACTAACAATAATATCTTGACACCAAGTGTTTATTTAAAAGAAAAGTATAATATAAAAGTTAGTAGAATTAGTCGTAGATGGAATACTAAAATGTTAGATACCATATTACAAAATAAAACATATATTGGCTCACTTGTTCAATGTAAGAGAACGAGAATAAGTCATAAAACACACAATATGGTAAGAGTTGCTGAAGATGAGTGGGTTGTTTCAAAGAAAAGACATAATGCTATTATTAAAGAAGAAATATTTAATCAAGTACAGGATATTTTATATAATAGAAATGTCAGAGTAAATAAAGAAGGAAAATTTTATAAATATACTGGTTTTTTAAAATGCTCAGAGTGTGGTGCCAATCTATATAGGAAAACTAAAATAAAAAACAATAAGGAAAAAGTATATTATTACTGTAGCACTTATTATAATACCAGACAATGTAATAAACATTATATACAAGAAAAAGAACTGGATGAAGTTGTTTTAGAAATTTTAAATCAACACATAGAATTGGTATGTGATATTAGTAATAAAATTGAAGATGTTATTTCAGTTTCAAGAGTAGAGTATAATGCTAAATTAAAAGAAATTAGAATAAGCGAAATAGAAAAAGAATTAGAAAAATATCAAGTATTACTAAACGAATTGGTAAAAGACTACCGATGTGACTTCATATCACAAGAAGATTATGATGATTTTAAACAAAAATATTTATATGAAATAAATAAATTAAATATGGAGAAAGAAAATTTAGAAATCAGTAAAATTAATTCCTATAATTTGGATTGGATAAATAACTTTAAAAAAACAGGAAAAATAAAAACGATAGACAGAAATATTGTAGATAGTTTTATTAAAGATATATTTGTTAATAATGAAAAAGGTGTAGATATAATATTTAGGTATAAAGACGAATATGAAAATGCAGAAAGGTATCTAAAAAGTAAAAACAATGTGGTATAATATATAAGGAAAAACACTTGATTTAATTAAAAATTTAGTGCGAAAGGAGTAGAATTTTTATGAAGAACAATGAAATACAAGGGGGGTTGCATAAAAGTGTAATCAACTGGTATCCAGGTCATATGGCAAAAACGAAACGACAAATTATAGAAGATGTAAGATTGGTGGATATTGTCATAGAATTGCTAGATGCACGTATACCCATTTCTAGTCAAAACCCAGATATAGCAGAAATTACAAAAAACAAA
>CASDSU010000031.1 GCA_949283575.1 uncultured Eubacteriales bacterium
TAAAATGTGGTTTTCAAATTGAGGCTATTGAGGAAGCAATGCCTCCGGCAGATATGATGGGTATGCCGGGAATGTGTAATGAAATGCGTAGACCTATGATGTTGTTGGTTAAGGTTAAAAAGGTTTAATAAACAACTTCCAGTTTGTCTGAAACTAAAAGACAAGTATTGAAGCAAAAAGCACCGTAGAAATACGGTGTTTTTTGTTGCCCCAAAACCCACAATTCCATACATAACCACAGGTTAGTACAAAGACCTTGTGTTCCTTTTTTGAAAGGCTTAGAACGAGGATTTTCCCTTGATTTAAGCCCCGAAAAGCAACACAAATAAGGCTGATGTATCAATCTGTGGTTTTTATATTTTCAGACGAAAAGGAGAACAAAGAATGATGAAACAGATTGAAAATGAAATGAATTTCAGCGTACCTCTTGAAATTATCAAGGCAAGTGAAATTGAGCCGAAAGAAGTAAAATGGCTATAGTATCCGTATATTCCGTTTGGCAAGGTTACGCTGTTGCAGGGAGATCCGGGCGATGGTAAAAGCAAGTTAATGCTTTCCGTTGCAGCCCTGCTCTTAAAGGGTAAACCTCTACCCTTTGCCGAAACGGAAGAAAACGAGCCGATGACTATTATCTATCAGACAACGGAAGATGACGCAGACGATACCGTAGTACCCCGTTTCAATTCTGCCGGCGGAGACGTAGAAAACCTTATCTTCATCAAGGAAGATGAAAAGACTTTGTCTTTCGGAGATAACCGCATTCGTGAAGCGATTGAAAAGTACAATGCAAAGCTCTTAATTCTTGACTCATTGAGTTCGTATATCGGAGAGAACTGCTCTATGAACAATGCCAACGAAACAAGAACCGAGTTTAACCATCTGATAGCGGTTGCGAAAGATACGGGTTGTGCGATTGTCATTATCGCTCATATGAACAAGATGAAAGATAATAATCCACTCTACCGCACCAACGGCTCGATTGACATTGCGGGTGCTGCAAGAAGCATTCTTGCAATCACACGCACACCGAACAAGGAAGTACCTGCGGAAAGATATTTGGTGCAAGTGAAATCAAATCTTGCTCCGACAGGGTCGGCAATTCTTTTTGAGGTTGCCGAGAAAGGTGTGGACTTCATTTCCGAAATGGAGATGACAGCCGAAGAAGCGTTTTTATCTCTTGCTCCACAAATGGGCAGACCGAATGAAAAAGAGATGAAAGCAAAATCATTTCTCGTTGAAATGAAACAAAACATAAGTTTATAGCTCAAATTATGAGAGGTAAAGTTGTTGGTAAAAAAATGGAGGATATAGATGATAGTAGTCTTAATTATGAACAAGTAAAAGCTATTGCAAGTGGAAACCCTATGATTTTAGAAAAGTTTAAAGTAGATATGGAAGTAAACAGACTAAAAGATTTGAAAAAACAATATAATGGTACGATTTACAGACTACAAGATAACCTAACTAAAATATTACCAAGAGATATTGAAAGGCTTGTGTAAGTATAGAGGTTTTGACATAGCTTTAATAAGTAAAAGTAATGTAGATTTCTTTGGAAATGTAAAACTACCAACAAAAGAATTACTTATAAAAGGGGAAACAATACAAAAATTTGAACTTAAATTAATACCATCATTGAATATTACTAAAATCAACGAAAAAATAAATGAATTACCTAAATTATTAGATAATGCTATTGAAAATAAAAAAGATAAAGAAAGGCAGGTTGAACAATGTAAAATTGAACTTGAAAAACCATTTAAATATGCTGAAGAATTAGAAATATTAACAAAGCGACAAACTGAAATAGACCAAGAGTTGAATGTAGATAAATATGAAGATGAAATCAGAGCTATTGATGAAGAAGAAACTCAAAGAAGTAATACAGTTTATGAAGCTGAAGTATAGATTATTAAATTTAAATTTGATATAATAATCTCTGTGATATTGACTATCAAAGGAATGATAAAGATGAAAATTGAAATAAATTGCCAAGCAAACACATTATACATACAGTCGCACCAGAATGGTATAGAGAATATGAAGTGCCAAAAGAAGAATTATTGAAAAATTGCTATTTGAACTCATTAAAATTAGCAGAAGAATATAATTTGAAAACGATAGCTTTCCCTTGCATTGGTATGGGAGTATATAGTTGTCCAAAAGATATTGGTACAAGAATTGCATTAAAAACAGTTGCTAATTATATTGAGTCATCTACCATTGAAAAAGTATTTTTTGTATGTTTTGAAGCAGAACTATATGATTATTACACAGAATTTATGAAAGAAATGTTGTAATAAGGAGGAGTTAAAGTGAAAACTTATGGAAGTATATCAAGTATGCGACTTTTAGACATAAGGGTAATATTAAATGATACAGAAACAATTTATGAGGGAATGACAGAAGATTTACCAAGTCATATAAAAGAAATGAAGTATTCTAAAATAGAGATGACAGATAAAATGGAATTGTATGTGTATGATACAGATAAATAGTAATTTATAGGGATTAGTGTAAAAGCTAATCTCTATTTAATTTTGATTAAAAAATATTTAAAAATTTCAAACTTTTTATATAATCATAATAGTCTAAAAAATGAAAGGAGTTAAAATTGCATGCAAATAAAAAAAGAAAAATTGAAAACATATGTTACAAATAATATTGATAAAATATATAGACTCGCTTTCTCTTATGCAAAAAATCAAGCTGATGCCGAAGATATTGTAAACGAAAGCATAAAAAGAGCATTACATTCTATAAATTCTTTAAAAAAAGATTATTATATGGGAACTTGGCTTTATCGAATAGTGGTAAATACTGCCAATACATATCTAAAGTCAAAATCAAAAATTATTTATATAGATGATATTGCAGAAGAAACTCTAGTTACAGAGGATAATTATCAAGATACAGACGTATATAATCAGGTAATGAAGCTGGATATTAAATATAGAGAAGTTATTGTTTTGAAGTATTATGAAGATATGACTTTCGAGCAAATCGCAGACATATTGAATGAAAATATTAGTACAATAAAAACAAGATTATATACCGCATTAGATAAATTGAAAATAGCACTAAATAAGGAAGGTGATTTTGATGAGAGATTTAAACTTTGAAAAAGCTAAAGAAAAATATGAAAATATCAAAGCGTCAGACAAATTAAAATTGGAGGTAAATGATATGTTCAAAGAAAAAATAAGTATTTTTAAAATAGCTACAAGCACTGTAGCAGCTGCTATGGTTACATTTACGATTGCTTTAAATGTAAGTCCTGTTTTTGCAAGCACTATTGCAAGTAATAAATTTATGAAACCGTTAGTGACAATATTAACTGGTAATAAATATGAAGTTAAATACAATAATATGGAGGCTAATGTAATTACTCCTGTTATTAAAGGAATTAGCGATAAAGAAATTGAAGATAAAATAAATGCAGAAATTGAGGAAATGTCAAAACAACTAATAGCAGATTTTGAAAGAGATAGTAATGACTTAAAGAAATTTGATGGAAATGCACATTTAGGTATTGAATCAAATTATATTGTAAAAACAGACAATGATGAAGTTTTATCAATTGATATATATGTTGTTAATACTGTGGGCTCGTCTTCTACAAAACATAAATTCTATAATATAAATAAACTTACGGGCGAAGTAATTACATTAAAAGATAAATTTGAAAATGATGATAATTATTTGGAAATTATAAGTAAATATATTGAGAAAGAAATGGAAAGACAAAATAATGAAAGTGAGTATGAGTTATACTCTGTAACTTATGATGAGCTTTATAAATTAGTTTCAGAAAAACAATCATTTTATATAAATGAAAACGGAAATATTGTGATAGTTTTTGATAAATATGAAGTTGGACCAGGAAGTACAGGCTGCCCAGAATTTGAAATAAAATTATAAAATGAAAATTACTTGTTATTTTGAATAAAAATCCCATTAAATATGTGAAGTAGCAGATAATAAGTAAATTATCTGCTACTTTTTCGGATGAGTGTTTCTAAATATATGAAATAAAAAAATAAGCTAGGTTTGGAAACTAGAAAACTACAATTTAACGATTAGATTATCAATAAAAAGATAGTCTTTTTAATTGCTTTGAAAAATTTCTTTCTACTAAAAAAATTTATTCTATTGACTTAAATTTTTATTATCATATCATTTAAATAGAGCAAAATCTTTCTCAAAATTTAAGGAGGATGATATAAAATATGTATCATTTAAGATTTAAAGGAAACCACTATGATATAGGTGTTAAGCGAGGAAAAATATTTTAAAGAAGTATGCGAAGAAATAAAAGGACTTACAGATATAATAGGAGTTGATTATTATAAATTTGCTTCTTGGCTTTTAGCTATGGGATGTTGTATGTATAACTTAGAAGACAACTTTCCACTAGAAGTAAGAGGATGTACTGCTTTTGCAATAAATCATAAAAATCATATTTATTATGGTAGAAATAATGATTTACCACCTTATTTAAAAGATGGAGCTAAAAGTGAAATATATATTACTTGCTGATAATAGTGGTGATATGCTTGTCATTGAATGTACGCCAAATAAGAAAGTTATTAGAGAACCTATTAAAATAAATGATGAATTAAGTATTATATGTACTGTTAATAGTTTTATATCTGAATATATGAAAACTTATGAATGGTTTGGAGAAGATGACTATAAATCTTTAGAAAGATATAACAATGTAATTAGTGCGTTTAAAAATTATAACAACGAAGATATAATTGAATATATAAGGGATGTACTTAAAGGTAATAAAGGATTTATGTGTCAGTATGATAAATCATTAAATTTTGAAACAGTATGGAGTTCAATATTTGATTTAGATAGTTTAGTTATATATAGAGCAGAAGGAAATCCAAGAAGATGTAAGTTTATTAATGATGAGAGATTAAAAAAGAAGTAATTAAAAAAATATAAAAGAACACTATTTCCATACAGAAAGCCACAAACTTATTATAAAAATTTGCTATGTAAAACTATAATTTAAATTATGTAAAGTGATTTTAAAGAACAAAAGTATAAAAATAGGTTATGCAGATCCTTTTAAATTTAATGGAGATAAAAGTGAATATGATGGGAATGTCAGAGATTACATATATTTATGGACTTTTAAAAATCTTGATGAAGAAAATCATAAATATAATCCAGATGATGGAATAGATATACAAAAGGTTAGTGTCAATGACATAGAAGATATTTATGCAATTTTGTATTCTAATCCCAGATGGGGAGGAAGTATAACAAACAAGTTTTATATAGAGGAGTTGATTAGCAATGATGATTAGCCCTAATTGTTTTGTTGATGAATTAAAAGATAAAACTTATAAAAAGTTGCTTAAGGAAAGAGATAAATTGATAAGGCAAATACGAGCTTTTGAAAAAGATAAAGTGCCAGAAAGTGAATATAGTATATGTCCATCTCCAGAAGTTGTTTATCAAATGAATTTACAATATCTTGAAGAATTATGCAATTTGATTGCAGAGAAATATAACAAAGAATACGTATGGAAAGAGTGGAATATAGAATAAAAATGTTTTTAGACACTTACTGAAAAATCAGTAGGTGTTTTTTTATACTCAAAATGAAGGGAGGGAGGTATATGCAAGTTAATTATGAAGTAAGATATAGACATATTTATATGAAAATCAGCGAGTTTGTAGCTTCGACAGGAAAAGTTGAAGTATATAAAAATTTCTTGATTCCTATTATAAAAAAATACTAAAGAATTATACTAGATTTAGAAAAGAAATCGTTGATGAGCAAGAAAGAAATGTATGTGATGAATACATACAAAGTATTAGAAAAATTTTAATTTTATTAGAAAAGAAAACAAGATGTTGCGAATATAATCGAGAAAATGAACTTGATTAGAGTAACATCTATTTTTATTTAGGAGGTATGTTTTATGGAATTTAAAGATAAATTGTTTAATAGAGAATTAAAGATATATCCAGTAGAAGATGTATATAGAATTTACGGCAAGACTTTTGAAGATAAAGATGAAATAAAAGAGCTTTGTGGGGTATGGAATAGTGAAAGAAAAGTTTTTGAGATAAGCAGAGAAGCTTTTGCAAAATTAGAGCCAGAAGTAAGAGATAAAATTTTACATTTAATACTACAAGAAAAAGTCAAAAGTAAAAAGGTAATCGAAGAAAATATCTTAAGCGAAAATCTAAAACTATATTTTAAAGACGATGTTTATAGAGTTTATGGAAAAACAAAGGAAATTTATAAAGATTTAATAAATACAGGTTTCCGCTTTGTTGATGGTAAGTATGAAATTGGCATTGAAACTTTTAGTACAGGATTTTGTGATGAAGCCAAAGAGAAAGTTATGCAACTTGTAAATGAGCCACCACAAGTAGAAGATGAGGAAATGGAGGCATAGAAAATGGGGTATAAAACAGATGTAAGACTTATAACCACATTAAAAGGTTTTAGAGAAATAAAAAATTTGCAGAACAAAAAATTGCAGAAAATGATGAAGATGCAGAAATATTAAAAGAGCCAGATATAGAACAAAAGTATAAAGACATTATAAAGCTTGGTTGGAATGATATGCGAGGAAATGAAGTGGATCTTTTACAAGAATGTATGATTGAGTTTATGGAAAAAGATATAACATATAGAGCTATGTATCTTGGCGAGAATATTGAAGATATAGAAGAAAATTCATACACAAGTCCGAAAGATAATAAAAAATTTATACCATATCCAAGCATAACTAGAGAATTTGATGAGGAGGAAGATGAAAGACAATTAAATCAGTATTTGAAAGAAAATGAAAATAAAAAAGATGAAGAAATGGAAATGATGAGTAAGCTTGAAACAGGAGAACCTTATTTCCAAGGTTTTGGTTCATCAAATGAAATGGATTCAGCTGGAGAAAGATGGGGATTAGATACTTAATGTAGAAATGAAAATTTGAAATGTATTAAAAAGTAGCTTTGCTAAAAGTAGCAGAGCTATTTTAATTATATAAAAGATTTAAGAGTGAAAGACAAATTACAATTTATAAGAAAAAATAAAAAGAGAAACTACATCATAAACGAAGTAGTTTCTTATTTTTTAGCACATATTTAAAAGTATATAAAAAACATTTTTATTATCGAAACTTTCACACCAAATTTTTCCGTTATGTTCTTTTATAATATCTTTAGCAATAGCAAGTCCTAAACCATAACTATTATCTTTGTTTCTAGCTTCGTTTGTTTGATAAAAACGTTCAAATATATCAAGACATTCTTGTTTATTAAGAGGTGTTCCAGTGCTAGTTATTGAAAATAAACATTGTTTGCCATTTTTCTTTAAAGTTAAAGGAATATTGTTGTTAGGTGTTGAATATTTTAAAGCATTATCTAACAATATATCAATAACTTGTTGCAAGTATTCTGAATTTCCATTTACATGAATATCATCTTTAATATCTGTAACTAAAGGTTTATTGTTTTCATATAACATTGGTTCAAAAGGATAAGTACATTTTTTTACTAAAGAACTAAAGTCAATATCTGTCATTGTAGATTTAATAAAACCATTTTCTATTTTTGTTAGTTCAAGTAATCCTGATACAAGATTTTTCATCTTATGTGTCATAGTCAATATATTATCTGCAAATTGCCTTTTTGAATCTTGATTGTAATTTGTATCTTGAAGCAATTCAGCATTAGTAAGTATAACTGCAAGTGGTGTTTTTAATTCGTGAGATGCATCTTGTATAAATTGTTTTTGTTTCTTCCAAGCAATATCTACAGGGGTAATTGCCCATTTAGCAAGTATAATGCTAATTGCTAGAAATGAAACAAAACTAATAATACCAATGAAAGCACAGCTTTTATAAAGGTTATTAATTGTTGAAATTTCACTAGATATATCTGAATAAATTATGACATTTGATTTAGGAGTAGAAAAATGATAATAACGTAGATTATAGTCTTTTATTACTCCTATTTCTGATGTACTCGAAGTCTTTTTCAATAAATCTTCAATAAAATCTTCGTCAGATAAATCGTAATATCCACCAGAGGCACTTTTTAAATTTCCTTTATGGTCAAAGTGTAGGCAAAAGTAAGGGAGTCTTACATGATTTGGAGGAGCCGATGGACTATTTAATAGCATTGGATTAGATGCAATTCCTTTCATCATTTGGATGTTTTCTATTTCAAGATTTTTACTAGTAAAAAATGTTACTAAACCTAATATAACTACAAGCATTATAGTGATGAAACTCATAGTTATACATATAAATTTAATTTTTAATTGTTTAATCATTTGCCACCTCTAAATGATAACCTAAATTTCTAAGTGCAACGATATTAATATTTGAGTTTATGCTATTTAATTTTTTTCTCAAAAAACCAACATAAACTTCAACGTGATTTTCAACAGCGTTAGAATCATATCCCCAAACATAGGCTAAAATACTTTCTTTTGAAATGTTATGTTCTGGTGATTGTAATAACAAACGCATAACATCGAATTCTTTTGCTGAAAGTCTTACACTTTCTTTTCCACAAACAAGCATACTTGTATCTAAATCAAGAATAGTATTACCGAAAGATAGTTCATTAATTTGATTTCCTTGTCTTCTAAGTAGGGCATTGATACAGGCTAAAAGTTCTCTTTGATCAAAAGGTTTAGTTAGATAATAATCAGCACCTGCATTTAAACCTTCAATTCTGTCTTCAAGAGCAGATTTAGCAGTTAGCATTAATATTGGTGTACCAATTCTTTTACTTCTAACGTTTTGAGCTAATTTATATCCATTAATAGATGGTAGCATTACATCAAGTATTAATAGGTCATAGATACCAAGTAATGCGTATTCTTCGCCTTCTTTTCCATCGTATATAGTTTCTACTTCAAATCCTTTTGATTCAAGCATTGTTTTTAGGGATTCTGCAAGAAGAACTTCATCTTCTATAATTAATATTTTCATATTCCAAACCTCCATCAAGATTATATTATTATTCTTTCCTTAAATAAAGCTGAAAATTTATTTTATTATATGAATAAAATATGAATTAAACATGTTTATTTGATGAAGTTAAAAAAATATAAACTTTTTTCAGTTTGGTTTCAGTAAAGCTTGTTACTATTGTTTTGTGTCAGAGGGAGGTGATGCTAATGAAAATGCGTCATGAAATAAAGCATGAAATAACTTATCACGATATGATTATTCTAAGAAAACGTTTACAGACAGTAATGAAAAGAGATAGTTATGCGAAAGATGGTATATACAAAATAAGAAGTTTATATTTTGATAATATATCAGATAAAGCATTACGTGAAAAAATAGATGGAGTAAATCATAGAGAAAAGTTTCGTATAAGATATTATAACGATGATACAAGTTTTATTAGATTAGAAAAGAAAAGTAAGAAGTCTGGTCTTGGAAATAAGCAAATGGCACCTTTAACTTTAGAAGAAGCACAAAAAATTATAGATGGAGATTACGAATGGATGAAATCTTGTAAAGACAGACAGCTTATTTTGGAACTATATACCAAAATGGTATTACAAGGATTGAGACCAAAAACCATTGTGGATTATACAAGAGAGCCATTTACATTTGATGCGGGAAATGTACGTGTAACTTTAGATTACAATATAAGAACTGGCTTAAAATGTACAGATTTTCTTAATGGTAATTGTATTACAATTCCAGCAGGTGACACAAACACAATAATCCTCGAAGTAAAATGGGATAATTATCTACCAGAAATCATAAAGGATATAGTTCAGCTAGAAGGTAGAAGAGGTGCTGCTTTTTCAAAATATGCAGTAAGTAGAATTTATGGATAAAAAGGAGAATGAAAATGAGTTTTAATGATATTTTTAAATCAAGTTATTTAGAAAATGTAACAAGTGTAGGTATTATAGATATGTCTATTGCACTTATACTAGCATTTTGCTTAGGAATGTTTATTTTTTACACATATAAAAAGACATATTCAGGAGTAATGTATTCATCAAATTTTGGTGTTACTTTAGTAGCATTAACAATGATTTCTACATTAGTAATTATGGCAGTAACATCTAATGTTGTACTTTCTTTAGGTATGGTTGGTGCTTTGTCTATTGTTCGTTTTAGAACAGCAATAAAAGAACCTTTGGATATAGCATTTTTATTTTGGTCGATAGCCGCTGGTATTGTACTTGCTGCTGGAATGATTCCACTTGCTGTAATTGGTAGTGTTGCAATAGGTGTGATTTTAGTTATATTTGCAAATAAAAAATCACATAACAATCCATATATTATAGTTTTACAATGCGATAATCAAAATAGTGAGAAGAAAGCAATAGAGTATTTAGAAAAGCAAGTTGAAAGAAGTGTAGTAAAAAGTAAAACAGTTCAAAAAGACTTGATTGAATTAAATATAGATATAAGAATGAAAGAAGATAATACAGACTTTGTTAATACATTAGCAGATATGCAAGGAGTAAAAAGTGCTGTTTTAGTAAGTTATAATGGCGATTATATGGGGTAGGAGGTAGCTTAAATGGCGACTCATAAGAAAATAGATAAGATATGCATAATAATTATTGTATTTGCTTTAATTTTAACCGCTTTAATAGGATGTACTAATACTGGTGATACAGAAAAAACAGTAAAAATGGGATATGAAAATAGACTGTTTGATACAAGTAAAGTTCATACTATTGATATTGTAATAGATGATTGGAACGAATTTATAGAAAATTGTGAAAATGAGGAATATGTAAATTGTGCAGTAGTTATTGATAATGAAGCTTATAAAAATGTTGGAATAAGAGCAAAAGGTAATACATCTTTAAGTAGTGTATCCGCTAGTGGTGGAGAAAGATATAGCTTTAAAATTGAATTTGACCAATATCAAGCTGGTAACACATATCATGGTTTAGATAAACTTTGTTTAAATAATGTTATTCAAGATAATACTTATATGAAAGATTATCTTGTGTATCAAATGATGAATGAATTTGGGGTTGCAAGTCCTCTTTCTAGTTATGCATATATAACAGTTAATGGGGAAGATTTTGGACTTTATTTAGCTGTTGAAGCTGTTGAAGAAAGTTTCTTAACACGTAATTATGGTAGTAACTATGGTGAACTTTATAAACCAGATGGTATGAATATGGGCAAAAGAGATGATGGAAATACTGGAGATAGATCAGAAGGTGGTATGCCTCAAATGCCAGATATGGGTAACAGAGGAAACTTTGATAAAAATGCTATGCCAAACTTTGGTGATTTTGATTTTAGCCAAATGGAAGGTAATATATTTAGCCAGACAGCAAGTGGCGAAAGTTTTAATAAAGGCATGACAAGAGAAAACAGAAATAGAAATTTTGAAATGCCTGAAATGTCAAGTGGAGATATGCCAAATACGGGCAATTTCGATTTTGGTAATATGCCAGGAGGTATGGGTAGTAGTGATGTAAAATTGCAATATATCGATGATAATCCAGAAAGCTATAAAAATATATTTGATAGTGCTAAAACAGATGTAACTATAGCAGATCAAAACAGATTAATTGAAAGCTTAAAGAATTTAAGTGAAAATAAAGATATTGAAAATGTTGTAGATGTAGAAGAAGTAATAAAATATTTTGTAGTTCATAATTTTGTTTGTAATGGTGATAGTTATACAGGAAACATAGTACACAACTATTATCTTTACGAAAAAGATGGCAAGATGTCAATGATACCGTGGGATTACAATTTAGCTTTTGGTAGTTTTGGAGGTTCTTCAAATGTAAGTAGTACAATAAATGAACCTATTGATAGTTATAAAACTGATAGACCTATGATTGCATGGATATTCCAAAATGAAGAATATACAAAACTATATCATGAATATTTTGAAAAATTTATAGAAGAATATTATACAAATGGTAGAATGACTGAGATTATTGATAATGCCTATGAACTTATAAATTCTTATGTAGAAAAAGATCCAACTAAATTCTGCACTTATGAAGAATTTAAAGATGGAGTAGAAACATTAAAAGAATTTTGTTTATTAAGAAGTCAAAGTGTTGAAGGACAACTAAAAGGAACTATTGGTACAACAGCAGAAGAACAAAAAGAAACACAAAACGAATTGATTGATACCTCATCTCTTGAACTTTCAAATTTAGGAAGTATGGGTAAAGGTATGGGAGATTTCGGAGATAAAGGAAATTTTAGAAGTAACTCAAAAACAGATAATGTTCAAAACAAAGTTGAAGCAACAGATGAATCTGGTGAAAAAGAAGAAATTATTCCTGTAGATGCAAAGATACCAACTAATACTTTTAATATAAATGATTTCAATGAATCAGGTGATAGTAGACAAAATTTTGGATTTGGTAATATGAATAATAGAGAAAATTCACGTAATATCGGACAGATGCAACAAGGAACTACTACAAATACATCAGAAAATATAATTTTAACAGTGATTTCATTCGTTGTTTTAATTGGTGGAATAGTATTTGTGAAGAAATTTAAAATATAAAATAAATAACAAAAAGTAAATGAGATTGTTATGGAAATTAATTTAAAATTTTTAAAAATCACACGTGATTTTTGCCATTTCTCGATGGTTTATATATATGGGGATAAATTTTCTCCCCATGTGGAGAGTGTAGTATTGCTAGATGTGAAATAATAGAACAGTAGGTCGTCTATTAAAATCCATGTGTGGTAGCAAAATAGCGGTTACAGCTGTTCAAGAAATTATATTAACTATTGACGAGGTTGAATATATTAAAGACAAGAGCTATAAAAGAGCATCTTGTCTTTTTTGTGTTTTTCGATAAATATTATGTTAAAATATAAATAATTATATGATTTGAAAATAAAAAAAGAGGGGGATGCTTATGAATAAAAGGCAATACAATTTCTTAGAGAAAAAGCTCACTGAATTAAATCATAATGAAATTATTTCAGAAGAGCAATGTGCTAATGCGAAGAATTATTTTGTGAAACAAACTAAAGCAGATAAGTCACTAATTATTATTTTTATGAGTCTGGGTTTTTTACTTGTGTCACTTGGTATAATTACATTATTTGCAATAAATTGGGAGCATATAGCAAAAGGAATGAAAGTGTTGATTTCATTTTTACCACTTGTAATTACAGCAATAATGCTATTCTTTACGATGAAAAAAGATGATGATAAGTTGAAAATTTATACAAGTATAGTTGCACCAATTTCAATACTTGCAACAAATTCACTTTTATCACAAGTTTTTCATATTCAAACAGAAATTTATGAATTATTTTTTACATCACTTTTAATGTTTATGCCAATAGCATTTATATTACGAAATTATTTGTCGATTTTAGTATATTCAGTTGGTACTGTGGTGTATGCAATTTCAGCAACTGGTTCAATGTCATTTGCACTTGTGACTACTGGACTTATTTCTTTACCTATATTTGTATATGAGGTTATAAATTATAAGAATAACAAGCGCGACAGAAAAAACACACTAATGTGGACAGCAATAATTTGCATTTTGACACTATTTTTTATAAGAACAGAATTTCTTAGTGGACATGCAATTATTATTTATTTTTATATGATTTATTTAATGACTAGAAAATTATTCAACGAAGAATCCTTGTTAAACAAATTATTTAAATTAGTTTTTGTTTCAATTGTATTGATTGCATGCATAAGTAGTGACATGGTACTTTATGTTGAAAAAATGACATTTACAATTGATGCGATTATATTCACATTTTTAAGTGCAATATTTATTGCTTTTACAAAAGTATATAAAGAACCAAAAGAATGGTTTATATTTATTTATGTTTGTTTAATTCAATATTTAGGGATTTTAGAAAATGAAATATTATATATATTGATAAGTATATTAGCATTAATTTTAGGCTGCTATAAAATTGCAATTGGTAATAAAAATTGTGAATACAAAGAAAGTAAGCAGGGTTTAGCAATTGTCTTATATTTGATTTTCATTAGATTTATGAATGCAGATTTAACATTTGCAATGAAGAGTATCATTTTCTTACTTTCAGGTGTTGCATTTATGTTTGCTGCGAACATGATGAAAAAAAGAATAGGAGGTAATGAAGATGAAGAAAAATAAATTGATTTTGTATATTGTTGCAGTATGTATTCTTTTCTTGCTTCCAATCGGAACAGTTATATTAAAAACAGATGCTTTAAGAAATGGTGAAGAATTTTTATTTAAAGTAGAAGCTTTTGATCCTTATGATATGTTTAGAGGAAATTACTTGAATATAAATTTTATGGAACAAGAGATTGTGGGTGAATATCCAAAAGCGGGGGAGTACTACGATTGGTTTTATGTAACGATTGAAAAAAGTGGTGACGGCTTTGCATACTTCTCAAATATAAGTTTAGAAGAACCAAAAGATATATCAAACTATTATAAAACTAGAGGATATTATATAGAATATAGAAAAACTTATAATATCGATACTCCTACAAGATATTATATGAATGAAAATAAATCTCTTGATGCTGAAAAAGTTTATAACGAAAATATGGAAGATACATATGTAAAAGTAAAAGTGAAAGATGGACAAATGGTTATAATTGGTGTATATGTAAACGATGTGTTGATAGATACTATGATATGATTTAACAGAAATGAGAAGGGAGTGTAAATTCAAATTTGGAGGTAACTATGACTAATCAAAATTATTGGGATGAAATTGTAAATAACCTTAAAGAAAAAGGTCTTACTGTTGCAACGATGGAAAGTTGCACTGGTGGCGGTATTGCAAGTGCAATCACAAATGTTTATGGTGCATCAGCTGTACTTTCGGAAAGCTATGTTACATATAGTAACGATAGACTTGGGGACGTCCATTAAAAGTCTAAGTATTGTAAATTGCAAAAAAATAGTATAGAATAACATTAATTTTAGGGGGCATGTTATTCGTTTGATTTTAACAAACGGATAGTACATGTTTCTTTTTTTATTATAGGAGGGTAAATGTCAAGAATATCTAGAAAATCAATAATATCATCTTATTACCATGTGATGGTGCAAGGAATCGATAAGGAATATATTTTTAATGAGGATCTTTTAAAAGATAAATATAAAGAGCTATTATTAAAAAAATCCAAAACAAATCAAATACTAATTATCTCGTATTGTATAATGGGAAACCATATGCATTTATTAATTAAAACGGAAAATAGTGATAATTTATCTAAGATGATGTTACAAATTAATTCAAGTTATGGTAAATTTTATAACAAAACTAAAAATAGGGTAGGGTATGTGTTTAGAGATAGATATAGAGCAGAACCTATATATAATGTAAATCATCTGCATAATTGTATACGATATATTCATGAAAATCCGGTGAAGGCTGAAATGGTAGAAAAATGTGAACAATATTTATATTCAAGTTTTAATGATTATAAGAATAATATGATAGATAAATACATTATTGAAGAAGTATATGGTACTACTAGTCAATATATGGACAAAATATCAGGAAATTATGAAGATTATAATTTTATTGAAGTAAGTAATGAGTTTGGAAATAAAGTTTATGAAGATTTTAAAGTGGTATGTAAAGAATATGAAAATGTGAATTTTAAAGATAGAGCAAATGTATGTAGAGTTTCCAATGAATTGAAAAATAGGTGTAGGATAACCAATGATGAGATAATAAAATTTATGAAGTTGAAACGAGCAACGTATTATAATATAATGAAAAATAATAAAATTTAGACTTTTAATGGACGTCCCCGAGTCTATCCTCAGTAATAGAAAGATTTTAATTCTTTTATTTACATAAAACTGGTTGACTTTTTATCAGAAAAGTTATAAAATACATCTCATGAAAGCCAAATGGAAGAAAAAGTAGAGTAGAGGTTACTAACAGGGAGAGCTGGTCACCGACTGAAAGCCAGCTTAAGCAAACATACTTGAAAAACTAACTTCTCAAGGTGCTAGTGAATAAGCTAGACGTGTAAGATGCGTTAAATCTATTTAATTAAGTAAAATCTAGGATGGAACCGTGTAAATTGCACTCCTATGAATCTTTTTCGATTCATAGGAGTTTTTGTTTGCTTAAAAAACAATGAGTCGAAAATATACTTAAAATAAATATAGAGAAGGAGGATAAAGTTATGATAAAAATAACTTTAAAAGATGGTTCTAGTTTAGAAGTTGAAAATGGAATGTCTATACTAGAAGTAGCAAAAAAAATTAGTGAAGGATTAGCTAGAAATGCAACTTGTGGCGAAGTTGATGGTGAAGTTAAAGATTTAAGATTTGTTTTAGAAAATGATTGCAATTTAGTTATCCATACTTTTAGCGAGAATGATTTAGTTGGAAAGAAGGCTTATTGGCATACAACTGCACACATCATGGCTCAAGCTGTTAAGAGATTATTTCCTGCAACAAAATTAACAATAGGTCCAGCAATCGATAATGGATTTTATTATGATTTCGATACTGAAAATACTTTTTCAGATGAAGATAAAATGAAAATAGAAGAAGAAATGAAAAAAATCATTAAAGAAGATTTGCCTATAGAAAGATTTTCTCTTCCAAAAGCAGAAGCATTAGAACTTATGAAAGATGAGCCTTACAAAGTTGAATTAATAAACGAGTTACCTGATGGAGAAGAAATTTCGTTTTATAGACAAGGTGATTTTACAGATTTATGTGCAGGTCCACATTTATTAAGTACTGGTAAAGTTAAAGCATATAAATTATTAAGTTCTTCGAGTGCTTACTGGCGTGGAGATGAAAAAAATGCAACATTACAAAGAATTTATGGTATTGCATTTCCTAAAGCTAGTGAACTTGATGAGTATTTAGAAAAATTAGAAGATGCCAAAAGACGTGATCACAATAGATTAGGAAGAGAGCTAGAATTATTTACAACTGTAGATTACATTGGTCAAGGCTTACCAATTCTTTTACCAAAAGGAACAAAAGTTATTCAATTGTTACAAAGAATGGTTGAAGATGAAGAGGAGAAGAGAGGATATTTGTTAACAAAAACTCCTTTCATGGCTAAATCTGATTTGTATAAAATTTCAGGTCACTGGGATCACTATAGAGAAGGTATGTTCATTTTAGGAAATGAAGATGATAAAGAAGTTTTTGCATTAAGACCAATGACTTGTCCATTCCAGTTCCAAGCATATTTAAATAGACAAAGAAGTTATAGAGATTTGCCACTTCGTTATAATGAGACATCTACATTATTTAGAAACGAAGATTCTGGAGAAATGCATGGATTAATAAGAGTTAGACAATTTACAATTTCTGAAGGACACTTAGCTGTTAGACCAGATCAATTAGCAGATGAAATTAAAGGATGTGTTGATTTAATTAATTTGTTTACAGATAGATTAGGTTTATCTGAAGGTGTTTCTTATAGATTTTCAAAATGGGATCCTAATAACACAGAAAAATATTTAGGTTCTGCAGAAGATTGGGAACAAGCACAATCTACTTTAAAGAAAATCCTTGACGATTTAGGAATTGAGTATGAAGAAGCTGAAGGAGAGGCTGCTTTCTATGGACCTAAATTAGATATTCAATACAAGAATGTTTGGGGAAAAGAAGATACAATTATTACTGTTCAAGTTGATTTCCAACTTGCAGAAAAATTCGGAATGACATATGTAGATAAAGATGGTTCTAAGAAATATCCAATAGTAATACACAGAACATCAATTGGATGCTATGAAAGAACACTTGCTATGTTGATTGAAAGATATGCAGGTGCATTCCCAACATGGCTTGCACCAGTTCAAATCAAAATGTTACCAATTGCAGATAGACATGTTGAATATGTAGATCAAATATTAGAAAAATTCAAAGCAGCAAATCTTAGAGTTGAAGTTGATGATAGAAGTGAAAAAATCGGATACAAGATTAGAGAAGCTCAACTTGAAAAAGTTCCATATATGCTAGTTATTGGAGATAAAGAAATTGAAAATGGAGCAGTTGGAGTTCGTTCTAGAAAAGACGGAGATTTAGGTTCTATGTCTGTTGATGAATTTATAGAGAAAGTTAAGAAAGAAGTAGAAAACTACGAGAGATAATTAGCACTTATATGTATATAAGAACTAGTTGTTTGACGTCTAGCAAAGCTAAAGATAAAATATAGTTGTAACAAAAAGTTATGAAGGACCGACCGATGTACAAGTTAACTGTTAATTAGGATAACTTGAAAAGGAGGAACCAAAAATGACTGCATTATTTTTCGGGGAGAGTCAGATTGCAAAGGTGAGAAAGAACGTATGAGAGTTGCAGAAGCCATAAAGGGAGAGATTAGAAGCTTCTTGGGGTTTGAGGCAGATGTGGACTTTTCGCTTTCTCGAACGGAAGAGTGGGAGATTGATGAAGACCGCTTGCCGTACTGTGATTTTACGACGGAGACTATGTATTTTTATAACATAACTATCAAGATCAAGTTGGAACGTTGATAACTTGTGTAAGCAAAGTGATGAAGAAATTCGCATACAATTAAGTATGCGAATTTTTGTTTAAAGTGATGTCAAAACTTTGATGTAAGCTTAATTACGTGATATAATCCCAAGGATTTAAGCGTTGTTGCTTGAAATTGTTTGTTGAAGATTTCACAATTTATATGAGGGGGTTAAGAGGTATGCCAGGTTATTACTTACATTTTGCCGCTTGTGGAGGAGATTCGCTTAAGAATCTGATGCTATAATGTATGGCCGTTTGGATATTGATGCAAAATTTCGCAAAGTTCTGATGCAAAAAAACGTAATCAAAGATAATTATGAGTATGCTAGAGCACATGAAGTTGAAGTCCTTCATACTGATTGGGATAAAACAAACTCTTTGGTTCGAGCTACTTATCCTGAGGTGCATTTGACAGATGAAGTTGAAGCTCTTGGTGTAGTTGGTTTCATCGATGGAGGAAATCTTACCTATGTAGACTGGCCTTTGTTGAAAGAAACAATCGATTATTTGAGAACTTTTAACCCGTTGAATGATGATATGAATGTTATCATTGAAACTGTGTTGGGTAACAATATGGGACCTAACAATTGCGGCGCTTCTCAGAGTTCTTGTAGTGGATGCTCTCGAACTAGTAGTTTTTTTTATGACAGCTCGTGCAGTGGTAAGTGTCAGGGAAATGTATATTCTCCGGGGTGGTATATTGGAGATCCTATTGAGAATGATTGTTGTTGCAGGTGTTGCAGATGCTGTAGGCGCAATCGAAGTCCTTATGAATCAGGACCGTACTATTCTAGATATGATTGTTATGGCCATGAAGTGACCGACGACGGAACACATTATGATTCTTCCGGTACGTATTTCTAATAAAAAGACGTCCTCTTTTGAGGACGTTTTTTATTAAACTGTTTTAAAAAATTTCATAAATTCTTTCATGGCTGGCGTTAATGATAAGTTTTTAGAATAGAAGAATCCAATATTTCTTTCTGGAATTGGTTCGTTTTGTTTTAACTCAAAAACATCACCATTTTTTATATATTCTTCGGAGAATTCCTTTATAACACATGACACACCCAAATTAATTTTTGCAAGTTGTAATAATAACTCATGTGCTCCAAGCTCAAATACAGGATTTTTATCTTGATGTTCTTTAAAATCATTTCCGGCAACAAAAGTATCATGCACAGTCATACAATTTTTTATTTCAAGAGTTTCATCTTCAATTGGTAAATTTCCAAAAGCTAAATCTATTTTTCCTTTCTTCAGTAATTCAACAGTTTCGTGAGTAACTCTATTTATAATTTGAATTTTTATGTTTGGATATAATTTGTGGAACATTTCTAAATGAGAAAGTAATTAGTGGGTGGTTATTGTGTCTGCCGCACCTATTTTAAGTTCACCCATTTCAAGCGTTTTTAGCGACTCAAGTTTATGAAGTCCAGTATCTAAAAGTTCCATTGCTGAAGAGGTATATTTGTATAAAAGATCACCAGCTTCTGTAAGGTCTACTCCTTTGGCAGTTCTTTGAAATAAAGTAACATTGATTGCACTTTCTAATTGTTTAATTGATTGACTAATGGCTGATTGGGTCATGTAAAGTTCATCAACTGCTTTTGAAAAGCTTTTTGCGTTTGCAACAACATTGAAGATTTTACAAAGTTCGGTTCGAAAATTTATAAAAAAACCTCCTAAAAATGTATTATCTCTTTTTGAGAATAATCATAAAACAAATCATATATTATGATGTTAATATACATATTAGCAAGACTTATATCGGGTAGTAGTGATAGTAATTTAATTTATAACTTCGGGGAGATTATACTTAAAATATGGTAAAAAAGCAAGATTGCAAGAATATATTTTAAAACTTTTTGTAAGATAGTAATAAAAAATAGCTACATCGATATGATGCAGCCTTTTTTATAACTTTCATATTCTTCATTTTTGAAAATCATTGTTCCACCATTTGCATTAAAAACAAAAAAACATGTATCCATTACAGGTGCGTCAGACCAACCTTCCCTTGGATTTCTGAAATTAATGATGAGTTGACACAAACAAAACTAGCTATATTAGAAGAAGGGTTAAAAAATGTAAAGAGTGAAAATGATGAAAGTGAAGAATCAAATGTACTAGTTAGATTATTTTCAAAAATTAGAATGAATAGAAAAATGAATGTTATTTTAAAAGATTATTTTAAGACTAAAAATAAAGAATTGCGTAATATATTATTAAACAAACTAGAAGAAGTAATTCAAAGTCTTAAATTTTACACAAAATATCAAGAATTGAAATTAGTATATAAAGGTTTGAATCAGACAGAGAACTCATATTATAAGGTTATTTCAAGTATAAAAACAGAATGTGAATATACGCTTAATGATGCAAATAATGATTTGTTCAATCAATTATTGTATAACTATATTGAAGCTTTTGAAGTTAAACATAGGGAAGTTTTTCAAGAAGTTAATGACTTTGATAATATTATTCGCGAATTTGGTTCTACAATAGGGAATAAACAAGAAATGACTAAGAGAAAATTAGAAGAGATTTTGTCTAGTGAAATAGCAGAAATTTCTAATTCAAAACGCTGTGGAGAAATTTTAAGAGTATTAGATAGTAAAAGAAAATGGAGCGCTAATAAGTTTATACAGAAATTCAATTTTGAATTGTTTAGAAGTGTGAAGATTTGGCTTTTGACGCCTGAAGTTGTTTCTGAAATTATTCCACTTCAGACTGGTGTTTTTGATTTAGTTATTTTTGATGAGGCTTTACAAATGTTTGTTGAAAAAGGTATTCCTTCAATTTTAAGAGCAAAAAAAGTTGTGATTGCAGGAGATCATAAACAGCTTCGTCCATCAAATCTTGGTGCTGGTAGGATAGAAATTGATGAGGATAGTTTGGGTGAAGATGAAGAAATTTCAGCTGCATTGGAAGAGGAAAGTTTGCTTGATTTGGCAAGATTTAAGTATAAAGATGTATTGCTTAATTTCCATTATCGTTCTAAGTTTGAAGAGTTAATAGCATTTTCAAACCATGCATTTTACGATGGAAGATTATATGTATCGCCTAATACTACTGAATGTGAAATGCCACCGATTGAGGTTCATAAAATTGAAAATGGAATGTGGACTAAAAGAGCAAATATCGAAGAAGCTAAATATATTGTAGAAATGGTAAAAAAGTTCTTCGAAGAAAGAACTGGAGAAGAAACAATTGGTATTATTACGTTTAATATTTCTCAACGCGAATTGATTGAAGATTTAATTGATGAAGAATGTGCTAAGTCACCAGAGTTTGCATTTTATGTTCAAACTGAGATGGAGCGCAAGAAAAATGAGCAAGATATTGGTTTGTTCGTGAAAAATATTGAAAGTGTTCAAGGTGACGAAAGAGATGTTATCATTTTTTCAATTGGATACGCAAAGAATGAAAATGGTAAAATTGTTAGAAATTTTGGTTGGTTAAATCAGCAAGGTGGAGAAAATAGACTTAATGTTGCTATAAGTAGGGCAAAGCAAAAAGTGCATATAGTTACGTCGATTAATCCTTCAGAACTTCAAGTTGAAGATGTTAAAAATGATGGTCCAAGATATTTAAAGAAATACCTTGAATATGCTGTTGCTATAAGTAATAGAGATAAAGAGGCAGCAAAACAAATTTTACATTCTTTGAGCGATGATAAAAATCCTAGACAAGCTGTTACGTTTGAAGGTGACTTTGAAAATCAGGTGTACGACGCGCTTGTTAAAATGGGATTCGAAGTCGATATACAAGTTGGTATCGATGGTTATAGGATAGATATGGCTGTTAAGAAAAGAGGAAATTATGTTTTAGGAATTGAATGTGATGGAAAATTGTACCACAGTTCAAAAACTGCTCGTGAGAGGGATTATCACAGACAAAAATATTTAGAATCAAGAGGATGGAAGATATATCGTATATGGAGTACAAATTGGTGGAAAAATCCAACACAAGAGATTGAAAAAATTTCAGCGATTGTTGACATTTTGTAAAAAAGCGAGTAAAATGTGGGCGTAAAAGGAGGAACTGTAAAGACCAACAAAGACGTGCAAGTTGACAGATAATTTTGACGACTTGAAAAGGAGGAATCGGATTATGGCATTCTTTTTCACCGACGAACAGATTACGAAGATGAAGTTTCTTATTCCTGAAGTGAAGATTCCGGAACGAGAGCATAATTCTCCGGCATATATTGCGAAGGAAATTCTCGCAGGCGTAACTATCCACGACATTAAGCTGGATGGTGGCGTCATTACCGTTTGTCGCGACGCCAGGACGTATTCATATAACTATTACAACAAGGATGAATGTGCCAAGGCTGAGGAAGATCTTCGTGAGGAGATTAGTCAGCTTTTTGGCGTCAATGCGGAAGTTGATTTTTTCATTGCCGCAACGGAAGAGCGTGAACCTGATCCGCTGCCGCCCATGTATTGGGGTGGAACCGAAACTGTTTACTACTACAGCCTTACCGTGAAGGTGAAGTTGGCGTAAAACAAAAAGACCGCATATCTTACGATATGCGGTTTTTTGAAAATATTATGGTATAATTTTAAATAGAGGTGATTTTTATGGAATGGCACGAAGAGTCAAGAGCGAATAACGAGTTTTCACTTGGTGTTTTAGAAATTATAAAATTTGAAAAGACAGAGGATATAGTTGTTTTTGGAAGAGAAAAAGGAATTTTGGCTGGAGCAAATGTTGTTATGCCAAATCTTTCACCAATATCAGTTAGAAAAAAATATGAATTATATGATAATAAAATTTGCATGGATGCAGAATCTGCGCAAAACAAAAAAGAGCTAGAAGAGAAAATGGAAAAAATTAGTTATAAAATAGTTATAGACCGTGGAGATATAAGAAAGGAGTTTGAATAATGGCAGTTTATAATCCAAAATCTTTGAAAGCAGAAGAGTTTATAAATAATGAAGAAATTTTAGAAACTCTTGAGTATGCTGAAAAAATAAAAATAATGTTAAGTTGATAGATGAAATTTTAGAAAAAGCTAGACCTAAGAAAACTGATAAAGGTTTCAGATGCGAAGGTCTTTCTCATAGAGAAGCTTCAATCCTGCTTGCATGTGAAATTCCTGAGAAGATAGAAAAAATTTATAAAATAGTAGAAGAAATAAAGCTTGCTTTTTATGGCAATAGAATTGTTATGTTTGCGCCACTTTATTTGTCAAATTATTGTGTGAATGGTTGTGTGTACTGTCCATATCATTTGAAAAATAAACATATTGCGAGAAAGAAACTTACGCAGGAAGAAGTAAAAAATGAAGTTATTGCGCTTCAAGACATGGGGCATAAACGTTTAGCAATTGAGGCTGGTGAAGATCCTGTTAATAATATCGTCTTTTAAAAGAAGCTGGAATTGGTACGTATATTTTGTTTCAAGAAACTTACCATAAACAAAGTTATTTGGAGCTTCATCCAACTGGTCCAAAGCATGATTATGATTATCATACTGAAGCGATGGATAGAGCGATGGAAGGGGGAATTGATGATGTAGGTCTTGGGGTCCTTTTTGGTCTTGAAATGTATAAATATGAATTTGCTGGGCTTTTGATGCATGCTGAACATTTGGAAGCTGTGCATGGAGTAGGCCCTCATACGATTAGCGTTCCAAGAATAAAACATGCTGATGACATTGATCCTACTGCATTTGATAATTCTATTTCTGATGAGATATTTGCTAAAATCACAGCGTGCATTCGTTTAGCAGTTCCTTACACAGGAATGATTATTTCAACAAGAGAATCTGAAGAGGTTAGAGGAAAACTTTTGCACCTTGGAATTTCGCAGTAAGTGGTGCATCGCGTACTTCGGTTGGTGGTTACACAGAGAAAGAACGTCCGCACGACACTGAACAATTTGATGTATCAGATCAAAGAACTTTGGATGAGGGTTGTACGTTGGCTTATGGAAAATAATCATATTCCTTCATTTTGCACGGCGTGCTATCGTGAGGGAAGAACGGGTGATAGATTTATGAGTCTTTGCAAAAGTGGACAAATAATAAATTGTTGTCATCCAAATGCATTAATGACACTTGCAGAATATTTGGTGGGTTATGCTTCAGATGAAACAAAGAAAATTGGTTTTGAACTTATAGAAAAAGAGCTTCAAAAAATTACAAATGAAAAAGTTAAATCGATTGCTACGCAAAATATTGAAGATATCAAATCTTCAAATCGTAGAGATTTTCGTTTTTAAGGAGTGAGGGTGATGGGATTAAATAATACGGTATCTGCTGAAAGGATTCATATTGGAATCTTCGGCTCAAGAAATGCTGGGAAATCTAGTATTATAAATGCAATAACAAATCAAAATATTGCGATAGTTTCAGATACGCCAGGAACAACTACAGATTCAGTGAAAAAGACAATGGAACTTTTGCCGCTTGGACCAGTTGTAATAATTGATACACCTGGAATTGACGATACGGGTGAGCTTGGAAAAATGCGTGTAAAAAAAGCTAAGCAAGTGTTAAATTATGCAGATATTGCGATATTAGTTGTTGATGCAACTATTGGCATAGATGATAATGATACGATGCTTGTGGATTTGTTTAATAAAAAGAATATACCATATTTGATTGTGTATAATAAATCGGATTTGCTTGATGAGGTGCCTAATGGTACAAACGAAGCTATTTATGTGAGTGCTAAAACAAAAGAAAATATTGAACTACTAAAAGAAAGAATTGCAAACATTAGTGTGAAAAATGAAAATAAAAAAATTTTGTCAGACATTGTTTCAAAAGGGGATACAGTAGTGCTTGTAATTCCGATAGATAGTTCGGCACCTAAGGGAAGAATTATATTGCCACAACAGCAAACATTCCGTGAACTTCTGGAAGTGGGAGCAACAATTATAATTTCAAGTGATGATAATTTAAAAGAAACATTAGACAAACTTGTAGTAAAACCAAAACTTATAATCACTGATTCTCAAGTGTTTGGAAAGGTTAATAAAATTGTGCCAGAAGATGTTATGCTTACGTCATTTTCGATATTGTTTGCAAGATATAAAGGAAATTTAGAAACGCTTGTTGGAGGTGCAAATGCAATAGAAAAATTAAAAGACGGCGATACGATATTAATATCAGAAGGCTGCACGCATCATAGACAATGCGAAGATATAGGAAGTGTAAAAATTCCAAAATGGATTAAAGAATATACAAATAAAGATGTTAAATTTTAATTCACATCAGGTACAGAATTTCCAGAAGATGTCTCAAAATACGTATTAATAATTCATTGTGGAAGATGCATGTTAAATGCGCGAGAAATGCATTACCGCCTAGAACATGCAAAAGATTCGGGAATACCAATAACTAACTATGGAATTGCAATTGCACATTTGCATGGAATTTTAAAAAGAAGTTTAGAACCATTCAAAGAATTCTAAAAAGTATACTTTCGAAATAAATTATAGTATACTTTTTACTAGGAGGGGTCTGTATGAGTACAATCGTAATTTATAAAACAAAATATGGTTCAACCAAAACATATGCAGACTGGATTGCAGAAGAATTAGTTTGTGAATCAGTAGATGCAAAGAGTGTAAAAATAGAGGATTTAGAAAAATATGATACTATTGTGTATGGGGGCGGATTATACGCAGAAATGGAAAAATTGCTTGTTGAACTTTGTGATGTAAATGGAGATTTTACAGATAAAGCAGCGATTAAAGAGTTAATCGAATATGTTAAACACTAAAACGGACAAGTGGGACTGAGAATTTTATCCATAAACTTATGGGGGTGATGTAGTTGGAATATTTAATTACATTTTTAGAAGGGGTAATTTCTTTTATCTCTCCTTGTATGCTACCAATGATTCCAATATATATATCGTACTTTGCTGGTGATGCAGGTAAGAAAAATAATACGTTGATTAATTCAATTGCTTTTGTAATTGGTTTCACAATCATATTTTGTCTTATGGGTGTGTTTGCTGGAACATTAGGTGGACTACTTAGAAATTATCAAAAAATTGTTAATATTGTTTGTGGAATAATTGTTATATTATTCGGATTAAATTATTTGGAGTTTATAAATATTAAACTTTTTAAATTAAGAAATAAGAAGCAAACAAGTGTGAATGGAATCTTTTCAGCTTTTTTATTTGGAATAATTTTTTCAATAAATCTTACACCTTGTGTTGGTGCTTTTCTAGGTTCAGCTTTAATGATGGCATCTGTATCAGGTACTGTGGCTAAAGGGATTTTACTACTTTTAGTTTATTCTTTAGGACTTGGAATTCCTATAGTCCTTTCTGCAGTATTAATAAAAAAGTTAAATTCAGTTTTTAATTTTATAAAGAAAAATTATAAAATAATCAATAGCATTGCTGGTATTTTCTTGATAGTCATTGGTGTTTTAATGATGTTTGGAATTATGAATAGTGTATTATATTCTTTAGTATAGAGGAGGTTTATATGAATAAAAATTTGAAGTTTGTTGTATATTGCATATGTTTTGTAGCATTTATTTTGCTTGCTGTTTGGGGATATGATTATTTAAGTAATAATTACTATAATTCGTATGCTAATCAAAATAATGTCCAAAATTCAGGAGATACTGATTTAATTTGGATTTCAGGAGATAGTGAATTGAATAATAGTGAGAATCAAGAAAAAAATGAGGAGCCTAATCAAGGTATGGATGTTGATACATCAGTACAAGCTATTGATTTTGAGGTTTTAAATCAAGATGGTGAAGTAGTGAAATTATCTGATTTTTATGGAAAACCTATAGTAGTTAATTTCTGGGCAACTTGGTGTGGTCCTTGCAGAGTAGAGCTTCCAGATTTTGAAGAAGCATATAAAAAGTATGCTGGGGAAGTTGAATTTTTGATGGTTAATTTAACTGATGGATATTCAGATACCATTAGTAGTGTAGAAAAGTTTGTTGCAGATAATGATTATGATTTTCCTGTTTATTTTGATACAACTTATAGTGCATCAAATGCATATGAAGTATACTCAATACCACAAACAATTTTTATTGATAAAGATGCCAATATTGTTGCATCTTACATAGGGACGATAAATGAAAATGTATTAGAAAGTAATATATTGCAGATAGATAAAAAATGATTTAATCTATTATATAGAAAAGATGTGGAAGGTAAATGGAAAAAAATTTAATTATATGAAAATAGTTATACAAAATAAAAAAACTTCTATGGTGATTAGTTTCGCCATAGAAGTTTTTTCTTTTTTAGAATATTTGTTTAGAATTCTATTTTTAGAAATTTCTGTGTGTTAACTCATTCTTTGTATTAAAATAGACTTTATTTGATAGAAGAGGTTTTATATTGATATAGAAAAAAGCAAAAAGTGTGATATAATATGTAAAAAAATTGTGATAAATAAAGGAAGAATATTTATGAGTAATAGTATAGAAAAATTTGAGAGTGAAATTGCAGTACTAATTCCGTGCTACAATGAAAGTAAAACTATTGAAAAAGTTGTAAAAGACTATAAACAAGCTTTGCCAGATGCAGACATTTATGTGTATGACAATAATTCTTCTGATGGTACAGATGAAATTGCTAAGAAAGCAGGTGCAATTGTACGTTATGAATATAAGCAAGGTAAAGGTAATGTAATTCGTACAATGTTTCGCGAAATTAATGCTAAATGTTATTTAATGATTGATGGTGATGATACTTATCCTGCTGAAAATGCACGCGAAATGTGTGATTTGATTTTAAATAAAAAAGCAGATATGGTTGTAGGTGATAGGCTTTCTAGCACATATTTTATAGAAAATAAAAGGCCTTTTCATAATTTTGGTAACAAAATAGTTAGATTTTTAATTAATAAATTATTCAAAAATAATATTAAGGACATAATGACAGGCTATAGAGCTTTTAGTTATCAATTTGTAAAAGGATTTCCGATACTTTCTAAGGGGTTTGAAATAGAAACAGAAATGACTATACATGCTGTTGATAAAAACTTTAGAGTTGTTGAAGTTCCAGTTACCTATAGAGATAGACCTGAGGGTAGTGTTTCTAAATTAAATACATATAAAGATGGTCTTAAAGTATTAAAAACGATAACGACTTTATTTAAAGAATATAAACCTGCATTATTTTTTAGTTTAATAGCGTGTTTATTTTTAGTAGCGTCGCTTATTTTGGGGATTCCTGTTGTGATTGAATATTTCCAAACGGGTTTGGTTCCTAGATTTCCTAGTTTGATTGTTTCTGGTATTTTCTTAGTTGTTGCTTTGCTTTTATGGAGTTGTGGTATTATTTTGGAAGTAATAGTAAAAAAACACAGACAGCTTTATGAGATACTGTTGAACAATATGAATTAACATATATAAGGAGATAAAAATGAGAAAAACACTACATTTATTTTTAAAGATATCGCTTATAATATTTTTGTGTGTTATTTTAGGAAGCATATTATTAACGTTAGTATATTGTATACCCATTCAAAAAATTCAACGTAATGTAAATGAATCTATGGAGATTTTTGAAGAGGAGAAAACTTATCCAGAATTGAGCAAATGGTGCACTAGTACGCTTGATAATTATACTGATTCTATAATGCTAATGTCAGCTTCTTATAGTGGTGATGAGGATACTTTTAATAAAGCATTAATGGTTTATAGATTAGAGCAAGAAGACTCCTTGCAAGTTGTGAATTATCCGACATATTGGCATGGATATTTAATTTTTTTGAAACCGTTATTGGTATTTATGGATTATGGTGAGATTAGAGTATTGAATTTAGTAATTCAAACACTTATTAATATTGCGATTATTGGTTTGATGTTTAAGAAAAATTTAAAACAATATATTTTACCATATATATTAAGCGTTTGTATGATTATGCCAATAGCGACAGCGATTTCAATGCAGTTTGCAGATATTTTCTATATTTTTTCTATTGCGAATATTGTATTATTATGCTCTAAAGAAAAATGGAATAATAAAGATACATATTGTATGTTTTTTGCTGCCATAGGAATGGCTACATCATATTTTGATTTGTTAACGTATCCTTTGTTAACATTTGGAATACCAATGATATTATACATGTGTACGAATGATACAGAAAATTTAAGAGAAAATCTAAAAGATATGTTTAAATATATTTTTTGTTGGGGATTCGGTTATGCTGGGATGTGGGCTGGAAAATGGTTTCTTGCCACGATCTTTACAGATGTTAATGTGATTGACGAAGCAATTTTAAGTTTTCTATTTCGTACTTCATCAGAGACCGCGATGGGAAAATTTTCAATTATAATGGTGTTTGCGAAGAATGTTTATAGATTTATAAAAACTCCAGTGACTATTATTGTGGGGATATTTGTTCTAAAAAGAATATTAGACATTATAAAAAATCGTATAAGAATTGATAAATCAACTTTAATTCAGTTTGTAGTTGTTTGCTTATTGCCATTTGGTTGGTATATTTTTGCAAGTAATCATTCATATATACATAGTTTTTTTACTAATAAAATATTGATGATTGTAGTTTTTGCTATAATGTGTTTTTTGACCAAGACAGTAAGTCGCAAGGAATAAATAAAAACTTCTATGGGGATTAATTTCACCATAGAAGTTTTTTGTTTATATATAAATTACACTTTTTTCTTAAGTAATCTTACGGCAGCAATTAGGATGCAAGCACCTAAAACACCAGAAATAGTACTTCCGATAATTCCGCTTACAGCAAGTCCCAATACATTCAAAATCATTCCACCAATGGCACGACCAACTACACCAAGAATAATATTGAAAAATGTTTAAGTTGAAGTTCGGAATAATTTGAGAATTTTCGGAAATTATAAAAGTAGAAAAAAAATTTAGGAGGATTTTGATGGATAACAAAATTAAAGTTGCGCAAATTGGTACTGGAAAAATGTCGGTTTATACCATGAGATATGTATATGAAAAAGGTGGAGAAATTGTTGCTGCGATTGATGTTGACTCTGACAGAATAGGTAAAGATATTTCTGAAATAATGGGGGGAGAACCAAGAAATGTTAGAATTTCTCATATTGATGAAGCAGAAGCTGTTTTAAAAGAAACAAAGCCAGATGTTGCAATAGTGACAACGAAGAGTTTGTTAAATGATGTTGAAGAAGCTTTGTTATTATGTGCTAGATTGGGAATAAATGCTATTACAACATGTGAAGAAGCCTTTTATCCTTGGAATTCAAATCCAGAGGCTACGAAAAAAATAGACGAGTTAGCGAGAAAAAATGATTGTACAATCACAGGAAGTGGATATCAAGATATTTTCTGGGGACAGTTAATTGCAGATTTAGCAGGTGCTACACAAAAGATTACTAAAATAAAAGGTTCATCAAGCTATAACGTAGAGGATTATGGAATATCATTAGCTAGAGCTCATGGTGCTGGTTTGAGCTTAGATGATTTCAAAAAGGAAGTTGCTGCAGCTGATAATATTTCAGAAGAAGAAAGACAAAAGTTGATTGAAAAAGGCGAATTTTTACCATCATACATGTGGAACGTTAATGGTTGGTTATGTTCAAAACTTGGATTAACACCAATAAGACAAACACAAAAATGTGTACCACAAACGCATACAGAAGATATTGAATCATCAACATTGGGAATGACAGTAAAAGCAGGATACGCAACAGGTATGAGTGCAGTTGTTACAACAGAAACAGAAGAAGGAATTACGATAGAATCAGAATGTATTGGTAAAGTATATTCAAAAGACGACTTTGATAAAAATGAATGGACAGTTGAAGGTGAGCCGACTACAACATTAGTTATAAACAGACCAAACACGGTTGAATTAACATGTGCATCAATTGTAAACAGAATCCCTGATTTAATAAATGCAGAACCTGGATTTATAACAACAGAAGAAATGGGTGAATTACTTTATATAATAGATAGTTTTGAAGAGTATGTATAATTTTAATGGACAAGAGGACGTGTCTCTTGTCCATTAATTTAGTATACTATATAATGAGTGTAATATATTAAGTTCAAAAGGAGAATATACTATGGAATATCGTGTTGACAAATATGGTAATAAAATTTCTGTTCTTGGATTCGGTTGCATGCGTTTTACACAAAAAGCAGGAAAAATAGATTTTGAAAAAGCTGAAAAAGAGATTATGACTGCATATAAAGCAGGCGTAAATTATTATGATACGGCTTACATATATACTGGTAGTGAAGCTACTATTGGAGAAATTTTTGAAAAGAATGGAATACGAGACAAAATAAATATCGCAACTAAGTTACCTCATTACATGATTAAGAAGAACGAAGATGCGGAAAAATATTTTAAGGAAGAACTAAAACGTTTAAGAACAGATCATGTGGATTATTATTTGATGCATATGTTAAATGATGTAAAGTCATGGGATCGTCTAAAAGAATTGGGAATTGTTGAATGGATTAACGAGAAAAAAGCAAGTGGTCAGATTAGGCAGATTGGTTTTTCGTATCATGGAAATTCAGATGGTTTTTGTAAGTTGATTGATGCATATGATTGGGATTTTTGTCAAATTCAATATAACTATTTAGATGAAAATTCACAGGCGGGAAGAACCGGGCTTAAACATGCAGCTTCTAAAGGTATTCCAGTTATAATCATGGAACCACTAAGGGGAGGAAAGCTAGTGAATAATCTTCCTGAAAAAGCTAAGAAATTATTTGAAAATTATAAAGTAAAACATACACCTGCAGAATGGGCATTTCGTTGGCTTTGGAATCAACCAGAAGTTACATGTGTTCTTTCTGGAATGAATTCTACAGAAATGGTCGAGGAAAATGTGAGAAATGCATCAACTTCGAAAGTTGGTGAGTTAACTGATGAGGATGAAAATCTTTTGAAAGAAGTTGTAAAAGCTATCAATGAAAAAATGAAGGTTGGATGTACAGGTTGTCGTTATTGTATGCCATGTCCTAAAAATGTTGATATACCTGGAACTTTTGCTGCATATAATAGTCGTTATGCAGATGGGAAATTTTCGGCACTTCGTGAATATATGATGTGTACATTACTTAGAAAAGACTTCACATCCGCATCAAATTGCATCGAATGTGGAAAGTGCGAGCAACATTGTCCACAAAAAATTGAAATTCGTAAAGAATTAAAAAATGCTAGAAAAGAGCTAGAAGGACCAATTTATAAAATTGCTTCAAAATTTGTACATTTATTTTTTAAATATTAAGAAAAGATTGTATATTTTTTAAAATATGGTAGAATAACAATTCGTAAATCATGTCATTATATGCAGAGAGGTAATCTCTGTAAATATAAATGCAAATGAGATGAAGGAGAGGTAATTAAGGATGAGTAAGTTGCTCAAAGGTTTTATCATGGCTCTGTTAGTTCTACTGCTTCTCGCAAGTTTTGCATTACGTTTGGCAAGTTTTGGTGCATAATTTTTTAGGCCTAAAGAAGAAGACACCTCCGTTGAAGTACGGGGGTGTTTGTTATATAATTGAACTATATTAAAAACGAAAGGAAAAAAATCATGAATAAAGTTGTATTTGTAACGCATAACAAAGGAAAAATTGAAACTGCAAAGGAATTATTAAAAGAAGTTGAATTTGAAGTTTATGAGTATGAACTAGATGAACCAAGAAGTGACGATATAAATTATATTTCAAAACAAAAAGTAATGGAAGCATACCAAGTAGTTAACAAACCATGCATATCAATGGATTCTGGTTTTTGGATAGATGAACTTGAAGGATTTCCAAGAGCGTATGTAAACTTTGCACTTGATACAATTGGAATAGAAGGAATCTTAAAACTTATGGAAGGTAAAGATAATAGAAGTTGCAGATTCACAGAATGTTTATCATATTATGATGGAAAAGAACTTCATCAATTTATGGGAAAACATGAAGGAATTTTAGCTTCAGAAATTCTTGGAAGAGATACAGAGAAAAAATGGTCAGATTTATGGTATGTGTATAAGCCATATGGATACGATAAAACATTAGCACAAATGACAGATGAAGAAAGACGTACAAGAAAAAAATATGGATCTGTAAATTCACTTGAAGAATTTGCAAAATGGTATAAGGAGAATGAAAAATAATAATTTGGAAATTGCATTTTAGTTGTTACTAATTATTTCAATCAACTTTTGTGTAGCAAAGCTTGTAATCGTATTTTTAGGGAACACAATTCCCAAGTTTCTTTCTGGTATTTTTTCTTTTATTGGTATTTCGAAAAGTATTTCTTTTACTAAACCATGTAATGAAATTTTTCTCGAAATTTGTTTTTTATAATTTGCAGCTTTACTGATACTGCCGTAAAGTGCTACAAAATAGAATATTTTATAAGATTCGTAATTAGCAAGAAAGATTACATTTTTTCTTCAGAAGAATTCATATTTCGAGAAATCCCGAGCTTAAAGATAAGTTGTTTGGAATATTTGCTATATGCTCAAATTCAAACACACGAGTTTTTGAAGAAGAAACACTGTGCATTCATAATCACAACGAAGGCTTGTATACATTTGTACTCACTGTGTAAGCACGTATCAAATTCTTTTTTAAATGAACACTAGGGACGTCTGTTAAATGTGCATTTTTTGTAATTATTTTACAAAAAGTGAAGCATGTAACGGACGTCCCTCTTGTTTTTTTGTATAATATTGAGTAAATAGTAAATTTGTGCTATATTCAAAAAAGCAAATTATATTAGAAAGAGAGGTATTTGAATGGATATTAAAATTACAGATTCAATAAAATATATAGGAGTAAACGATAAAGATATTGATTTGTTTGAGGGACAATATGATGTCCCAAATGGAGTTTCGTATAACTCTTATTTAATAAAAGATGAGAAAAACGTGGTTATGGATACTGTTGATAAAAGGGCGACAGATGAATGGGTGAAAAATTTGGAGAGAGAGTTAGATGGCGAAAATGTTGATTATTTAGTAGTTTCACATTTAGAGCCTGATCATTCATATAATATAGAATTACTTTGTGAAAAATATCCTGAGATGAAGATTATAAGCAATGCGAAAACGTTTGCATTTATGCCACAATTTTTCAATATTGAAAATTTTGAAGATAGAAAAGTTGTTGTAGGTGAAGGCGAAGAAATAAATTTTGGTAAACATACTTTAAAATTTGTAATGGCTCCAATGGTGCATTGGCCAGAGGTTATGGTGGCTTACGAAAAAAGTGAAAAAATATTATTTTCAGCAGATGGCTTTGGAAAATTTGGAACATTAGACACAGACGAAGACTGGGATTGCGAAGCAAGAAGATATTATTTTAATATTGTTGGAAAATATGGTGTTCAAGTTCAATCATTATTGCAAAAAGCAGCAACATTGGATATAAAAATGATTTGTCCACTTCATGGACCAATCTTAAAAGAAAACTTGGAGCATTACATTAATAAATATGATATTTGGAGTAGCTATAAAGCTGAAGATGATGGTGTTTTCATAGCATATGCTTCAATACATGGAAATACAAAAATTGTGGCAGAAAAATTAGCGGAAATTCTAAAAGAAAAAGGCGCAAAAAAAGTGGTAATCACAGATTTGTGCAGAGATGATATGGCGGAAGCTATTGAAGATGCCTTTAGATATGATAAATTAGTTTTAGCGGCATCAAGCTATGATGGCGGATTATTTACACCAATGGATCAATTCTTGAGATTGTTAAAAAGTAAAAACTATCAAAATAGAAAAATAGGAATTGTTGAAAATGGTACGTGGGCACCATCAGCTGCAAGAGTTATGTTAGAAATTTTTGATGGAATGAAAAATATACAAATTGCTGATTCAAAAGTAACTATAAGAACAACTTTAAAGGATGAAAATATAGAAGAATTAAAAAGTTTGGCTGATGAAATTCTAAATAACTAAAAATGGACAAAAATCTCCGTTCCACTTGTACATTGTTGACAAAATTATAATATGAATTTATAATCATTATGTAAATTTGTTTAACAAGAAACCTTGGGGAGGGTAACAACATGAGTCGGAAGCAGAAGCGAGGCAAAGTTGTGCACAATGAATTCCTTAAGTACGAAAGCTATGTGAATTCTAGATACTTTGAGGAAGCCGTCAAAGAGCGCGTGACATACTTGAAGTCAGCTCGTGAGATCTACACAGACCATAAAATTGGCACAGTGAAGGTATTCCGAAACAGAATAGGTGCAAGGATAATTGCATACGATTTGCCGGAGGAGTCTAAATGACTCCTCCTTTTTCATATTTTACAATTTCGTATATTTTCCAGACTCATCCATATCTTTTGAGAGTTGTTCCATTTGCCTTCTTTGATTCTTTTGTTTTTCGGCCATATTATTAATTTGTTCATAAGATAAAGTTCCTAAGTTATTGTGTAAATAATTTTTACTTCTTTCATAACTTTCCTTTAAATTTTCAAAATGTTCATCTGAAGAAATTCTTTTATTATCACTCATAAATTTAAGTCACCTCTTATACTATAAAAGTCAAAAACAAATTTGACTTTTATATAATATTTGCGAAATCAAAGGAAAATATTCTTAAGGCACATATTTTTAGTCTGGATTTTGTGTAAAGATGACATTATAATTAAATTGTGAAATGGGAGGAAAATATGGATAAAAATACAATTTTAAAAGATGAAAAAAACTCAAATTTTATAAAACAATATTCATCATATCTAAAATACAAAGAAAAAGGTATAAATAATGATTTGATTAGTTTTTATTATCAATTCAATCATTTGAAAAACATATACAGACAAGGATGGTTAAAAGGATTATTAGATATAAGTAAGTTTGTAGATGTTGAAAGTATAGCTGATCATACATGGAGCGTTGCAATGCTAGCAATGAGCTTAATAGAAAAGTATAAACTTGATTATGATATTGCGAAGTGTATGAAACTAGCGCTTGTGCACGAACTTGGAGAAATTTATACGGGTGATTTTACGCCTAGAGATAATATTACAAAAGAAAGAAAACATGAACTTGAAAGAGAATCTATAGAATATGACGTCAAGTATAGACAATCTAACTTTGCCATATTTAAAAGAAATTGTGGATGAACTAAAAGATATAGCCCAAGGTAACGAAATAACATATTGTTTAAAAAATGAATAAAAAAGGGACGTGAGAATAATGAAAATATTAATGGGAACAAAAAATCCAGGAAAAATAGAAGGTGCAAAGCAAGCATTTGAAAAGTATTTTGATAATGTTGAAATAGAAGGTATTTCAGTAAGTTCAGAAGTTAGCAATCAACCTTTAAATGAAGCGATAATTGAAGGCGCAAAAAATAGAATAAAAAATTTAAAAGAATATGCGATGAAGAATGATATAAAAGCTGATTTTTATGTTTCAAGTGAAGCTGGAATTACAAATTATTTTGAGGAATGGGTAGATATAAATGTGGTAGTGATTGAAAGTGTTGATGGATTGCAAAGTACTGGAACAAGTCAAGGTTTCCCAATCCCAGAAAAATATATGGATGAAATAAAAGCAACTGAACTTGGAAAAGTTATGGATAAAATATGGGGATTGGATGAATCGGGTAAAGGTAAAGGTGGTATAAGTATTTTAACTAAAAATGAAATATCAAGAATTGATTTGACAAGAAATGCATTTATTATGGCACTAACGAAACATATAAATGGAGATACATGGAGGTAGAATTTTGGAAGAATTAATTGATGTTCTAGATTGTGATGGTAATAAAACCGGAGAAATAAAGCCTAGATCTGAAATAAAAAAAGCGGGTAATTATCACCGAGCTATAGCTGTATGTATTGTAAATGATAAAAAAGAAGTATTGATGCAAAGAAGAAGTAAAAATAAAAAAGTATATGCAAATTTATGGAGCATTTTCGTAAAAGGGCACGTAATGTCTGGTGAAACCTCAGAAGAAGCATGTATACGAGAAATCTCAGAAGAACTAGGTATATCAATAGATAAGTGTGAGCTTAAGTATTTGTATACAATAAAAGAAGAATTAATAATAAGTGAAGATTACATAGAAAGAATATTTTTTGATGCTTTTATTGTACATAAAAACATTGATATAAAAGATGTAAAAGTTCAAGAAGAGGAAGTTGAAGAGGTAAAACTAATGTTTTATAAAGAGATTGAAGAACTTGTTTTAAATAGTAACTGTATGGTTCCTAACAAAAATGATTATGAAAAAATGTTTAAAATAATTGAATTTCGGAGATTCATATTAAAAGCAAAAAATGTCATTAATTGTTGAAAAGAAAAATATAAATGTATATAATTTTATAAAGGTATTTTGTTGTTTGAACGGAAACGAATTATTTTATAAATAGTTCATAAGGGGGATATATACTAATGAAAAAGAAAAGTTTTTTTATAATTTCAATACTGTTAATGTTTATGCTATTTACAGTTTCATATGCTGCAGAAGAAGAAACGATAAAAAAGATTGTAAGCATTGTTTATGACGATTCGGGTAGTATGATATCATTTAATAATTATTGTTATTCAGACTATGCTCTTCAAATTCTTACTGCATCATTGGGAAAAGATGATGAATTAAATATTGTAAAAATGTCAGATTATTATAGAAATAATGAAATTGGTTTAACTAATCAAAAGGAGAGACAAAAATATATTGATGAAATTAGAGGATATTCACACGTTGGTGGAACTCCTTTTGACTCTGTTAATACTGCTAAAAATTGGCTGATTAGAAAAAGTGAAACATATAAAGAAGAGGCAGATTATTGGCTTGTTGTAATAACAGATGGTGCTTTTTTTGATTTGCCTATGGATATAGATAATTATCTACAAGATTTAAATAATTCATTTAATAATCTAAATTATGAATTTGTTTTACTTAGTATAGGAACGAGTTATGATACAACATTACAAGATGCAGTTGAGGTTAGCACCAATAGCACTAATGTTACTGCTCAAGATAAACAAAGCGTTTATGAATCAATATTAGAAATTTCTAATATGATAAATAATGGAGCTAGTGATAAGATAGCTAAAGCGGAACAAATTGGTGAAAAGACAGTAAGAATAAATTCAAAATATCCGCTTAGAAAAATGATGTTGTTATTACAAAATACAGATAATCGTGTTGTTAGTATTACAAGAAGTGGATCAAAATTGGATGCGGAAACATATGATGTTTCATATCCGTTAGAAGATTTAAAAGGTTCGCTTACTCATGTCGTAGATCCAAAAGAAGAATATTTAAATTCTGGTTACTATGAAGTTTCGTTCGCAAAAGAAATTGATATGAATAAACTTACTGTTTTATGTGAAGCGTACGTAGAGTGTAAAATAAGTATTGTTGATGAAAATGATCGTGTTCTTAATGATGCTCAAATGAATTTCTTAACACCAAGTAAAATTGTAAGAGTAAAATGTGAATTGTATAATGCTGTTGATGGAAAACCTTTAGAATATAATGATGAAACTGCGAATGTAAAGATAGAATTAATAAATGAAAAAAATAAATATCCACTTACATTTGATAAAAGTAAAAATGCATATTATGGCAGTTTAACATTACTTGAAGAAAAGAATAACATATATGCAATTGCAGAATCAGAAGATTTGTTTAGGATAAAATCTAATGTTATTTTTGTTGATACACTAAATGCTTCGGCTAACATTGAAAAAAATGAAAATGATATGTTAAAAATTGAAGTTCCATATTCATCTGATAAAGAATATAAACAAGTACACCAATTTATTTTTAGTTTTGTTGAAAATATGGATTATAATGTTGCTCAAGATTTTGAATTACAACTTCTTAATGTTCCTGATGGTATTGAGTTTGAATATGATGGTAAAAGGTATGGTAATAATGATAAAATTCCAATGATAAAAGAATTTGGAAAAAATTATATCTTAAATATTTATTCAAATAAAGATTACAAAGAAAAAGAAGAAAAAAGAGTAACGTTGAAGATTTTGACAGATGAATATAATCAAACGATTTACTGGACGTCAAATGGTGTTGATGAAGAATTCTTATTGATTGTTCCAAAATTATATCCAATACAATTAATAAAGAAAAACATAGGAAATGAAATTGATGTTCAAGAAGAAACGTTAGAATTTAAAATTGCAAGAACAGCAGACGAGAGCAATATTTTAAGTATAGTGAATTACATAAATATTGAGGACATAAAAAGTCTTAAAGATAACAGTACAATGACTTCTGGCTTTCCATATACTGTAGAACAAGATGAAGAAGACAATATCTTAAGATTGAAATTTAAACCGAATATATTTGCGCTATTAAAAGGCAATACAGTTGAAGTAGAAATAGAAGTTGAACTTAATAATAGTTTGGAAAAAACAACTTATAGCGAAGAATTTACTTTGACTAATATTGATGTGATTGGTATATTAACTCCATACATAATACTTGCAATAATATTGATATTGTTAATGGGATATGTGTTCAAAAAGAAATTTAATAAAAAATCACAAATTACAATAACAGAAAACGGCGAGAGTATTTCTTATGCATTAAAACCAAACTTGGTTACAGTTTTAGTTCCATATATGGCGCATAAAACAAAAATAGGTATGATTGAGTTTAAAGCTGGAAAAAATAGTGAACTTATATATTCGGCTAAAAACTTAGATATTTTAAAAATAGATGGAGAACCTCTAGAAGAATATAAAGAAAGTCATAAAGTAAATATTCAAAAAATGATAATGAAGAAAGATTTTTCAAGTATTAATATTAATGCGTTTGATGTTGAACAAAAGTATGAATATTTAACAAAAGAAGTTGATATGGCAAGTGGTGATGACAGTTATCTTGATGACTATTCAGATAATTATTCAAGTGATAGTGATTATACAGCTGGTGGAGATATGGATGATTATCAATTTTAAAAATTAGATAAACAAAAATGGCGGAGTGAAAACTTCGCTATTTTTTTGTCTAAAGAAGAAATAAAATGTTGAAAAAAGAATTGTAAAAGTATATAATTTTCTTGTGTTATAATATCGGTAGACCCGTAAAAAAGAATTATGTTTGAATAATTCATGGGGAGGAATTGTACTAATGAAAAAGAAATGTTGCTTTATGTTTCTGGTACTGATAATATGCATGACTTTTGGTGTTGTATATGGAGCGGAAAATGAAATTACACGAAAAGTAGTAAGTGTTGTTTATGACGATTTTTATTCAGTGAAGAAAGAGAGTAATAAAGAAAATTCGAATTACATACTTCAAATGATTACGTCGTTACTAGAAAGTGATGATAAGTTGAGTGTTGTAAAAATGTCAGAAGTTTATAAAAGTTTTGAGGTTGACTTGGAGAATCAAGAAAGAAAACAAACTTTTATTGATGAAGTGAAAGATTATCAAAGTGTTATTAATACTCAATTTGAAGGAATGAATACGGCGAGAGAATGGCTGGTTAATGAAGCGTCTTATAATGAAGATACTGCAAAATATTGGTTAGTTGTAATTGCAAATGGAAGCTTTAAAGACAAATCAAAAGAATTAGAAAAATACTTAAAGGATATCGAATTTGATTTTAGAGATTTTGAATTTGATATTTTATTTTTAGATCTAAGTAACCTTCAAGACACGGCGATAAAGGATGCAGTTGAAAATTCTAAAAATTCAAAATATATGACCATAAATACTGAACAAAATACATATGATTCTTTTTTTGAAATAGCTAAATTGTTTAATATTAATGTTAATAATCAGTTGGTTTATATAAACAAAGAGAATGATAGTGTTATAAAAGTGAATGCAAAATATCCTTTGAAAAAATTAAGTATTGTAATACAAGATTGCAATAATGAGGTGAAGTTTGTAACTCATAATAGCAGTGAAGTGAATTTGGAAAATCATTATATATATTCAACAGATAATTCATTAGTTGGTTCTGTGACAAATGTTATAAATAATGCAGTAAATTATTTAGATGCAGGTGAGTATGAAATTGAATTTAGAGGAAGTGTTGAGGAAGACAAAATACTGATTTTGCATGAGTCATATTTTAGACCGAAAATTTGTTTTGTTGATGAACGTGATAATTTGCTAAGTCCAGAAGACCAATGGATACATTTGACTGCTACAGATCGTATAAAAGTAAAATGTGAGTTGTATAGTGCTTTTGATGATAGCAAACTTCCTTATTGTGAAGAAAACAAAAACTTTGATGTAGATGTGCTAATTGAAGAAAGAAGATATAGTTTGAAATTTGATGAAAATAAAAATGCATATTATGGTTATGTACCACTTGAAAATCCGTGGAACATTATGTATGCGTTAGTTGAAAAAGGTGAAAATTTTTCTTTAAAGTCCAACATTTTGGCTGTTAATGTATATGCTAGTCCTGAAGAAGTTCCATCGCAAGATGAATTTTTTTTAGATTCTGCTGAAATGATAAAAATGGAAATACCATATTCTAATAGTGAAAAATATATTTTTAGAAATAAGTTCCTTCCTAAATGTGAGGGAGGAGATGAATATGTTTCTGAAAGTATCTATTACCAAATTCAGAATATTCCAGATGGTGTAATTTTTGAATTTGCAGGAAAATGTTATCGAAGTGATGAAAAAATACCTGCTGATTTAAAAAAAGGAAAAATTCATGAAATATCTATATATTCTAATAAAGATTATATAGAAAGAGATGCACAAGAAATGATAGTGTTTATATCATATGCAAATGGATTATTTTTTCCAATATATTGGGTCAATACTGGTAATGATAATAGAACATGATGGGAGAAAATATACCGACAACGAAGATATACCAATAATTGTTGAAAAAGGCAGAATATATACTTTGAAAATTTATGCTAATGATGAATATGTTGAGATGGATAAAAAAGCATAATTTTGAAATTAAAAAGTGATGTTTTTGAACAAGAGCTTTCATGGAGTACAACGGGTAATACAGAAGAATCTATAGTGATTGTGCCTGAAGTATATCCTATAAAAGTAACAGAAATTGAAACTACAGATAAAATATTTTCATCTTATTCTTTTTCTGGTGATGAAAAGAATATTTTTAGGTATACTTTTATGATAGAGGAAGATAATGCTAAAAACAGTGGCGAAAAATTTGAAATACATCTATTCGATATGCCTGAAGGAATTTCTTTTGAATATGACGGAAAGCGATATAAGAATATAGTGAGTATAGAGAGGCTGAAGAAAGAAATGTAATTTTAAAACTACAATCAATTCTTCCTAGCCAAGAAATATCTCTGAATGGGAAAGGGAATACAGAAAAAGTAATTACTATTTGTCCCCCAAATAACCCAATACATGTATTTAATAAAGGTACAGAGAAAATAGACATTCAGAAAGAATTTTTAGAATTAGAAATTGCAAGAGTTGATGATATTCAAAGTTTAAATGTTATTGAAAATGTCAGTTTGAAGAATATAAAGAGTATTGAAGATAATAGTTCATTTTTTAGTGGATTTACATATAAAATTGAAAAAGACGTGGAAAACGATGTTTTAAAAATTAAATTTAAACCAAATCTATTTTGTTTAGTAAAAGATGATAAGGTAAATGTAGAAATTAAAATGGAGTTTGATAACGATTTTGAAACAGCAATGTTTGTTCAAGAAATTGATATTGAAAATATCAATATAATGGTTGTGTTGAAGCCGTGTATAGTTGCATTTGAAATTTTACTTTTTATAATGGGATACATCGTTAAAAGAAAGTTTGATCCTGATGCTCAGATAGTCGTTACAGAAGATGGAGATTGCATGGCATATGGATTAACCCCAAGTTTGATAAGTGTTGTAATACCGTATATGGCTCATAGAGCCAAGGTTGGTGTGGTTGATTTTAAAGCTTCAAAAAATAAAGAACTTATATGTTCTACAAATGAGTTTGAAATTTTAAAGGTAAATGATGAACCATTTGTAGAATATAGAAAAAAACAAGGAATAGATAATAAAAAAATTGTAATGAGAAAAGGTAAATCAAGCTTTGTTATAAAAGCTTATGATAGCATGCAAAGATATTAATACTTAGATAGTGGTAATGAAACGACAGATAAAGAATATAAACTTGATGAAATTTATTTGGAAGATGATCAAAATTAAAAAGGAGTGTAATGATTTATGGGAAAAAGTGATGTAACGGCAACATTACTTGTTGGACTTGGAGGACTTGGAAGTAGTATAGTTAATAGAATTTATGGTGAGGTTAAGAAGAATGGACAAGATAAGAAGGTAGAGGCTGTTATTATTGATACAGATATAGGAAGCTTAAATAAAAATACAAATATTGATCCTATATATAGAATTCAAACAAGTGAAAACTCTACAGTAAAAGGGTTGTTAGATAGAGATCCAAGCTGCAAAGAATGGTTCCCAGAACATCCTGTTATTTTGAATTCACAAATTTTAGAAGGCGCTGGAATGGTAAGAGCCATTTCAAGACTTGCTTTGAAAAATGCGATAAAAAGCAATAAATTATCCGTTTTGAATCAGATTGGTGATAATCTTTTTGAAGTTGGAAATGAAACGACAACTCGTGGTATAAGGGTAATGATAATTTCATCGCTTATGGGTGGAACAGGTTCAGGTATCTTTTTACAAGTTCCATTACTTCTTAGAGATATTTTAGAAAATAAATATGGAACAGATAGAATCGATATAATGGGAACTTTTATACTTCCAGATGTTATATCTAAGGTTATACCAACAGAAAGAAAAACTGATATATATGCAAATGCGTATGCGTCATTTAAAGAATTACAAGCCATTATAACATCATTAACAAAAAATGAATTTGGTGTTGATTTAGAATACAAACCAGAGCAAGTTAACTCAGAAGGTATAAGAAATATAACTGTAGATAGATTACCATACGATTTTTGTTATTTGTATGACAGCAAAAACATGAACAGTGAAGTTTTAAGTACACTTGATGATTATTTAAATTTAATTATTAGAGATGTATATGCAATGTTATTTGGACCTATTTCAGATGGAATATTCTCTAAGAAAATTAACACGATAAGAGAACTTATAAAGGGACAAGGTCAAAACCTATATAGTGCAATGGGCGATTCTATGTTGGTATATTCATATGAAGATATGGTTAATTATTGTTCGCTTTCATGGATAAGTAATTCTTTATCAGAAAACATGTTAAAACTTGATAATGAATATAAAAAACTTGATGAAGAATACAGAAAGAATCAAAGAAAAGGTATTGTATCTCCAAAAGTTGAGCGTTCTAAAATTTTCGTTGATTGCTTTGAAAATTTAGTAAAAGAAGAGAACAATTATTTTAAAGGAATCATGAATAGCATTGTTTACAAAGATCCTGTAAATCCAGCACTTTCATATGATAAACCTGTGGACATGCTAAAAGCATTTGATGCAAAAATAATGGAACGTATTGAAACTGATATGGATGTAGCTCCAATACAAGCTGAGATTAAGAAAAATATCAACTTCATTGCTAATATGAATGATGTTGGTTCTAATGATGCTTTTGGTGGTCGTGTTAGAATGTGTGAAGACAATATAGTTAAGTTTAAAAATATTGTTGAAACCGCAGCGAAGTCAAAGTGTGCTATTGATGTAAAAGGTATTGCGGGTCTTATTGATGATTCGCCAAGCGGACTATTATATGATTATATGCACAATGGTAACGAATTCATTCATGTACTTGGTGTTAGATATTTGATGTATAAGGTTAAATATCTTGCTGCTAGTACAATGAATAAATTATCTGAAGAGGTAAATAGATTTGCAGGAGCTTATGCTAGAGCCGATAAAGGTTTCACAATGAAAGATAAAGGCAATGGTACAGCTTCTCAAAAATTAAATGAAGTACAAAACGAAAAAGGTTTATTTAATAGAAGAATAAATAATTTCAAAAAAGAATATATAGACAACGCAAATGCTAAAGCTAGTATGATAAGAAAATATTACATATCAAAACGTAAATTAGAGTCATATAAAGTTTTAGTAGAAATAATTGATGGAGTTTCAAAAGAGTTTGAAAACTTCTTCGAACATTTGAAAGCATATGAAGATACAATAAATATAAGTAAAGAAAAAGAATACAATAAAACAAATAATCAAACTGGAAAAACAGTTATAAATGTTTTAGCAAAAGGTGAAGAAAAAGAAGCTATATATAATCAAATAGAAGGACTACTTGACTTTAATTCTTTACAAGCAAAATTAGCAAGTTTCATGTTTGAATCGATATTTAAGAACTATAAAGTTAAACTTAACAATGCAAATATAGCAAATAATACTTTTGGAAAAACGTATACAGCAATTGAAGAAGAAATAATGAAAAATTGTCGTCAAGAATTAATCGAAACGGCAAGAGATGTTTTAGATATTGATATCGTTGATGCTTTAATTAAAGAAGCTAACTTAAATGGAATTGATTATAAAGAAAATATAGAAAACAAATTAAAACAAATTTGTAGACTTGTTTCTCCATGGATCATAACGAATGATAATGTAAAAACACATGATGATATTATATTTGCAATGAATCCAAAAACATATGAAAAATTACCAGATAAGGGTATTATATCTACACTTCTTAAAGATAAAGGTAATGTTTCTGCAGAACAAAATTCAGAAGTTAGTGAAAAAGAAATTTCTCTTGTAATGCTTAAATATGGTATGAAAATAACTGATATTAAAGGATTTTCAAGTACGGCAAGTTATGCAGATCAAGGAGAAATGTTTAAAGCATATAATGAAGTAATAAAACAAATCCAAGATTCACATGCAAGTACAATTTTAAATAGGGTTGTTACACCGCATATTGATAAGCGTTGGCATGTAATGCTTCCATCAATTGATCAAGAATATGAAAGCATCAAACAAATAGAACAGTCAAAAGCTTACCTTGCAGGACTTGCACTTGGAATGTTTAAAATTAGAATGAAAACTGATGGAACAAATAACAAGACATTCTTATTCTATTCACCAAAAAATACAATACCAGCAAAGGTAACTATTGGTGGTATTCATGGTATGAAAGAAATAACAGATTCATATTGGGAACTATTAGATGCAGTAAAATATAATCCACAAATGAGCAGAACAATAATGGATAAATATAATGAAGAGTTAGAAGCAAGTAATAATACTATGGGAATAAATGTACAAAATATAGTTGATCTTCCAATAATCGCGAGCTTGTGTGATATTTATAGAGATTCAAATGATAACATGAGTGTTATAGATGCAATGATTTCAGCTTATTCAGTGGTTCCTGCTACCGAAAAACAAAGTACGGTTACTTTGAAAAAGATAACGGAACTTATAAAAGCTTTAGAAAATATTATTGAAGAAAATGTTAAAATCTTTGCACTTAGCGAGATTCAAAAAGATGAAATGTTTAACAAAGTATTAAATCATTTATTATCAAAGAGTAGACTTGTAGAGAATTTGTCAGAAGATACAATCGAAAATGTTTATATTGTGGAACCAATTAAAAATTTAATTAGAGGATAATAAATATGATTAAGTTATGTATAGACAATACGTCTTCACTTCATGAATTTCACATGTATGAACCATATTTATATGGTGTTATGAAAAAGAAAAATTGTTTTTTGATAAATGATTTTTCGAAAAACAATAGTGATATCGAAAATTTCGATATCACTATTCGTGATGCTGAAAGTATATTATTAGAGCACAAAGGAACAGATTATGAAGTTACAATTATTGCAGAATTGCTAGAAGTTGACAAACCTTTGGTTCAAAAATTATACGAAATAGATAAATACATAACAAGTAAATTTACAAAAAGTCAAATTCAAAAAACTAAAAATATTACGATCATTCTTCTGGATTACACAGGTAATAGTTATATAGATTTTAAGGAAGAATTGTATGTTGCTGAAGAAGAAAGTGAATTGTTTTTTACTAAAGAAGAATTACTTGCTTGTGAGAAAAAATTAAAAAACACCAAAGACGTTGAAAAATTTATAAATGAGCTGATTCGTATAAGAGATACAAAAGTTGTTTGTAGCGAAAATGAGTGGTATTTATATATTTTTTCTAAAATGTTAAAACATTTTAATGATCCTCATTTACTAGAGTTAAATGGAGATACGCCATTAGATATTATAGATATCTTTAAAAAATTAATGTCTCATTTTGTAAAAAAAGAGATATTAGATACTAAATTAATTTTAAAGCATGATATGTATTCAGAAAAAAATCTATATTCAAAAGATAGTAAAAGTTTTACTGATATGAATAAACTTATTGCTTTACTTTCTTTTGATATGGAAGAGTTTTTGACAAAATCAAAATCTATTTTTTATAAAGGTATTTATAATGTACAAATTGGATTAGATGAAGAAAAAGTAAAGAGAATGATAATGCAATATTCTGAAAATTTAAAAGCGCAGTTAGATATGTTAAATCAAAATAAGCCAAGTAAAATAGAAGTTGCTAGAAGAGTAATGCCGAACATCTCTTTAAGAAATATTTATTTAGAACCAGTCAAAGTAAAACCAGAAAGATTAACTTTTTTTAGAAGTAGTAGGAATATACAGTATTTAGACAGGATTGAAAAAAATCTTACAATATCTATAAACAAAAGAATAAAAAGAGCAAAAAGTCATAACGTTCAAAGTATATGTGATTTACGAACACTAAGATATGTTGATGAAAAAACTCTTTCAAAAGAAAAATTATCATTGATAGAAATTCGAGATAGAATAGAAGAAAAAGCGAACGAGTATAAAAGAAAAAACAGAGAGGTATTTAATAGCAGAACTGATTATTATGAAATACTAGAAGATTATTTGAATAAGCAAAAAGCTCAAAAAAATGTGATACTAGAAGAACTTAACAAAAAGTTGAAATTAAAAAATTTTGCGTTTGCAAATATTGTTCTATATGTTATTTTGGGATGTATCATTCTAGCTAGTTGCCCAGAGCTTGTGACAAAGATATCAGAAGTAAAGAATCTTTTATTAACGCTTGGATATATTGCTGTAGCTGTCTTTATTACTACTCTTGGAAATTTGATAGTAGATAACATAAAAATAAATAAAAAGATTGATGAATATGTGAAATTTGTTAATGGGTATAATTCAAGATTGCAAATAAATAGCAATGAAGAAATAAAAAAATTATCGGCTACATATGAACTAATAATTTTAAATAGCGATATAGAGTATTATAAAAAACAATATGATAAATTATTAAATTTAATAAGCAAATATGAATTTCATATTTCTCAGCTTGAAAAACATATAAACATAGCTAAGAGATTATGCTTAAGAGTAGGTGTTAAATTTTTTGATATTGTAGTAGCAAATGATACTAAATTTGATGAAAAAAATGTTGAGGTTGATATCAACAAAGATGTTTATGAAAATGATTGTTATTCAGTAATGCATTTTCTATTTGAAACAAAAGATTATTGTATGATGCTTAATAGTGGTGAAGTGATAGAAAAAGTTGGGTTAGAAACATATATAAAGAGTATAAACTTTACAGAGGATGAGGTGTATAGATTCTAATGGATATAGAAGCTTTTTTAGGAAATTATATAACTGTATATTACTTTTTATTGCTTTTCTGCGTTGGAATCTCTGCGTCATTGAATCAACCTAAAGAAAAGCGTATTAATCAGACAAAATTAACAAAATTTTATATAATATATATTGTTTTATCGACAGTGATTTTGTACGCTTGGTTTTCGTTTGCAGATGTGTTACCTATAAGCTACCAAAATTCGGTGTGGCTTACATTAGCTGTAAAGTTATCAGAATGGTTTGCAGAAAAATATGCTAAATTCACACTTTGGGTAATAGGTATTGGAATTGTTGTTAAATTAATATCTAAAGTTGGTAAAACTATTATGAGTAGCACTTCAACGTATACGCCATCATATTCATACAAATCAAAAAGTAATACAGAATCGAAGCCAATAAAAAGAAATTTTCTTATAAAATTATTTTATAAGGAAACTGAAAGTGTAAATGAGCTTGGTGTTTTAGTTGGCAAGATATCGAGAATTATAGCTCTTGCTCTTATGATAGTTTATATTAGTTTACCAATTTTTGAATATTTTGATATATATATGTTGTTTTCAAAAGTAGGTTTGCTATTATTTATAGTTACGTTTTGGGAACTATATTATTCATTGCAATATAAGCAAAAAGAAGAGAAAAAAGATATAAGACATTTGAAAATAAAAGAACCTAATATATTACAAGCAGCTTTAAAACAGTTACTGAAGTTAAGTGAAATTGAAATTTTAGAGGAAAAAACTTTAGGAAGAAAAGATATAACTTCAAGTGGACCTGCAGCATTAATTTGTGAAGTTCCTAACTTAAATGAGTTAAAAGAACTTAATTTGAAAGTTATGAATGGAGCTTTTTTTGAAAATAAAAAAGTATTGGTTATTTGTTTAAATGATAAAACAGCAACTGAATATCATAAAAAACTTACAGCTTTCAACAGAGAATATGATGGTAAATTAGTGATAAAGCTTATAACTAGTGATGATAAACTTTTTGATAGTTCGGTTGATATTTATGTGACTGCAATAGAGAATTGCTTTGGAAATATAAAATTATTAAGTGAAATAGATGCAATTGTTATAGAAGACTATGACGAAATTCTGCTTAATAAATTAGAACTATTGAGGGCATTAGGTAGTATTGTAAAAATGGGAAATCCAGAAATGAATTACATCATTTTAACTTATATGTTACATGGAATTGAAGCGACAATCAAAAGTTTATTATTTGTTACAGATATTTCTTGTTATTGTCCAACTAATAGATACAGTTCTAAGAAAGTATTAATAAATGTTTGGGAAAAAAATGATAATTTTATTACCGAAAAAGTCTTTGGAAAAGCTACACAAAATTTAGGTTCATTGGTTCCATTATCGTTATTAAGTGTAAAATGGCAACCTGAAAGAATATTGATGATTTCGAAAAATGAGCCATTAGACTTTGAACTTAACGAATTAAATGCTATGCGAAATTTGTCAGAAAGAAATGTAGATAATGTAGAATTAAAATTGTTAAGTGAGAAAGCGAAGATAAGTTCGAAAGAAAGATATTTTAATAATATAAAGAAAAACTGGATTATTACTGATGATAAAAGCAATGTGTATGAAAAAATCTATAAATTATCATTAATTAATGGTGTAGAGAATAATTTAAATATTGTTTCTGAGCAATATATGCTTAGAGATTATATGGTAGCGACGTATAATGAAAACAAATCAAGATTAAAATCATTTTTGACGTATGTACCATATGAAGTGAATAGTGGTAAAGTTGTTTTATATAATCTTTTGTTGCAACTTACTAACTTTGGTGTCAAAGAAAGTATAATCGCTAATATATTAAATGAAAATGGTATTCACATTAAAATTGGTAAAGGTAATAATGCAAAGTTAATATCAGATAAGCTAAATAAGTTTATAAAACAAGAATTTAATATTGATGTAGATTTATATTCGTACATAACAATTCAAGAATTAAAAGAAAAATATGTTTTTGATATGTCGAAAAAACAATATATTGAAGAAGAGAAGAATTATATTTTAGATGAATTGGCGTTAGAACTATTTCCAAATGAAATATTTAGTAGAGTAAGTTTTGTAAAAGATGGTTTTGAGTTGGATATTGAGAAAGAATATGCATATAATTTTTATCAAAAATATTTGCCTGGTCAAAAACATTATTTAAATGGCTATGTGTATGAAATAAAAAATACGATTGAGACGGATGATGGTATAAATGCAGTTGTTGAAGCTAGTACTAATTATGATAATCATACGTATAGACAAGATAGAAAAGTTGAAATAGTAGCTCCTTTTGTTCCAACAGAAACAAAATTGAATAAATATGCAAATCTTACTTTGAAATATCAAATGGGAAAAATGAATTATCAAATAAGAACAGAAGGGTACTTTGAATTTAAAAATGGTATTTCAAAAATCCCAGGAGAATATAGATATGTTGGTTTAGATTCAAAAGATATTTTTAAAACAACAAGAAATCATGTAAATGCAGATGCTTTAAAATTGGAATTTGCGATGAATGAGACTTTGAAAAAAGGTATACCAACTGTAGAAACAGATGAACTTGGAGAGAAAATGGCATTTTTGATTACTGAAATATTAGTCTCATTACTTGGTGAAAACTCGAAATATATTCAAGTAAAATCAGTGAAAAATTCCACTTCAGACACTCTGTTTGGAGAAACATGGGTAGCACCAATCGAAATAGCAGGGTATTCAACAGAAAATATTGAAATATACATATTAGAGGATACTCAAATTGAACGTGGACTAATTGACATGATTTATAAAAATTTAGATAATATATTAAAGATGATTCATGAATATTTAGCTTGGGTATTTGGGGCTGAACATAATTTGGCTGAAGAAAGAGATAAGTTCTTGAGAAATGTTGATATAGACGAAAAGTCATTAATGAAATATAAGAGAATATTTAATATATTGAAAAATGCGATAATGCAATAAAAGATATTTTAGGAGGATGAAATTTGGATAATGTTATTATGGTTTATACAAAAGAAAATCCTTTTAAATTAGAATTTTTTGAAAAAACGTTCACAACAGAAGTTTTAATTGGTAAGAACGGAGCAACAATAAATAAGCAGGAAGGCGATGGGAAAACACCGATAGGTGAATTTGAGACAGGAATAGTTTTTGGACTGCATGAAAGAGAAAATGTGAATTTAGATGAATCAGTGCAATATGTAAAAATAAATGAAAATTTATACTGGATTGATGACGTGAATTCAAAGTATTATAACCGATTGATAGATGTTACGAAAGTAAATGTTGATTGGAAAAGTGCAGAGCGTTTGATTGATTATAAAGTTCAATATGAATTTGCATTGGAAGTAAAAACAAATCCTCAAAATATTGCGGGAAAAGGAAGCGCCATATTTATTCATTGTAGCGATGGAAATCAAACAGCAGGATGTATAGCTCTTCCAAGAGAAAAAATGATAGAATTATTGTCAAAAATAGACAAAAATACAAAAGTTTGTATCGTATGATGGTACGATAAATAAAAAAGAGAACCCCTCAATTCCTTGTGCAGGAACAAGAGGGGTTTTTCTGTTAATCAGGATTATTTTTCCCGATATTCCTCAAGCCAGGCATCGACGTCAATGACACCGAATCCACCACGGCCATTCGCGGCATTAACAGTAGAGATTGCTGCCATTGCACCAGCCATTATCAAAAGCCTCCTTAAATCAGTAGTCGAAGTTCTTCTTGTTGTTCGCTCGCTGGCGGTTGTAGCGCGTTTTTGGCTCTACGATACGGCTCTTAAACCGACCGGCTTCCTCGCGTACACGTTCAGCACGAGCTTCAGGGGATTCCTTGTAGTACTTAGGCAGGGTAGACTTCTTCTTGCTCACAGGGCAAAACTCCTTTCAAAAATCGCTTGAGGTGATGTTCCCAGGGGTTTTATCTCGGAAAGTTGAGAATAAACATGGAAACAGTATAGCACATCTATACATTTTACATAATACCATAAACAAACATAATTGTAAAGATAAGGAAAAATAATTTACATAATGTATAGCTAAAAATACTTTATTATGATATAATGCATTCGAAAATAAAAAAGGAGAGAAAATTAATGGAATTAAAAGAATTAGAAGAAGAATTAATAAAAATCAAAGAAAGAAATAAAAAAGTAGAGCTAGACAAAGCTTGGGAAACAAGCTTAACAAGAAAACTTTGCATTTGTATACTTACATATGCAGTTGTAGTAATATATTCACATCTAATAAACAAAATTAGCAACGTATGGCTAAGTTCGCTAGTGCCAGTAATTGGTTTTACATTATCAACACTATCATTAAAACTTGTAAGAAATGTTTGGGAAAAAAATAAATAGAATGTGTTAAAATTATTGCAAGAGGAGGATGGTTTATGAAATACATTGTTTTTTCAGATATTCACGGGTCTGAATTCTATGCTAATAAAATTAAAGAATTAGTTGAAAAAGAAAATCCAAATAAAGTAATCTTGCTTGGAGATTTGTATTATCACGGTCCAAGAAATCCACTTTCAAAAGAATATGGACCGATGAAAGTTGCTGAAATTTTGAATTCTATAAAAGATAAAATTATATGTGTAAGAGGAAATTGTGATGCTGAAGTCGATGAAATGATTTCTGAATTTGAGTTTAATACAAATGTAGAGCTTGAAATATCGAATAAAAAATTCTTTTTTACACATGGACATAAATTTAATATAGATAATTTACCTTCTGAAAATATAGATGTGTTGATATACGGCCATTTTCATACAGGTTTTATTAAGGAAAAGGATGGTGTTATTTGTATTAATGCAGGCTCGATATCACTTCCTAAAAATGATACACCAAATAGTTTCTTAATAATTGAAAATAATCAGGTAATTTTAAAAGATATTGAGGAAAACGAGATAAATAAAATCAATTTTTAATAAAAAACAAGGTGGGGATTATTATGAATTTAGATGAAAAAAATCTTGTAATGCCAAATTATGAACATTGTATACTAAGTACAATTACATCAATTTTGAAGTATTATAATGTGGAAACAAAACATAAGAGTTTGAGTTTATTAGATGATAAACTCAAATGCAAATATAAAAATGTTATCCTTTTAATTTTAGATGGAATGGGTGAGCATATTCTAAATAATACATCTCCAAACGGATTTTTTAATAATAATAAAGTTGATATTGTTACATCTGTATATCCATCAACAACTACAGCTGCACTGACTACATATTATGCAGGAAAACCGCCTTATTAAACTGGTTGGATTGCATGGTCTCAGTATTTTAGAGAATATGGGAGAGCTGTAGATATGTTACCACAAAGGGAATCATATAAAGGTGAATCAATAAAAGATGCTAATATGGATGTGTTTGAGAAGGTTGTAAATTATAAAACTGTATTTGAGCAAATAAAAGAATCATCGCCAGAAACAGAAGTATTTGAAATAATGCCAGAATATTCTGTGAGGAGAGCGAAGAATAGTATAAGAGCAAATGATATTGATGAGGTTTTGGATTCAATAAGGATATTAACTAAACTTCCAACAGAAAACTTTATTATGGCATACTGTGATAATCCGGATGGATTACTTCATAAATATGGTACGGATTCAGTTGAAGTAAAAGAATATTTGTTAGAAACTGAAGAAAAATTTAAAAAATTTTCAAAGGAACTAGCAGATGATTCAATCTTGATAATATCTGCAGATCATGGTCATAAGAATATCGAAAAAGCATATACTTTATTGGATTATCCAGAAATACAAGAATGTCTTGTAACACCACCATCGTTAGAGTCAAGAACCGTTGGATTTTGGGTAAAAGAAGAAATGAAAGATGTTTTTGTAGAAAGATTCAACAAGCATTTTGAAAATGAGTTTTGGTTAATGAATAGAGAAGAATTTTTATCGAAAAATCTTTTAGGCTTTGGAGAAAAACATCCTAAAATTGATGATTTCATAGGCAATTATATTGCTTTATCAACAGCTAGTAGCATAATAAGATTAGAAACATTTTTAGCGGAAGGGAAGAAGATAAAAAAATCAACACACTGTGGACTTACAAGAGAAGAAATGGAAGTACCACTAATAGTTATAGAAAAATAAAAAAATGGACAAGGTTTCTCTTGTCCGCTTTTTTTATTATCTATCAAAAATAAAAGTAACTTCACTATCATAAAGTTGTAGTTTATTTAATCGTTCAGTTCTTTTTTTTACATTATCAAAAAGTAAATTTTCACACATTTCCCAAATAGCAACCCAACCAGCAATATAAAGAAATTCTTCGATGAATTCAGAAAGTTTTCCTTCTATTGCGAATGCGGCAAGTAAAAGGATAGTTCCTAATATAAATAAAAATATGCATTTTTGATTTGTAACTCTAACATCATAATCTTTGTCATCAATATCCATACCGTAATTATTTTTAATAACTTTTCTAATTCTTTGTTGTTCATCTTCTGAAATCTCAGGACAATGAAGTTCAAGAACTATAGGATATTTTAAAGGAATAATATATGCGATTTCTTCAATATAAGCTGAAACTTCATCAGACAAATCTAAATCTTTAAAATCATGTTTCATATAAAGTTCACTTATTGAATTTAGTCTTATTGGAATTATTGCTTTTCCATCTCTAATATAATGCTTTTCTACGTAGTCAGCCTCTCTAAATCTAATTTTTCTATTTCTAAAAATAAATCGCGATTTCATAAAACCTCCTATTTCAATTCGCCAAAGCGAAGAGTCCACCACTGAACATCCAGGTAAATTATAACATAGAATTAAAATTTGGACAACGAAGAATTGCCGAAAAGCAAAATCTTCCTTGTTGAAAAAAACATTGAATTTTTGAATGATGTATGATAATTTTTTAGTGGAATATGATTAAGAAAGGAGCGAATATATGAACATTAATGCTTTAATGGATATGACGTATGGGATGTACGTTGTAACTTCAAGAGATGAAGATAAAAAAGTGGGATGTTTTGTGAATACAGTTACTCAAATTACTGCTGAAAATCCTATAATTTTGGTAAGTATAAATAAAAAAAGTTATACAAATGAAATAATAAAGAAAAATAAAAAATTCAATGTGTCAATATTATCAGAAAAGACAGATCCTAAAATTATTGGAACATTTGGATTTACATCGTCAAGAGATAATGATAAATTTGTAGATGTAAATTATAAAATAATAAGCGAAATTCCTGTAATTGACGAAAATATATGTGGGTATTTGGTTTGTGAACTTTTGCAAGTGATTGATGCTGAAACTCATGATATTTTTATAGCAAGAGTTATGGATGCAGAAAAAGAGTCTAATAATGAACCAATGACATATTCATATTATCATAGAGAAATTAAGGGAAGAGCGCCAAAGGAAGCGCCAACATATGTTGAGGAAAAAGAGGAGGAAGTTAAGGTGGAAGAAAAAAGTCAATATAAATGTAAAATTTGTGGATATGTACATGATGAGAATAAATCATCTACAAAGTTTGACGAGCTTCCTGATGATTGGAAATGTCCAATTTGTGGAAGACCAAAATCAGATTTTGAAAAAATATAATTAAAGAAAAGGAGAAATTTATTATGGAGAAAAACGTTAGATTTTATGTATGTAAAACATGTGGAAATGTTATAGGATTAATTCATGGAAATCCTGCAATGTTAAGATGCTGTGGACAAGAAATGCAAATTTTAGAAGCTAACACAGAAGATGCTGCTGTAGAAAAACATGTTCCAGTATATGAGAGAGTTGAGGATGAAATAGTTGTTAAAGTTGGAGAAGTTGAACATCCAATGGAGAAAGACCATTACATAATGTGGATTGCTGAAGTTTCTGATAACAAAACAACAAGAGTTAGATTGTTTCCAGAACAATCTACAGAAACAAGACTTCCTTATGAAAAAGGTGCAACTTTATATGCATATTGTAATAAACATGGTCTTTGGAAAACTACAATTGAATAGAATTTAGTATTAAATAGAAGCACCTTGATTTTTAAAGCAAGGTGCTTCTTTATGAGATAGGAGAAAAATATGGGTTTTATAGAAATCATATTAATTGCAACTGGACTTGCGATGGATGCTTTTGCAGTAGCTGTTTGTAAGGGGTTGCCAATGAAAAAACTAAAGTTGAAAAATGCAATAAAAATAGGTTTGTATTTTGGTTTTTTTCAAGGTGTAATGCCTATTTTAGGATATTATTTAGGTGTATCATTTGAGAAATTGGTTTCACAAATTGATCATTGGATAGCTTTTATTTTACTTGGATTGATTGGTATAAATATGATAAAAGAAGCTTTTTGTAAATGTAAGGGGGAAGCAAATGATAAACTTGATTTAAAAACAATGTTGCCACTTGCTATTGCTACAAGTATAGATGCATTAACTATTGGAATAAGCTTTGCATTTTTATGTGTAGATATATGGATTGCTGGTTTACTTATAGGAATAATAACATTTGCACTCTCTGTAATAGGAGTAAAAATGGGCAATAAATTTGGAGATAAATATGAGAAAAAAGCTGAATTTATAGGTGGTTTGATTTTAATAATAATGGGCATTAAAATATTGCTTGAACATCTATCAATAATATAAAATGAATGGTATAATTTCGGTTGTAAGGTAATAATAGTAAAAAAGGAGAAAGAGATGAAAGCTTTATTTGCGACAGGAAATCCAGCAAAGGTCAAAAAATTTGCAGATGTTTTAAGTGAAAATGGAGTAGAATTATTAACAATAAAAGATTTAGATTTGAAAATCGATGTCGATGAGTCAGGCAATACAGCAATAGAGAATGCTTATATAAAGGCAAAATCATATTATGATGTTGCTAAAATACCAACAATAGGAATGGATAACAATTTATTTATTGAAGGTATTTCTGAAGAAGAACAGCCTGGCACTCATGTTAGAAGAGTAAATGGAAAAGAACTAAATGATGATGAAATGATAGATCATTATATAAATCTAGTAAAAAAATATGGTGGGAAAGTTCCTGCTAAATGGGTTTATGGAATGGTTATATATGACGGAAAAGAAACTAAAGAATTTACTTGGTCAAAAGAACATTTTTATTTAGTGGACACGCCATCACCAAATAGAAATCCAGGATACCCTTTAGATTCTATAAACATAATCCCTGAATTCAATAAATATTTGGTAGATTTAACGAAGGAAGAAAAACAAAAATATAACGAAACGGACAAAACAAATGATGTAATAAGATTTATGCTTGATGCATTAAAAAAATAAAGTTTTGCCTAAACGCACAATAAAAATGAAAGTATAAATATATTTTAATAAAGGGGCGAAAGAAAAAATGTCGTTAAAAAAACTTGCAGGGCTGTTTATTGGCATTTGTTTTTTAGAACTATTATTTGGTGCTTTTGGAATGATTATTGCATATTTTCTAATCACTAGGCATACTCGAAAATTTGTTATACAGCCATTGTCAAAATATATAAGTGCAAATGGTAATTTGCCAACTAATTACGTATACAGAAAAATGCAAACTATAAGGGGGGTGATTTGGTTTTTTGCTATAATTTTCAATATTGGATTAATATGCATTGTAGAATTAGTTGCAATTGCAATCGGTTCAAGGTATGAAGATGTATCGGAACTAAAAAACAAAAGTGATGAAAATAATGAAAATAAATCATATAGCTATGAAGATGTTATTAGCGGAAGAAATGTAAAAATAAGTCAAGAGAAAAAAGAGGAATTACTAAACACAGAAATAATAAAAGTTGTAAAGAGCAAAGAAATACCAGACAATGAAATACACAATAAAGAAATACCAAAAGTTGAAGATAAAAAAGTTGAATCAAATATTTTTGATAAACCTGTTGAATCAATTTATGTAGAGCCTATAAATTTACAAACTACAAGCAATGAAAAGGCTGAACCAAAAGAAGATGAGATTAGTTGTGAAAAATGTGGCACAATAATGTCAAAACACAAAATTGCATGTCCAAAATGCGGAACATTAGTTAAAAATACATATAGGATAGGAAAATAATTATATAAAAAGAGGAGAAAATATGGGGATTTTAATGATAAGTTTAATTGCAATAGGTTTAGCAATGGATGCATTTGCGGTTGCCATTTGTAAAGGTTTATCGATGAAGAAATTTGAAATAAAAAAAGCAGTGATAATAGCATTGTATTTTGGAATATTTCAAGGCTTAATGCCTATTGCAGGATTTTTTATAGGAAATTCTTTTACAGGAACAATTGAAGGCTATGAACATTGGATTACTTTAGTTCTTCTTGGAGTTATAGGAATAAACATGATAAGAGAAGCTTTTGATAAAGATGATATTGAAATAAACGAAAAAGTGAATTTTAAAACTATGATTTTACTAGCTATAATAACAAGTATAGATGCGCTGATTACGGGAATAACATTTTCGTTTTGGAAAGTTAACATATGGTTTGCTGCGTTAACTATAGGTATAATCACGTATGTATTTTCGCTAAGTGGTGTTATTATAGGAACAAAGTTTGGTGCTAAACACAAAGCAATAGCAGAGGTTACGGGAGGAGTCATACTTATACTAACAGGTATTAAATTTGTAATAGAACATTTTGGAATTATTTAAGGAGTAAAGTAGATGAAAGAAATAGTAATAATTGGTGGAGGTCTTGCAGGTTCAGAAGCTGCATACCAAATTGCGAAGCGAGGATATAAAGTTAAATTATATGAGATGAAACCAAAAAAATATTCTCCAGCACATTCAAACAAAAATTTAGCGGAAATAGTTTGTAGTAATTCTTTTAAATCAAACAACATAACGAATGCATGTGGTCTTTTAAAAGAAGAGCTTAGAAGATTAGATTCATTGTTAATAAAATGTGCAGATGAAACGAGAGTTCCAGCAGGACAAGCTTTAGCTGTGGATAGAGAAAAATTTGCTGAATTAGTTACACACAAATTACAAGAAAATGAGAATATCGAAATTATAAATGAAGAGGTTTCGAAAATAGATGATAATCAAATAACAATAATTGCGACAGGTCCTTTAACATCAGATTCTTTATCAGATGAAATTGCAAGACTTACTGGAAAAGATAGATTATTTTTCTATGATGCGGCAGCTCCAATAGTTACAAAAGAATCTATAAATATGGAAAAAACGTTTACTGCTGATAGGTATGGAAAGGGCGAAAGTGATTATATAAATTGTCCAATGACTAAAGAAGAGTATGAAACTTTTTATAATGAATTAATAAATGCTGAAATTGTGGATAAACATGAGTTTGAAAAAGGAAATCTTTTTGAAGGTTGTATGCCAATTGAAGAAATGGCTAGAAGAGGTTCACAAACACTTACATATGGTCCGTTAAAACCGGTTGGATTTGACAAAAAATATTATGCGGTTGTACAATTAAGACAAGATAATAAAGAAGATACAATGTATAATTTGGTTGGATTTCAAACAAATTTAAAATTTGGAGAGCAGGCTAGAGTTTTTAAAATGATACCAGCTCTTGAAAATGCAGAATTTGTTAAGTATGGAGTAATGCATAGAAATACATACATAAATTCAAGTGAACTTTTAGATGAGACTTATAATTTGAAAGGAACAAATATTTATTTTGCAGGTCAAATATCTGGAGTAGAAGGATATGTTGAATCAATAGCATCTGGTTATGTTGCCGCAGTAAATGCAATTGCCAAAATGAATAATGAAGAAAAAATCACATTTTCAGAAGAAACAATAATTGGAGCTCTTTCAAAATATATTTCAACACCAAATAAAGATTTTCAACCAATGAATGCAAATTTCGGAATATTAAATTGTGATAGAAAAATAAAAAACAAGGTCGAAAAATATCAATATTTAGCTGAAAGGAGTTTAAGTCACTTCTAAAAAGACTTAAGATAAAAAGGAGGTTTGCAAATGAAGAAATTTTTATTAACATTTCTTGCTGTTTTGTCAATTTCGACAGTGACATTCGCAGGAAATGTAAGTGTTCAACTAAATGGTGAAATTATTAATTTTACAGATTCAAATGGTCAAAGAGTTGATGCACAACTTATTAACAATAGGACAATGGTGCCACTTAGAAAAATATTTGAACTATTAGGTGCTACAGTTGATTGGGATGATGCAACTCAAACAGCATATGCAACAAAAGGAGATACGTCAATTAAACTACAGATAGATAATCCTATCGCAGAAGTTACCGAAAATGGAGTTACAAGAAAAGTTACATTAGACTCAAAACCAGTACTTGTAAACTGGAGGACGCTCGTTCCACTTAGATTTATATCAGAAAGCTTAGGAAAGCAAGTTGCATGGGATAATGCAAATCAAACAGCAATAATTATAGATTATGATTATTTTTTAAACAAAATAAATCAAAAAGCACCAATGTTATATAAATTAATTGCAAAAGATTCGTCAACCTCAAGAATTACAATAACCAGAAATTATTATGATTTGTCTAATTCAGCATATAACACAACATCGAATGTATATGGAACAATATTTAAAAATTCTGATAATAGTCAAACTATAATGGTTGATTTAAGTGGAACGTCAGAACTGTTTAAAGAAATAGTTTCAGAAGGATGGGGGTCTATAGATTTAGATATAACTTATAATGAAAATGGTATTACATATTCAACAACATCAACAATATTGAATCAAATGTTAACTAATAAGAGCAATACATATAAAGAATTAGAATTGACAGGAAAATATAATGATTCACTTGGTGATATGATGAAATCATTATTAAATATAAATGAAAACAACATAAATGTTGCGACTTTTATGAATATCAAAAATGAATTTGATTCGCTTTTAAATTCATTTACATATTCTAATACAACAAGCACATCAACGATAAAGATAAATAATGAACAAGCTTTAATTGCAGGAAAATATATCGATATTACGGATTTTGATAATGTGATATTTAATGATGAAATTATGAAGGCTTATAGTGTTGTTAATAAATTAATTTTCAATTATGATGTGAAAAATGATGAATTAATATATGATTATCCAACAATAAATGCTACAATAAATGTTAGTGAAATTACAGACAGTATAGATTTAGAAATGAATATTGAACTAATAAACGACTACAATGAAAAAGTTGTTTATAATGTAAAAGTATCAAAATAAGAGGAGGATGTATTATGAAAAAATCAAGAATCGTTTCACTAGTAATGGTGGTAACAACAGTATTTTCAACTGCAACACCAGTTTTTGCAAATGATTTAGTAACAAGTAACTACGATTATAGTGTGATGCCAATATCAGAGGTATATGAGGATAGAGGTCCTATATTAATATCACCACGACCAGCGACACAAGAGATTAAAGTATTATTAAATGATGAAGAAATTGATTTTACAGATGAAAATGGAAACAAGGTAACACCACAATTGATAAATGATAGAACTATGGTTCCAATGAGAAAAATATTTGAAGTTTTTGATGCTGAAATTGATTGGGATGGAGCGACAGAAACAGTTACTGCTACGACAGAAGAAAAAGTATTGAAATTACAAATAAACAATGAAAAAGCTATAGTTATAGAAGGTGAAGAAATAGAAGAAATAACACTTGACTCTGTTCCTGTTGTAATTGATGGAAGAACTTTAGTACCAGTTAGATTTATTTCTGAAACACTTGGATTAAAAGTAGGTTGGGATGAAGCTACACAAACGGTAATAATAATTGATCCAAGTTTCGTATTAGATGTAATAAAAGAAGATGCACCAATATTCTATGAATTAATTACATCAGATTATGAAACACCAAAAACATCAGAGACAAAAATGACTCTTAATGGTAACGTAAACTACACAAATGCAGAAGAAAAATCAAGTAATACAAACATAAAACTAGCTTTAACAGGAACATCAAAATTAAACCAAGATGCAGTATCAGTAGATATTGATTCAAAAGTTACGGGTAAAGGTATACTTTATGATGCAATAAAAGAAGAAGGTTTTGAAAAAGTTACATTGTCTGCAATATTTGATATGAAGAATTTTGCATATTACATGAAATCATCTTTATTAGAAGAAGAAATCGGAAAGAAATGGATTAAAGAAACTTTAGCAGATGTAGAAGAAATTGAAGCAGTAATAGATATGGAGGCTTTAGAAACAGCTGAAGAAGTTGAGTTAGAAGATTTAGTAAATGTTTTATTTGATTATGTTGAAATAGACAAAAATACATATGCTGGAACAAAATTATTAACAAAAATTCTATGCCAGTTTGTAAACGATGATCATTTCACAGTTAGTGGAAGAACAACAAAAACATACACATATGAGATAACAGCAAGTGATATAAATGAAATATTTAAAAATATAGGAATAGGAGCAGTTTTACCAGAAGAAGTTATTAAAGAAGCTAAATTAAAATTTACAATGAAATTTAAAAATAATATGAACACAGAAGCTTCTGCAACTTTCGAGGGAGAATTTGAATATATGGAAGAAAAACTTGATGTGAATTTCTCTACAAAAGCTACATTAACAAGTACAAATAAGACCGTAACAATAAAAATGCCAGCTGAAAAAGATATTAGTAAAAGATAAAAATGGTAAGGAGATAAAGGCTTCATACTATGCTACTAGTGAAGGAAATGTGTTTATATGGCCACCATTTAGAGGAAGCTATGTTACACATAATAATATACTTGAATTTGATAATGCATCAGAAATATTCGAAAATGGTTATAAATTCATGGTAGGAAAAGTTGAAATAGAGGTGGGAAAAGATATAAAATAACATTATTTTACATAATTTATTGAAAAATAATGGAAAATGTGATAAAATGTAGAACGTATTAAGGACGAAAGTAAATAAAAACGCTGAATTCTAGAAATAGAAGCCGAGGAACCAATTTTGGGGTGTATCATGAAAATGAAGGAAACCTTTTATTCCTAACCCGACAGCTAACTTGGTAAGCAATTAAGAGGGGAAATCATAGGTCATAGGGTATCCCTGTGACCTTTTTCATTTAAATAACATATTTCTTCGTAATTTTAATATAGTGAAAATAAGTAAATTACTATATTTTAATCGTCCTAAAGGAAAAGGAGAGAATAAAATGTTTGAAAAGAAAAAAATAAGTGTAGTTGTGCCTATTTACAATGTTGAGAAGTATTTACCTGCGTGCATAGAAAGTATTCAAAATCAAAGTTATATGAATCTAGAAATTATATTAGTAGATGATGGAACACCTGATAATTCAGGAAAAATAGCTGATGAATATGCTAAAAAAGATGGAAGAATAAAAGTTATTCACAAACCAAATGGTGGTTTATCAGATGCTAGAAATGTTGGTATGGATGCAGCAACAGGCGACTATATAATGTTTATTGATTCTGATGATTTAATGATGCCAGAAGCTTGTAAAGTTCTAGAAGAAAAAATTGAAAAAGAAAATGCTGATTACGTAATAGGAAACTATATAAATTGTGATGAAGAAGGAAAGCTTTGGGAGAAACCTGTATTCAATAATGAAAAATATAAGGGATTTAAGTTAAGCATAAAAGACTATGAAGATTCGTTCTTTATTATGAATTCAGGTGTTTGGAATAAAATTTATGACCTTAAATTTATAAGAAGTCTTAATTTGAAATTTGAGATTGGTTTACCGGCTGAAGATGCAATTTTTACAACATATTGTTTTATGAAATCAAGTAAAGTTTATTATATACCTAATATAGTTTATTGTTATAGACAAAGAGGTGCAGGTACGTCAATATCAATGAACTGTACTCCTAAATATTTTAATGGAATAAACTCTGCATACAAAATCATATATGAAAACTTCAAGGAGAATGAAGAATTAGGATTCTACAGATTCTTTTATGCGAAAAGTATGACATATATGCTTTATAAGTTCATAGATTCTCAACTTATGACTGAAGAAGAAAAAATAGAAGTGTTATCAAAAATGAGATGGTTCTATAAACTTAGCAAGGAGCTAGATGTTCCTGCATGTCAAGAATCACTAGGTCTTATAATCGATAAAATAATTGATGGTGATTATAGAGATGTAATAGATATTTGTAAGGTAATTGCCGAAGTTAGAACGTTTATGCCAAGTGAGATAAAAGAAAAAATGTCAAAACCACAGGCAGAGATGTATACAAGAATGTTAAGTAATAAATAGGAGGAAATTATATGGAAAAAATAAGTGTAGTAGTTCCTATTTACAACGTTGAAAAATATTTACCAAAATGTATTGAAAGCATAATAAGTCAAACATATAAGAATTTAGAGATTATCTTAGTGGATGATGGAAGTACTGATAACTCTGGAAAAATTATAGATGAATATGCAAAAAAAGATTCAAGAATACTTGCTATTCATAAACCAAATGGAGGTTGTTCAAGTGCAAGAAACTATGCACTAGATATTGCTACTGGTAGCTATATTGCATTTGCAGACAGCGATGATATTTTGAATGAAAGAGAATATGAAGTTTTATACAATTTAATAAAAAAACATGATGCAGATATTTCTTTTTGTGAATTGCAAACTATAAGCACAGAAGAATTTGAGCAATATCCTAACATAGAGTTAAAACAAAGAAAAAAAGAAGAACTTTTCGAGAAAACTATAACACCTGCAGAAGCTTTAAATTTAATGATATTGAATTCTGAAGTTGGAAATTATGTGGTATTAAAATTATTCAAAAAAGAGCTTTTTGAAGCTCACAGATTTGCAGACAAAGTTTATTATGAAGATGTTGCTCTTGTTTATAAAGTAATTGCAGGAGCAGAAAAAATTGCCTATACTAATGAAAAACTATATTATTATCAAATAAATAGAGTAGATGCGATAACAGCTTCATTTAACACCAAAAAGATTATTGACTCAATGAATGCATACTATGCGCAACATAAATTTATACTTCAAAATTATCCAGAAACATTCAATGCTTCTAATTATAATTTTGTGAAAATGTATACAAGTGCTATGGAAAAAATATGTATGAATAAGGATTGGGAATTGTATAACAGTGAAATGATGCTTGAAAGATATGAAGAATTTAAAAAGGCATATTCAAACTTGTCAAAAGAATATATGATTCAAAATCTTGAGCCATACAGATTAGTGAGTGCAACAATACTTAATGAAGATAGAAATTTATATAAAGAAATGTTTAATACATTATTTACAAATTTGAAAAATAAATAAGAAAAGAAAAAAGGACAAAGGGATGGGCTTTTGTCCTTTTTTAGTATTTATTCTAAACTCTCGGCAAAACTATTGTTTACTATTGTTTCAAATGGTGCTAAAGTTTCAAGTTCTCCAGCTTCAACCATAACTTCTTGAAGTTTTTCGAAAGATTCTTTTGTCATGTATGGAGTTGTGTTCCAAACATCAATTGATTTGTAGTTTTCGATAGATCTTTCTAAAAGTGTAACGTCAGAGTCTGGGAAAGAAGGAAGAACAACCTCAGCAATTTCTTTAGCGGTATGTTCATTTACCCATTGTTGACCTTTATAAATTGCTCTTGTAAATTTTTCAATAATATCACTATTTTCTTCAATATAACTTTTCTTAGCAAAATAAGCTGTATAAGGAATGTCGTCAGTATAGGCACCAACTGCAGCGACAATGTATCCTTGATTATTTAATTCTAAACTAGATGCTGTTGGTTCAAAAACAGTTACGAAATCACCAGTTCCTGCAACGAAAGCACTTGTCATTGCGTCAAAACTAATTGAAGTGTCTAAATTTAAATCACTTTGTGGATTAATGTCGTTAGCTTTTAAAACATATTCAAAAGTCATATAAGGAACTCCACCGGTTCTACCAGGAAGAACATGTTTTCCAATTAGATTAGTCCAAGTAAAATCATCATATGCTTCTCTTGAAACAAGCATGGAACCATCCTTTTTTGTAAGTTGTGCGAAGACCTCTGCATAATCTGAATTTCCCTCATTGTATACATATATTGCGGCTTCAGGACCTGCAAAACCAATATCAACTTGGTCGGAAAGAACAGCGGTCATGACGTTATCTGCACCGCCACCATTAATAAGTTCAATTTCTAAACCTTCTTCTTCAAAGAAACCAAGATTGATAGCGGCATATTGTGGCGCATAAAAAACGGAATGAGTAACTTCACTAACAGTAAGCTTATCTAAAGTAACATTTTCATCGTCAGTAGGTAAAGTAGCATCATCTCTAGCAAGTAAAGCAAGTGCGATAACTAAAATCACAACAATGATTAGAATGATTGAATATGTTAATCTTTTCATAAAACCTCCTAAATAAGTAATTTATATATGCATATGCAAAAGCAATCTAAGAGGTGACAAATTTCCAAATTAATTCGAATGTAAAATAAATTTATTAATTAATTTTTCAAATAATTCTACAGAGTAATATAAAATTGCAGCGGCGAAACCTAGAATTATCACGCTAGTCATAACTAAATCTAACTTAAAAACCTGACCTCCATAAACAATTAAATATCCAAGACCAGCTTTGGAAACTAAGAATTCCCCTGAGATTACGCCAACAAGCGAAAGCCCGATATTAACTTTCATAGCACTAATTAAAGTTTTAATGTTAGAAGGGAAAATAATCTTACCAAAGATTTGTCTTTTAGAAGCACCAAAAGTTTGAGCCATTTTAATAAGATTCCTATCAGTATTATTAAATCCATTTAACATTTCTAAAATTGTAACAATAATAGAAATTGCAAGAGCCATAACAATTATCGCAGAAGTACCAGCGCCAGCCCAGACAATAATGATAGGACCAAGAGCTACTTTAGGCAATGCGTGCAAAATTATAAGGAATGGTTCACTAACACGCGAAGCAAACTTAGACCACCAAAGTAAAACGGCAATGAAGGTACCGATTAAAGTACCAAGTAAAAAGCCTATAATTGTTTCAAAGCAAGTCACGCTGATATGCAATAACAAATTGTTAGACGAAAAATCACAAAGAGTTTCTAAAATTCTTGAAGGCATACTTGTTATAAAAGGATTAATAATTTCAAGCCTTGCAAGCATTTCCCATAAAACTATAAAAAACAAAACAATAAAAATTTGTGTAAAAATTACCTTATATTTATATATTTTTTTATTTTTCAAAAACTTTTTTCTTTCATTTGAAATTTCACTATTCATTCGTAAAACTCCTTTCAATCATACATAAAATAGATTGTTTATATATCATACGAAATAAAAAAAACTAAAGTTACAGCTTTGTACTAAAACTTTACTATGAACATAAAATTTCATGGGGTGATATTTTATGAGAAAATATATAAAGATTTTAGGAATATCCATGCTATTAATAATTTTAATTAATAGTAAAGTTAATGCAACTGACATGATTGAGAGTGTTACGGAAGAAGATGTATTGACAAGAGCGGAACTTATTGAAGTAATGAGTAAAGCTCAAAATATAAATATTAACGCAACAGCTGCATTACTTTATGACAAAACATATGACAAAATTTTATATGCCAAAAACATAGATTCTAAATTACCGAATGCATCAACAACAAAGATATTAACAGCAATAGTAGCATATGAAAATTCAAATATGGACGATATAGTAGAAGTTAGCGAAAGAGCGGCCTCTATAGGTGGTTCTACAATAAATTTACGAAAAGGCAATAAAGTATTAATGGGAGATTTAATGAAAGGATTACTCATGTCATCGGGAAATGATGCAGCAATTGCAATAGCTGAGCATGTTGGTGGAAGTGTAGAAAATTTCTGTAAAATGATGAATAAAAGAGCAAAAGAATTAGGTGCAACAAACACGAATTTTGTGACACCTCATGGATTAGATAAAGAAGATCATTACACAACAATACAAGATTTATTAATATTTACAAAACACTTTATGGAAATTCCATATCTTTTAGAAATTTCCAATACTAGCACAGCAAATATAAAAATAGATAATTATATAAGAGACTTAAGAACAACAAATGAAATGTTATCAATATACGATGCTGTAAATGGTATAAAAACAGGTTTTACTGGTAAAGCAGGGAGATGCCTAATAACTTCAATTGCAAGTGGTGAAAGAGAGCTTATCACAATGGTTTTAGGATGTGAAACAAAAAAACAAAGAACTACTGAAACAGTACAGTTAATTACGTACGGATACAATAATTTTGAGGAAGTTGACCTTTTTGAAAATATGAGAAAAAAGTTCGAAATTAGAGTAAAAAAGTCGTTGAATGATAAATACGAAGTTATACTTTCGGGACATAAAAAGGTATTGATCCAAAAAGGTGAAGCGAATGCAATACAATATGACTATGACATGTTGTATGATTTAGTTGCACCACTTCAAAAAGGAGAGAAAATTGGACGAATTCAGGTTCATTTATATGATGAAATTTTAACGGAAATTCCAATATTTATACCTTATGAAATAACTCAAAAAAGCTTCATACAATACTTTAATGAAATTATTAAAAATCAGAAAATGTATACAGAGGTGAAATCGTGAGAAAAAAAACTTCAGAAAAGCTAGAAATGAACAAAAAAAGTGGCTAAAATGAGCGAAAATATGTTATAATAATAAGAAGAAATTCATGTTGAAATATATCATAAAATGTAGTATCATATGTGGTGGAAGATTATCTTCGGTTAAAAAAGGAGGAAATATGGAAAAAAATTACATAAAAAAGATTGCAATGATTTTAACTGTTTTCGTTACACTTACAATGTTTGGAAGTTTTACATTAGGAACTGAAAATTCTACAGAGTTTGACGGAGAAGAGAATACTGCAAATGAGGAATTAATTGACTTAGGAACTATTGATACTAACGAAAAAACGGAAGATAATACAAATGAATCGATTGAAGATGCAGAATTAAATGATGCTAGTGATAAGATTTTATCTAATATCACTAAAAGTGAAAGAAAAAAAGCATATTATATCGATAAATATAATGATGAATTTCTTGGCCAAGTGGCTTACGCTCTAGATGTTGCAAGAATATATAGCTTGCCAATTTGTTTTATAGGTATAACGATTGGTGCGTTTAACTTCTTGATTATTGGAAATAAAAAGCTTGATAAAAAAGAGCAAGGTTTTGGATGGATAGTAGGATTTACTATTGGATTAGTTGTTTTCAATGTACTACCTTTACTATATGCTTTATTGGTTGCTGGCAGATAAGTAGCCATAAAGCTGTAGTTAGCAAAATAACAGGAAGGTGATTAATATGAAGGTACTTTTTGCAGTGGGAACAGATCAGCTTTCAAAAAATATAGCTGATAAATATTATGAAAAATATGGAGAAGTTTTAGAGTATAAGAATGTATTCTTCTTTAAAGCTTTAATTGAAGAGGTAAAAAATAATAAAACTTATGATAGAATTGTAATCAACGAAGACTTTGAAGAATATAGGACAAAAGATTTAGAACAACTTGATAGGGTGATATTTAATTATATCGATAAAATAACAGATGAAACTCAAGATGCAGAAATTATTTTAATTTGTGCTAACAGAAGAAGTAAAGGCGATCCTTTCATAAGTAAACTTTTCAGTATTGGTATTTACAATTTGCTTATTGGTGATGACAGGAATATGAATCCTCTTTGCGAAATAATTAAAAAGCCAAAAAATAAGAGAGAAGCCAAGCAATATTTAAATATAGATACGTCTTTAATAACAGAGAATTCTATTACCAGAGATAATGAAGTTGATGAGTACCAAGTAAAAAGTATTTTGAGTTTTTATGAAGGTATAAAAAATCAACCAGAGAAATATTTGGAAACTTTTGATAGAGTGGCAGAGCAATATAGTAGAGTTCAACTCAAAATTATATATGAATATTTACCTCCATATGTAAAAGCAGAAGTAATAAAAGCGGATAGATACAAGTATTTAGCACCACAACAAGAACCTCAACAAATAAATGCTGCAACTCAGAGTAACGTTCCAAATGCTAGAGATGCTCATAAGGACCAACCTAAGAAAAAGGGTGGATTGTTTGGCGGATTCAAAAAACATAAACCAGACCCAGCACAAAATATTGGAAAAATTGATATGAACGAGATGCAATCTGCTGGAAAAGTTGATTTGAGTAGTAATGCTGAAGAACAAAAAATAGCTAACATACAAGCTGAAGCTAAGAGAATGGCTGAAGAGAATAGAGCGAAAGAACAAGCTGATCTTGAGGCTAAAGCTAGAGCGGAAGCAGAAGCTAGAGCTAGAAAACAAGCTGAGTTAGAAGAAAAAGCTAGAGAGAGAGCTGCTGCTGCGGAGGCAGAAGCTCGTAAGCAAGAAGAATTAGCTAATAAAGCTAGAGCTGAAATTGAGGCTAGAAAACAAGCTGAGCTTGAAGCTAAGGCTAGAGCAGAAGCAGAAGCAGAAGCTAGAAGAAGACAGGCAGAATTAGAGGAAAGAGCAAAAGCAGAAGCTGCGGCAAGAGAACAAGCGATGCTTGCAGAGAAAGCAAAAGCAGAGGTTGCGGCAAGAGAGCAAGCGATGCTTGCAGAGAAAGCAAAAGCAGAGGCTGCGGCAAGAGAGCAAGCGATGCTTGCAGAGAAAGCAAAAGCAGAAGCTGCGGCAAGAGAGCAAGCGATGCTTGCAGAAAAGGCAAGAACAGAAGCAATAGCAAGAGAACAAGCAATGCTTGAAGCGAAGGCAAAAGCGGAGGCTGCGGCTAGGGAACAAGTAGCGCTTTCAGCAAAGGCTAAAGAAGAAGCTAAAGCAAGAGAACAAGTAATGCTTGAAGCAAAGGCAAAAGCAGAAGCAGCAGTTAGAACAAATGTAGGAGGCGTTCCTCAGTCTGCTGGTGCTAATGTTCCAAAAGCAGCACCTGGTACACTTGTAGAGATAAAGCCAAATCCAAATGCTCCAGAAAGAAAAGAACAGAAAATTGATATACCTGTTGCGACAGTTATTCCTAAGGTTGAACCAAAGGTACAGGTCAATCCGGTACAACCAAAAGTTGTTGAACCAAAAATAAATGTTACAACAAATAGTGGAGCTGTGCCAAGTAGAGTTGCTACTAGTGAGATTACAAATAATATTCCAAATACTAATTTTGTTCCAACACCTTCTGAAAAACAAACTGTTAATAATGTTTCAAGTGCGGTTGTTTCTGAACAAGAAAGAAGAATGAAAGAAGAGCAAGAAAAACTTGCTATGGAACAAAAGAAAATTAGAGAGGCTCAAGAAAGACTTGAAGAAGAAAAAAGAAAATTGAGAGAAGAGCAAGAAAAGCTTATTTCCGCTCAAACACAATTAAGAAATGAATACACAAAGACGGCAACGCCACATTACACAAACAATGAAGTATCGGTACAAACAGCACCACTTCCAAACTATAAAAAAATGGTTGTTTTCGTAGGTGCTAATAAAGTTGGAACTACTTTTGTAATAAATGCTGTAGCTCATACAATTGCATCTTCAAAAATTGTTACATCAGTAATTGATATGACTAGAGATAAGAGTTTGTACTATATTTATGCAGATGAATCAAAAACTTTGAAAAATAGGGCTGCAGAATGTATGCAAAGATTAGCAGATGGAGAAGATTATTATATAGAAACAATGAATTCTCATCTTAAACTATATACAACTGTTGCAGGATCTGTTTCGGACCAAAGAAGAGGTTACAAGCATAAAGCGATAATTGATACTGTAAAAGCTAACTGTAATTTAACAATAGTTGATGCAGATTTTACAACTCCAATAGACTACTTTGATCAAGCTGATGAAATTTATTTAATACAAGATTTAGACATATTAAAAATACAAGATGTTACATTATTCTTAAGGGAGTTAAATGCAAGAGGGTTAGATAAAAAGAAAATAAAATTAATAATAAATAAATTTGTTAAGACAAGCATCACTCCTAAGATAATAATTGGAGCATTGGATTTCTATCACGATCCAGGTGGAACATATGTTGATTCAGGACTTATGCCTAGTAAAGTAGATTATTCATTAATCCCTTATAATTTGAATAACTATGCTAAGTATGTAGAATCGCTTCACAAAATGTCTGGAAACTTTAATTATAAAAATTATTCAACAGATTTTGTTCAGGCTATTGATGAAATTGTTGGCAAAGTATATCCAAAAAATTCAATGGGAAAATCAAGGAAGTTTTTTGGATAAAAGGAGGAAAGTAAATGGATTCTGAAAATACAATATTTTTTAAAGTAGAAAAAGAAAAGAAGAGTAATTCTAAACAAATTTTAAGACAAGTATATGAGGCTTTAGTTGAAAAAGGATATGATCCAATTAATCAAATTGTTGGTTATATTTTGTCTGGTGATCCAACATATATAACAAGTCATAAAGATTCAAGAAGCTTAATTCGTCAACTTGAAAGAGATGAATTACTTGAAGAATTAGTTAAAGAATATATTGGAGTAAATAATGAAAACTAGAATAATGAGTATTGATTATGGCGATGTAAGAACTGGTATTGCAATATCTGATTTATTAGGTATAACTGCTCAAGGTCTTGAATCTATTGAACATGGCAATAATGAAAAAAAGCTATTAAATAGAATTGCCGAAATAATAACTGAATATGAGATAGGAAAAATTGTAATAGGTTATCCTATAAATATGAATTCTAGTAAAGGTCCTAGAGCTGAAAAAACGGACAAGTTTATTACAAAATTGGAAAATAGATTTAAATTAGAGGTAGTAAGAATTGATGAAAGACTTACAACAGTTTCAGCACATAGAACCATGCAAGAACTAGCTATAGGGAAGGACAAAAAGAAAAAAATAGTAGATACTATATCTGCTGAGTACATATTGCAGATGTATCTAGATAAAAATAATTAATGCTTTATGAAAAGCAAAGAAAGGAGATTGTTATGGACGAAAATAATAACGACGAGCTAAATTTATCAGGAGAATTCGATGAATTAGACAATAGAATAATATTAAATGATGAAGATGGAAATGAAATCGAGTTTGAATTTCTTGATGTAGTAGAAGTAGATGGCAACGAATATGTTGTGTTACTACCAGTTGAAGAAGCTGAAAAAGGTGAAGTAGTAATATTTAGAATTGAAGGTGAAGGTGACGAAGAAAGCTATGTTAGCTTAGATGATGAAGCTGAAGCTGAAAAAGTATTCGAAGCATTCAAGGAAAAAACAAAAGACGATTTTGATTTTGCAGACTAATTTAAATAAAAAACCACTATCTAATGATAGTGGTTTTTTTGAAATGCACATTGGGGACGTCCGTTAAATGTGCATTCAGGTCGATTTTGCTTGAAATATGTGGAAAGATGTACTATAATATCTGTGTTATGTAAAATGGGAAAATATAGGTGAGGAAAAATGAATAAGGAACTAATTGAAAAAGTTGAATTAGAGATACAATCTGAATTTAGAAAAAATGAGGAAATAGAGCTTTTTAATTCGAATAAAGTTATGAATGCATTCAAAAAATATAAAATAAATGAAGCTCATTTCGCAGGAACGACAGGTTATGGATACAATGACCTTGGGCGTGAGACTATTGAAAATATTTTTACAGATATATTTAAAGCTGAGGATGCACTTGTAAGAATGCAATTTATCTCTGGTACACATACTATTGCTACAACGCTTTTCGGTATTTTAAGACCAGGAGATACAGTACTTAGCATAAATGGCAAACCTTATGATACTCTTGATGAAACATTAGGAATAAGCGAAAATCCTAGCTCTCTTAAGGTGTATGGAATAAAGTATGAACAAATTGATTTATTGCCAGGTAATAAGTTTGACATTGAAAAAATAAAGAAAAGAGTTTCTGAAAAAAATGTGAAATTAGTTATTATGCAACGTTCAAGAGGCTATGCATATAGAGATGCTTTCTTAATAGATGAAATGGCTGAAGCTATAAAAGCTGTGAAAGAAGCTGATTCAAATACAATAATAATGGTAGATAATTGTTATGGAGAATTTACAGAAGAGAAAGAGCCAATAGAAATTGGTGCTGATGTAATTGTTGGTTCTTTGATTAAGAATATCGGCGGAGGTATTGCTCCAACAGGTGGATATATTGTTGGAAAAAAAGATTTAATTGAACTTATAAGTGATAGATATAGCGCTCCTGGTCTTGGAAAAGAAGGTGGTGCAACATTTGACTTTAATAAAAAAGCACTTCAAGGTCTATTCATGGCGCCTCATATAGTTTGTGAAGCGAAAAAGATAGGAATTTTTACTGCGAAATTGTTGGAAGAATTAGGATACGAAGTATCGCCAAAATATAATGAAAGACGTTCTGATATAGTTGAAATGATAAAGTTCGAAGATCCAGAAAAGCTAATAAAATTCTGTCAAGGCATACAGTTTAATTCTCCTGTAGATTCAAATGTTACTCCAGAGCCTTGGGATATGCCTGGATATGATAGCAAAATTATTATGGCATCAGGTTCGTTTACATCAGGTTCGTCTATTGAACTTAGCTGTGATGGTCCTGTTAGACCTCCATATGTAGCGTATTTGCAAGGTGGTATGACATATGCATATGGAAAATTGGCTGTTATAAATGCGGCTAGAATGCTTGAGGAAATGAAATAAAATAATTGTATATATGACATGAAAGGAGGTACTGTTGTGAAAGTTGTTGTAATAGGTGGCGGTGCAGCGGGAATGGTTGCAGCAATTATGGCAAGTCGAAAAGGACATCAAGTTATAATTGTTGAAAAAATGCGAAGTTTAGGAAGAAAGTTGTCGATAACAGGAAAAGGTAGATGCAATATAACCAATGCAACTGAAATGGAAAACTTCATTAAGAATGTGCCAGGAAACGGCAAGTTTTTATATAGTGCCTTTAATCAATTCACTAATGAAGATGCAATAAAATTTTTCAATGAAATAGGTGTGAAAACTAAGGTAGAACGAGGAGATAGAATATTTCCGGTATCGGATAGTGCATTAGAAGTAATTGATAAATTGAAAAAAGAATTAGATAGACAAAATGTTAGAGTGATTGTAAATACTAGAGTTGAGGATATTGTTGTAGAAAAAATAAAGAATGAAACTGGTGAAATAGTACAGAAAGTTAAAGCAGTAAAAATAGAAACTGGTGTTATAGAATGTGATAAAGTTATTCTTGCTACAGGAGGAAAAAGTTATCCTACAACTGGTTCAACAGGAGATGGATACAAATTTGCTGAAAAACTAGGTCACACAATAATAACACCTAAGCCATCACTTGTACCTATTGAAGTTCATGAGAAAGATATAGTTCAAGTTCAAGGTGTTTCACTAAAAAATGTTGGAATTAAGTTTCTTGATGATAAAAAAGTTATATATGAAGATTTTGGAGAAATGCTATTTACACATTATGGTGTGTCAGGTCCTACAATATTAAGTGGTAGTGCTCATTTGCTTAGAGTGAAAAATGTCGAAGAAAAATTTAAAAATAGAAATATATCAATTAATATAGATTTAAAGCCAGCATTAACAACAGAAAAACTAGAATCGAGAATTCAACGCGATTTTGAAAAATATACTAAAAAACAATTTAAAAATAGTCTTGGTGATTTATTGCCAGGGAAATTAATAAATTACATTGTAGAAAAATCAGGGATACCTGAAGATAAACAAACAGATCAAATAACAAAAGACGAGAGAAAACGACTTGCTGAATTACTTAAAAAATTAGAATTCAGAGTAAAAAAATTTAGACCAATCGAAGAAGCAATTATAACAGCTGGAGGCATAAACACTAAAGAGATTAATTCATCAACAATGGAATCTAAATTAGTAGAAGGATTATTTTTTGCAGGGGAAGTAATTGATGTTGACGCGTATACAGGCGGATTCAATTTACAAATTGCTTATAGTACAGCATATGTAGCTGCAAATAATCTCTAAAATAGGCGAATATAGTCGAAAAACGAAGAACGAAAAGACTTGAAAAGACACTCTACAAAAGAATAAAATTGTATAGTGCGGGAAGGAAAAATACGATGGAGAAAACCTTTTTAACAATAAAAGAAAAAGAATATACAGCGGAAATAGTCGAAAAAAAATCGAAATTTATAGCGAAAATTGTTAAGGTTTCTTCGGAGGAGGAAGCTCTAGAAGAGCTTAAAAACGTAAAAAAAGAACATCGTGATGCTAGACATAATGTTTTTGCATATAGAATTGCTAATGCATCAGAAAGATTTAGTGATGATGGGGAACCAAGCGGGACAGCGGGAGTTCCAATACTTGATATATTGCGTGGAGAAAAATTACAAAATGTACTAGTAGTAGTAACTCGTTATTTTGGAGGAATTTTACTAGGTACAGGTGGATTAGTGAAGGCTTATAGTAGCGCTACTAAGGATGCTATAGCACTTGCTGAGAAGGTAGAAATGAAGCTATGTAATGAATATAGCGTTGAGATAAATTACAACTATCATAACATTCTATTACACTACTTTAAAGAAGATTCAATAATTGTAAGGGACACCATATACACGGACAGTATTTGTTTAAATATTATTGTTAATACTGAAAAAGCGGAGTCGGTTTTAGACAGAATTGTTGAAAAAACTGATAGAACGGCAAAAGTAACATTAAAATCAACATATTATTTAGGATAAATGTAAAAAAATTACAGTTTATATTGAAATTACCAAAAAATGGTAGTATACTTTTTGAAGTGGTGTAAGCTTAATAATGCATATTGAACCTAAAACCAAGGGGGAAATATGTCTTATTAATCTAAGAATGTTAGGAGGAATAGAAAAATGCAAGACAAAATTAAGGTTGTAATAGCAGATGACAACGTTGAATTTGCAGAAATATTGAAAGAGTTTTTAAATCACAAAGAAAACATTGAAGTAATAGATGTAGTAAATGATGGAGAATCAGCAGTGAAGGTTTTAGAAGAAACCGAACCTGATATTGCTTTATTAGATATAATAATGCCAAAATTAGATGGAATAGGAGTTTTAGAAAAGATAAAAAATTCATCCAAATGTGAAAAGACAAATTTTATAATGTTATCAGCAATAGGACATGATGCAATAACTCAAAAGACAATGCTTTTAGGAGCAAATTACTATTTAATAAAACCGTTCGATTTAGAATTATTAGCAAAAAGAATTAAGGAAACAGCAATAGGATTACAAGAAAATACAAAATATGTTTCAGTAGTTAGAGAAACAAGAAAACCATATATAACTGAAAACACTGATTCATTAGAAGCTTTAGTTACTAACATAATTCATGAAGTTGGTGTACCAGCTCATATTAAAGGTTATCAATACATACGTGAAGCGATAACAATTGCTGTGAAAGATATGGAAGTAATAAATTCAATTACAAAACAATTATATCCTATGCTTGCAAGAAAATTTAAAACCACTCCATCAAGAGTGGAAAGAGCAATACGTCATGCAATTGAAGTTGCATGGACACGTGGACAAATGGATGTAAATAATTCAATGTTCGGAAACACAATTGCAAGTAGTAAAGGCAAGCCAACAAATTCAGAATTTATAGCGATGATAGCAGATAAGTTAAGGCTTGAGATGAAAAGTGCATAATAAAACGTATGAAAAACGGCATTTCGCCGGTGTCAAACTATACAAGCCACTTTGAGTAGAACTATGTATATAAAATTTCATACTGAAGAAATGTTTGAACTTAATTGGAATGAAAACACAATGAATGAATTTAGACTAGCACGATATTATGGTATATTTAAATTTGTAATTGAGTTTTCTCAAAAAATTAATCAAACAATGCAAGAAATAATTTAACAATATTTTTATAGGAGTACAAAAAATACCCTCAACACATGTGTTGAGGGCTTTTTTGTACCATTACTTGATACGGGGAGGGGGTTACTTACTGGTCTGCACTTCGAAATCATTACCGTAAGTAGTGATAACGACATTGCCCGACTTGTTGTCGTACACGGTACTTTCAAGTCCGCAATTTCTCACCATCTTCTTGGTAGGAACAGAAGAATTGGCAGGAACCAGAATTACTTTAGGATTTGCATGTTTCAGGGCAGAATTGCTAATGTAGATAGGATCCAAGCCGTGGTGCGGCATCTGGAGTACATCAACGTCAGCAATGAGATCACCGTAACTTTCCAATACCTGCTTGGAATGGACGTAATCGGCAGTCATGAAAGCTTTGAAATCGCCATAGCGGATAACAAAGTTCATGCTATCGTAGTTACAAGAACCACCCTGCTGGATTTTATACGGTCCAACGCAAATCAGTTCCATCTTACCAAAGGTAAGAGTATCACCAACTTTGAATTGGACATAGTTCACATCGGAACCAAGCTTAGCAGCAGAAGATTTCTTCGAGTAAACACGATTACGAAGCATTTTTACCAGGCCATCTACAGTTTCAGAGGGACCATAAAGAATCGTCTCAGAACTACCATACCGTTCCATCAGCTCTGCTGCATTGTCGGTGTGGTCTCCGTGCCAATGGGTACCAATGTAGGCATCCAAGTGTGTAACTCCATGCTCATCAAGATAGGAAACAACAGTCTTCAAAGAGCCATTAAGACCGCCATCGATGAAGATGTTCGTTTCGCCATACTGTAGAAGATAGGCATTGGCGCAGCCAACGCTGATCTGATGCAGAGAAAGCTTTTCAGGAGCAGGAACAGGAGTTGCAACCGGTTCAGGAGTTACAACCGGTACAGAGGTGATTTCAGGGGTTTGAATCGGAAGTTCGGGAACCTCAGAAGTGTCTTCAGGAGTACTGGTAGTTGTGGGTATTTGAGTTACAGGTTCGGTAGAAATAGGAGATCCGAAGACGTAGAACAAAACTACGCCAAGGATTGCCATTTCGAAAAGGAAAACGAGAAACTTACCAAAAGATTTAACCTTAGACTTCCGCGTGCGTGCCATGAAAAGATACCTCCCTATAATATTAGAATATGTACAAAGTACATATATATTTTAACACAAATTTACATAATTTTCAATTCTATACACTATTTAAAGGATAAAAATACCAAAAATTGACAATTTGTGTTTAGAAATAAAAAATAGACTAGCAATTAATTTTGCTAGTCTCGAAAATTTTAAAATTTAAATAAGTTTAATCCAATTTTATCATCGTAATATCTATCAACCAAACCATCGATAATATGAATAACCATTTCACAAGTTGCGCTAACATAGGCCTCATTTAAATGTCCACCAAAAACTTTTCCTTCGGCATCTCCAGCACTCATGTGAAGGTGAGAGTAGAATTCTCCATTCATAGTATTAATGGTACCAGTCAATGACACAATTTCAAAATCACCCTTAAAACTATTTGCATAATATTTCTTTTCATCAGTTTTAAATACACCAACTGTGAATTTGTTAGTAGCGCCAAGTGCATTTATATTTGCAAGTTTAATATTTTCAGTAAGAGCAATTTCTTTAATTTTTTCTAAAATTTCTTCGTTTTTATCAATTCTTGCAACGATAGTATTTTCAAATCTTTTATATTCCATACATAAACTCCTTACTTATTGACCTGTATACTCAGTCAATGTAGCTTTTTTTGTATAAGTTTTGTTGTTTCTGATTATTCCGATTTCAACCTCATCTCCAACATTATAATTTTGAATTTCTGATGTGGCATCTGAAGCAGAAGAAACTACAGTACCGCCAATAGAAACAATGATATCATTAACTTCAATACCAGCTTTATCAGCAGGTGAATCTTTTTCAACACTTGAAACTCTTGCACCATATTGTATTTGTGAATAAAACAAATCGAATATACTTCCACCATAAGGGTTACCTGTAGAATAAGAAGAATTATCTAATGATACACCAAGATAAGGTCTGTTAGTAGCATATCCACGTTCTAAAATGTCATCAATAACTTGTTTAACATCATTTATAGGAATAGCAAAACCTAAACCTTCAACATCGTATCCTGTAGATTTGGCAGAAACAACACCGATAAGTTCACCATTAATATTAAATAAACCACCACCAGAATTACCTGGATTTACAGCTGCATCGAATTGCATTAAATTTTTAGTAGAGCTATCAAGATTTATTTCTCTTTCAAGAGCACTGATAAAACCATAAGTAACAGTACCACCAAGTCTTCCAAGAGGATTTCCAATCGCTAATACAAAATCTCCAACAAGAGTTTTAGAAGAATCAGCAATTATAGCAGGTGTTAAATTATCAGCTTCTATTTTAATAACTGCAATATCAGTTTTAGAATCTTTTCCGATTAGTGTAGCATCATATTCCTCACCATTTCTAAGTCTAACTGATATTTTTTCAGCACCATTAATAACATGATTATTAGTTAAAATATATCCATCATCAGAAATAATAACACCACTACCATTTCCTTCAGAAGTATATGAGGAATTAAAATAAGATTGAGTAGTTGTATATTGAGTTATTTCAACAACTGAATTTGCGGTTTTTTCAACGATTTCTGCTAAAGACGTTTGTGTATATAAAGAATTCTTTTCGCTATTAGATGGAATAAAAGTGCTATTTGTAACATTAGAAGAATTAACGGCTAAAGAATCTGAATTATTAGCAAATTTAACTTGAGTAAAAGTAGAGTAAATACTACCACTTGCAAAACCTACAGAAAGAAGTAATGCAATACTCAAAAGTTTTGAAAAGAAACCACCTCTAGATTTTGAAAAAGATTTACCTTCGATTTCCTCGTAAATTCTGTCGCGTTCTATATCGCTAATAAAAGACATAAAAAATCATCCTTTCTAAATAAATTATGTATGATTCTTGAATAATGATAATCAATACGCTATACTAATTATATTAGTATACGTTTGTGTCACTAATATGTATTATATATGAAAAAAATATGAATTTCAATGTATATAGAGGGAGAAAAATATGGTAAATTCAATTGAAGATATAATTGAATTACATAAAAATTATGGCAACATAGAGGATGCAATTATAAAAATACATATAGATGAAAAGATTTTAAGTTTAAACATTTTTTCATTAAAAGTTACTCCAATAGAAGCTACAAAAGAGGATGTTGAAATATGGAACGATAGAATAGCTCAAGAATTAAAAAAAGATAAAGAACTAGAAAAAGAGGTTCGAGAATTTGCAACTGTATTTGAATTTTTGAATAAAATGAAAGTACGTTCAGGAGTGATAAGAAAAAACGAATGTCCAGATTTTGTAATAACAAGAAATGAAACGAGTATTGGTATAGAGGTTACGAAGATATATGTAGGCTATGACTGGATGGTCGAAAAAATTGCGGCAGAAATAAAAGAATATAGGTTGGAAAAAGAAGATATAGAAGGATACATTGAATACAGAAAAGCGGGAGATAAGGTAGAATTTTATAATGAAAATGGTGCTATAACGTTATCGCCTAAATTATTTCCACTTATGAATGAAGAATATCAAGTAAAAATAAAAAATAAATTATATGAAAAGATTAGAAAACAAATAGATGAATATGAAAAATTTGATGTAAATATAATATATGCAGATATAACAAGTCCAGAATATTTTGATGATATAACAGACATAGATGCGTTTTCAAAAGAAGTAGTATATTATATGCATCATCTAGATGCGAATACGAATTTTGCAGATTATAGATTAGTAATAAAAATAAATTCAAAGTGGATAGAATTAAATTTAAACGATGGAACTTATAAATTAATATAGGTATAATCGAAGGGAGACAAAAGATGAGAAGGTCCTTTAAACAAGTTGATATTTTAAGCAGTACAAGGATAAATGAAAGTGAATTATTGAGAGAAGTAAATCTTGAGATATCTGTTTTGAAAGGGTTAGATATTTTTACTAATGCACATGTACAAGGTGTTGTAAAAACTACAATGGCAATGTGTAAACGAATGGATATGTCATATGAAGAAATAAAAAAATGCATAATTTCAGCGTATTTGCATGATATTGGAAAAATAAGAGTTCCACCAGAAATCTTACAAAAAACAGCAAGACTTACAGATGAAGAATATCAAGAAATGAAGAAACACACGATTTATGGTTATGAGATGTGTATGGAATATCCGACATTTCATAAATATGCTTCAATTGTAAGAGCACATCATGAAAATTTAGATGGAACAGGTTATCCAGATGGATTAACAGCGGATGAAATTCCAAGTGAAGCTTCTTTGATAAAAGTTGCAGATGTGTATGATGCATTAACCCAAAGAAGGCAATATAAAGATGGATATAAACAAAGTGAAGCTTTATCAATAATGTTAAATGATGTAAAAGCAGGAAAAATGTCAGCAGATTATTATGAAATTTTACTTTTTGTTGTAATTGAAGGATTAGAAGAAAAATATGAAGCTCATGTTACAAATATTCAAAAATTTAGTAATAATATAGAAATTTTGCATGAACTTGAAAGAATATATAAACAAATATATGACAGAGGATTAACACCAAAGTTAGAGAAAAAGTTAAAACAATTTGAACTTGCACCAGGTTATGATATGAGTACAAACGCAAACTTACTAATAATCAAACAAAAATCTTTAGAAAAAGAACTTGAGTGGGAGAAAATATGTGCAAGTGAAATAGAAGCAGTACATAAAATTTTAAAAGAGCTATATAAATGGGCGAACTAAATAAAAAAGGACAAGGGGACGACCGTTCTCTTGTCCTTTTGAAAATTAAACCCCGCTCAAATCAAAGTTTGGTACATATTCTTCTTCGAAATCTTCAAGGTCTTGGATATAGCCATATTCGATATCTTGTATCATGCTACAAACTAATTCGTATTCACGTTTTGTTAATTTTCTATTAATTTTTTCGATTTCTTTTGCTTTATATGTAGGAAAATACTGAGCCATAACACTTACATAAATATCTTTTGGTAAATTTCTTTTAATCCAATCAAAAATTTTTTTACTTTCTGTTAGATGATTAGGTAGTACTAGATGTCTGACAATAACACCACTTTTAATAATACCATTATCATCAAACTTTGGAGTGCCAACCTGTTTAATCATTTCTTTTATTGCATTTGTTGAAACGTCAAAATAGTTAGGCACTTTAGAATAATTAATCGAAGTAGTGTCGTCAAAATATTTTAAATCAGGCAAATATACATTAACATATCCATTAAGCATTTTTATAGTTTCAATATTTTCATAAGAATTTGTGTTATAAACGACAGGAATCGACAATCCGTTTGCTCTAGCGATATCAATAGCTTTTATAATATTTTTTACATAAGGAGTAGGTGAAACCAGATTGATATTATGTACCTTTTTATTTTGAAGTTCTAGAAAAATCTCGGCAAGTCTTTCGTCAGTAATTTCTTTCCCGAAAATTACCATGTGATATTTTAGAATTTTGACAAAATACACATTTTAAGTTACATCCTGAAAAGAAAATTGTTCCAGAACCATTAGTACCACTGATGCAAGGTTCTTCCCACATATGAATGCTTGCAAGAGCAATTTTAGCATTATTTCCACATTTGCAAACACCGAAATTTTTCATTTCTATCCGTATTACAATTAAATGCACATAAATTACAATTTGGCTCCAAAATAAAAATCTCCTTTCTTTATAATAAAAAATAAGAATTAAAAAATTCCAGTTAATGATCCATCAGATAAAATATCTACTGCTTCAGCGGCAGGAACTTTTGGAAGTCCTGGCATTGTCATGATTGTACCAGTAATTACAACAACAAAACCTGCACCACTTGAAACTTTAACCTCTTTAACGTGGATAGTAAAATCAGTAGGACGTCCAAGTTTTTTTGCATCGTCAGAAAGAGAATATTGAGTTTTTGCAATACAAATTGGCAATTTGTCTAAATTAATCTTTTCAATTTGTGCAATTTGTTCTAAAGCTTGTTCAGAATATTCGACATCAGATGCACCATAGATTTCATGAGTTATTATTTTAATTTTTTCTTTAATAGACAAATTTTCATCATATATAGGTTTAAAATTTGATGGTTCATTTTCTAAAACTTCAATTAATTTATTAGCAAGATCTAGGCCACCTTCACCACCTTTTGTAAATACTTCAGAAACGATACATTCAGCACCATTTTCAAGACATAATGTTTTCAATAATTCAACTTCAACATGAGTGTCAGATTCGAATTTATTGATAGTAACAAGAACTGGAACTCCATATTTCTTTATGTTTTCGATATGTCTTTGAAGATTACAAAAACCGTTTTTTAAAGCTTCTAAATTTTCAACTTTTAAATCAGCTAAAGCAGCTCCGCCATTGTATTTTAAAGAACGGATTGTTGCAACTATAACTATTGCATCTGGTTTTAATCCAGCAATTCTACACTTAATATCTAAGAATTTTTCTGCACCTAAATCGGCTCCGAATCCAGCCTCGGTAACTACAATATCAGCCATTTTAAGGGCTGTTTTTGTAGCAATTACACTATTACAGCCATGTGCAATATTAGCAAAAGGTCCTCCGTGGATGATGCAAGGAGTATTTTCTAAAGTTTGAACAAGATTTGGTTTAATAGCGTCTTTTAAAAGTGCTGTTAAAGCACCTTCAGCCTTAATATCAGATGCAAAAACAGGTTTTTTGTCGAATGTATAACCAATTAAAATATTAGAAATACGTTTCTTCAAATCCTGTAAATCTTCTGCAAGACAAAGAATTGCCATCATTTCAGAAGCTGTAGTAATAGAAAATCCATCTTTTCTTTCAGGACCATTCTTAGCTCCGTGACCAATTGTAATATTTCTTAAAGTACGATCATTTACATCTAATGCACGTTTCCAAGTGATATTATTAGGGTCTATTCCAAGTGTATTTCCTTGAAAAATATGATTATCAATCATCGCTGAAAGCAAGTTGTTCGCAGCGGTTAACGCATGAATATCGCCTGTAAAGTGAAGATTAATATCTTCCATAGGAACTACTTGACTATAGCCTCCACCAGTAGCCCCACCTTTAAGTCCCATAACAGGACCAAGAGAAGGCTCGCGAAGGGCAAGAATACAATTTTTATTAAGACGTGATAAAGCTTGACCAAGTCCTATAGTTACAGTCGTTTTACCTTCGCCAGCTGGAGTAGGGTTGATTGCTGTAACTAGAACTAATTTTCCATTATTATTTGATTTTACACGATTAATCAATTCATCAGAAAGTTTTGCTTTATATTTTCCGTAAAATTCAAGTTCTGATTCGTCAATACCAATTTTTTGGGCAATCTCGCTAATTGGCAATATATTAGCGTTTTTTGAAATTTCAATATCACTTAGCATAAAGTCACACTCCTTCTAAGATTATTCTATTGATACTCTACAATAAAATACCTAAAAAGTCTACTCTATAACTAATGATAAATATAAGTTTTAAGAATGGTAAATATAGGAATAACAATTGAAGAATAATGAAAATTATGGTAAACCATAAGTAGGCTAAGAGAGAAGGAGGTAATTTTATGAAAGATGAAATTATAATCACTAAAAAAGATATCGAAGAAATGGAACTTTTGTCGACAGAAGAACTTGAAAAGCTTAACTTTCATGAATTATGCGCTTATCTAGAAATGCTAGATATGGCAGAAAAAGTATTGGAAGGAAGTGATGAGTAATGGCTACAAAGAGTGAAATAAAAAACAAAAGAGTAGAAGTTAAAGAAATGATAAAAACGAGATTGAGAGAAGATCCTGATATTGGTCCACATGAACTGATTTAGATAAAGGTTTACACCATAATATTACAGAATTACCACGTAAAGCGATTGCAGCGATTACTAAAGGTGCAGGAATAGGGTATTGGTGTTGCAACAACAGTAAACACCATTGCACCAGGATTATTTAGTACAGCGGCTGGATACTTGGCTGGATCAGGTATAGTTAGTACATCATGGCTTGTGAATGCTGGATTAATTACAACAGGTATATTTGCACCAACTACAGTTACTGCAGGTGCGGTATTAGCAGTAGGTGCTATAACAGGTGCAGTTACATATACTGCAGGAAAAGCAGTAGTTTCTGGAGTTAAAGCTCTATATAATGGAATAAAAGATAAAAAACAAGATAAAGAAAGATAAACTGAAAACTGCACAGTTAATGGACGTCCCTAATGTGCAATGTGCGGATTGACTTTTGAATATTTTTAGTATAAAATGTATGCATAAGTGATGAAAAAGAGGAGTAATGTTAATACTACTTAGAAAGAGAGAAGCGTCATCGGCTGAAAGCGCTTTAGGTATAAGGTTAACATGAAGACACTTTGGAGCTGACTTATGAATAAAAGTAAGTCCGTAATATATGCGTTAAATTTCTAATGAGTATAAAATTTGGGTGGTACCACGTAGAATAAAAATACGTCCCATGAGTTCAAGATAGAACTCATGGGATTTTTTGCGTCCCAAAATATAAATTAGGAGGAATAAAAATGAACGAGTACAGAACACATTATTGCCACGAACTTAGAATGAGTAATGTTGGCGAAGAAGTTAGACTTGCAGGATGGGTACAAACAATTAGAGATTTGGGATCTATGATGTTTGTTGATTTAAGAGACCATTATGGAATGACACAGCTTGCAATTCAAAATGAAAAACATTTAGAGCAAATGAGAAAGGTTAATACAGAAAGTACAATTTCAATTACAGGTAAAGTTTCTGAAAGAAGTAATAAAAATCCTAACATGGTTACTGGTGATATCGAAGTAATACCATCAGAAATAAGAGTTACGGGTAAAGCGAAAAATGTATTACCATTCGAAATAAATATAGGACAAGATGTTAGAGAAGATTTAAGACTTGAGTATAGATTCTTAGATTTGAGAAATGAGAAGATTCATAACAACATCGTGTTTAGAGCACAAGTTATGAAGACAATAAGAGAGATTATGGATAATATGGGATTTGTTGAAATTCAAACACCAATTTTGACAAGTTCATCACCAGAAGGTGCTAGAGACTTCTTAGTTCCAAGTAGACTTCATCCAGGAGAATTTTATGCACTTCCACAAGCACCACAACAATTCAAACAACTTTTAATGATGTCTGGTTTTGATAAATATTATCAAATAGCTCCATGCTTCAGAGATGAAGATCCAAGAGCTGATAGATCTCCAGGAGAATTTTATCAATTAGACCTTGAAATGTCATTTGCTACTCAAGATGATGTTTTGGCTGTTGTTGAAAATGTTGTATTAAATACGTTTAGAAAACATTCAAAGTGGAGTGTTAGCGAAGATGGACTTCTAAGAATTCCATTTAGAGAGGCTATGAGAAAATATGGTAGTGATAAGCCGGATCTTAGAAATCCATTGATACTTCAAGAAGTAACAAATCTTTTTGAAGGAACAGAATTCAAAGCATTCCAAGATAAAAATATAATTGCAATAGTTGTTCCAAACGCTGCAAAAGAAACAAGAAAATTCTTTGATAGTATGGGCGAATTTGCACAAGTGGAATGCGGAGCTAAAGGTCTTGCATATGTAAAAGTTGATGAAGGAAATGTTTTATCTGGTGGAATTGCAAAATTCTTTACGCCAGAAATGACAGAAAAATTTTTGAAAACTTATGCAAAAGTGGGAGATGCAGCTTTCTTTGTTGCTGATGAAGATATGGAAAAAGCTCAAAAAATGGCTGGATTAATAAGAGTAGAATTAGGAAAACGCTTAGATTTACTAGAAAAAGAATGTTACAAATTCTGTTGGATAGTAGACTTCCCAATGTACGAAAAAGACGATGAAGGGAAAGTTGAATTCAATCATAATCCATTCTCAATGCCACAAGGCGGTCTTGAAGCATTAAATACAAAAGACCCACTAGACATCTATGCATATCAATATGACTTGGTATGTAACGGTTATGAACTTGCATCAGGAGCAGTTAGAAACCATGATGTAGAAATAATGGAAAGAGCGTTTGAACTTGCAGGATACACAAGAGAACACGTAGAAGCAAAGTTCCCAGCATTATTCAATGCATTCCAATATGGTGCACCTCCACACGCAGGCGCAGCACCAGGACTTGACAGAATAGTAATGCTTCTTGCGCAAGAAGAAAGCATAAGAGAAGTAATTGCATTCCCTAAAAACAGTAAAGCACGCGACCTACTTATGGGAGCACCATCACCAGTATATCCAAATCAATTAAAAGACGTACACATCAAATTAGATGTAGAAGAGAAAAAGTAAAAACAAAAAAGGACAAGGGACGGTTCTCTTGTCCTTTTTTTCGTCCATTTGATGGACATCCCCGGTGGCCGAAAAAACTGCTATTGATTAAAACACTTCTAAAGTATATAATCAATTTGGATGAAAAAGAGAAAAAGCATATAAACTAAAGATGGCTAAATATTAAAATGAAAGAAAGGATGATAGTATGAATTTTGAAGAGGTAAAAAACTTGCTTGAAAAATACGGTCAAACACATATTTTAAAATCATATGAAAGATTAAATGAAGAGGAAAAAGAAAAATTATTAGAGCAAGTTGCTAGAATAGATTTTGAAAAAATGAAGGATCTATATGCATTGTCACAAACAAAGGTTGAAATGAAAGATGCTGTTATTGAACCAATGGCATATCAAGATTCAGCTAAATTATCAGCTGAAGAAAAAGCTGAAATAATACAGCTTGGTGAAGAAGCAATTAAAGCTGAAAAACTTGCTATCGTGACAATGGCAGGTGGCCAAGGAACAAGACTTGGTCATAATGGGCCTAAAGGTACTTATGATTTAGGATTAGATTCACACAAGAGTTTATTTGAAATTCAATGTGATATATTAAAAAATGCGCAGGAAAAATATGGGGTAACAATTCCTTGGTATATCATGACAAGTAGAGAAAATAACGATGATACGGTTGCGTTCTTTGAAAAAAATAATTACTTCGGTTATCCAAAAGAAGCAACAAATTATTTCTTCAAACAAGGTGAACTTCCAATGATGGATGAACAAGGCAAACTTGTTATAGAATCAAATGGATTTGTAAAAGAAGCGGCTGATGGACATGGAGGAGTATTTGAGGCGTTAGGCAGAAACGGAATCTTGAATGACATGAGAGCTAGAGGAATTGAATGGGTATTTATCGCAGGTATCGACAATGTTTTAGTTCAATTAGTAGATCCATTACTTATGGGATATGCAATAAAAAATAACTTTAGAATAGTGTCAAAAACAGTTCCTAAATCAAACCCTGATGAAAAAGTCGGTGTATTCTGCAAAAAAAACGGAAAACCATATGTAATTGAGTATAGTGAAATTTCAACAGAACACGCACATATGAGAGATGCAAATGGTGAATTGGTGTATGGTGAAGGTCATGTGCTATTAAATTTATTTAACGTATCTGCATTAGAAGAAATTGAAAAATTTAAATTGCCATATCATGTAGCGCATAAGAAAACATCATACATGAATGAAGAGGGAGAATTTATCACTCCAGAAGCTCCGAATGCTTATAAATTTGAATCATTCTTATTTGATGCTTTTTCGCAAATACCAGAATTCGGACTATTAAGAGGGAAGAGAGAAGAAGATTTCTCACCAGTTAAAAATGCAGAAGGTACAGATTCTCCAGAAACTGCAAGAAGAGATTATATAAATTATCACAATAAATAATTGTAAAAGAAAATGGAATATATTAAAATATCTTTAGAATACACGGTTATAAATAGAAAGAAGGTAAAATATGCTTATACATATAATTTCTGGAATAATAATTGTTTTAGCTTTAATAAATTTTATATTGGGAATCAAACTGTATGAAGAACCAAAGGAGAATGGATATTTTAATAATGTTGGAAATTTAGACATGGCAAGAGAAAGAACTATAGCTGCAGATCCTAAATATGTCTTAATAATATCAATAATTACAGGAATACTGATGGGACTTTATTTGGGATATGCCGCTGCTCTTGAAAAAAGTGGAATAATTATAACTGCGACAGTTGTAATAATAGCTATTATGTATTTAATAGAAATCACAAGAACAGTAACACTAAAAGAAGGAAAATTAGTGCTATCAAAATTTCTATCATTTGAAAAAGAAATAGATGTAAATCAAATAGTAGGAATGTATATATATAGTTATAATAAAAAATTCTTGAAAAGTCATGCATATACAACAAAGTTAGTTATAGTAGGGCGAGATGGAAAACTTACTAAATTCACATTATCAAGTATAGATAATAGAGCAATTTTAAATATGATGAAAGAAAGTTTTGGAATAAATAGTTATAAAATGTTTATAGCAAAACATGAGGTTTAAAAAATAGCGAAAGAGTTATTTGTAAAAACTCTTTCGCTATTTTTTTATCTTTTTGTATACTGAAAGAAAAATTTGGTAAAAATTAAATTAACAAAAGGAGAGGAGATTTTTCTATGATAAGTAATGTTAATAAAAATGTGATTTTTATAAAAAATATTCCATCTAATATTATTGAAGAAGCTATTTTTATCTTGAAAGAGGATGCTTCTGAGACTCGAGTTGAAGAAAAACTTGATATTGCAAAAGATGAGGCTGAAATGATTTTACAAGATTATATAGATAAAGAAATTGTAAACACATTAAAGAATAAAAATGAGAAAATAAATAAAATTAATAAATTTAAGAAAATTTTTATTGTAGCAATATGTTTATTTGCAATTATAATAGGAATAATCAGTAAAGGAATATAAAACATAAAAAATCTAGTGAGACATATAATGTAATCGGAGGGCTAGGTTATGGAATATGTAATAAATCGTGCGGATTACAGAAGAAACAAATTAGAAGTTGAAACGAAAAAAAGTAATATAAATGTTGAAAAAATATACAGATATTTTGTTTTTATGATGTTTTGTTTGCTTATTGGAATTGGTGGAATATCAAGTATGAATTTAAAACAAAAAAAATTAGAAACAGATGCTAAAAAATCGTTGTTAATAAGTGAAGTAAAAAATGAAACAAATTATGAATTTGATAAAGTACCGAAAAAAGATAGTGAAGCAATTGAAAAATTGATAATTCCTTGTGTTGGAACAGTAACATCAAGATATGGTTTTAGAAATTCAAGTAATCCAATTGTTAGTTCGAATCACATGGGAATAGATATTGGAGCGCCCAAGGGAACTGACATATTTGCCGCTCATGATGGTGTAGTAATTGAAGCAGGTCAAATTGGCTCATATGGAAAATGTGTAATGATACAAAATGAAAAGTTAATAACAGTATATGCACATTGTTCAAAGTTACATGTGAAGAATGGTGACAATGTTAAACAAAAGGATAAAATTGCTGAAGTTGGTATGACAGGAAACGCAACTGGGAATCATTTGCATTTTGAAGTTAGATATAATGGAGAGTGTATTAACCCTGAGGATGTGATAGATTGGTTATAAGAATTCATATATATCTAATACTTGTGCTTGCGTATATGTTTGCAATTCAAAATATAGAAAATTTTATGTGTTTATATTTGTTTGTCATTATGCATGAAATTTCACATATGTTAGTAGCAATAATTTTGAAAATGAATGTGTATGAAATTGAATTATTACCTATAGGTGTGAATGCGAAATATACAGGAAAAATATCTAATTTTAAAGAATTATTGATAAGTCTGGCAGGTCCAATTGCCAGTTTTTTATTTGCCTTAATGTTTGAAAATGAAACTTTTAAATTAATGAATTTATCAATAGCGATATTTAATTTGATGCCAATAAGGCCATTTGATGGTGGAAAAATATTAGAGAATTTTTTTTGCATTTTGTTTGGTAAAAAAACAGCAAATAAAATATTGAGATTTTTATCAAAAATTTCTTTAAATTTATTATTACTTTTAGCGATTATATCATTAATTTTTTTAAAGAATTATTATCTTATAATATTAACAATATATATGATTTGTATAATAAAGGAAGAAGCTGAAAATACAAGGTTTAATGCAATAATTAACTATTTACAAATGGACTAATAAATATTAAACTAAATATTGAGGTGAAATGCATGATAACAAAAGAAAAAGGATATTCGCTTAACGTACTTGTTATAACAATAGCAGTAATGTTAATACTAACATCAACAGCTATCGTATCAATGAGAAGTTTAACAAAAGACAAAGCAGTAACAGAATTTATGAATGATATACAAGAAGTTGAAGAGTTTGTGTTTGCATATTACTCTAGTAAAAACATATTGCCAATATTGTATGAAAATGGGGTTGCAAATCCAATTGATATTCCAGATGATATGCAAGGTCAAATTGACCCAAAAGATAAAGGTGAATATTTCCAAGTTGATCTTACAAAACTTGGTTCTATAAAACTTTTTGATTATGATAGAGGTGGATACATATTAAATGAAAATACATTGAATATATATGTGCTTAAACCTGTTGAATATGAAGGTATAAAATATTATACACTTACTGATGAAATTTTAGGGATAGAAAAAGTATATGGAACTGTACAAGATTTTGAAGTTAATATCATAGGAAATCCAATTGTATGGACAAAGAAATTTAATATGTTAGTATCCATACCAGATGAAGCTAATGTGAATGGAAAATGGACGTTTAAGTACTATAAAAATGGTCCGATTTCGGCAAAACAATTTGCTACTATGGGAACTTTCTTTGAATACGGTAATCCTATTGAAATATCAGAAAATGGGATTCATAGTATATATGTTGAAAATGAAGATGGACAAGCCAAGGTTGTAAATGTAGTGGTAAATAAAATAGATGAAATTGATCCGTTTGTATATCGTTCTGATACAAACGAAATAATAGTTGGCGACGATGAAACTGGAATTGCAAAGATTCATTATAAAATAATGGCATATGATACAATTTCGGATACACAAAGAGCAACAAACATTGAAACATACATGCAAGGTCCAAAAGGAGCTTTACCAAATGCGACAGGTGGCGGGATTTTAACATATGAAGAAGCATATACCGGTGAAAAAGTAAATGGTATAGATGAGCCCCATATCGGAAGAAGCATAGCTACATATAAATCAGAATATGAAGAATATTTAGCTAGATATGAAGCAGAAATTTTAAATCCTTCTGGAGATTTAAAAAATTTAGATGATGAATTTCCACAATTTCAATATAATGGTGAAAGATATGGTGATGATGAACAAAACATTGTTTTATATGTAGAAGATTATGCTGGAAATTATAGTGTTACAAATAAGGATAATGAATTATGTGTGGTTTCTAGAAAAATGCTGATGGACAGTCATTTTGTTGAAACTGTTATACAGCCGCTAGCAGGGGTAGAAGTAATTATAAATAATGGTGATAGATATACTTCTGATAGAAAAGTAAATTTGATTATAAAAGCCCAAGGAGCAAGTGATATGTCTATGTATATTACATGTGACGAAAATGATGTTCCTGAGGATGTGGATTGGGTAGATTTAGAAAAAAAAATAGAAGATTATGAGTTAGTAGGCCAAGATGGAGAGGTAAAAGTTTTCGTATATGTAACAGCAAATCAGATGGAAAATGGAACTTTAAAATATGTGAAAGTTTCTTCTTCAATATTTTTAGATACTACACCTCCGACTAATACAAAGCCTGAAGTATCAGAAATTGGTAATGATTTGAAGTTGTATGTAGAAAACAAACAGCAAGATAATGAAAGTGGAATAGCTTCTATTGAATATGGTTATAAATTAAAGGAAAGTTCAGAATATATATGGCGCTTGTCTTTAAATGGGGTAGTTGTAGAAGAAAATAAAGAATACCAAATAAGAACAAAAGCGACGGATAAAGCGGGAAATGTTACAGAATCTCAAATTGTTGAAATTAAGAGTCCGAAGCATCAAGCTAGAACGTTACCAAATGCGCCAGCGATGGCTACAGGAATGACTGCAATAGTGTGGGACGGAACATTAGATATACCTACAGATGAAATTGAAATAAATCATAATACATGGAAAACAGCAAGTGGAGAAGATGTAACATGGTACAATTATGAAATTGGTAATAACGTTGATGATAAAAGAGAAAATATATGGGCAAATGCTAAAACAACAGATGGAAGTTATTGGGTATGGATTCCAAGATATGCTTACAAAATAACATATTATGAAGATACAGCAAAAACAAAAGTTAAAGGATATTATCAAAATTCTAAAACAACGGGAATGCATTACTACAAAGCGGATGGAACAACGATTGCTTCGAATCCAGACGAAGTAAAAACAACTAATGTAATGATAGATATAATATTCTTGGATGGAGTATCGAGTACACAATATAAAGAAGAAAATGTAAAAACAAATGCAATAACAATAAAACAATTACCAGAAGAATATATTGTTCATCCGGCTTTTACAGGAACTAATACATCAACAATAAGTAATTCATTAGGAAAATGGAGTACGGATGTTACAGGAATTTGGGTTGCGAAATTCGAGGCTAGCAGAACTGATTCGAAAATTGATGAACAAGGTGTATTAACAATAATAAAATCAGTGCCATCAGTAAAAAGTTTTACAAATGTAAAAATAGGTGATGCGTATACTTATTCAGAAGCAATGTTCCCAGGATTATATTCACACCTAATGAAAAATAGTGAATGGGGAGCAGTTGCATATTTAACATATAGTGCATACGGTAGAAATGGATATGAACCATCAGCTAATAGAAATTCGGGACATATAACAGGTGGTGGTGGTGCTGGCACAAGTGCGTATACAGCATCTAACTCAAGATTTGAAAATTCGTATGCTTATGATGTTAGGTCATCTATTTCAACATCTGGTATGTATGCAAGTACAACAGGAAATATTTATGGAATATATGATTTAGTTGGTGGTGCTGCTGAATTTGTGGCTACATATGTAGCAAATGGCGATGAAAGTATTAAAGAAAATGCAGAAAGAATGACTCAGACAACTATACCATCGTTAAGAGAAGTATATTCGGTTGCAGATACAGATTCACCAATAAATAACTATAACAGAAATGGTTTGCAAGATGCAGTATATGGAAATGCTATATATGAGACGTCAACAGGATATATCGGAAATTATGGAATAGCTTCTGATACAACAAACTTCCCATCAAGAACAAAACCATTCTTTACAAGAGGTGGTAGTGCTACTGATGGAAGTGGAGCAGGATTATTTAACTTTGATGAATCAAATGGTGCTGCAGATGAATCAACAGGATTTAGACCAGTACTTGCTTTTAGGTAGGATATAAAATACTGAGCGAAAGGATGAAAGATTATAGTTTTTATCCTTTCGTTTGTTTATATATGGAAATTATTACTAAGAGGTGCGTAAATAATGAATAAATGCATAAAAGAAGAGGAAATATTTAAAGGTATTCGTTTTAATATTGTAAAGAAAACATACGAAACTGAAGAAAAAAAGAAGTATATAAGAGAATGTGTAGAAACGGCTTCGGCTGCGGTAGTTTTACCAATAACAAAGAACAATGAAGTGATTTTTATAAAACAGTATAGAGAAGTAATTGGCGAAAAAACACTTGAATTACCGGCAGGAATTATAGAAAATGGTGAAGATCCAAAAGAAACTGCAAAAAGGGAATTAAGAGAAGAAACGGGATTTTTAGCTCAAATGATAACACTGATGGTAGATTATTATGTATCATGTGGTTATACAAATGAGAAGGTTTACTTATATTTAGCAGAAGAATTAGAAGATAAAAGAGAAACGAATTATGATGAGGATGAGCAAATTGAAGAAATTGTAAAGATTCCTTTAGAAGAATGTTATAAGCTTCAAGAAGAAAACTATTTTAAACACGCTAATATAAATGTTGCGTTATCAATGTACAGATGTATAAATAAAGAATAGCACGAGATTAAAATTCTATAAAATTAGGAGAGAAAATGGGCGAGAAAAAGACATGGATAAAAAGATTGTTAGACAAGATTCTAGGAAGAGAAAATAAAGTGAAGATGTTAGCGTCGAACATAGACGTTGACATAGAAGAACTAGTAATGATGCTAAATGATAATTATATGATGCCGTTTGCTTCATGTGATGGAAACTTAAAACATCATTTTGATAAATGGGGAAATTATGATATGAATACAACTTATGCATATGTTGCAATGCTTGAAAGTGATAAAGTACGTGATTTATTTGCGCTACTACAAGACGATGACTCATATCAATTAACAATAACTTCACAAGAAGATATGGAATTATATGGAAATGCGCTGAAAGGGTTGCGATATGGAGTGTATTTCGATAATCATAGAGGCGGAAAAGCTAAGGAATTAACAGAAACGGTGCAAAAATATCTTTCTGGAGAGCTTGTTCCGACAAAAGAACAAAGAAAAAAAATAGACCAAGTTGCAGATACAATAAAAAGAGCTCAAGGTACAAATTTGTCTCTTGATTTTGTGATTCATGAGATTTTTAGATTAGAAAATGATGAATCCCCCATTAACAATTATTCAGTAAGACTTTTTGAAATTTCTTCACAAAAAGATTTAAGCAAATTTGCACTTAGAGAAATTAATGACGAAGATCAAAGCCTTGAAATAAAGGAAAATGGCTTTTATTATAGAACGGGTGATTTTGAGAAAAGTGTGCAAGTAACAGCAGAATTAATAGATGCATATACTCTTTTGCCTGAAAAAACGCCCAAAGATGCTGAAATAAATAGTGAGTACGAGGAAATTTCAACTAGACCTGATGAAGTAATGATTCATATACAAAAAATGATAGATAACATGTATGAATATAGGGATGAATTAAAACAAAGACAAGTAGATAAATCGATAGCAAGGCATGAACGAAAAATGGACAAAAAAGGTAGAAAAAGTGAAGATGTGGAACATTAAAAATGTTGAAAAAATAACAAAAATAATTGTTGACAATAACTGGTACAGATAGTATAATATCAGTCGTGTAATCCGCCTAATTATGGTTATAAATGCCTGAAACAAGGCTACCTAAATAAGAGATTAGCGAGTTTTATATGAAGGAGGTGCTTTAGATGTACGCTATAATCGAAGCATGTGGAAAACAATACAAAGTAGCAGAAGGTGAAGAAATTTTCATGGAAAAATTAACAGCAAACGAGGGAGAAAAAGTTACTTTCGATCAAGTTTTATTAATTTCTGACGGTGAAAAAATCAAAGTTGGAACACCAACTGTTAAAAGCGCTAAAGTAGAAGCTACTGTAGTTGCACACGGTAAAGACAAAAAGGTTGTTGTATTCAAATACAAAGCTAAAAAGAATGAAAGAAAGAAACAAGGACACAGACAACCATACACAAAAGTTAAGATTGAAAAAATTAGTCAAAGAGCAAGTACTAAGAAGGCTGCTGCTGCAGAAGAAGTTGCTGAATAATTAGGATTTGATAAAGATACTAATAAAAAATAATTAGGATTTAATGAAAATGCTAATAGAAAAAGATTTCGAAAGGAGTGAAAAACATGGCACATAAGAAAGGTATGGGTAGTACCAAAAACGGACGTGATAGTGAGTCGAAAAGACTTGGTGCCAAAAGAGCCGATGGACAATTTGTTTTAGCTGGAAACATCCTAGTAAGACAAAGAGGAACAAAAATACATCCAGGTACAAACGTGGGAATTGGCAGTGATGATACTCTATACGCAAAAGCAGACGGTATAGTAAAATTCGAGAGAAAAGGTAAAGATAAAAAGCAAGTAAGTATCGTTACAGAAAATAAATAGTCGTTCTAAAGCATCTACTTAAATGTAGGTGCTTTTTTCTTGCTGAAACAGTAGGGACTTACCTCTTGTTCAATCAGGTTACATAAAAAAATATTGAATAAAACCCTAAATTATGGTAAAATATACACGGTAATGGGAGGAATATGAAAAATGTTTATAGATTATACGAAAATTGTTATTGCTTCTGGTAATGGGGGCAATGGTGCAATTTCATTTAGAAGAGAGAAATATGTTGCTAATGGTGGACCAGATGGTGGAGATGGCGGAAAAGGCGGAAGTGTATATTTTAGAGTAGATTTAGGGTTGAATACATTAATTGACTTTAGATATAACAAAAAGTATGCTGCTAAAAATGGAATGCCTGGTGGCGGAAGTAGATGTGCTGGAAAAAAAGGTGAGGACCTTTATATAGATGTTCCACAAGGTACGGTTATCAGAGATGAGGAAACTGGAAAAGTTATAGCTGATTTGTCAGAAGAAGGTCAAGTCGAGTGTATTCTTGAAGGCGGAAAAGGTGGAAAAGGCAATATGCATTTTGCTACTGCAACAAGACAAATTCCTAATTTTGCTGAAACTGGTGAACCTGGAAAAGAAAAAACAGTAATTTTAGAGCTTAAAATGATTGCTGATGTAGGATTGGTGGGATATCCAAATGTTGGAAAATCAACACTTTTATCTAGAATGACTTTGGCCAGACCTAAAGTTGCAAATTATCATTTTACAACATTGGAGCCAAGTTTGGGTGTTGTAAAATTGAAAAATGGCTCTACATTTGTAATGGCTGATATTCCTGGACTAATAGAAGGCGCAAGCGAAGGTGTTGGGCTTGGATTAAAATTCTTGAGACATGTAGAGAGAACAAGAATTTTACTGCATGTAATTGATGTTGCTGGTACAGAAGGCAGAGATCCTGTAGATGATTTCAAAAAAATTAACGTGGAATTAAAAAAATATAGTGAAAAACTTTCAAAAAAACTACAAATAATAGCTGCAAATAAGATAGATGTTCTTCAAAACGAAGAAAACTACAAAAAATTAGAAGAAATAGCAAAGAAGAATGGCTATGAAATATATAAAATTTCTGCTGTTACAGGTGAGGGGTTAGAAGAATTATTTACAAGAGTAGCAGAGTTACTAAAAGAAATACCAAAAGAAGAGTTAGAGCCAATCGAAAAGATTGTGAAATATACAATGGAAGATATCCCAACATGGCAAGTTAGAAAAGAAGGAAATTATTTCATCGTAGAAGGTAAAGAAATAGAAACAATAATGAGAAGAGTTAACTTCTCTGATTATGAATCACTTGCATATTTTCATAAAACATTGAGAAAAATGGGAGTAGATGCAGCACTAAGGAAAAAAGGTATCAAAGAAGGAGACTTAGTAAAAATATTTGATTGGGAATTTGAATACGAAGAGTAACTAATGACAACAAAATTTTAATAATGTGAAAGGAGTTGTATGTTACTTGAGTGGAATAACGTATGGAATTTTGGGGGTTTTTGGTTTTTGTACATTCCTAAAAGTATTATCAAGTAAGCAAGATGCAATAGTGACAATTTTGCTTAATACGTTATTTGGAGGAACCTTTTTTATAATATTAAACATTTGTAAATTTTATATTCCATTAAATTTACTTTCTGGTTCATGTATTGTGTTTGGAGGTTTTCCGGGTGTTATTTTATTAATTATTGTAAAACTTGTTTTTAAAATAATATAATCAAAACGTTATATTAAATGAGTTCTATAGTTGTAGAACTCATTTTGTTTTTGTGATATTATAAAAGACGAGAATAAGCAGATTGTTAAAGAGAAGGAGAAATGATGAAGAAAAATATAATAAAAACATTTGCGTTTATGTTCAGTGCGATTTTTCTTGCAAAAATATTAGGTTTAGTTAGGAATATTATCTTCGCCAATTGCTATGGGACGGGATATGAAGCGACAGCATTCTTTACAGCATCAAGAATTCCACTTCAATTATTAGATATGAGTCTGGGGGCTGCTATATCATCAACGTTTATTCCGATATTCAACGAATATCTCCAGAAAAAAGGTAAAGAACGTGCAATACAATTTGCAAATAATTTTCTAAATATAATAATTGTAATTTCTTTATTACTTACAATATTAGGAATAATGTTTTCACCATTTATAGTGAACGTCATAGCACCAGATTTACCTCAAATTACATTTAATCTCACAGTTGATTTAATAAAACTTTTATTCCCGATAATGCTGTTTACGGCAGTTGCATTCGTGTTTGTTGGATTTTTGCAATCACTCGATGAATTTAGAATTCCAGCGATAATTAGTGTAGTAGCAAATGGTATACTAATTTTATATTTGTTACTTTTCAATAATAAATATGGTATTCAAGGGGCTGCGATAGCAATGCTTATTGGCTGGGGAACACAAATAATTGTTCAATTACCAGCTGTGGTAAAAAAGGGATTTAAATATAAATTTATTTTAGACTTCAAAGATGAAGGAATAAAGAAAATTGTTAATCTTGCACTACCTATATTAATAAGTACGTGGGTGCAACCGATAAATAATCTTGTAAATTTAAGACTTGCATCAGGACTTGAAGAAGGACAAGCAGTGTCAGCAATTGAATATTCATATAATTTGTATTTAATAATTGTAGGAGTGTTTTCATACACACTTTCAAACATAATCTTTCCAAAACTATCAAAGCTTACAGCTGATGATAACAAAGAACAAATAAAGAATATTCTAAACAATTCAATAAAAGTTTCTTTATTATTTATAATTCCAATGGCTGTGGGAATAGGAATGTTAAGCAATGATATTATAAAAATCATATATGAAAGAGGCGAGTTTACAGCTGAATCAACACTACTAACAAGCAGAGCACTATTATATTACTCTATAGGAATGATAGGGTATGGCTTAATGGAAGTTCTAAATAAGGCATTTTATGCGATGCAAGATTCTAAAACACCTATGAAAACAAGTATAGTCGCAATTATATTAAACGTAGGATTAAGTATAATTTTTGTTAAAGCGATGGGATATACAGGCTTGCCACTTGCTGCTTCAATAACATCTGTGATTGTTGGAATATTAATGTTAATTTTGGTTAATGGAAGAATCAATGGAATTGTCACAAAAGAAACAATAAAAGAATTTATAAAAGTAGCAATATCAGCGATAGTTATGGCATTTTTGATAATAATCCTAAAAAAGGTAATAATAGGAGAAACTATTTTAAAAGTGTTAATAAGAGTTTGTATGAGCATTATATTAGGTGTTATTTTATATTTTTCTCTTATGATTTTGCAAAAAAATGAAATGTTAATATTTTATATTTCAAAATTAAAAGAGAAAATGAAGAAAGTATAATTAACTTGTTAAATAAATCAAAAACTTATATAATTAGGAAAAAATAGAAGGAAAGATGAATATGTTAAAACAGAGTTATATATATAAAATGTTTATCTGTTTATCAAATTGGTTAAATAAAATTTTTTCAGAAAGTTTTTTAGTCAATATATTTATACGTGATGTAGATAATGAAAAAAGAGAAACAGAAACATTATTTGTTAAATTAATAAATAAGTTTATAGAAGTATTTAGAAAGCTTTTTTCTAAACTTAAGCTAGATAAAGCTTTTGATAATAGTATATTTGCCAAACCGATTATATGGCTTTCATTAACTGTGTTTTTAACGCCATTTTTGCCAACAATGATGTGCCTTGGAATGCTTATATTTACAGGTTTCTCACTTGCATTAAAAATATTAATTACGCCAGATTTTAAATTAAAATATTTTAAGACAAATGTGTGGATTTTGGTGTTTGTTTTAATAATTGGAATAAGTGCATTTACTTCGATTTCACTAGAAGAAAGCATAAATATAGCCTTGCTAATGGGTGCATTTGCATTTTCTTATTTCATAATAACTAATGCTATAGAAAATAAAAAACAGTTTAAATTTATTTTATATTTATTTGTGATAGCAGCAGCAATTTCAGCAATATATGGAATTCATCAATATATCTTTGGTGATGTGTATTCGCAGGCTTGGCTTGATTCAAATATGTTTGAAAATATAAAAATGAGGGTATATTCTACGTTTGAAAATCCAAACGTATATGGTGAATATCTAATTTTAGCAATACCAATTGCAGTGGCGCTATTTTGGACAGAAAAAGGATTTTGGAAAAAAACATTTTTATTAGTAATTGCAGGCATAACAATGCTAGCGATGATATTAACATTTTCAAGAGGATGTTGGCTTGGAATATTATTTGCGTTAGCTATTCTAGCAGTTATAATAGACAGACGATTTATAATACTTGGAATAGTTGCTTTGATGTTAATGCCATTTGTACTACCAGAAACAATTATAAATAGATTTATGAGTATTGGGGATATGTCAGACTCGTCAACATCATATAGAGTGTATATATGGATGGGAACGCTAGCAATGCTTAAAGATTATTGGTTCTGTGGAGTTGGACTTGGAGAAACAAGCTTCAATACGATTTATCCTTTGTATTCTTATAATAATATTGAAGCTCCACATTCGCACAATCTATATTTACAAATAGTTTCACAATTTGGAATTGTTGGACTTGTCGTATTTTTAGGCGTTGTATATAACTTTTATAAAGAAGCGACAATTAGCATGTTAAAAAAGAAAAATATATTACTTGCAGGAATAATAGCTGGTATGACAGGATTTTTTCTAGAAAGTATGTTCGATTATACTTGGTATAATTATAGAGTTATCTTAATTTTCTGGATGGTTTTAGCGTTAGGAAGTGTTGCATCAAAACTAGAAGAAATAAAGAAGGAAAGGAATTAAAATTATGATTAAAGTTTTAAATATTATAAGTGATACCAATATAGGCGGTGCAGGAAAATGTATTATAAATTTTTCTAAAAATTTTGATTCTAAAAATTATGAAATTGTAGTTGTACTTCCAAAAGGAAGTGCATTAGTTAAAGAATTAGAAGGAACTTCAGCTAAGGTTATAGAAATAGATGGATTAAAAGACAAATCATTAGACTTTAAATCATTATTCAAATTAAGGAAAATAATAAAACAAGAAAAGCCAGATATTGTTCATACCCATGCATCTAGCATAGCGAGAGTTGCGGCAAGACTTGTCAAAGGTACAAGAGTGATATATACAAGGCACTGTGCTTATCCAGTAAGTGATAGAATAAAAAAGGGTATAGGTAGATTTTTATATAAAAACGTAAATGAATATTTTTCGGATAGAATAATTGCTGTAGGAAATGCGGCAGAAGAAAATTTATTAGATGGTGGAATATCAAAAGAGAAGATAGATACATTCTTTAATGGGGTTGAAAAAATTCAAACAACATCAGAAGACGAAAGAAAGAAATTAAGAAAAAAATATAATATAGCAGATGATGAATGTGTAGTTGGTATTTTAGCTAGACTTGAATATGTAAAAGGTCATGATACATTTATAGATGCAGCAAATATTCTATTAAAAGAAAAAAATATAAAAGCAAAATTTTTTATAATAGGTACGGGAACAGAAGAAGAAATATTGAAAAATAAAGTAAAAGAACTTGGATTAGAAAAAAACATAATATTTACAGGATTTATAAAAAATGTAGGAGACTATTTAAATATATTTGATGTTCAAGTTAATTGTTCATTCGGTACAGAGACATCAAGCTTATCATTATTAGAAGGAATGAGTATCGGAGTTCCTGCTGTAGCATCTGATTATGGTGGAAATCCATATCTAATATTCGATAATGAAAATGGATATATAGTTCCTATACAAGATGCTGAAAAAGTAGCTGATGCAGTTGAAAAAATCTTGACAAATGAAGATATTAAAGAAAAAATGCAAAAACGATCAGTAGAAATTTTTGAAGAAAGATTTACGATACAAAAATATGTAAGCAATGTTCAAGGAGTATATAAAAAAGTAATGGAACAACCAAAAAGAAAAGGAATAAACATTTTAGACATAATAATAATTTTAGTAATTCTTGTAGCGGGTATCATAGGTTATTCCCTTATGAATAATGGAAATATCGTAGAAACTGCAAATACGACTAAAGTAGTGTACAATATAAAAGCTTCAAGTTGTTTGCCAGAAGTTGAAAAATATTTAGAAGTTGGATCTACGGTATATGATAGTTTGAAAAATTACAAGATTGGAAATATATTAGAATATAAAGTGGAGCCAAACGAAGTACTTGTGCCAGATCTTCATAGTGGGACTGTTAAGAAAAATGTTAGAGAAGATAGGATTGATATAATGTTAACAATTGAAGCAAACGCAACAGAAAGCGAAAAGCTTATATCAGTAGGGGATTACGAATTAAAAGTTGGTCAGGAAGCATATGTTAGAGGAAAAGGTTATGCTTTTTCAGGATATATCGTTTCTATAGAAAGATAGGTGAGTATATATGTCTAAAAAAGGATTTTTTAAAATTAATATTGTAGATTTATTAGTAGTGTTAGTTGTGATTATTTTGATTATTGCTGCATCTGTTAAGTTTAGCAAATATAATACTAAAACAGAAGAAAGTAGCGAAACAACAATACTATACACAATAAATGTTTTAAATGTAAGAGAATATTCTGCAGAGGCATATAAAAGTGGAGATGCAGTATATGATTCTCTGACGGGCGTTAATATTGGTATAATAAAAGATGTTACACAAGCTGAAGCTGTAACGTATGAAATTACTGAAGATGGTGGACTTTCTAAAATTACTAATCCTTACAAAAGAGATTTAGTGTTATATATAGAAACGCCAGGTTCTGTTGAAAATAATGCATATTATGCAAATAAGAGTATTGAACTAAAAGTTAATAGTCAAAAAGTAATTGAAACTAAATATGCAAAAACAACTGGAACAATTTCGAGTATTATTGTAGAATAATTGTGTTGTAAGAAAATAAAAAATTAATGGAGGCCTCAATGAACATACTTCTAGTAACTATGGAAATGAATATTGGTGGAGCAGAAACCCATGTGCTTGAACTTGCAAAAGAACTACAACATCAAGGACATGTGGTTTATGTAGCATCTGCTGGGGGTAGTTTGGTAGCAGAATTAGAACAAAATAAGGTGACACATATTTATGCTCCTTTAAAAGATAAGAAGATAACACATGTATTTTCGGCTATGAAAATATTAAAACAAACAATAAAAGATAAAAAAATCGAAATAGTTCATGCGCACGCTAGGATTCCGGGTGCAATTTGTGGTTTTATATGTAAGAAAACAAAAACACATTTTGTAACAACCATACATGGAATTTATAGAGTAAATGCCATATTAAAAAAAATAACAAACTGGGGTGAAAAAACACTAGCAGTAAGTGAAGATATTAGAGAACATGCTATAAAAACATACAATTTAAACCCTGATAATGTAAAAGTTACAATAAATGGTATAAATCTAGAAAAGTTTAAAAAACAGGAAATAAAAGAAAATCTAAATGTGGCTTTTGATGATAGTAAGAAAAAAATTATTCATGTAAGTAGACTAGATAACGAATCATCAGAAGTAGCAAAAACATTAATAAACTTAGCGCCTGAACTGAATGCTGAAAGTGAAAATGGAGTACAGATAATAATTGTTGGTTCGGGTAACTACATAGAAAAATTACAACAAGAAGCTAGTTCTAAAGAAAATGTATTACTTACAGGAGCGAGAACGGATGTTGAAAAATTATTGAATAAGGCAGATGTTTTTGTTGGAGTTAGTAGAGCTGCTCTGGAAGCTATGGCTGTGGAACTACCTATTGTATTAGTAGGAAATCCAGAATATGGTCAAGGATATCAAGGAATTTTCAGTTCGAATTCTTTAGAAATGGCAAAATCTACTAATTTTACATGTAGGGGACTTGAAAAACTAAACAAAGAAGTGTTAAAAAAAGATATATTGAAAGTATTAAAAGAGAATAAAGAAGAAATGGGAAAATATAACAGAAATATTGTTTTAAGTGAATACTCAGTGAAAAAAATGGCATCAGATGCTTTAGAATTATATAGGTTTTAAAAAGAGCCTTTTGAGGCGAGCTTGTTAGCTAAAATATTTATCAAAATTGTTGACAAATTGGGGTAAGCATGGTAGAATTAGCTAGCAAACCGCAGAAGGTTCTTTTTTTTTTGAAGAAATATGCGTACTAAAGTAGCGGAAGGGGTAGAATGTGATGAGAGATAAAATTACATTAGCATGCACAGAATGTAAACAAAGAAATTACGATACAAAGAAAAACAAAAAGAATGATCCAGACAGAATCGAAATGAAAAAGTATTGTAAATTCTGTAAAAAACATACAGATCACAAAGAAACAAAGTAAAAATATTAGTTGAAAAGGTGTGAAGCAATATGCAAAACGAAGAGAAGAAGAATTCAAAAGGCTTTATAGCTAACATGAAATCTGAACTAAAAAAAGTTGTTTGGCCTACAGGAAAACAAACAGCTAAAAGCACAGCTGTTACAATAGGATTTGTTTTACTAATTTCTGTAATATTAATCATTTTAAATCTTTTCTTTGATTTCTTGAGTGATAGTTATTACAACTTGATCCTAGGACCTATCGAGGGACATGATCATGACCACGAAAATGAAATTGTATTAAGTGGTGATGATATAAGTGGTGATGATATAAGTGGTGATCTTGCAGACGCTCTAGCTGGTCTAAGTGGTGAAAACTCTGGCGAAGTTTTGTCAAATGAAATATCAGGAGAAACTGAAGTTGAATAATAGTAAAGAAGGAGGAATAACATGCCTCAAGATAATACAGATAACACAGAAGTAGCAAAATGGTATGTGGTACACACATATTCAGGTTATGAAAATAAAGTAAAAGACACTTTAGAAAAAGCTGTTGAAAATAGAAATATGCAACATCTTGTACAAGAAGTAATAGTTCCTCTAGAAGAGCAAATCGAAATTAAAGACGATAAAAGAAAAACAACTTTGAAAAAAGTGTTTCCAGGTTATGTATTGATAAAAATGATATTAACCGAAGAAACATGGTACATTGTTAGAAATGTAAGAGGCGTTACAGGTTTCGTTGGAGCAGGAGGAAAGCCAGTTCCATTAACAAATGAAGAAATACGCAACATGGGATTTGAAAAGGTTCCAGTAGAAGTTGATTTTGAAGTTGGCGACACAGTTCAAATTGTTGCTGGCCCATTAGAAAGCTTTGTTGGCGTAGTACAAGAAATTAATTTTGAAAAAGAGAAAGTAAAAGTTTTAGTATCTATGTTTGGAAGAGAAACTCCTGTAGAACTAGAATTTTCACAAATACAGAAAATGTAATATAGGAGGTGTAAGAAATGGCAGAAAAGAAAGTATCAAACATTATAAAATTGCAAATACCAGCTGGTAAAGCTACTCCAGCTCCACCAGTAGGACCAGCACTAGGTTCAAGTGGTGTTAATATTATGCAATTCGTAAAAGAATTTAATGATAGAACTGCAGATCAACCAGGTATGACAATACCAGTAGTAATTACAGTATATCAAGACAAATCTTTTACATTCATTACAAAAGTTCCACCAGTTGCTGACTTATTATTAAAAGCTGCGAAAATCGATAAAGGTTCTGCAAAACCAAATAGAGATAAAGTAGCTAAAATATCAGCTGCGACTGCAGAAGAAATTGCAAAAACAAAGATGCAAGATCTTAATGCTGCTAGCCTTGAAGCTGCTATAAGCATGGTAAAAGGTACAGCAAGAAGCATGGGAATCGTTGTTGAATAATAACAAAAAAAATAAAATTGGGAGAGATTAAAAAATCTCGTTAAAACCATAGGAGGTAAAAATGAAAAGAGGAAAGAGATATCAAGAAAGCGTAAAGCTTATTGAAAAAGGCGCTACATATGAGCCAAAAGCTGCATTTGAACTAATCGAAAAAATGCCAAAAGCAAAATTCGACGAAACAATTGAAGTACACTTTAAATTAGGTGTTGATTCTAAGCATGCAGATCAACAAGTTAGAGGTGTTATCGTATTACCACACGGAACAGGTAAAACTCAAAGAGTTTTAGTTTTCGCAAAAGGTGATAAAGCTAAAGAAGCTGAAGCAGCAGGTGCAGATTTCGTAGGAGCAGAAGATTTAATTCCAAGAATTGAGAAAGAAAATTGGTTCGACTACGATGTAATCGTTGCAACACCAGATATGATGGGTGTTATTGGTAGACTTGGTAAAGTTTTAGGACCAAAAGGTTTAATGCCAAACCCAAAATCAGGTACAGTTACAATGGATGTAGCTAAAGCTGTAAAAGAAATTAAATCAGGTAAAATTGAGTACAGATTGGATAAAAATAATATTATTCACTGCCCAATTGGAAAATTATCTTTTGGAGCAGAAAAATTGACTGAAAACTATGTTGCTTTATTAGATGCAGTTGTAAAAGCGAAGCCAGCTGCTGCTAAAGGACAATATTTAAAAGGTATTTCAGTTTCTAGCACAATGGGACCTGGTGTTCAAATAAAAGCTTAATTATATATATTGACCAAAGACAGTAGGTTATGAAAACATGTAAATCCTACCGAGGTAAAATGATCGGATTATACTGACATTCTACCAAGGTAGCATGTCAGTTTTTTATTGACAATAAAAGCAAATGTGTAAAACACAGTTTACTATAAACTAAGAAATAAGGAGGAGGTGTAGTAATGCCAAACGCAAAAGTATTAGCTAAAAAACAAAGCGATGCAGAGTTACTAAAAGAAAAATTTGAAAAATCAAAATTAGTTATATTAGCTGATTACAGAGGAATAAATGTTGAAGACATTACAAAAATAAGATCTGAACTTAGAAAAACAGATTGTGAATATTTAGTAGCAAAAAATTCAACTTTAAGATTTGCTGTAAAAGGAACAGATGTAGAAGCTATATCTGAACACCTACAAGGACCAACAGCTGTATTATTTAGTTATGATGATTATGTAGCACCATCAAAAGTGTTATATGATTATGCAAAAGGAACAGATTTCTATAAAATTAAAGCTGGAATCATGGATGGTAAAGTAATAAGTGCTGATGAAGTAATTAAAATTGCTAAATTACCTTCAAAAGAAATGTTACTTACTCAACTTGCTACAGTATTGCTTGCTAACATTAGAAATCTTGCAGTTGTATTGGATCAAGCTAGAGAAAAACAAGAAACTGCGGCAGCAGAATAAAAGTGCGAATATGCAATTGTGCATAAAAATAAATTTGAAAAGGAGAAATTTAAAATGGAAAAAATCGAAAATTTAATAGCTGAAATCGAAAAACTTACAGTTTTAGAATTAGCTGATTTAGTAAAAGCAATTGAAGAAAAATTTGGAGTATCTGCAGCAGCTGCAGCAGTAGTAGCAGCACCAGCAGCAGGTGGAGCAGCAGCAGCTGAAGAAAAATCAGAATTCAACGTTGTATTAAAAGACGCTGGAGCAAACAAAATCAATGTTATCAAAGTAGTTAGAGAAGCTACAGGATTAGGATTAAAAGAAGCTAAAGAATTAGTTGATGGAGCTCCTAAGACAATTAAAGAAAACGTAGCAAAAGCTGACGCTGATGCTTTAAAAGCAAAACTTGAAGAATCTGGAGCAACAGTTGAACTTGCATAGTTTTGTTTTGAACGTATAAAGTTCTAAATAACAATATCGAAAAAACTCTAAGATTTAATCTTAGAGTTTTTTTATTATTGTTCATAATTTGATGTACAAATAGTTACATTTAATATACAGTATAGATAGTAGTTTTATTATTAAAGGATGCAAAAGAATTAGTTGATAAAGCTCCTTGTACAATTATACAAAATGTAAGTTTAGAAGATGCTGAATTTTTAAAAACTGAGCTTGAAGCAATTGGTGCTAGTGTGGAAATTATATAATAAAAAGTGAATATGATAAATTTAGTAAATAAAAATTATTTCATTGACACATTTAATCAAAAACTATAAAATTTAACTATGGTTAAAAATACAAAAGATTCGGAGGGATAATTTTGAGTAATACTTATATGCCTGCAGGAGAATATGATAAAACAATAGAGTCTTCTGAAGCCTTGACAATTTATGAAGGTTCAAGATTTATGAGATTCTTAAAAGATACATTAGCTGGTTTCAAATATGGAACTAAAAATAATCCAAAAGTAAAAGGAAATATGATAAGTTATATTGATCCAATGGGAAGACTTATAACTCAAGAACAAACTTTTGAAGATGTTGATAATGATACAAAAGTAGAACGTATTATTAGAAAAATAAGTACAACAGCAAAAACAGAAGCTTTTACTTCAATAGAAGTTATTGAAAGAAAGAAAAATAATAATAATGAATTAAAAGAACAGACTAGAAATTTTTATCCAACCGAAGAATCGTATATTGAAAATGCAGATGAACCAAAAATAAAAGAGATTACATATTATGAAGGTAATGATAATTGCCTGCTTAGGAAGACTATTGAAAGAGCTTTGGATGAGGCTGAAATGCGCAAAAGATTTGAAATTGGTGCAATTAAGTTGAATCCATTAGTTCCTGATACTGTAAAAAAAGAAATTGTAAAAAGTAAGTTGATTTATACAGTTGATAGACAAAAAACAGAAAAAGAGATGGAAGAAAGCTTGAAGAAGTTTGGTACTCATTTACAAATAAATGAGACTGAAAAGACATATATTACAGTTACCGATTTAAATCCAGAGTTTGATGAAATTAAAGATTACGTTGGACCAAAGGAATTTGAAAAAGATATTATATTGTTTGCATCTAATGAGCCTAAAGCTCGTATCGAGGAAGTTGATAATATTACATTTTCTTCTGGCAAAATTCATAATATCAGCACGGCTATAGCTAATTATCCAGATAATGAGGGTAATTATGGCGGTGAAGGAAGAGGAACTTATGCTGTTTATGATGATAAGATTCTTCATGCTACTGGAAATAAATCTTTGAATTTGACTAGAGATGAAAATGGTAAATTACATTCTAGAGTTTCTGCAACAAAAAATGAGAATATTCTTGCTAAAGCTGAACTTAGAGGTTCTTTAATAACTTTAAATATTAATATGAAGAAGAAAGAGGAAGCTGAAAATTTAATTGCTGAGATTTCAGATGCTTTCAGTTCTAAATGGGGAATTACTAAAGGATCAATTATAGAATATACTTTAGTTGGTTCTGATGAAAAGTATAAGGTTAAATGTAAAGATATTAAGAAAAGTTCAAACGCGGAAGAATCTAATACTAAATCTGAACAATAAAATGATTATCTGGAGGCTTGTTGAAAAATAAGCCTCTTTTTATAAAGTGAAGGGAAGAAATATTAAATGGATTATGTACTACATATGACAGATGAATGTAATTTTAGATGTAAGTATTGTTATGAAAATAAATGTAATAAAAACTATCATTTGAAAATATAAAATCTTTGATAAATATAATTGCTCAAAATAAAGAAAAAAATCCAACATTAACTTTTTATGGAGGGGAACCACTTTTAGAAAAAGAAATTATATATAAGACTGTTGAATATGTACGTGAAATTGAGAAAAAGGAAGATGTAAAATTTTATTTCAAAATAAACACAAATGGTTATCTAATTGATGATGATTTTTTAGAATTTGCTGAAAGAAACGATTTTTATTTTTGTTATAGCATTGATGGTAATAAAGAAGCACATGATGCAAACAGAGTTACTGCGGGTGGCATTGGTACATTTGATATTGTAAAAGAAAACGCCAAAAAAGTTTTAGATGCTAAAGTTAAGATTGTAGCAATGATGGTTGTAAACAGAAATAATATAGAAAATCTTGGTGAAAGCGTACGATATTTATTTTCATTAGGTTTCGAAAACGTTTTATTTGCTTTAGACTATAGTGATAAGTGGATAGATAGTGATTTAGAAATAATAAAAAGGGAGTATTTAAAACTTTCAGAATTGTATTATGAAAAAACAATGAATGAAGATTCTTTTTATATGTTTCCTTTTGAAAATAAGATTGGTGCATATATTTCAGAAAAAAAGAGATGTTTAATGGAATGTAATCTAGGCTATAAAAGCGTTAATATTTCAACTGACGGAAAACTGTATCCTTGTATGCAATTAGTAGATAATTCGAACTATGTTATAGGTGATTGTGTAAATGGGATTGATGTTGAAAAGAGAGCTAATTTAAAAAAAGTAGAAGAATATGAGGTTTGTAAAGAATGCTCGATAAAAGATAGATGTAAGCATACTTGTGCATGTGTTAATAAACTTTCAACAGGTGATGTGACACAGTTATCACCATTTGTTTGCGAAACAGAAAGAATTATCTAATTGATATGTTGGAAAGGGAGATGAAAAATGAACATAAAGCCGGTGAAAGATAAGAAAGTAAATGAATATTCAACTAATAGTGAAGTATCAAAAGATGATGAAAGATTGAAGAAACCTTTAAAAAATGGGTAAAGATTGGAATAGGTCTTACAGCGATAATAACTGTTTTAGCAGTAGGTATAGCTGTGCATGAATCTTCAATTGTAGGTGGAGAAGTGATGCTTAGCGGAGCAGTTGAAGTTGTAAGTGTTAATAATACGCTTAGACAATATACGGAAAATCGTTTAAGCAGTGAACGTGTAAAATCTTTTGTTGAAATAGTAAATAATATGAATAAAAATCAAGTTGCTACTATCCCTTTAATTATATATTTTGAAGAAGAATCATATTCTACAAAAGAAGAGTTACAGAAACTTGGTGAAAAAATTGTTAAAGATGAATTTTATGAGATAACTTTAGAAGATGCCGAACCTTCGAAAAACTTGGATGGTTTTTACGATACTATTTATATAACTAAGTTTGTTGGAGAAATGAATGAAAACGAATAGAATATAATTCGTCTTGAAAATTATGTAAATTTATGCTATAATATATAAGTACACAGATGGTTAAGGATGAACCTGATTCTATGCTCCGGTGTCTGGCAGCTGAATGCGGCGTCTGTGAAGATGTTCTTCCGAAGCACACGACGATGTGGCTCGATGGAGACAAAATCATGATCAGAGAATATGCGAATGCGTCTGTCACTATTCTGGAAGACGAGATTGTAATCTGAATAATTGGTGCTCTTACAAGTTGTAAGGGCACCATTTTTGCGTTCTTTTTCTACCTTCCAAAAGCTTGCAAAAGCTATCTGTAAATGATAAAATTTGCTAGGAGAAGGATGTGAGAAAATGGAAAGTTTGACACCGATGATGAGACAATATATGGATGTGAAAAATGATTATAAAGATTGTTTACTTTTATATAGATTAGGTGATTTTTACGAAATGTTTTTTGATGATGCGATTACTGCGTCGAAGGAATTAGAAATCACACTTACGGGTAAGGATTGTGGGCTTCCTGAAAGAGCCCCTATGTGTGGTGTTCCACATCATAGCGTTCAAAATTATATTGCTAAATTAGTTACGAATGGGCATAAAGTTGCTATTTGTGAGCAAATGGAAGATCCAACTACTGCAAAGGGGATTGTAAAAAGAGATGTTGTAAGAGTTATAACTCCTGGTACAGTAATTGAATCTAATATTTTAGATGAAAAGAAAAATAATTATATTGCGGCAATTTACAAATTGGGTACGTATTATGGTCTTGCTTATTCTGATGTTTCAACAGGCGAATTTTGTACTACAGAAATTGTTGAAGGAAATAATTTTTCTAAGCTTGTAAATGAACTTGTTAGATTTAATCCTGCTGAAATTGTTGTAAATGAGGATTTGTTTGTAAATCCAAATGAGATTAAAGAAATTTCTGAAAAGATTAAGACATATGTAACGATGACGTCTGGAAGTATAGAAAATTTGCATATTGCTGGTTACGAAAAATTAGAAAAAATGCCATATGCTAGAGAAGCATCAAAACTTCTTTTTGCATATATTAAAGAAACACAAAAAATAGATATGAAGCATATTTCTAATATTGAGTATTATACGACTACTAAATATATGGTTCTTGACTCTATTGCTAGAAGAAATCTTGAACTTACAGAGACTATTAGAGATAGAAGTAAGAAAGGTAGTTTGCTTTGGGTTCTTGATAAAACTTCAACTTCAATGGGTGGTAGACTTCTTAGAAGATGGATTGAAAAACCGCTTACAGATATTGATGAAATTGAATCAAGACTAGATGGTGTTGAAGAACTGAAATCTTCAGCGATGAGAAGAGGAGAACTTATCAATGTTTTGAAGAAGGTTTATGATATCGAGAGACTTACTGGAAAAGTTGCATATGGAACTGTAAATGCAAAAGACTTAGTTGCGTTAAAGAATTCATTAATTCAATTACCTTTGCTAAAAAAGATTTTGGCTACATCGACTTCTAAGTTATTAAAAGAAATGTATGAAAGTTTAGATGAACTTGAAGATATTGCAAATTTGATTGAAGCTGCGATTGTAGAAGAACCACCTGTTAGTGTAAAAGAAGGTGGAATAATTAAACCTGAATACGATGAAGAAGTTAAACGTCTTAGAATGGCATCAACTGAAGGAAAGAACTGGGTTGTTGCCTTGGAAGCTAAAGAAAGGGAAGAAACTGGAATTAAAAACTTGAAAGTTGGATTTAACAAGGTTTTTGGATATTACATTGAAGTTTCTAAATCAAACGTTTCTTTAGTTCCAGATAGATATATTAGAAAACAAACATTGACGAATGGCGAAAGATATATAACTAATGAATTAAAAGAGATTGAAAGCACAATACTTGGTGCTGAAGATAAAGTTATAAACTTGGAGTATGAAATTTTTGTTAAAATAAGAGATGAAATTTCACTTCAAATAAAGAGATTACAACAATCAAGCAATGTGGTTGCAAGTATTGATGTTTTGTGTTCGCTTGCAGAAGTTGCTGAAAAGAATAATTATAAAAAGCCAGATGTGGATAATTCTGATGATATCATAATAAAAGAGGGAAGACATCCAGTTGTTGAAGCATTGATTCCTACAGGAATGTTTGTACCAAATGATACAACATTAAATCAGGGAGAGGATAGAGTTAATATAATTACTGGTCCTAATATGGCTGGTAAGTCAACATATATGAGACAAGTTGCGCTTATATCTTTAATGGCTCAGGTAGGGAGTTTTGTTCCTGCCGATTATGCCAAAATAGGTGTTGTTGACAGGATATTTACAAGAGTTGGTGCATCTGATGATTTGGCATCAGGGCAATCTACATTTATGGTTGAAATGAATGAAGTTGCTAATATCATTTCTAATGCAACGAAAAAGAGTTTATTAATATTAGATGAAATTGGTAGAGGTACATCAACTTTCGATGGTTTATCAATTGCGTGGGCGGTTGTTGAACACATTGCTGATAAAGATAAGATTGGTGCGAGAACTTTATTTGCTACACACTATCATGAACTTACTGAACTTGAGACAAAAATAGAAGGTGTGAAAAATTATTGTATTGCTGTAAAAGAAAAAGGCGAGGATGTTATTTTCTTAAGAAAAATAATTCGTGGTGGTGCAGACGAAAGTTATGGTGTTCATGTTGCAAAACTTGCAGGAATACCAAATAACGTGACTCATCGTGCAAATGAAATTATGAAGACGTTGAAGGAAAATAATTTTGTTAACAATAGAGCAGATAAAGAATCTAAAAAAGCATATGCGATGCAAAGTCAATTTGATTTGTTTAATTATAAACTTGGTGAAATTGCAAGTGAAATTGATAAAATAAATGTGAATGAACTTACGCCGATTGAGGCTCTTAATACGCTTATGAAATTGAAAATGAAATTATAAAAATTGAAATACGGAGGATAAATGATAATGAAACTTTGTGTTAATTACTTGATGGAACTTAGAGAATTGTTTGATGAAGGTAAAATTAATTATGTGGATTACATTAAATTGTTTAGTATAGACGCTGACCTAAGTCCATTTGATTGGTGTATATCAAAAAGAGATGTTATGTTTCATGGAATAGTTGGCAAATTTTCAAATATTGGTGATTTGGATTTTATGGAGAATCGAGATTTTGAATTACAAAAAGATTATTTTGCAAGAGGCAAGACTCCATATGTTTCAGCTCATATTTGTAGAGAAGAGGATGATCCAAGATCTGAGGAGGAAGTTTTACAAACAATAATAGATAATGTAAAGCAGATAAAAGAACTATTTGGAATGAAGGTTATTCTTGAAAACGTTCCAGCATCACGCAAGAGACCTAAAAATCACTTTATGTCTAATCCTGAATTTATAACAAAAGTTGTTGAGGAAGCAGACACAGGTTTCTTGTTTGATATAGGTCACGCAAGGGCGGCAGCAGAAGTTCTTGAGATACCTTTTGATGAATATGTTTCAAGGCTTCCTATGCATAGGCTTGTAGAAATGCACTTGGCTGGTTGTATGTTAAAGATTGATGGAACGATATCTCCAAATCATTCAAAAATGCATGAAGAGGATTATGAATTTGTCAAAATGGCTTTAGAAAAATATTCGACAATCGAAACAGTTACGTTAGAGTACGGACCATTTGTAGAACAACCATTACAGGAACCTTGCGTTATTGTGAGTGGTGACAGAGTTGATTCAGTTGCTAAAGCAGAAGTTTTAGAACAACTTGAAAGATTGCATGAGATAATGGAGAATTATAAAAACAGATAATAAAAATGGATGAAGGGGGATAAAGTACATGGGAAATATTGTTCTACTAGATGAACTAACTATAAATCAAATTGCAGCAGGTGAAGTTATTGAAAGACCAGCCAATGTGGTAAAAGAATTGGTTGAAAATTCATTAGATGCTGGTGCTACATCTGTTTCAATAGAAGTGCAAAATGGTGGTATCACATATATAAGAATAACTGATAATGGTAAAGGTATTGCTAAAGATGATGTTGAAATTGCTTTTGAAAGACATGCTACTAGTAAGATTAGAAAAGCAGATGACTTGATAAGAGTTTCTACTATGGGGTTCAGAGGGGAGGCTTTGGCGAGTATAGCTGCGATTGCAAAAGTTGAATTAGTTACTAGAACTAAAGAGGAAGAAATGGGGACTAAAATTATACTAGAAGGTGGAAATATTATTTCTAAAGAAGAGTGTGGTGCACCATTTGGTACAACAATAACGATTCGTGAACTTTTCTATAATACTCCTGTTAGATATAAATTCTTGAAAAAGGATTTCACAGAAGGTGGATATATTGAAACTGCTGTTGAAAGAATTGCATTAATAAATCCTTCAATCGCTTTTAAATTAATGAATAACAAAAAAGAAGTTTTGCAAACAAGCGGAAATGGTAGTATGACTGACGTTGTATATAATGTTTTTGGAAAGGATATTGCTCAAAATTTAGTTGATGTTGCTTTTGAATATGAAGGAATAAATGTTACAGGCGTTGTTGGAAAACCTGAAATTGCACGTTCAAACAGAGCTAATCAAATGTTCTATGTTAATGGCAGATTCATAAAAGATAAAACTTTAACAGCAGCTGCTGATGAGGCTTATAGAACAATGATTCCTCATGGTAAATTCGGATTTTGTATTTTGGATATTAAGATGTCTCCAGAGTTAGTTGATGTTAATGTTCACCCTGCGAAACTTGAAGTTAGATTTTCTGAAGAAGGTAAAGTTTTCAAGGCCATTCATTATGCGATAAAAAATACACTTTTGGGTGTTGACTTAATAAGAACAGAAACAATTCCTGCAGAAAATAATAGTATGCAGACAGAAGCTGTAGTTTCAAAAATTGAATTTAATACTGATGCTAATAAAGTAGTGTCATACAACAATGTTACAGATTTTCCTAAAGTAGCAGGTTTTAGTAGTACAAGTTCAAACGATGCAAATAACAATATTTATAAATTCAATGATATGAATGCTTCTGAGGCTGTGAAAAAAGAAACTAAAAAGACGTTATTTGATTTATTCAAAGGAAGACAAGAAAATAGAAATGGAACAGATATTAGAGAAAATACTTTAAGTCAAAATGAATATGTAATTGAGGTTTCAAAAAGCAATAAAACAAATGATTCAATAATAAAGAAACTTAATGCTGATGTAGAGCCAACAGTTTCGATGAAGCCACTTGCAGAAGCTGTAGATATTGGAGATACAGATATTACCGATTTGCAAATAAATAGACAAAATAACAATGCAAATATGCAAAATGAAAATCAAACGTCAAGCAATATAACATCTATAAGTGATATTAATGAACTAGATGAATTAAGTGTAAAGGGAATGGTTACATATGATAAGGTTGAAGAGGAAGTTTCAAATTTTTTTAACCAAATGGAAAGTGAAAAAGCCCCAATTCCAGATTATAAAATTTTAGGTGTGGCTTTTAATACATATATACTTTTAGAAATTGATGAGGATGTTTATATTTTAGATCAACATGCTGCTCATGAAAGAGTTTTATATGAAAAAATAAAAGAAAACTTTTATCGTGCAGGTGGAAAAGAAACTCAAATGCTTTTGTTGCCAGATATTTTGGAAGTTTCTAAAAGAGACATGCATATGATTCGTGACCATGTGAGTCTTTTTGAACAAGCTGGTTTTGCGATTGAGGAGTTTGGTGATAACACAATAAAAATAAATGGTGTTCCTGTAATATGTTTCGAAATGAATACAAAAGATTTATTTATGGATATATTAGATGGAATTGATATAACAAATAGAACGAATGCTCAAGATATCGAGGAAAAATTTATATCTACAGTTGCTTGTAAAGCCGCTGTAAAAGCAAATATGAAATTAGAAGAAAGAGAAATTAGAGGACTTTTAGATCAATTAATGTTATTAGAAAATCCATTTACATGTCCTCATGGAAGACCAACTGCTATGAGATTAACAAAAACAGAGATTGAAAAGAAATTTAATAGGAGGTAAGTTTTGAAACCTAAAGTTATAGTAATCGTTGGACCAACTGCATCAGGAAAAACGTCAGCATCAATAAAGTTAGCAAAATTAATAAATGGAGAAATAATATCGGCAGATTCAATGCAAATATACAAAGAGATGACAATAGGTACTGCGAAACCTACAATTGAAGAACAAGAAGGGATACCACATTATTTGATTGATGTGGTTTCTCCTGAAGAAACTTTTAATGTTACAAAATATAAAGAACTTGCTGAAATGGCAATTGAAGAGATTTTAAAAAAAGGAAAAACACCTATAATTGTTGGAGGAACAGGTCTTTATGTTAGTACGTTAATAAATGGAATTGAATTTGCTGAAGTTGGGGAAGATTTGGTATATCGTGAAGAAATGACAAAGTTGGCAGAAGAAAAAAGTGCTGAGTATATTCATAATATGCTAAGGAAAGTAGATCCGGATGCTGCTGATGCGATTGAAGTTAATAACATAAGAAGAGTTATTAGGGCTTTAGAAATATATAAATTGACAGGAAAAACGAAGACACAGTTAGATAAAGAGTCGAGAAAAGAAGTTAAATATGACTACAAAGTTTATGGAATAGAAACACCTCGTGAAGAATTATATAATAGAATTAATGTTAGAGTGGACAAGATGTTTGAAGACGGACTTCTTGAAGAAGTAAACGTTATAAATACAAAATATAAAATTTCATCAACCGCAATTCAAGGTCTTGGATATAAAGAAGTTATTGAGTACATTGATGGCAAAGTTTCGTATGAAGAAATGGTGGAAAAGCTGAAAATGGAAACCAGAAGATATGCGAAAAGACAATTAACGTGGTTTAGAAGAGAAGAAAAAATAGTATGGTATAGACTTGATGAAATTGTTGAAAAAATAGTTGGAGAATTAGCTATATAATAAATGTGGAGGAAAACCTATGGCAAAACAAAAGAGAAAGATAAATCAAAATTTTTTAATATTTGTGATAACTGTTCTTGTATTCATAACGGTTTTCTTTGTGGTACAAATAGTACAATTCTTTGAGAAACCTATAAATACGGTTTTAATAAAAAAAGGTGAACTTATTAATTATGAAGAGGTTACTGGATACATAATTAGAAATGAAGAACTTATTGATATATCTTCATATGACGGTATTGTGAAGTCAGAAGTTGAAGATGCAACAAGGGTTTCGAAGGGTTCGCCGATAATCAAGTATGTTTCAAAGTCTGAAGAACAATTGATTGATAAAATAAAAAAATTAGATGAAAAAATAGAAGTTGCGAAAGAAAGTCAGCAAACAATTTTTTCAAATGATGTAAAAGCTCTAGATACAGAAATAGAAAATAGTATATATTCACAAGTGAAAAATAGTACAAGTCTTGATGAAATAAAGCAAAGCAAAAAGAATCTTAACGAGAAGATTAAGAAAAAAGCTAAGATTGTTGGAGAGCTTAGTCCGGCAGGATCTGAACTAAAAACTTTAATAGATGAAAGAACAAAATATGAAAAAGAATTGAATGATGCAGAAAAATCTTTACTTTCACCTAAAGCTGGTCTTGTGTCATATCGTGTTGATGGATTTGAAAATATATTAACATACGATAGTATTTCTCTATTGACTGCAGACAAACTTTCAGAATTAAAAATTTCTTTAGATCAGATAATTCCAGCTGAAACAAAAAATGTGAAAATAATAGATAATTTTATTTGCTATATAGCTGTTCCAATGATGTCTGAAGAAGCGAAAAAAACAAAACTAAATGATAGTGTATATTTAAGATTCCCTAATGATGAAGATTCACTTGTTTCAGCAACTGTTGAATATATTTCGAATGAAGAAGATGAGACTTTATTAGTTTTTAAAATAAATTCGAATGTCGAAGAACTTACAAAGTATAGAAAAATAAGTTTGGATGTTGTATGGTGGCGTTCATCTGGATTAAAAGTTAATAAAGAGGTAATATTTGAGACAGAGGTAGAAGTATTAGTTTCTGGTGATAATGAAAATTCTGCAGAAATGGTAACGAAACGTATAAAAATACCGACAATTACAATAAAGAAAGCTTATAGTGAGGAAAACGTTTTTGTGAAAATTTTGAAAGAAACTGATGAGTTTGTGATTATAGATAACTATAAAGATTCAGAACTTATTGAAATGGGTGTAAGTAATGATTTGATTGAAAATAGAAGAACGATAAAGATGTATGATGAAGCAATTATGATTGAAGAAACGGAAGAAAGTGAAAGTGATTTGAAATAAATGTTACAAAAACGTTACAACGATATTAAAAGAAGGTTACAATTATACAATTCGTTTGACATCCACTATTTATATAAATAAAATATGTGTATACAAAAGATGAAAAGTTATGTTTTGAGGGAGGTATTTTTGTGGGAAATAAATTCATGAATAAGTTTTGGGAAATGATCGGTGTAGATCCAGAAGATGAAGAACGTTATGATTTTGATGATCCAGAAACATCATCAAATATATCATATTTAGAAGATAAAGAATCAACAAATGCAACAACAAGTCCTGTATTTGCAGTAAAAAAGAATAAAGTGGTTGGTATGCCTGGAATGCAACAAGTAAAAGTTGTTATTTCACAACCAAGTACTTTTGAACAATCAGAAGAGATTTGTGAACACTTGAAAGAAAAGAAATCAGTAATTCTTAATTTAGAATATGTTAATAAAGATGTTGCTAGAAGAATAATTGATTTCGTAAGTGGTGCTGCATATGCATTAGATGGAAATATGCAAAAAATATCAAATGCGATATTTCTTGTTGCACCCTTCAATTACGAAATAACAAATGAAGTCATGAAAGAAGATATAAAAAATAAACTATCTGTTTCTTGGATAAAATAAATTGAAATAGAAAGTTAGAATAGGGAGGATTAAGTAATGTTAACTCCATTAGAAATAGAAAATAAAACTTTTAATAAACAAGTTGTAAATGGATATAGCACAAATGAGGTTCATGAATTTATGACTACATTATTAAAAGATTATGAACAATTGTATAAAGAAAATATTGAATATAAAGATAAAATTGCTGTATTGAATCAAGGGATACAGCATTATAAATCTATAGAAGAGACTCTTCAAAATGCTTTGATAGTAGCTCAGGGAACAGCTGAAACTGTAAAACAAAATGCTAAGGCTGAAGCTGATAATATTTTAAAAGAAGCTGAGATAAATGCAAATAAATCGGTAGATGAAATAAAGAAGCAGATTATGGAGAAAGAAATTCAATATGGTGAAGCGAAGAAACAATTTAATGTTTACAAAGCAAAAATGGAAGCTCTTCTTATATCACAATTAGAAATATTAAAAGAAATGAATCAATCAGATGAGCAGTAATGCTCATTTTTTTTTGTTCAGTTTGTCCAAAAAAGAAAAAGTATATTGACTAAATTTTCTTTATAAAATAAACTAGAAATGTTGAAAAAGAAAGGATGATAAAAATGAAGAAAAGTGTTATATTAATAAGCTTATTGTTAGCGTTATCAGTTGTATTTGTGGGTTGTGATATGAATGGAAATATTGAAGATATTGATAATTCAAATAATAACCAAGAAATTAATTCTAATGAAAATACAAATGTAGAAACTAATGAAGGAAATGAGTCTAATTTAAAAGAAAATACTTTTACTTTTGTACCAAAAATACTTGCTCCTACACCAGACGAAGAAAAAGTTACAGAGGCGGTTGCTATGTCTAATGCAATAGCTGATTCAGCTAAGTATGTGGATGTTGAACAAAATCCTGTTGTAACTATGGTAATAAAAGATTATGGTACTGTGAAAATGGAGTTGTATCCTAAGGTTGCACCAGAGACTGTAGAAAATTTTATTTCTTTAATAAATAAGGAAGTTTATAATGGACTAATTTTCCATAGAACAATTCCTGGTTTTATGGCTCAAGGTGGCGATCCAGAAGGAAATGGTCATGGAGGTCCTGATTATTCAATAGTTGGTGAGTTTACAGCTAATGGATTTACAAATGATTTGATTCATGAAAGAGGTTTGTTATCAATGGCAAGAAGTAACGAAAACAATTCTGCCGGATCACAATTCTTTATTGTTACAACAGAATCACCACATTTAGATGGAAGTTATGCAGGTTTTGGTAGAGTTTTGGAAGGTATGGATGTTGTAGATAGAGTTGTTAATACAGAAGTTATATTACGTGAAAAAGATATTGATTTTAGTAAATTAGCAACAATTGAAGAATATATTGAATTAATGTCAATGTGTGATAGACCAGTAAATCCACCAATAATTGAATCAATGACAGTTGAAACTTTTGGTGTAACATATGATGAACCAGAGAAAATAATGCAAGAAGTAGCAGAATAAAAAAGATAAAAGAGCTGTTTTCTAAAAATAAGAACAGTTCTTTTTTTATTGACTAAGTGTGCGAACTGATGTACACTTTAATGGTAGAATTACTAAAGTTAAAAAGGAGAAAATTATGTACGCATATATAAAAGGAAGTTTAGAAATTAAGTCAAATGACCATGTTATAGTTGAAGCAAATGGTGTAGGATATAGAATTTTTATGTCTTCAAATGCAATACAAAGATTAGGAGAATTAAATAGTGTTGTGAAAGTGTTCACGCATTATCATGTTAGAGAAGATAATATTAGTTTATATGGCTTTTGTAATTTAGAAGAGCTTAGAATGTTTGAACTATTAATTAGTGTAAGTGGTGTTGGTGCGAAATCTGCAATTGCAATTTTATCAAATATAACACCATCTAAATTTGCACTTGCTGTTATATCGAATGATGTGAAAGAACTTACAAAGCTTCCGGGTATTGGTGCAAAATCTGCACAAAGGATAATTTTAGAATTAAAGGATAAATTGAAAACTGAAGAATCGATTGCTGCTGAAAGTGATTTTGAAGTTCAATCCGTACTTGCTAAAGATGATAATATGCATGAGGCGATATCAGCACTTCAGGTTTTGGGATATCCAGTTAAGGATGCTACAAAAGCGGTTACATCTGTTGATTGCACAGGGGTAAGTGTTGAAGAGATAATAAAGAAAGCATTAATTTATTTTACAAAGAATTAAGTTATAAATATAGATTGGAGATAATATATGAGTGAAAGTAATATGCCGTTAGCTTATAGAATGTGTCCAACGACTATTGATGAATATGTTGGACAAGAACACATTTTATCGAAGGATAAAATGTTGTATAGACTCATAAAGGCTGATAGGTTATCAAGTATAATTTTGTGGGGACCGCCTGGCTGTGGAAAAACGTCGCTGGCTAGAGTTATTGCAAAGTCGACCAAAAATAAATTTGAAAAATTAAATGCGGTTTCTGCTGGTGTTTCTGATATTAAGAGAGTTGTAGATGAATCGAAAAATTTGTTTGTGAATCCGTCTGGAAGAACTGTTTTGTTTATTGATGAAATTCATAGATTTAATAAATTGCAACAAGATGCGCTTCTTCCATATGTTGAAAATGGAACAATAATTTTAATCGGTGCAACTACTGAAAATCCATATTTTTCAGTTAATAAAGCGCTTATATCTCGTTCAACTTTGTTTAAGCTTGAGCCACTTGAGAATAGACATGTAGTGCAAGTTCTAGAGAATGCGTTAAAGGATAAAGAAAAAGGACTTGGAAGTTATGAATTAAAAGTAGAAGATGAAGTGACTGAATATATTGCTGAACTTTCTGGTGGAGATGTTAGAGTTGCACTCAATGCGCTTGAAATTGCTGCACTTACAACCGAGATGAATGCTAATGGTGAAATTGAAATAACAAAAGAAATTGCTGCAGAGTGCATTCAAAAAAAGAAAGCACAATTTGATAAAAATGGAGATAGTCATTATGACAATATAAGTGCTTTTATAAAATCGATGCGTGGTGGCGATGCAGATGCTGTTTTATTTTATCTTGCAAGAGCGTTATATGCCGGAGAAGATCCGATGTTTTTAGCAAGAAGAATTGCAATTTGTGCATCAGAGGATGTCGGAATGGCAAACTCAAATGCATTAGTTGTTGCAAATGCAGCTATGCAAGCTGTTCATCAAATTGGAATGCCTGAAGCAAGGATTTTACTTGCACATGCTGCTACATATGTAGCTAGAAGTCCGAAATCAAATGCAGCATATTTAGGTATAAATCAAGCATTAGCGGATGTTGAAAATAAAGATACAGGAACTATTCCAATGCATGTAAGAAATGCTCCTGCTGAAGGAATGGAAGATTTCGGATATGGGGTTGGATATAAATATCCACATGATTTCCCAAATCATGAAGTTGAACAACAATATTTGCCAGATAAAATGGTGGGAACAAAATATTATGTACCAGATGAAACAGAAGAAAAACTAAAATAATAGGATGTGATTTAATGCCTGAATTTATTGGCGAAGAAGAACTATTAGCTTTTGTAGAACGTAGGGGTGTCGACGGTTGGATATGGCATGATGAAGAGTTTGATGAAATATAGTGGGAGAAAATGAATATAAAAAGTGAATGTCTAAGAAAAGAGTTAACTAAAAAATTTAACGATATTAAATATAGATGAAAGTTATGCTAAAGAATCAGAAATAAATATGATAAAAGAAAATCTAATATTAAGTCATAATAAAGAATATTTAAAATTTGAATAATAAAGAGAATAAAAAAAATAAAGTACCAGATACTAAAGTTAGGTGCTTTATTTTTTTTGAAAATAAAATGAAAAGCGGTGTGGATTTATGGTGTATGTAATAGGTTTGTTTGGCGGATTCGTAAGTGGATTTTTTCGGTGCGGGTGGTGGCTTGATTTTACTTCCTGCGATGGTGAATATATTGAAAGTAGATGAATACAAGGCAAGAGGAACTACATTGGCATCAATTTTTATTGCAACACTAATAGCATCAATTTTTTATATGAAGAATAATTATTTTGATATGTCATTATCTATAAAACTTGCAATTGGTGGTGTGGTTGGTGGATTTTTAGGAGCAAAGATTACAAATAAGATTCCTAGAAATATACTTACAATTGTATTTAATATTTTTTTGTTATACGTATCCATAAGAATGATATCTGGAAAATAGTTTTAAAGGAGAAAAGATGAAATTATTTCTAATCGGAATTATATCGGGAATTGTTACAGGACTTCGGAATGGGTGGTGGTAGCATTCTTGTAATAATACTTACAACGTTTATGTTGATTGAACAACATACAGCGCAGGCTGCAAATTTGATATTCTTTATTCCAACTGCAATAGTTGCAATAATAGTACATTTTAAAAATGGAAATGTAGATGAAAAAATTGGAATAAAAATACTATTAACAATAATAATTGGTGCAATTGCTGGATCGGTATTAACTGGTTTGATAGAAAGTAAAAATCTAAAAAAATATTTCGGAATATTTTTATTGGTAGTTGGAATACTAGAAATGATAATTACAATTAAGAACATAATTAAAAATAGAAAGGAGAATGTTAAATGAAAAAAATGATGACAGGAATGGTTATAGGTGCTGTAATCGGTGGCGTGATAGGTTCAATGGCAAATGATGAAATGTGCGAATTTAAGAAAATGATGATGAAAAAGGGAAAGAAAATAGCAAAAATGTTTTAATGAGCACTGACACACCGGGGACGTCCCCGGTGTGCAAATTTCTCTTGTTCTTAATTTGCAATTGTAGTATAATATCAATCTGTATAAGGTGTTCGGTCAATTACAAATTTTGACATGTGAATGAATAGAAAGGAATGAGATTGATATGAAAGCAATTGAACTAAGAAGAAAATACATAGAGTTTTTTGAGGAACATGGACATAAGGCGATTCCTAGTGCGCCTGTTGTACCAGAGAATGATCCAACTGTATTGTTTACAACAGCTGGTATGCATCCATTAGTTCCATATTTATTGGGTGAACCTCATCCACAAGGAAAGAGGCTGACTGATTATCAAAAATGTATAAGAACTGGTGATATTGATTCTGTAGGGGATCCATCACATTTAACATTCTTTGAGATGATGGGTAACTGGTCTTTAGGTGATTATTTCAAAAATGAATCAATTGCAATGAGTTATGAGTTTTTGAAAGATATTTTAGGTTTTGATATGGACAAAATATCAATAACTGTTTTTGAAGGGGAAGATGGAATACCAAGAGATGAAGAAGCAGCAAGCGCTTGGGAAAAAGCAGGAATTCCAAGAGAAAGAATTTATTTTTGTTCAAGAGAGCATAACTGGTGGGGACCTGCTGGTGAAACGGGACCTTGTGGACCAGATACAGAAATTTTCTATGATACAGGAAAGCCAGCTTGTTCAGAACATTGCGATCCAACATGTAGTTGTGGAAAATATTTAGAAATTTGGAATAATGTATTCATGCAATATAACAAAACAAAAGAAGGTACATATGAACTTTTAAAAGCTCCTAATGTTGATACAGGTTTAGGTCTTGAAAGAGTTATTGGATTATTACAAGGTAAGAATAATGTTTATGAAACAGAGTTGTTTGCTGATGTTATTAGTAAAGTTGAGGAGTTATCAAAAACACCTAATATTTCAAGCTCAAGAATTATTGCTGACCACTTGAGAGCTTCAATGTTTATGATAGTTGATGGTGTTAGACCAAGTAACGTTGAACAAGGATATGTTCTAAGAAGACTTCTAAGAAGAGTTATTAGACATATGAGAAAGATTGAGTTTGATCCTAATAATGTTAGTTTATTGATAGATACATTTGTAAATATAATGAATGAGATGTATCCTGAAATACCTGCAAATAAAGCTACTCTTGTAGAAGTGATTGAAGAAGAAAAAAATAAATTCTTGAAAACATTAGAACATGGTGAAAAAGAATTTGCAAAAAATGTAGAAAAAGCTAAAGCTGAAGGTAAAACAAAATTAGAAGGACCAGTGGTGTTTAGACTATATGATACTTTTGGATTTCCTCCAGAGATGACTGCTGAACTAGCTGAAGAGAATGGAATGACTATTAATATGGAAGAATTTGAAACTTTATTTAAAGAGCATCAAGAAAAATCAAGAGCAGGAAGTGAAGCTAAATTTAAAGGTGGTCTTGCTGATCATAGTGAAAAGACAACAGCTTATCACACTGCTACACATTTATTACATAAAGCACTTCAAATTGTTTTAGGTGAACATGCTACGCAAAAAGGTTCAAACTTAACTGCTGAAAGATTAAGATTTGACTTTGCAAATCCTCAAAAAGTTACAAAAGAGGAATTACAAAAAGTTGAAGATATTGTAAATGAACAAATAAAGAGAGATTTAGTTGTCACTTGTGAAGAAATGACATTAGAAGAAGCTGAAGCTTCTGGAGCAACAGGACTATTTGCAAGTAAATACGGTGATAAAGTTAAAGTTTATACTATAGGAGATTTCAGTAAAGAAATTTGTGGAGGTCCTCACGTTGAAAGAACTGGTGGAATGGGACACTTCAAAATAAAGAAAGAAGAAGGAGTTGCTGCAGGAATAAGAAGAATAAAAGCAGTGCTTGAAGAAGAATAAAAATTAAAAAGTGGATAAGGGGACGAGGCGCTAAGAAGCCCCGTCCTTTTGCACAGAAAAAGGAGGATATTTAAATGAACGATTGTATTTTTTGTAAAATAATTAATAAGGAGATTCCATCTAAAATAGTTTTTGAGAATGATAAGGTAATTGCTTTTGAAGATTTAGCACCGGTGGCACCTATACATATATTAATAGTTCCTAAAAAACATTTAGCGAGTGCAGTTGATTTGAATAGTGAAGAAGATTTTGAATATGTAAAAGAAGTGTATAAAGCAGCAAAAGTTATAGCAACAGAAATGGAAATATCTGAGAGTGGATTTAGAATTGTAAATAATTGTGGTGAAGATGGGGGACAAACTGTAAAACATATTCATTTTCATCTAATTGGAGGGAGAAAATTAGAAGGAATGGCATAAAAACCTGGATTTAATTTACATAAAACATGGCAAAAAGTGCTAAAAATGAACAAAAAATCACCCAAATGTAAACAAAATGTAAAATGAGTAAACACTTTTTAAACTTTGTTGACTTTACTTTTTAGAATTATATAATGGCATTGAAAAGTGAGAAATGAAACCTAAACGTCATAACCTCACTGGACAAATTAAGTCGTTTAGAGCAGAAAAAAAGAAGGAAAAGAGGCGACTTAATCCATCAAATAATTCTTTTCTTTCGAAAAAAATTTAAGGGAGGATTTTCAAATATGAAAAGAGTATTATCTTTAATACTAGCTATTTCAATGGTAATGAGCATGTTCACATTCTCATTTGCTGGAACATCATTAAAAGATGTTAACGGTACAGAATACCAAGCAGCTGTTGAAGCGCTAGTAGAACTAGGTATCGTAAACGGATACGAAGACGGAACATACCGTCCAGAACAAAACGTTTCAAGAGCAGAAATGGCTAAATTATTAGTTATAGCTGCTGGATTAGAAGCTGCTGCTGAATTAAACGAAGGCGCTACAAGATTTGCTGACGTTAATGGTGGTTGGGCTTCTGGCTACATCAACGTAGCTGCAGAGTATGGTTACATCATGGGAGATCCAGATGGAAACTTCAGACCAGATGACACAGTTTCTTATGCTGAAGCTGTTACAATGGCTCTTAGAGTATTAGGATACAAATCAGTTGTTGAAGCTAAAGGAACTTGGCCAACAAACTATATAGCTAAAGCAGAAGACCTAGATATGTTAGAAGATATCACATATGGTAACTATGCTGAAGGTGCAAAAAGAGGAAACGTAGCTATCTTAATGTGGAACATGTTAAGAACAGATATGTGGTCAGTAACAGGTGAAAGTGATGGAAATGGTTTACATTACGACGATTCAAACGGAGCAATGTTAAATATCAAATTCAAAGATTACAGATATTCTGTAGCTGAATTCGATTCTTTCTCAATTAACAGAGATGGTGAAGTACTTGTTGACTTAGTAGCAACAGAAGATAGCGAGCGTAACTTCGTACCTGGTGAGTATGAGTACTTTAAAAATGATTTCTATACATTCGTAAAAGGATCAGAAGTAGAAGTTCTTGTTAATATAAAAGATGAAACAGTATTAACAATGGTTAGAACTGGAAATGACAAATTAGTTGAAGGTATCAAATTAGATATCGACGAAGACTATGAAGAAATTTCTGGTGACTTATACTTATATGCATATGCACTAGTTGAGAGAAAAGCTATTACAGCTGCTACTGAAATCAGCGGTGAAAGCACATATGTATATGAAGTAAGCACATCAAACAAAAACTATATCAAATTCAATGATGATAGCAAATTGAAATTTGATTATGATGATATGGAAACAGAAATCATCTTAAAAGATGGTGAAAGAGCTACAATCAAAGATGTAGAAGTTGGAGATGTTTTAACAAAAGTAAGTGTTGCTACAAGAAGTGGCAATAAAATGTCAAAAGCAGAAACATTCTACATGATTGGCGCTACAGAAGTTGAAGGAAAATTAACTAAAGTTGTTGTTGATAACTTCGACAATCCAGAAGATGCATCATATACAACAGCTACAATAGCTAAAGAAGAGTATCCAGTAGCTGAAGAAGCTAAATATGTTGTAGATCCAGAAGATATGGATGATGTAGAAGATTTTGATGATGATGCATGGGATGAATACGAAGATGATATGAACGGTGAAGAAGTTGTTGCTGTTCTTGACGTATTCGGAAGAGTTACAATGGTTCTATTCGATGGTAAAATCGATGCTGGTGAAGGCGGTGACGAATTAACAGCTAAATTCGTTACAATAGCTGGTCCAGTTGAAAGAGATGGAGATTACACATTACCAGTTATTACAGAAGATGGTGAAGATACATTAGTATTTGCATCAAAAACATTAGGTAATGAATTCTGGAGATTAGATGAAGAGTTAGAAGGATATTTCGCATTAGTTACATTAAACGAAGATGGTGAAATCGAAGCTTTTGCTGACTTAGCTGAAACAGAATTTGAAATGTTCAGCTTCAGAGAGAGCGGAGATATAATGTCTAATGAATCTGGTGAATATGTATATGATCTAGGCGACGACGATGAAGTTGGCGGTACAGGTGGTGATGCTGATGAAGTATACGAAGTTATTTATGGCCTAGCTACATATAGCAAAGATGACAAAGCTTTAATTATTGAAGATAATGAATATGATGTTGGTTCTTCAACAATAGTTGTTACTTTAGTATTTGATGATAAGGGAACAACAAAAACATCTGATGATGAGTACAGAGTTACTTACACAGAAGGTATAGATGAAATCGACAGATTAGATGATGATAATGCAGTTATAATCATGGATAAAGCAACAAAACTTGGCGATGCTAAATATGTTGTAATATTTGATGAAGTTGCTACAGGTGAAGATAATTTAATCGGTATTTTATCTGCAGTAGAAGAAAACAGGATCGGTGAATTGTTATTAACAATCACAGAAACAAGAATCACAGATAGCAAAGAATTAAAAGAAGCTAAGAAAGATGCTATGATATTAAATACAGCTGATACAAATAGTGCAATTGTAGATGCTATCAAAGGTGAAGGTCCAGAAGAAGTTGTATTCGTACTATATTCAACAGAAGTTAATAAAAATGATGAATTAGAAGTTGTTGTTCATGATGTAATTAATGATTATGAATTAAACTTAGATGAAGAAGCTAGCAGACATCCATATATTCCAACAGAGGATGAAGATGGTGAAGTATCTGCAGATGGTAAGAAAGCTGTTATCACATATAATAATGATACAGATATTCTAGATTTAACTGATGAAGAAGTTGAATTATTCGGAACAAAATATGAATTTGAAGATTACAGATATATCTTAATCGAGGTTGAACTTGATGATGAAGATGAAAACAATGAAACACAATATGTTATCGATTCATATGAAGAAGTTGCTTTTGAAGATATCACAATCGAAGAAGCTGACAGAATCTCAATCAGAACATATGAGGATGAAGTTGTTATAATAATCAGAGGTTTACCTGCAAGAACAGAATAATTTATAAATAAAATCATTTATTTATAGAAAAATCCAACTCGAAAGAGTTGGATTTTTTTTGGACTTTTTGCAACCAATACTTGTCTAAATATGTCTAAGAATTATATGTGAAATATATTGTTAAAAATTTTTAATAATATATAATACTATTGTTACTTGATGAAGGAGGATGAGTTATGAAAAAGTTTATTTGTTTAGTAATGGCGTTAGTATGTTTGTTTGCTGTAAATTCTTATGCTGGTACAACGACGTTTAAAGATGTTAAAGATACAAAATATGAAGATGCGGTAGATATGCTTACTACATTTGGAATTATTAATGGTTTCGACGATAATACATTTAGACCGAATGATAGTGTAACGAGAGGACAACTTGCTAAAATGTTAGTTATTGCAATGGGTTCGAGTGAGAATGATGTTACTGTGGCTTCGAAGAAATTTTTGGATTTTTCAGACGTTTTGAGTAGTCACTGGGCATATGGTTATATAAAGATTGCTTCAGATAAAAAGTTAATTAATGGTTACACGGATGGTACTTTTAAGCCAGATGCTACTGTTAGTTATGCTGAAGCAACAACTATGCTTCTAAGAGCTTTAGAATATGAAGATGCAGTCACTAAAAGTACGTTAGAATGGCCTAATAATTATATGTCTTATGCTGATGAAGAATTAGATTTATTTGAAAATCTTGGTGAATTTAAGGCTAATAATGCTGCTCCAAGAGGTGCTGTTGCTATTCTTCTATGGAATACACTTAGAACAGGTGTGGCAGAAATTGTAGGTGAGAATGATAAAGGTTTGGTTTATGGAGAAGGAACTCCTATGATAACTGAATATATGAATTATATTTATCTTCAAGATGCTGAAGTGAAAGAAATTGAATTTGATGATGATTATAAAACTGCTAAAGTTACTTTAAAAGAAGAAGGTAAAGTTTCTCGAAAAATTACTGTGTATGCAGAAGAAGCTATGAATATGTTTGGAAAAACGATTACTTTATTACTTGATAGTATGACAAATGAAGTTGTTATATCTAATTATGAAACAAAATATAAAGTTGTGAACGGTGAGGTTACTAATATTGGTAAAACAAAGATTTATATATCAAGTAGGTCAACAGGTTATGATATTCCGGATGATGAAAACATTTTGTTATATGGAATTGAATACTTGGATGATGCTGTAGAAGTTACTATGTTAGTAGAAGGAACTTCTGCTAAGTATTGTATTGCTAAAGGTGCTACAGATGTGCTTCCAGGGTTTGTTACTAATAGCAACGTAAAAATTTCTGATGACCAATATGGAATAAGAGTAAGAAAACCAGGGGTTAATAAAGGTGGAACTGATTACTATGTTGCAAATGATGATAAATGGCCTGAAGAAGATTCTGTAATTTTATATTATATTAATTCAGATGATTTATTAGTTGTATTAAATGAAATAGATGTTAAGGATGCTGCGGAAATTACAGCGCTTACTGATGATTATATAAAAATTGCAAGTTATGGTACATATGAGTTTGATAGTGAAAAAGATTATTCAGTTATATTTGTAGATTCATCAAGTTTAGATGAAGCAAAAATAGAAGATATTGATAAAGATATGGATACAGTATGTCCTGTAAAATATGGTACACATTTGTTTTTATTTGTGTATGAGGATGATATATTAAATTCATTAGATAAAGATTTTGTATATGCTTTATATGATTTAGAAGATATAATTGAAGACGCTTTGGAATATGATGAAGAAGATTATACTCAAGAATCTTATGCAAAACTTATGGAAGAAGTTGCATATGGGCAAAAACTTAATTATCAGTCTACTAAAAATAAAATAAAAAATACTATAATAGATATTGAGGATGCTATTGCTGATTTGGATGATGATGTAAGTAAAAGCGAAAAGAAAATAACAGCAGCTAAAAAAGAATTAAGAAAATTAATTAATGGTGAGTGTCAAGATATTATTGATGACGAGTTTGAATATACAGATGATTCTTATGAATATTTTGATGACATGTATGAAGAAGCAATAGATGTTTTAGAGATGTATGATGCACTTTTAAGCGAAGTTGAAGATGCACATGAAGATTTACTTGATGCGATTGATGAACTAGAATATTTAGATTAGATTATTGAAAAGCGAGGAATATTTATGATAAAATATTCCTCGTATTTTAGAAAGAAAATAAGGAGGGTCCTTGATGGAACAAAAAAATTGGTATTCAATGTCAGTAGAAGATGTTGCAAAAGAAGTTAAAACGGGCGTTGATTCTGGTTTGAAAAATTCAGAGGTTGAAACAAGACGCCAAAAGTATGGTATGAATGAAATTGTTTCAAAAAACAAGAAACCAATCTGGAAGATGATTGTTGAACAGTTTACAGATTTTATGATTATCGTTTTAATTATTGCAGCGGTGATGTCGGCAATTGCTAGTGGAGAGATTGTAGATTCAGCAATTATTTTATTAATCGTTGTCGTTAATGCAATTATTGGTGTTGTTCAAGAAGTTAAAGCTCAAAAGTCACTTGAGTCGTTGAAACAACTTAGTGCTCCACATTGTAAAGTTATTAGAGATGGTAAAGTTGAAACAATTGAATCAAGAGAGTTAGTTCCAGGTGATATCGTAATTTTGGATACTGGTGATTATGTTCCTGCAGATTTAAGACTTGTTGATGCGGTTAATTTGAAGATTCAAGAAGCGGCTCTTACTGGTGAATCTGTTCCTGTTGAAAAAATGGCACAAACTATAAAGAGTGATAAAGTTGGTATTGGTGATAGAACTAACTGTGGTTTCTCATCAAGCCTTGTTACATATGGTAGAGGTAAAGGTATTGTTGTTGCTACAGGTATGAATACTGAAGTTGGTAAGATTGCTCAGATGCTTGATGATGTTGATGAGAGCGAAACTCCACTTAAACGTAGACTTTCAGTTTTGGGAAAAACACTTGGTATGGTTGCAATCGTAATTTGTGTTTTAATATTCTTAGTTGGACTTATTGTTTATGATAGAAACTGGGTAGATATGTTTATGACAGCTGTTAGCTTGGCTGTTGCTGCTATTCCAGAAGGTTTACCAGCTATTTCTACAATCGTTTTATCTATTGGTGTTCAAAGAATGGTTAAGAAAAATGCAATTATTCGTACATTGCCTTCTGTTGAAACTCTTGGTAGTGCAACAGTTATTTGTTCAGATAAAACAGGTACTTTAACACAAAACAAGATGACAGTTGAAAAAGTTTTCTTTAATAATACATCTTACAAAGCTCCTGATAAATATAATGATGTTGATGCACATTATAAATTATTACTTGATTGTATGATTCTTTGTAATGATTCAAAGATTACAAAAGAGGCTTCAGGCGCTAAAGTTACAGGTGATCCTACAGAAACAGCATTAGTCGATTTAGGTATTAAGAGTGAAATTTGGAAAGATGATTTAGATGTAGAGTTTACACGTGTTGAAGAAATTCCATTTGATTCAGAAAGAAAATTAATGACAACAGTTCATAAAAAGGGTAATGAATTTGTTGTATATACAAAGGGTGGAATTGACGAATTACTTGCTAAATGTACAAGAATTCATATTGATGGAAAAGATATTACTTTAGAAGATAAATATACAGACGCTCTTCAAAAAGCTAATAATGAATTTGCTGATGGAGCACTTAGAGTTCTTGCAATGGCATACAAAGTTTTAGATCATATGCCTTCAAAAGAAGAAATGCAAAATATTGAAAGTGATTTAACTTTCATAGGTATGGTTGGTATGATTGACCCTGCTAGACCTGAAGTTAAAGAAGCTGTTGCTAAATGTAAGACTGCTGGTATTAGACCAGTTATGATTACAGGTGACCATAAAGCTACAGCTGTTGCAATTGCTAGAGAAATCGGTATTTTAAATAGTGGAGATAAAGCTATTACTGGTGCTGAATTACAAGAAATGTCTCAAGAAGAATTAGAGAAACAAGTTAAAGATATTTCGGTTTATGCGCGTGTATCTCCAGAACATAAAGTTAGAATAGTAAATGCTTGGAAGTCACATGGTGAAGTTGTTGCTATGACAGGTGATGGTGTTAATGATGCGCCAGCTCTTAAGACAGCTGATATTGGAGCTGCTATGGGTATCGTTGGAACAGACGTTGCTAAAGAATCAGCAGATGTTGTTTTAACAGATGATAACTTTGCAACAATCGTTTCAGCAGTAGAAGAAGGTCGTAGAATTTATGATAACATATTAAAAGCAGTTGCTTATTTGTTATCTGCAAACATTGGTGAAATAATTACTTTATTTATTGCAACTATGCTTGGATGGATTGAACCATTATTACCAATTCATATTTTATGGATTAACTTAGTTACAGATAGTTTACCAGCGCTTGCACTTAGTGTGGATCCTCCAGAAAAAAATATAATGAACAGAAAAGCAAAGAAAAATCAAAATATCTTTACAAAAGGTATGATAAGAAGAGTAGTATATCAAGGTATAATGGTTGGTGCACTTACATTATTAGCTTTTGGATTTGGTGCAGGTTGGGATTTTGCAACATTAGAATCAGATCCAGAAAGAGCGGCAATTGCTCAAACAATGGCATTCACGGTTCTTGCATTCTCAGAATTAGTACATGTGTTTAACTTACGTTCAAATAAAGATTCAATATTTAAGGTTGGATTTGGAACAAACAAAACATTACTTGGTGCAGTTGCATTATCTACAGCGCTTATGTTAGTTGTTCTATTAATACCAGGATTACACGGAATATTTGAGATAGCATCATTGCCAACAACTCAGATACTCGAAGTAGTACTATTATCACTTGCTCCACTTTTCATTGTTGAAACTTTAAAAGCTTTAAAATTGAATACAACTAAGGAAGAGAATGAATAATAAGGTATGATATGAAAAAACTTGGAAATTGGGACGGTTCTTTTTTCCAAGTTTTTTTATTTTTGAAAATAAAAAAGAGTTAAGTTTAAACTTAACTCTTTTGGTGCGGATGAGAGGACTTGAACCCCCACGTCGAAGACACTAGATCCTAAGTCTAGCGCGTCTGCCAGTTCCGCCACATCCGCATGTCTCATCGACAAGTAATATATTAACATTTACTTATTTTAATGTCAATAGGATTATTTAAAAATTTTTTCGTGCACACGAGGAACGTCCCTCGTGTGTACGAGGTGTGTGTTTTATTATGTTAAATACATTGACATTTTATGGATAATGGTATATAATAAACGCGTTGGAATGTCACTTTAACGACTGTGCGAGGAGGTTTTTTCAAATGGCACGACAAGGAAGTATCCGGATTTATGATGGCGACGTAATGGAAGAGGCAAACGTACATCCTAACGATCTGAAGAGGTCTGAGTTGTCTTTTGCGTTACGTACTGATCCTGAACTTTGTGAAAGGATCATACGTGATCTCAAAGGGGCTATTCCCAATATCCAGAAGTTGCTTGAGCAAATCAAGAGGCTGAAAATCAACCGTAGTCTGGAGGGAGATCTTTCGAGGCTTAAGTGGAGGCTTTGTAAGTACGAAATCATGCATTGTGATTGCAGCTGGCAGGATAAGGATTCTGAACTGCGATACGCACTCAGCATGCTTGATATGTGCTACAAGACCGTCATTCATAAGGCAGACATGGAAATGAATGATGTGTTCTACATGAGAGATGTACTCAAAGCTCTTCTTGAAACGTTTGAACACAAGATTTCCCAGCTTCAGGAGCTTCTGATGGTATAAATTATAAGCGAAAGGCATTGTTTGTATGTGAAAATGTGGTTGTATAAATTCCATTTTTTACATTCAAACAGTGCCTTTTCGCTTATATTTTTTGTTACTTGACAAATATTGATTATATATATAAAATTTTGATGAATTGGTAAACCCTGTTACTATCCAAATATGAACTATAGGAGGAGATGTGCTTGCGGAATATGCTACGTATGCTGGAAACGGCAAACGAGGACTACATCCCGTTCAGACGTGAAGAACTAGGAATAGAGCCTCATGTTTTTGAAGATGTTGCGAGACGTTGTGGTTTTGAGCCGATAATGCTTGGTTCAGGAATAAAGACCCGCATAAAGCTGAAAAAGCGTGGTATTCCGATTGTTAAGCTCTATGATAAGGACGAATCAAATCGTTTCAATTATCTGGACATCGCAGATATCCATGCTGGTCACCCTGATTTTTCACCTGAGGTTTTGGACGAAGTTCTGGCTAAGTACTACAATGGTGGTAAACCTACCGTTGATTACGTGTTCATAGCTGGTGACTTGTTCGAAGGGATAACGACAGATGAATATTCATACGAACTGGTTACGCAGAATCCGCATATGAAGGAGAGAGTGAATTCGATTCGAAATCATCAGGTAAATTTGCTTTTTAATGTGCTTTCGAAGTATGATTTTGATTATCGTGTAATCAATGGTAACCATGAATATACTTTCGAACAGCTTGGTGTGGATTCTCCTATTGCACTTCTTGAACGAATGATGCATCAACGTCAGAAGAAATTTACGTATTACGATACGTATATCATCGACTTCGTGATTGCCGGTGTGGTCAAGCGAATGATGCATCTTGAGAGTTTTCACCAGCGTGAAGGTGCGGTTCATGCGTATGATCGACTCATGAAGTTCAGAAAGCATGGCGGGTTGACCCCTTACTATGGGGACAAAAAGCATCCTATTCGAATGTTCCAGTGCGGACACATTCATCGTAGAGAAGAGCTTTATGATTCTATGGACAAGATTTTCATTTCGCAGTCGGGTTCGTTTATCAAAGACGAGCTTCTGTATGCACCCTCGATTCACATGAAAGGCACAGTTCTTGATGACAATCGTATATTGCGCGATTAAAAAGGCAAACTTACACATCAATTTTTTTAGGTGTGTGAGTTTGCTTTTTTTATGTACTTTATAATTAGTTTTCTTTGTAAATAATTGTGTATAAAAGGTTGTCCTGATTAGGATATCTGTGATAAATTAATATTGGTTGATTTTGATAAAAAGAGATTGGAGATGAGTTTCTGTGAAATCAATAATTATTTTAATAAGTAAATTTTTATATATTATTGGAAAAATGATAGGCAAAGGTAGTAGTATGCCTGGAAAAATTGCTTTAAAGCTTGATAAAAATATTTTGAAAAAGATTTCGCTGCCAAGTGATATTATTATGGTTACAGGTAGTAACGGGAAAACTTCAACTGTAGAGATGATTTGTAGTACACTTGAAGCGAATGGATATAATGTTGGATGTAATAAAGAAGGTTCTAATCAAACAGAAGGTGTAACAACAATGATTTTGAATGCTTCTAATTTAAAAGGTGAAGTAAAAAAAGATGTTTTGGTTATTGAAAGTGATGAAAGATACTTGCGTCACACTTTGAAACATTTTAGACCTAAATATTTAGTTGTAACAAATTTGTATAGAGATCAGATGACGAGAAATGGTCATCCAGAGCTTATTTATAATATAATTAAAGAAGCGATTACGGATGATATTCATTTAATACTAAATGCTGATGATCCGCTTTCATCGCTTTATGGTTTTAAAAGAGAAAATGTAACTTATTTTGGAATGAGTAAGAATGAATTTTCAAAAGAGGAAAATGATAGTGCATATGATGATGGTGCTTTTTGTCCAAATTGTAAAGAACCAATGAAATACGAATATTATCACTATAATCATATTGGTAGCTATAAATGCGAGCATTGCGGACATAAAAGACAAACTCCACAATACGAAGTTACAGGATTGGATTTGGAAAATAGCAAAATGACGATTAATAATAAACATAGACTAACGATGACTCTTAGAAGTGTTTATACCGCGTATAATTTGCTTGCTACTTATGCGGTTACAAAACTTCTTGGAATGAAAGAGGAAAAAATAGTTGAATCACTTAATAATTTTGTTGCCAAGAATGATAGGGTACAAAAATTCGTTTTAGACGGCAAACCTGGCATGCTTCTAACGTCAAAGCATGAAAATTCTATATCATATAATCAATCACTTTTATACATAACTAGAGAAAATCGTCCTTGTAGTGTTATTATAATTGTTGATGCTGTTAGTAGAAAATATTTTACAAGCGAAACATCTTGGCTTTGGGACATAGATTTTGAATTACTAAATAATAAAAATGTAAAGAAGGTTTTTCTAGCTGGTAAATATGTAAGTGATTTGGTGACTAGATTTGAATATTCCGATATAGATATGGATAAGGTTATTGTAGAAAGTGATATAGATGAAATAATTGAAGAAGCAAAAGAAAAGGCAGAAGGTGAAATTTATCTTGTAACATGCTTTTCAGATAGAATGAAATTTATGAATAAAGTTAAAGGTGAATAGGAGGGATTATTGTGAACATAAGAATATTACATTTATATTATAATATTATGAATTTGTATGGAGATTATGGTAACATAATAATCCTAAAAAAACATTTAGAAGATCAAGGTGCAAATGTTATTGTTGATAAAAAATCTATATATGATGAGTATTGTGTTAAGGATTATGACTTTATTTATATAGGTTCAGGAACTGAAAATAGTTTGGATAGAGTTTTGAAGGATCTGTTTTTAAAAAAAGATGATTTGCAAGAATATATTGATAATAAAAAGGTTATTCTTGCTACAGGAAATGCTTTTGAAATGTTTGGAAAAAAGATAGATGATGAGGAGGCTCTTGGAATTTTTGATTTTGAGGTGAAAAGAGATAAGGATAGAAGTACATCTGACGTAATATATGAAAGTGAATTGTTAAAGAATCCGATTGTTGGATTTGTAAATAAAGGTTCAAAAATATATCATAATATGAATCCGTTTTTTAAAGTTAGATTTGGAATTGGAGAAAATGAGAATAATGACTATGAAGGTGTGAAATATAAAAATTTCTATGGAACACATGTGTCAGGACCAATACTTGCAAGGAATCCAGAGTTTTTACAAAGAATCGTTTTAGAAATTTGTAAGACGAAGAAATCTAATTTTAAACTAAAAAAAGTTGAATATGAAAATGAAGAGAAAGGTTATGAATTAGTACTGGAAGAACTTCGAAAAAGGTAAATGGATAATGGATTTTTTTGGGAGGAAAGCCCCATCCTCTTGATCAAAAAACAGTTTTCAAAATGTAAATTATATGATATAATGAGCCTGTAAAAATTTTAAGGAGGTATTGATAATGGAATTAAAAGGATCAAAAACAGAGAAAAATTTAATGGAGGCTTTCGCTGGAGAGTCTCAAGCTAGAAATAAATATACATATTTTGCAAGTAAAGCAAAAAAAGAAGGATATGAGCAAATCGCTGCTATATTCCAAGAGACTGCTGATAATGAAAAAGAACATGCTAAAATGTGGTTCAAATTATTACATGGTGGAGAAGTTCCTACAACGGCAGAAAACTTATTAGCTGCTGCTGAAGGCGAAAACTTCGAATGGACAGATATGTATGACAGAATGGCTAAAGAAGCTAGAGAAGAAGGCTTCGATCATATTGCATTTTTATTTGAAGAAGTAGCTAAAATTGAAAAAGAACATGAAGAAAGATATAGAAAATTATTAGAAAATGTAGAAGGTGGCCTTGTATTTAGTAGAGATGGTGAGAAAATTTGGAAATGCAGAAATTGTGGACATATCGTAATTGGTAAAGAAGCTCCAGAAGTTTGCCCAGTATGTACACATCCAAAAGCATACTTTGAAATCAAAGCTGAAAATTATTAAAATAAAAAGAGCATTCTCAAAAAAGAGAATGCTTTTTTGTTTAGTCATTCTGCCACTTAATTCTTGTCGCTTCACCTCCTCTTATATGACGTTCAGCTTTGTTTTCATCAAGTACTTTTTTCGCTTCGTTTGCAAGAGAAGCGTTTATTCGTGTTAAACGTTCAGTAATATCTTTATGTACAGTTGATTTAGAAATACCAAACTTTTTGGCAGCTCCTCGTACAGTATCTTTTGTATCAATAATATAGTGAGCAAGTTCGATTGCTCTTTCTTCTATATAAATCTTATTCAAAAAAAATCCCCCTTTGAATACGATATAATTAATTCTATTCAAAAAGGCTTTATATATTCTTTTAAATTGACCTTTAGAAAAAGTTTTAATAAAATATAATAAGAAAGCTAAAGACAAGGATGTGAATATTTAGTTAGTGTTTTGGGATTTATAGTTCTAGTTGTTTTATTAATTGTACAAGAGTAGAAACATGAGAAACAAGTGAGAGCGTATAGAATAAATTGTTCAAGTACAGCAAAAGCCAGTAAACCTTCAAACAGAAGCTCGAAAGAAAGTTATAAAAGAAACTAAAATTAAGAAATCAGATATACAAAAAGAAGTTATAAAAAATAATACAATACTTGCTGTAGGTTCTATATTTATAGTAGTAGCTGCAATAAGCTTTTTATATACAGGTTGGAATGTTTTACACAATGCATTAAAAATTGGAGTTTTTGGTATATTGGCTGTAGTTTTCTTGATGTTAAGTCATTTGTCAAAACACAAATTAAATTTACCTCAAACTTCAAAAGCATTCTTTTATATAGCAATGGGTTATATTCCAATAGTATTATTCTCATTATTATTGCTTGACTTGATTGGTGAATACTTTTCAATTTCAGGAGATGGAAGATTTATATATTTGTTTGGTGCGAGTGTTTTTATTATGAGTTTATATTATGTGATTGCAATTTCTCTTGTTATGTTGTGTTTGGAAAATACGTTATATTTATTAGCTTCAAGTATATTAATTATGGCATTATATTATTTGTTAGATGTTAGATTTGAAAAAATTTCATTTAAGTATGTAGTGCAAATGTTTCAAAGTATAACTATTTTTTTCGTGTGTCAACTGTTAAACATTAAAGTTCCTTTTTCGTATTTTCTTGTGTTAGTAACATCATTTTTGAAAATTGAAATTAGTGTAAATTCATATTCTTTGCCTTGGATTGCCAGAGAAATTATATGGACGGCAATTCTTGTATTGTCTTCAGAACAAGTAAACGAGTATGTATTTTTTGCTTGTATGGCTATATGGGCATTTGTTAATTTGATTTTCACTATAGATGTATTAAGAATTATTGTAAAAGGTTTATTATCTTTTTCTTTGTTTATGATATAATAACAAAGAGGTGATTTTGATGTGGTTTGAAGAAGAAAAGTTTGTGTTTGATAGTGCAAACGGCATATATAAAGTACATGGAAAAATAATGAAGCCTTTAAACCAGGAAATAAAAGGAGTTATTCAAATATCTCATGGTATGTGTGAATATATAGATAAATATGATGATTTTGCAGAATACATGTTAAATCAAGGATTTATAGTTGCTGGTCATGATCATATTGGACATGGAGATTCTGTAAATAAAAGTGAAGATAAAGGTTTTTTTGCGTCGAAGGATGGATATAAAAATCTAATAGAAGATTTAAGAAAAGTTACAGAAATTGTAAAAAAAGCGTTTCCTGATAAGCCTTTTTATTTATTAGGACATTCAATGGGATCCCTTATTGCAAGATGTTATGTTGCTAAGTATGGTAATGAAATAAATGGATTAATCTTGTGTGGAACTATCGGCCCACAGCCTCTTGTTAAAGCTGGTATAAAGATGGCTAATTTCATAGCTGAGAAAAAAGGTGAACGTTATAGAAGTAAAAAAATATATGATTTATCATTAGATTTTGCTAATGTAAAATTCTTGCCTGTTAAGACTAGATATGATTGGGTTTCGAGTGATGAAGATGAAGTAAAGAGACATATGGAAGATAAGAGAGCAAACTTTATTTTTACGGTAAAAGGTTTTTCGGATTTGTTTCATTTAGTAAATCTTGCAAATTCTGAAATGGTAATAAAAACAATACCAAAAAGTTTGCCAATAATTTTTATGTCTGGGGATAAAGATCCAATTGGTGAAAATGGAACTGGTGTTATGAAAGCTGTAAAACTTTATAAGAATATGGGAATTACAAATGTAAGAATAAAATTATATCCGAATAAAAGACATGAGCTGTTAAAAGAGAGTAATAAAACTGAAGTGTTTGAAGATATATCTAAATGGATAAAGGTGCATATTTAAAGATTAGGTGGCGTTTTGATGATTGTTTTTTTAGTTGTTTTTGTTGCTTTAATTTTTATTTATATACGTAATGTGTATTTAAAAGAATTTATTGAGGTTACTATAATTTACAAGTCGCTTTGCAAATTGTTAAATTCAAGAGATTTACTTTTGCTAAAGATTTTGCCAGATATAAAAAAGAAGAAGCAAAAAGAAAGAATATTGTTATTAATTGATGAGAGAAATAAAAAAAGTAAGATTTCATATGATGATGCTATTTTTGCTGATGTAGAACTTCACAATGAGCTTAAGGCGTTTTATAATGATGTAGATAAGATGAAGAAAAATGAATTACAAATGGAAATTTTTAAGAAAATTATTTCTTTTGAAAATCAAATAAAAAATGTTAGAAAGAAATATAGTGTAGCTGTTGAAAAATATAATATGTCATTAACGATACATCCTAAGTTTTGTGTGAAATTTTTACATATGAAGCCACTTGAGATATATGGAAATGTTACAAAAAAATAATAAGGAGTCAGAGAATGGATTTAGAAGAAGAGAGAATAATTTGTCCAGGATTTGAATCTTCAGATTCAGACATTGAGAATAGTTTAAGACCTCGTGTAATTGAAGATTATGTTGGACAAGAAAAGGTTAAAGAAAATCTGAAAGTTTTTATAGAGGCAGCACGAAAAAGAAGTGAGCCTCTTGATCATACTTTATTATATGGTCCTCCTGGACTTGGAAAAACAACACTTGCAAATATTATTGCGAATGAAATGAATACAAACATTAGAATAACATCAGGGCCAGCGATTGAGAAGCCTGGAGATTTGGCTGCTTTACTTACTAATTTGGCTCCAAATGATGTTTTGTTTATAGATGAAATACATAGATTAAATCGAAGCGTTGAAGAGATTTTATATCCTGCGATGGAAGATTTTTCGCTTGATATAATTATTGGAAAAGGACCAAGTGCTCGTTCAATTCGTCTTGATTTGCCGAAATTTACTTTAGTTGGTGCAACGACGAAGGCAGGTAATTTATCATCACCACTTAGAGATAGATTTGGAATAATTAACCGCCTAGAATTGTATAATAATGACCAATTAACAGATATTGTAAAGCGTTCAGCTGGTATTTTAAAGATAGAAATAACAGAAAAAGGTGCAAGAGAAGTTGCATCAAGATCTCGTGGTACACCAAGAATTGCAAACAGATTGCTTAAGCGTGTTAGAGACTTTGCAGAGATAACTGGCGATGGAACTATAACTGATGAGATTGCAGATAAAGCTTTGAAATGTTTAGAAATAGATAAAATTGGACTTGATAATATTGATAGATTAATGCTTGATGCAATTATTAAAAAATTTGCTGGTGGTCCTGTTGGTGTTGAGACACTTGCTGCTACAATAGGAGAAGATGTTTCAACAATAGAAGATGTTTATGAACCATACTTAATGCAAATAGGTTTTATAAATAGAACTCCAAGAGGAAGAATGGCTACGATTGATGCTTTTAAGCATATGGGTTTAAAGAAAGAAGAAGAAAAATATTCGTAAGAAAAAAGCGAGGGATGATATGATAAGTTATTTAGACGCTGTACAGCAATATTATAAAATAAAGTTTAGTCGTAGAGGAAAAGAAAATTATATTCATAAAGTTATTGCAAGGTTTACTCAGGCATTTAGAGTGGATGCAGTAATAGTTTGGATTGTTTTATCTTTAACTACTTGTGTATATATAGAAGATTTTGAAGAGAATTCGTTAATAATTCTTTTAGGCGTATTAATAGCTATGGGAATGGTTCTTATAAAAAGATATTTTATTAATAGAAGGTATGGTCATAAACCTCATAATCTAAACATATATCAACGTGAGAAACCGAGTAATTTAAGACCTGCACATGTGAGAATGCTGTTGAATGACGGATTAGTTGATAGAGTTTCATTAGTAGCAACTATTATGGATTTAGTTGATAGAGGCTATTTGGAAACAGAACGATCTGAAGCTGAAAGATTAAATTTTGAAAATTTTATGTTGATTAGAACTGAAAAAGATGATTCGGATTTACTTAAATATGAAAAATTTTTGATGGATTGGTTCTTTGAAAAATATGCAAAGAATAGTGTTATTACAATGAAAAATCTAAATGCTTTTTTGAATAAAAACATGATGGAAGAGACAACGGTAATGCTTTTTGAAGAATGGGTTGCACTTGTAAATTTATCATATCCGGTAAAACAACTTTATAAAGAATGTATAAAAGAGAATTTAATTAAAACTATTATTTATGTTATTTTTGCTGTAATAGATATTATGATTATATCTGGTGAAGTGCAAATTCCAGGTGTTCTGGGAATTATTTGTATTTATTGTATAGGTGCAGGTCTTTTCACTACTCCTAAGTATATGTTAAATCAAGTTGGAACAGAAGAAAGAGATGCGTGGCTTGATTTGAAAAAATATCTAAATGATTTTTCGAATATGAAAGAGAAAACCATCGAAAATATTGAATTGTGGGGGTTTTATCTTACATATGCTATTGCTTTAGATATATATACTGTTACACAGTATGAATTTCTGAAATTCATTAACTGGTATTGGCCAGATCGTCTGTCAATAGCCAAGAATGATAATGAATTTAAAATAATGAAACAGTTTGATGCAAACGTAAGTGATGAAATTATTAATAAAGAAATAGAAAATGAAATGAAAATATATAATTTTAAAACTTTTTATTAATTATAACAAAGAAATGAGAGATAAAGGATGAAAGTATTACTTCACACATGTTGTGCGCCATGCTCAACATACGTTGTAGATAAATTAAGAAAAGATGGATATGATGATATAACTGCATATTGGTATAACATTAATATTCATCCATATACTGAATACAAAGCAAGGTTAAATGCTTTGAAAATGTATTCTGAAATGATAAATATGCCACTCGTGGTGAATCACAATTATGGGATTAGAGAGTTTACGAAGTCGGTAATTGATAATATTGATGGGCGTTGTAAATTTTGTTACGAGTCAAGGCTTGAGGAAACTGCTAAGTATGCAAAAGAAAATGGATATGATGCCTTTACAACAACACTTTTAGTTAGTCCTTATCAAAAGCATGAATTAATCATACAAGTAGCAAATCAAATGGCTGAAAAATATGGAGTGGAATTTATTTATCAAGATTTTAGAGAAGGATTTAGGATAGGTCAGCAGATGGCAAGAGATGCAGGACTTTATATGCAAAAGTATTGTGGATGCATATATTCTGAGTATGAAGCTGCTTTAGACCGCGAAAATAGAAAAAGACAGAAAAAAGTAGCAAAAAAGTAATAAAAATGGTGTATAAATAGGTTTGGGCTAATTGTTGAAAGTAATAATATTAAAACAAGTTCCATTAGAAAAACAGCATGGTATAAAGGGGATATTGAATAAATCTTTTTAGTTGATACTAATAAAAAACTAACTGAACAGCCTATATCTGAAGAGGCAAAAGCTATTTTAAAAGAGTGGAACCTTTTCAACAAAATAATTTAGAGAGTTTGTCAGATGCTTTGCAAAAAACAGAAGATATTAAACTTGATAGTGACAATGATGCTAAAAAAAGTTTAGTAGAAGTTAAGAAAACATCATCGTTTTTTTTACGAATGATAGATAAAATAAAACATTTTTTTAGTAAATAGTTATATTAGAGCTGAGGTGTTATATGTCTGTAGAAAAACAAATGAAGAAAAAAGTTAGGGCTTTACAAAAAGTTTTTAATGATGACGATTTTATTCTAAGAGCTGTTCAAGGAATGGGGGGAATAGGTTCAAAAGTTGATTTTAGATATGTATTTGGAAACATTTTTTCATACTATTTTGCTTCTGAGGACTTAAATCATTACTACACTATAGACGAAATGAATGAGAAGTTGTGGGCGTTGCAAGAAAAAGGTTCTTGTGTAGATCAGAGATATTATTTTCAGGCCTATAATGGATGTTGTGAAGAAACATATAGAAAAAACGGGATAGATGATGTTTCTGATTTAAGTTCAGAGATAAAAGATGCTATGGAAATATTAGAAAGTGAACTGGGCAAAACAACACAGACGACAGCAGGCGGTGAAGAAAAAATACGAAGATCGTATATTACTACCGATTTTGAGATGCTTATGAGATATGCTTTTGATTATTCTCCTGAAAGATTGTGGTATGGACCTCTTAAGGATAGTGAAAAAACATCGATAAGGGTTGGAGAATCAAAGTCTGATTATATGATGAGAGTTATTGAAGGAAAACTTGAAGGAAAAACTGAAGAGGAAAAGGATAGGATAAGGGGTGCTGGTAGAATTATTGCTGATGCATATGGTACCAAAAGACCAAGAATTGCTATTATTCCAGAAAGTGAGATTAAAGATTTTAAAGCAGATTTTGACAGTGATACGCCGAATTCAGAAAAAGAAAAACCGAAAATTACGTTATATGAGATTGCAGAAGAAGAAAATTATGGATGGACTTCTGGTTTTCAAAGTGGACCTAATTTTTCATTTGAAGGCGGAGTTGTGGTATATGATAAGATTACACCAGATAAATTTGTTACAGTAAGTGTGCCTGATTCATATGAATTACTTCAAATGTATGCTGTTCAAAGAGGAGCAAATTTTGGTGATATGATTAATCCTGTTAATGGAAGAATTATTGAAAGATCAAAAGAACAAGCTTTAGATGTACAAAAGCCACAAAATATTTTTTCTAAATTTGTAAGTAGATTTAAGCCTGCAAAAAAGCAAATCGACATGGAATTATCTGGCGAAGCTCAGATGCAGAAGCATTATGAGGACATGCGGAAGAGTTTATTTGGGTGGAACTGGCGAAATGCATCTTTGTGAAGATGGTTATGGGAATGAATATTTATTTAAACCATCAGTAAGAAAAGGAACTGAGGAATACGAACCGTTTAGAGCAGACATTCAAGTTGCTGCGGCAAAATTACAACAAATAGTTTCACCAGAAACTGCTGTGAAATGTGAACTTGCAAAAGTTGGGGATATGAAAGGTGCAATTCAGGAAAAAGTAAAAATAGATGAAGAGAAAACAGCTGCAATAAGTGCTTATTATTACGATGGTGTACCACTTGATGAAAATATAGCTAGACAGTTTATGAGAGAGTATGTTGTTGATTTTTGTCTTGCAAATTATGACGCGCATTATAATAATTTTATAGTGGATGATAAAGGAAACTTGAGAGGCGTTGATAAAGAACAGTCTTTAAAGCATTTAAAAGATTATCTAGCTCAAAGAGATTATAAAATGGATAATTATCATCCAAATGAAAGATTTGGTGAAGAACGTCCTATATATGGAAGAATTTTTAAAGATGTTCAAGATGGAGTTTTACCTGCAAGTATACTTCAAGAGGTACATAAGGGAATAGAAGCTGTAAGAACGATTCCTGCTAATGAATACCTAGAAATATTTACTCCTTACGCTAAATCACTTGGTTATGAGGGTGAAAAAATGGGAGAGTTTTATGAACAGATTTTAAACAGAAGAGATTCTTTGAAAGAAGTTGAAAGAATGTTAGAAGAGATGGGGCAACCTAGAAGTCAACAAGGGCTAGTACAAGCAAATCAGGAACAAGTTAAAACAGTAGCCAAACCATCGCTTACAGAATTGTCACAATATTTAGGTGTACTGAAAGAAAAGTTTGTGGGAATGATGCATGGTCACGAAAAGGTGGTTGAAAATGAAAAATAAAAGTGAATTAAAATTATTTGATAAAAAGACTATCAGTAAAATACAAAAGAATTATAAAGCAAATTATGAAAGTTTACTTGATAAGCCAAAAGAAGTTTCAGCTGCTAAAATACAAAGAGAGAAACTTGAGAAACATAAAATTATGATGAATTATAAAAGATTGTTAGATTTGGGGGGAATTAAAGAAGAGGATATTCCAAGTGAATATGTTGAAGAATTAAGAAAAGTTTATGAAAGAGAGATAATTGATTTAAAGAGAAAAATTGAAAAAGCATCTTCAAGAAGAAGCTGATTAATATGTGAAAAATGTAATTTGGGAATTATAGGAGGAAATAAAAATGAAAGAAAATGCAAAAGTTTATTTTACAGATTTTAGAGCAAGACCAGGTTTAAACATTCCACAAAAGTTAAAAATGTTGATAAAGAAAGCAGGCATTGAAAATATTGATTTTAATAATAAATTTGTAGCAATTAAAATACATTTTGGAGAGCCTGGTAACTTAGCGTTTTTAAGACCTAACTATGCTAAAGCTGTAGCTGATGTGGTTAAAGAATTAGGTGGAAGACCTTTCTTGACAGATGCTAATACTTTATATGTGGGTAGAAGAAAAAATGCTTTAGATCATATTGATGCTGCGTATGAAAATGGTTTTTCTCCGCTTTCAACTGGATGTCAAGTTATTATTGCTGATGGATTAAAAGGTACAGATGAAACTTTAGTTTCAATTGATGGAGAATATGTTAAAGAAGCTAAGATTGGTAGAGCTGTTATGGATGCAGATATTATTATTTCGCTTAATCACTTCAAAGGTCATGAAGCTACAGGTTTTGGTGGTGCTATCAAGAATCTTGGAATGGGTTGTGGTTCTAGAGCTGGTAAGATGGAAATGCATTACAGTGGTAAGCCAATAGTTGATGAAAGTATGTGTAAAAAATGCAAAGTGTGTGCTAAAATTTGTGCACATGATGCGATTAGTTATAATGAATCTACAGGTGTTGCTGAGATTGATCATAATAAATGCGTTGGTTGTGGAAGATGCATAGGAATTTGTAATTTTGATGCGATAGAGCCTGCCAATAATTCTGCAAATGATTTATTAAATAAGAAAATGGCTGAATATGCTCTTGCTGTTGTTAAAGGTAGACCAGAGTTTCATATTAATATAATTTGTGATGTTTCTCCAAATTGTGATTGTCATTCTGAAAATGATGCTCCTATAGTTCCAAATGTAGGAATGCTTGCTTCGTTTGATAGCGTTGCAATTGATAGAGCTTCAGCTGATTTGGTTAATGAACAAACAGCATTTATGAATAGTGCACTTGGTGAAAATATTGAAAGACATATTTGTGAGAAAGATAATTTCCATACAAATCATCCTGATACAAATTGGGAAAGTCAAATTGAGCATGGTGAGAAGATTGGTTTGGGAACAGCAAATTATGAACTTATAAAAGTTAAATTTTAATTTTAGATAAAGGGGTAATTAATGAATAGTACAAAGAGAAGAATTTTTAATACAGCGGTTAAAATATTTTCTGATAAAGGATATGATAACTCGAGCATAGAAGAGATAACAGCAGTTGCTGGTGTCGCAAAAGGCTCTTTGTATTATCATTTTTCTAAGAAAGAAGATATATTTGATTTGCTTTTGGAACAGGGTTTTAGGTTGCTTAAAAATAATATTGAGCTTAAAACTAAACATTGTAAAGATGCAATTGAAAAGATAGAAGCTGTTCTTTTAATCCAAATAAAGGTTACTGTTAAATATGAAGAATTCTTAAATGTTGTTTTTTCACAAATTTGGGGTGAAGAGGAGAAAAATAAGAAATGTAAAAAAGCTGTTTTTGAATACATAAAGATTATTGAAAGAATATTAAAAGAAGGTATTGAAAAAGGCGAAATTTATGATGGTAATGTTGAAGTGCTAGCATCAGGAATTTTTGGAACAACTTGCTCTAGTTTGATTTATAGACTTAAAAGAAATAGAGAAGTTGATGTTAATGAAATTTATGAAGGGTTTAGGAATACAGTAGTTAGTGCTCTTGATGCAAGAAAAAAAATGTGAACGAATTGTGTTTGAATTGAAAAAATAATAATGAAAAGAGGCGAAAATCCATTGGACTGACCACTCAGTCTAAAGATTTTCGTTTTTTTTTATGCTAAAATTTCCTAAAAGTAAAAAAGTATTAAAAGTATAAAATTTAAATTAGGAGAAAATTAATGGAACATTTTTCTTGCAAAAGTTTAGAGATAACAGATTTGAAAGATATGTTAGGGAAATCAGGAAAGTTATATGCCGACAGAATTGCATATAAGATAAGAGTCGAAGAGGGTAAATATAGGTTATTTACTCATGGCGAAGTTAGAAGGATGGTTGATTCTTTAGGAACAGTGTTAATAGACCTAGGTTTAAAAGATAAACGAATTGCGGTAATTGGGGAAAATAGATATGAGTGGGAGATTGCGTATTTATCTGTTGTTTGTGGAACGGGAATTGTTGTTCCGCTAGATAAATCTCTTCCAGTAAATGAACTTTATAATTTGATTAAAAGGTCTAAAGTTGAAGCGATTTTTTTTACTAGTAAATATAAAGATGCGATTGTTAAGATAAAAGCAAGTGGTGATACAAATTTAAAATATATTATTCAGATGGATATTGATGAAGGTGATGATGAGATTCTTTCAGAAAAAGAATTGATTTCAAAAGGTGAAATTCGTCTACAAAATGGTGATAGGAGTTTTGTCGATGCAGTTATTGATTCAAATAAAATGAGTATAATGCTTTTTACTTCTGGAACAACTGCAGAATCAAAAGTTGTAGCTCTTTCACATAAAAATATTTGTGCGAATTTGATGGACTTAGGTGAAGTGTTGGATATTGATGAAACAGATACAGTTCTTTCGATTCTTCCAATTCATCACGTGTTTGAATGTACAGTTGGTTTTTTACTTGCGCTGTACAAAGGTGCAGAAACAGTATTTTGCGATGGTATTAGACATTTAGTAGATAATTTGTATGAATATAAAGTTTCCGTGATGGCTTGTGTTCCTGGAATTTATGAAAGAATTTTTAAGATTATACGAAAGAAAATTGAGAAAGATGGAAAGCTTGAAAAAATTCTAGAAGATGAAGAAAAATATAGAAGTCTTTCTATTGGAGAGAGAAAAGAAAAGTTTAAAGAAATTCATGATATGTTAGGTGGAAGGATAAAATTATTCATAAGTGGTGCGGCCGCCTTGGATAAGAGAATTGAAGAAAAGTATAGACTTTTAGGAATTAATATTGTTCAGGGATATGGACTCACAGAAACTTCTCCGGTAATTGCAATTGGTACAAATAGTTATCATAGAATTGGTTCAGTTGGAAGAAAACTTCCTAGTTTAGATGTTAAAATTTTTAATCCAAATAAGGATGGAATTGGTGAAATTATTGTCAAAGGTCCAACAGTTATGCTTGAGTATTTTGAAAACAAAGATGCAACAGATGAAGTAATGAATGGAGAATGGTTCCACACGGGGGATTTAGGAAGAATTGATGAAGAAGGATATTTGTTTATTTGTGGAAGAAAGAAAAGCGTAATTGTTTTGAAGAATGGTAAAAATATCTTTCCAGAAGAAATGGAAAACTTGGTTAATAAAATTGATGATATTGAAGAATCGATGGTATTTGGTATGTCAAAATCGGATGATGAAGATGATATAAAAATAAATGCGATTTTAGTTGTTAACAAATCTAGTTTGAAAGAAAGATATGGAATAGAAACAGATGAAGAAATTTATAAAGTTTTATATTCACAAATAAAAGAGATAAATAATGTAATGCCATCATATAAAGCGATTAAAAATCTTGTGATAACAGAAAATCCTTTGATAAAAACGACAACAAATAAAATAAAAAGGCAGGCAAACTTAGATGCGATTAAAAGATAAAGAGGTTATTTATTACGAGACAATTGATTCAACACAATTTGAAGCTTGGAGACTTGGAAGTGCTGGTAAAATTGAAAGTGGAACGATAATTGTTGCAGATATACAAACTGCTGGAATAGGAACGCATGGCAGGACATGGATAACCGATGAAAAAGACAACATAGCTGCTTCAATTTACTTTAAGCCAAATTGTGAAATTGAAATAATAAAAAACATAACAATAGAAATTGCGGAAAAAATAGTTTCAATTTTACAACCATTTATAGGAGTAGAGCTTAATATTAAAGAACCGAACGATCTTTATTGGAATGGAAAAAAGCTTGGTCGGAATATTAGTTGAAACCAAAGTTCGAAATGGAATTGTTTCAGAAATGGTTGTCGGAATTGGAATAAACACAAACAAAGAAAAATTTGAAGGCGAACTTGAAGGAATAGCCACATCAATCAAAAAAGAATTTGGTGTGAATATAGATAGGGAAGAATTTATAGATTCTTTGAGAAAGAAGGACAATTGGACAAAAGCCCCGTCCCTTTGTCCAAAATAGAAAGTGAGTGAGTATATGAAAATAGGTTTTTTATTTCCTGGGCAAGGTGCTCAGTATGTGGGGATGTGTAAAGATTTTTATGAGAAATACAATAAGGTTAAAGATATATATGGAAAAGTTGAAGAAATTACAGGTGTAGATATTGCGGATATTTCATTTAATGGAGATGAGAGTGTTTTAAATGAAACTAAAAATACTCAGCTTGCCGTTTTGACTATGAGTTTAGCGATTTTAGAACTTCTTAAAGAAAATGGAATTGAAGCTGATGCTCTTGCTGGCTTAAGTTTGGGTGAATATGCAGCGCTTATTCATAGTGGAGCATTATCGTTTGAGGATGGTGTGAAAGTTGTGCAAAAAAGAGGAGAGTTTATGCAGAATCTTTTACCTGCCGGTGAATGGCAAATGGCTGCGATTATCGGTCTTGATGATGAAATTGTTGAAATTGTTTGTAATTCTATTACTAGCGGATTTGTTGTTCCTGCGAATTATAATACTAAAGGTCAAGTTGTAATTTCAGGTGAGAAAATAGCAGTAGAAGAAGCTAGTGTGCTTGCTAAAGAAAAAGGCGCAAAGCTTGTAAATATTATAAAAACAGCTGGTCCTTTTCATACTGCAAAGCTTACTGAAAGTGCAAAAACTTTAAGAAAAGTTTTAGATAATACGACTTTCAATAGTTTTGAAACAGCAGTCATTAAGAATATTGATGGTGAAAAATATAGTGAGCAAGATGATATTAGAGAAATTTTAGAAAAACATATTATAAGTCCTGTTAGATTTACGAAGAGTTTACAAACAATGCTTGATATGGGTGTTGATACTTTTGTTGAAATTGGACCCGGAAAGACTTTGTCAGGATTTATTAAGAGAATTAAAACGGATAAAGAAATTAAGATTTTGAATATAAATAATGTTGAAACTTTCGAAGATACACTTGCTAAGTTGAAAGGAGATGCATAAAACTTGAGTAAAGTAGCTTTTATTACAGGAGCGACAAGAGGAATCGGGAAGCAAATTGCTCTAACGCTTGCTAAAGAAGGATATGATATTGCTTTAAATTACAGAAGTGAAAATGATGATGTAGAAAATACTGCAAAAGAAATTGAAAATGAGAATGTAAAATGTTTCGCGGTAAAATGTGATATTTCTAATTTTGAAGCTTGTGAAGAAGCTGTAAAGAAGATAATAGCTGAGTTTGGCCAAATTGATGTTTTAGTTAACAATGCTGGTATTACGAAAGATATGCTTTTAATGAGAATGAAAAAAGAAGATTTTGAAAGTGTAATTGATGTAAATTTAGTTGGTACTTTTAATGTTACTAAAAATGTTGTGAATCATATGATGAAAGCAAGAAGTGGAAGAATTATTAATATTTCATCAGTGGTTGGTATTTCTGGTAATGCAGGTCAAGCTAATTATTCGGCTTCTAAAGCTGGAATAATCGGATTTACTAAGAGTTTAGCTAAAGAGCTTGGCTCAAGAAATATTTTGGTAAATGCTGTTGCACCAGGTTTTATTGAAACTGCAATGACAGATGTTTTAAAGGATGAAATAAAAGAAGAAATTGTAAAATCTATTCCACTTAAAAGAATAGGTAAAACTCAGGATGTTGCGAATGTAGTAAAATTCTTAGCTTCTGAAGATAGTTCGTATATAACAGGTCAAGTAATACATATTGATGGTGGAATGTTAACGTAAATTATAATTTGAAAGGATTTTTGATATGGATAAAAGAGTTGTTATAACAGGTATGGGAGCTATATCTCCTATTGGAAATAATGTAGAAGAAACATGGAATGGAATTGAAAATAAAGTTTGCGGTATAGATAATATTACTTTGTTTGATGCTACTAATTTTAAAACTAGTTTAGCTGCTGAGGTAAAGAATTATGAGGCAACTAATTATTTTGATGCTAAAGCTGCAAAAAGATTAGACAGGTCTTCACAGTTTGCAATGATAGCTGCAAGAGAGGCTATGGCAGATTCAGAAATTACAAAAGAGAATACTGACTTAGATAGAGTTGGTGTTTTTGTAAGTTCTGGTATTGCTGGCCTTACAACAATTCAAGAACAATGTGAAATAAACTATGTTAAAGGAAATTCAAGAGTATCACCAATGTTTATTCCAATGGCAATTGCAAATATGCCTGCTGGTAATATTTCGATTGAGTTTGGACTAAAAGGAGAATCTATGGCTGTTGTGACAGCTTGCGCTTCTGCTACTCATGCAATTGGTGAAGCTTATAAAACAATTAAACATGGTTATGAAGATGCTGTTCTTGCGGGTGGAACAGAAGCTTCTATTTGCATGGTTGGAATTGCAGGTTTTGAAAATATGAAGGCATTATCTAATTCAACAGATAAAGAAAGAGCAAGTATTCCTTTTGATGCTGAAAGAAATGGTTTTGTAATGGGTGAAGGTTCAGGAATTCTCGTGCTTGAAGAGTTAGAACATGCCAAAAAAAGAGGTGCGAAGATTTATGCAGAAGTGATTGGATTTGGTTCAACTACTGATGCATACCATATTACATCACCTTGCCCAGATGGTGAATGTGGAGCTAAAGCAATGATTCGTGCAATTAAAGATGCTGATATAAAACCTGAAGATATTGATTATATAAATACGCATGGAACATCTACTCATTTAAATGATATGACTGAAACGATGGCTATTAAAACAGCTTTAGGTGAAGCTAGCAAAGATGTTTTAGTAAGCTCAACAAAAGGTAATACAGGACATTTGCTAGGTGCTGCGGGTGCAATTGAAGCGATAATTTCAGTTTGTGCAATTAACAACAAAATGGTTCCGCCAACAATAAATTATAAAGTTAAGGATGAAGAATGTGATTTAAATGTTGTTCCAAATGAGCCTGTGAAAAAAGATATAAACGTTGTAATGTCTAATTCACTTGGATTTGGTGGACACAATGCGAGCATAATAATTAAGAAATACGAGGAGGTTTAAAGCTGATGGAATATGAGAAAATAAAAAAATTAATGGATGATATGAATAGCTATAAATTGACAGCTTTAGATGTTGAGCTTCCTGATGGGACAAAAATAAGTATGAGAAAAGATGCGGTAAAAGAAGTGACAAAAGAGGTAGTTGTCAAATCAGATGAAAATAGAAATATCATACAAGAGAAATCTGACATAGCTACAGTAGAATCATTTGCAGAAACAATTGTGAAAGAGCAATGTGGGAATATTGTTAAATCACCTATGGTTGGAACGTTTTATATCAAACCATCACCAACTGCAAATCCTTATGTTGAAGTTGGAAGCGAAGTGAAAATTGGTGATGTACTTTGTATAGTTGAAGCTATGAAGCTTATGAATGAAATCGAATCTGAATATAGTGGAAAAGTTGCTAGAATTCTTGTGAAAGATGGAGAGCCTGTTGAGTATGGAACTCCATTATTCGAAATTCTATAGTTGAGGTGAATCAAATGTTAAACAAAGATGAGATAAAAAATATTATTCCACAAAGAGAACCATTTTTGATGATTGATGAAGTAGAAGACCTTGTTCCTGGTGAAAGTGCGATTGCATATAAAGATGTTTGTACAGATGAGTGGTATTTTAAGGGGCACTTTCCTGGTAATCCCATTATGCCAGGTGTTTTGATAACAGAATCACTTGCGCAAACGGGTGCTGTCGCAATTTTGTCAATGGAAGAAAATAAGGGCAAGAATGCACTGTTTGGCGGAATTAACAATATGAAATTTAAAAAAATGGTTGTTCCAGGAGATAGATTAAAACTTGAAGTTAAAATTATAAAAAGAAAAGGTCCTATAGGTATTGGTGAAGCGACAGCAACTTCAAATGGGGAATTGGTTGCTAAAGGAGAATTAACATTTGCTGTTGTGAATAACTAGTGATAAGTATTTGGAGGAAGAAAAATATGAATAAAATTTTAATTGCTAATCGTGGTGAAATAGCTGTTAGAATAATCAGAGCTTGTAAGGAAATGAATATTAAAACTGTTGCTGTTTATTCTGAAATTGATAAGAATGCGATGCATACTAAACTTGCTGATGAAGCTGTTTGCATAGGTCCTGCTGCATCTTCAAAAAGTTATTTGAATATTAAAAATATAATTGAAGCAGCTCGTATTACAGGTGCAGACAGTATTCATCCTGGTTTTGGCTTTTTGTCTGAAAATTCGCAATTTGCTAAGATTTGTGAAGAATCTAATATTAAGTTTATAGGTCCCAATTATAAGGTAATAGATTTGCTTGGTAATAAATCTAATGCTAAGAAAATGGTTAAAGAAGCTGGGGTAAAAGTTATTGAAGGTTCAGAAGGCAGCATTGAAGAAATTGAAGATGCAATTAAAATAGCAAACAAGATTGGATATCCTGTTTTATTAAAAGCTGCTGCAGGTGGTGGTGGAAAAGGTATCAGAATTGCGAATAACGATGATGAGCTTAGAGAAAACTTTGAAATTGTAAAACAAGAATCAAAAATTTCTTTTAATAGCGATGAAATATATTTAGAAAAGTTTATAAAAAATCCAAGACATGTTGAAATTCAAATACTTGCTGATGAAAAGGGGAATGTTATTCATCTTGGTGAAAGAGATTGTTCGATTCAAAGAAGACATCAAAAGTTAATCGAAGAAACTCCTTCTACTGCAGTTTCAAATGAACTTAGAGATAAGATGGGCGAAGCTGCTGTTAAAGCTGCGAAGGCTGCAAATTATACAAGTTGCGGTACAGTTGAATTTTTAGTTGATGAGGATAAGAATTTTTATTTTATGGAGATGAACACAAGAATTCAAGTTGAGCATCCTATAACGGAAATACGTACAGGTATTGATATAGTTAAAGAACAAATAAGAATCGCTGGTGGAGAAACTTTGAAATATAAGCAAGAAGATATTGAGTATAGAGGTCATGTTATTGAATGTAGAATAAATGCAGAAAATCCTAGTAAAAATTTTATGCCATGTCCTGGAAAAATAAATGGAATAATGTTTCCTGGAGGAAATGGTGTGAGGATAGACTCTGCAATTTATGAAGGATATACAATTCCACCAAACTATGATTCAATGATTGCAAAAGTAATCACACATGGTTCATCAAGAAATGAAGCAATCGCAAAAATGAAGAGAGCGCTTGAGGAATTAGTTATTGATGGTGTGGATACTAATCGTGATTTCTTATTTGATATTATAAAAAATTTTAATTTTATAAGAGGTAATTTTGATACATCATTTGTTGAAAAAGAAATGATGAATTAATGAGCAAAAGCGGAGGTGTAATATGCTTGTTGATCAGATTAAAAAGAGAAAAGAGTCGGCCAAGAAGAATACGGCCAATATTGATATTCCAATTGGGAAATGGCTAAAATGCGATGGCTGTAAGGAAATTGTGTATAAAGATGATGTGAGGTCTAACTGTAATATTTGTCCTAATTGTGGTCACTATTTTAGAATGCATATTGGAAGAAGATTAAAGCTTATAATTGATGAAGGCACATATGCTAGATTTGACCTTAATATAGATACGACAAATCCGCTTGAACTAGAAGATTATAAAAAGAAATTAAATGCACTTAGAGAAAAGACAGGTCTAGAGGAAGCTGTGTCTGCCGGAACTGGGAAAATAAATGGAGAACAAGTTGTTATTTGTGTAATGGATAGTGGATTTTTGATGGGAAGCATGGGAGTCGTTGTTGGAGAAAAAATAGCATATGCAATTGAGAAAGCTATTGAAATGAAATTACCATTCATAATGTTCTCTGTATCTGGTGGTGCAAGGATGCAAGAAGGAATAATGTCATTAATGCAAATGGCAAAGACGGTTAGCACACTAACTAAGCTTGATAAAGCAGGGCTTCTATATATATCTGTTCTAACAGATCCAACATATGGTGGGGTTACAGCTTCTTTCGCAAGTTTAGGTGATATTATAATTGCTGAACCTAAAGCAATGATTGGTTTTGCAGGTCAAAGAGTTATTGAACAAACGATAGGAGAATCTTTGCCTAAGGGATTCCAAACTGCAGAGTTTTTACTAGAACATGGTTTTATAGATAAAATTGTTGCGAGAAGAGAATTAAAAGATACTCTTTCTAAGTTAATAAAATTAAACAAGAAGGGGGAGTAGATTTTGAGTAACAATAATGAAATTAAAATGACAGCGTGGGAGAAAGTTGAACTTGCAAGAAATCCAAAAAGAAAAACATCATTAGATTATGTCGAAAAAATATTTGACGAATTTATTGAACTTCATGGCGATAGAAGTTTTAAGGATGACAAAGCCATTGTTTGCGGTCTTGCAAGTATTGACGGACAAAGTTATACAGTTATAGCTGAACAAAAAGGAAGGACAACAAAAGAAAATATAGAAAGAAATTTTGGAATGCCTAATCCTGAAAGTTATAGAAAAGCTGTAAGATTTATGAAACAAGCGGAAAAGTTTAATAGACCAATTATAACTTTTGTTGATACGAAAGGAGCGTATCCTGGAATCGGTGCAGAGGAAAGAGGCCAAGGTGAAGCAATTGCAAAATCTATATTCGAAATGGCTAGAATTAGAGTTCCTACAATTGCAATCGTAGTTGGAGAAGGCTCTAGTGGAGGTGCACTTGCGATAAGCGTTGCAGATAAAATTATTATGTTAGAAAATTCGATTTATTCAATACTTTCGCCAGAGGGATACAGTACGATTTTATGGAAAGATTCATCAAGATATAAAGAAGCTGCTGAAAAGATGAAATTAACAGCGGAAGATTTATATGAAATGAAAGTTATTGATAAAATAATTTCAGAGCCAAAAGAAGTTGATGAGTTTGCTTTTGAGGAAATTGCAGAAGAAATGAAAAAAGAGATTATGAATACCGTTTCTGAATTAAAGAAAAAAGAAACAGAAAAACTCCTTGAGGAGAGGTATTCAAAGTATAGAAATATGGGAGAATTTATTAGATTATAGGAGAAGAAAATTATGTTATTAAAAGATAAAAAAATTCTGATAATGGGGATTAGAAATAAGTGGAGCATTGCGTATGGAATAGCTAAGCAAGCGTATGAGAATGGTGCAAAACTAATTTTTACATATATGGGTGAAGAGAATAAAGACAAAATAGAAAACTTGATTTCTGAGTTTGAAGGAAGCAAAGCATACGCACTAAATGATGCTTCAAATGATGAAATGGTTTTGGATACGTTTAACAAAATAAAAGACGAAAATGGAAAAATAGATGGATTAGTTCATGCTGTTGCACATGCTAATACAGAAGATTTGCATAATGATTTTATTAACACAAGTAAAACTGGATATTCACATGCAGTTGATGTAAGTAGTTATTCATTAGTTCTTACAACAAGAATAGCAAAAGAAATCGATTTGTTAAACGAAAATGCATCAGTATTAACATTAACATATTATGGTTCTACGAAAGTATTACCAGGATATAATGTTATGGGAGTTGCCAAAGCTGCACTTGAAGCAAGTGTTAGATATCTTGCTGAAAATCTTGGAAGAGAAGGAATGAGGGTAAACGCAATATCAGCAGGACCAATCAAAACATTATCAGCCAAGGGAATCAAAAATTTAGACACAATGCTTGATGTTGTAGAAGAAAGAGCACCAATTCACAAAAACGTAACAATTGAGCAAGTTGGAAACGTTGCAACATTTTTACTTAGCGAAATCTCAGATAGCGTAACAGGTCAAGTTATATATTCGGACAACGGATACAACATAATGGGGATTTAAAAGGACAAGTGGGACGGAGAATTTTGTCCAAAAAAGTATAGACCAAGTGGTCAGTTTGAGTAATTTTTAGATTTTTTATGTTAAAATAAAGAAAAGATTTTAAGGAGGATAATATAATGACAGAAGCAGAAGTTTTTGAAAAATTAAAAGAAAAAATTGTTGAAGGATTAGGTGTTGAGGCTGATGATGTAAAAATGGATTCAACATTTATAGATGATTTATCAGCTGATTCATTAGATATCGTTGAATTAATCATGAATATTGAAGAAGAATTTGAATTATCAATTCCAGATTCTGAAGCTGAAAAAATCGTTTCTGTGAGAGATGTTGTTAATTACATAGTTGAACACAAGAAATAAGAAAAGTTTTATACAAACAAAAAACAAAAGCGTACAAATTTATATATTTGTGCGCTTTTTTGTGTTATAATTCACGTGGAGAAAGTAGGTTGATAATTATGTTGAATGTTGTGGGAACAATGTTTTTTAAAGATAAAAAATTATTAATAGACAAACCAAGAAAAAGAGAAACATATCAGATGATTGGCGGAAGAGTTGAAGAAAGTGAGGCGCCACTTGAAGCTGCGATAAGAGAGTGTCATGAAGAGCTTGGAAATGAAGCGATATTTGATGAAAATAAATTTGAACTTGTAATGGATTTTGATGAAATTGCTACAAGTGATCCAAATTTGAAAATTCATTTTTATGTATATAAATATAATGGAGAATTAGAAGGGAATCTTAATACATCTGATGAGATAGAAAAATTCCTTTGGTATGATACAAGTTATGGAGTAGAAATTTTATCCAATACATTAAAAAATGAGGTTGTGCCATACTGTAAAAAAGAAGATTTAATTGATTAATATAGGAGGAATAAATGTATACACATAAAGTTAAATATTATGAAACTGACAAAATGGGAATTACACATCATTCCAATTACATAAGATGGATGGAAGAGGCTCGCGTAGACTATTTAGAAAAAATTGGACAAGGGTACGATAAATTAGAAGAGCAAGGAATAATATCTCCAGTAATAGGAATCGAGTGTGAATATAAGGAAAGTACAACATTTAACGATGATATCGAAATAGATGTTAAAGTTAAAGAATATACAGGAGTTAGACTTGTTATCGAATATGAAATGCGTAAAGCGAAAAATAATGGGCTGGTATTGAAAGGAATATCAAAGCATTGTTTCATAAATGCAGAGGGAAGACCAATTAGAGTAAACAAAGAAAATCCAGAATTGGATCAAGTATTAAAAGAACTTGTTGAAAAATAAATGGACAAATAGGACGGAGAAAATTGTCCAATTTTTGAGAAAGGATGTAGTATGAAGAAGTTAGTTGCGATAGATGGTAATAGTATAATGAATAGAGCGTTTTATGGGATTATGAATTCGAAGATGCTTATGACATCGGAGGGTGTTTATACGAATGCGATTTTTGGATTTTTGTCAATTTTATTTAAACTATTGAATGAAGAAAATCCTGAGTATATTTGTGTTGCGTTTGACTTGAAGGCGCCGACTTTTAGACATAAGAGGTATGATGGATATAAGGCAACAAGAAAGGGAATGCCGGATGAGCTTCGCATGCAAATGCCGATTATTAAGGATATTTTAAAAGCTATGAATATTAAGGTGCTTGAGCTTGAAGGGTATGAGGCGGATGATATTTTGGGAACGCTTGCTAAATATGGCGAAGAGAATGAATTTGATGTGTTGCTTTTGACTGGAGATAGAGATGCTCTTCAACTTACTTCTGATAAGGTAACAGTTAGGATACCAACTACTAGAATAGGTAAGACGGAAAGCACTGATTATACGCCAGCTGTTGTTAAAGAAAAGTTTGGTATTGAGCCGATAGAGTTTATACAAATTAAAGGACTTATGGGAGATACTTCGGATAATATTCCTGGTGTGTCTGGTGTTGGTGAAAAGACTGCATTTTCGCTTATAACTAAGTATCATGATATTGATGTTATATATGGTGAGTTAGATGCTGGAAATGAAGTTGAAGGCGTGAAAGGTAAGCTTAAAGAGAAACTAGTTGCTAATAAGGAACTGGCTTATTTGTCAAGAGATTTGGGAACTATTTTTAGAGAGGTTCCTCTTGATTTTGAAACATTGGATATTTCTAAAAAAGAATTTAATAATGACGAATTGTATGATTTGTTTGTTAAATTACAATTGAAAAGCTTTATTGAAAAATTGAATTTGACTGCATCGGAGAATTCTGAAAATAATGAAGCTAGTAAGCTAGAAAATGAAGAATTAATGGAAAAGAAATTTGATGAATTTGATGCAACAAACGTTAAAGAATTTTCATATTATTGGAAAGATGATGTGATTTCAATATATGATGGTGAAATTGTTTATTTAAAGAAAAATCCATCGAATGATGAGCTTAAAAAGATATTTGAAAATAATTCTTTGAAAATTGGATTTGAAGAAAAAGAAGATTATTTAAAGTTGAAAAAATTGGGTGTTAAGGCTGAAAATATGATGTTTGATTTGACGATTGCTGCATATCTTTTAAATCCTTCAAAGTCAACTTATAAGCTTGATGACTTGATTTTTGAAACACTGGGGATTTTAAATGATGTTGAAAATAAGAACGAACAAACACAGCTTACACTTGATGCTTTTATGATTGATGCATCGGAGCAAGATAATGAAAAAAATAATGAGAAATTAAAGAAATATGCCAAATATATTTTTAAGTGCAAAGAAAAATACGAGAACGAATTAAAAGAAAAAGAAGAGTATAAATTATTTAATGAAGTCGAAATGCCGCTAATGAGAGTGCTTGCAGAAATGGAGTACGAAGGTGTTTTAGTTGATAAACAAATGCTTGATGATTACTCTGTTTCTCTAAATAGTAAAGTTAGTGAACTAACTAAAGATATTTATGAACTTGCTGGAGTAGAATTTAATATTAATTCGCCAAAGCAATTGGGAGAAGTTTTGTTTGAAAAATTACAATTGCCTGTTATAAAGAAAACTAAAAGTGGTTATTCAACGGATAGCGAAGTTTTAGAAAAGCTTTTAGATGATCATCCAATTGTTGAAAAGATTTTAGAATATAGAACGATGAGTAAGCTTAGAGCGACATATGTTGATGGAATGATTCCACTTATAAATCCAGAAACTAAAAGAATTCATGCAAAGTTTAATCAAACAGTTACAGCTACAGGAAGAATTAGCTGTACAGAGCCTAATCTTCAAAATATACCAATTAGAACAGAGTTAGGGCGCGAATTAAGAAAAGTATTTATTGCAAAAGATGGATATCTACTTCTTGATGCAGATTATTCACAAGTTGAGCTTAGGGTACTTGCACATATGTCTGGTGATAAAACAATGATTGATGCATTTAATAATGATGATGATATTCATTCAATTACTGCATCACAGGTTTTCAATGTTCCTTTGGAAGAAGTTACAAAGCAGATGAGAAGTGAAGCGAAGGCTGTTAATTTTGGTATTGTATATGGAATAAGCGATTTTGGTTTGGCAACTAACATTAATACTTCTCGTAAAAAAGCAAAAATATATATTGAAAAATATTTTGAAACATATCCTAAAATAAAAGAATATATGGATAATTCGGTTGCTAACTGTAAAGAAAAGGGTTACGTGGAAACTTTGTGGGGAAGAAGAAGATATGTTCCTGAGATAAATTCAAATAATTATAATGTTAGACAATTTGGAGAGCGTGTTGCAATGAATGCACCAATTCAAGGAACAGCTGCAGATATAATAAAAGTTGCAATGGTTAATATAGAAAAAGAATTGCGTGAAAAAGAATTAGAATCAAAACTTATATTACAAGTGCATGATGAACTTGTTATTGAAACTAAAGAAGAAGAATTAGAAATTGTTAAAGAATTACTTGTTAGAAACATGCAAAATGTAATAAAATTATCTGTAGAATTAAGAGCAGATGCAAATGTCGGAAAAACTTGGTATGAAGCACACTAATAGATAAATTTTGAGGTGATACTAATGATAGAAAGACCAAAACTGAATCTAGGAGAATATGGAGATTTATTTGAATATACTGATGCGGAACGAGATGCGGTGAGTAGATATACAGGAATGAGTTATAAAATTATCAATAGTTTGTTTGTTAATAATGACGGAAAGTATGAAATAAGAAATGGAATGAAAAATGAATTTGTTCCACAAAACGAGACTGATAGAGAGTATTACGTAAAAAAATTACAGGAAACTATTCAGGGAATTCCACAAATTTATGCTGCAATGTTAAAATCTGAAATTTTAAGTGGTAGAAATAGAAGAATGCAAGTTTTGCATAGAGGTACTTCATTAAGTGAAATAAACTCTATATCTATTGGAAGTACGATAGATAGAATTGTTTCAACAACAGAAGTTTTTGAAGGAGCGAATTGGGAATCATATATGTTTAATGAAAATAAAGATGCGCCAGTGCATATGCAGGTTAGAATTGATCCTAATTCGCGGAGTTTTAGCAATGCCTGTATCAGAGATTTTAGAGGATTATTCTGGTTGGGAAAAAGAAACTATTGTTGCTCCTTTTGCTAAAGTTAGAGATATTCAAAAAGGAATGAGACGCCGTAGTGATAGAGGGACTCATTTTGATGTTTATACAGTAGTTTTAGAGGCTGCTGAACTAGAACAACTAGATTCTACTGCACGTGAAGAACTGTTACAGCGTGTGAACGGTGATGCACCTAGAATGTATGATTTGCTGACTCAATTGATAAGAGATGATGATACACGAGAGGATATACAGTTTGATATTGATAAGCATAGAAGAAATCTAGGAGAATGTAATAAAGAAAGAAGGCAGCATGAAAGTACTTTGGCTGAATTAAGCGTTTTGGAACAAGAAAGAAAATTAATAGACTTGATAGATTTATGGAGAACAGCACTTTATACAACAGGTGGTTTACATGGTGAAAATAGAAGTTTAACTGAGTTAGAGTATAAGCTCAGAAAAGCACGGAATTGAAGCTACGGAATATAATAGAAAATTAGAAAGTCAATTCCTTTCATCAATAAATGGAATGCTTATGGGACTTGAAATGTTTTGGGGCGAAGATAGAGATGTGAACAAAAATATAAATGCAAATTTTACAAGGTTAAAAACGGATACTGGCATTTCAAGAGACGACATGTTTGCTGAACTTTCAGAAGGTGTTATTAATTTTGTACATGATGATTCTGAACCTGATGTTGATAGAATGATAAATTTACTTACTAGAGGATGCTCTTTTTTAGAAGAACACATGAGTCTTTGTGGCATTGAGGGAAGAGATGATTTAGAAGATAAAAAAGAACGTGCTGAAAGAAAAGTAAAATCTGTTTATGAGGATATTGATTTTTTGAATGGTGAAATTGCTAAAAAAGAAGATGAACTTAAGAAGCATGATGCAGCAATTGAAGCAATTAAACCAGAAGTTAGAGGATGGAAAGTTGATATTGCAAGACTTTGCAAGTCTGATTGTAGAACTGTGGAATTACAATTAGAAGAGCAAATTAAAGCTGTTGAAATGCAAAAAGAAGCTGAAAAAGTTGCAAAAGAGGCTGCAGAGGAAGCTAAAAGAAAAATTGCTTTAGAGCAAGCCGAACAGGTGAAACAAGAACATGATGTAGAGCCATCTATTGAATTTACAACCGAAGTGCAAGAAAAAGTGAGTCCTGTTCAGAATGATTTAGAAACTCAAAGAAAAAGGGAACGTGTTGAATACCTTGGTCAAGTGTTAGAAGCAAGATTTGAGCCACAACATATGACGTTTAATCAGAATGCTAGATTAAGTTTTGATACAGTTGCAAGACAATGTGAAAGACTTGCTATTGATATTCAAAATATATCTGGAACGCGATATTCTTCTAGAATTGTTGAATATAAGATAGCAATGCGAAATGCTAAAAATTCTGTAAATAAAGCAGTTGAATTTGGGCAAAGTGATGATGGAAGAGATTCTGTAGTAGCTTTGCTTGAACAAGTTGGGGCTTCGAGTGTTGGAATCACAGATGGTAGAGTAGCAAATGAGGTTTTTACGATTAGAACAATGGAAGAAAATTTGTTGAAGAAAGTCGTTTTTGAAAAATTTTGTAATGTAGCTATAAATGCTGAGGTTGCTTCATTAAGTGCTGAGGCTAAAGGAATACGAGCAGCTGATTCTAAAAAAGGATTATCTAGATTGTTTGGAGGTCCTAGTAAAAAAGACATCGAAAGATGTGAACAAATAGAGTCTATTGTTGAAGCAGCTACTCAAAAAGTCAATAAGCCGTTTATGCAGAAAACATATAGTTATAGAGAAATTATGGCTGACATGGAGTTTTTTAAGGAACAACATAGAGATGATAAAAGATATTTTGGTGCAATTGCGGAAGTGGAGAGATTACAAGGAACGTTAAATACACATTTTTCGGTGACAAATGCGAGCAGTATTTTGGATAGAAAAGAGCAAAAGATGCAAGAACAAGCTGCATCGGGTATGGATCCTAGAGTTCATAGGATAAGACATTTAAAAAATGAAATGGAACAAAATGGAATTATATATAGAGCTATTCCAAATGCAGGATTGAGTGATTTGCAAAAGGTTAGTAGATATATGAATGATAGAACACGCGAAATTGAGAGAAATCAAAGGGGACATTTACATAAAGATGGTTCTGAAATTTCATAATAATACTACACAAATAGGATTTTTTATGGTAAAATTACGGAGAAATTATTTAAAGGAGGAATATTGATGTCAGGACATTCAAAGTGGAACAATATTAAGAATAAGAAAGAAAAATCAGATGCACAAAGAGGAAAAATCTTTACAAAATTAGGTAGAGAGATTCTTGTTGCTGTTAAAGAAGGTGGTCCTGATCCTGCCGGAAACTCTAAACTTCGTGATGTTATAGCAAAGTGTAAAGCAAATAACATGCCTAACGATAATATAGAAAGAAGTATTAAAAAAGCTGCTGGTGATGGAAATACAGCTAATTATGAAGAAATTACATATGAAGGTTATGGTCCAAATGGTGTTGCTGTTATGATTGAAACAATGACAGACAATAGAAATAGAACTGCAGGAGATGTTAGACATATATTGGATAAATTTGGTGGAAATTTAGGTACAAATGGTAGCGTTAGCTGGATGTTTGATAAAAAAGGAGTAATAGTTATTGAAAAAGCTTCAACAAAAATTTCTGAAGATGATTTGATGCTTGAAGTGATTGAAGCAGGAGCGGAAAATTTTGAGGTTGATGAAGAATTTTATGAAATAACAACGACTCCAGACGATTTTTCAGCAGTTAGAGAATATCTTGAAGGAAAAGGTATTACATACTTAGAGGCAGAAGTAAAAATGGTTCCACAAAATTACATGAGTCTAGATGAAGAAGGCGCTAGAAAAATGGGACTAATCGTTGAAAAATTAGAGGATTTAGATGATGTGCAAGAGATTTGGCACAATTGGGATGAAGAATAGGAGTTAAAGATGCTAATAGTAGACTATACAAATACGATTATACTAGTAAGTGTAGTTATGTTTTTCTTAATTATGAATATAATTGGTTTTGTAAAGAAAAAAGCATGGTTTGTAATGACATCAGTATTACTTAATATTACGATGTTCACACTCCATGTTCTACTTAATGACTCTTTAACGAAGGATGCTTTAATGTTTAATACCACAATAGATTTTATCTGTTTGGCAATAAACATACCATTACTTTTAGTTGTAGATGAAATAGAGACTAGACGAGAATTAATAAAAAACGTTTTTGAAAACAAATATAAAAAGTAATTTTAGAAGCTGCCAAGTAAATATATAAATTGGCAGCTTTTTGTTACCGCACACGAGGGACGTCCACAGTGTGCAAAGTGCAAAGTAAGGAGGTTTTTTATGGCAGATAAGCATTTATTTTTTGATATGGATGATACTCTTATAAAATGTTCAGGTTATTTTTATGATGTGGAGGATATAGTAGCTGATAAACTTTTAGAATATACTGATAAATATTCTTTTGCTGAAATAAAAGCGATGTTCAATGCAAAGCAAGTTGAAAACATTGAAGAGCATGGATTTGGCCCTGATAATTTTAAATTTTCTTTAATGCAAGTAGGAAGCGAAATTGCTGGTTATAGATTTTTTAGTGATGATTTAGCTAGTTTTATAGAGAAAACCGCTAGAGTACTTTATGATGCACCACTTGAACTTATTGATGGTGTTGAAGAAACACTCGAATATTTACATAATAAAGGGTATGAAATGCATATCATAACTAAAGGGTCTACAAAAGTTCAAACTGACAGAGTTGAAAGACTTCCTATACGTGAATATTTTAAGAGTTATTATATTGTAAAGCATAAGCTTAAGAGTGATTATGAGGAGATTTTAAAAGAGTGTAATTTATCCCCTGATAATTGTTTTATGATTGGAAATAGTCCAAAGGGAGATATTAATGAAGCAAAGCGTGCTGGGTTAAATACTATATATATTCCAAATGAGCATACATGGAGTCCAGAACATGAAGAAATTAGTGAAGCGTTGCCGAAAACTTTTAAACTTGAAAATATTTCAGAAATGAAAAATGTTCTTTAATATTAAGTGACAATTATAGTTAATTATGATGTATAATTTTGGCATATAACGAAATTTTATAAATAGTAATGAGAGGAGCAAAAATGAAAGCTGTTGTTCAAAGAGTTAGAGATTCAAAACTTGTAATCGATAATGAGTTATATTCGAGCATAGATAATGGACTTTTGGTATTGCTTGGTGTTACTCACGGAGATACGGAGAATGATGCAAAAGTTTTAGCAGAGAAGATTTCAAAGCTTAGAATTTTTGAAGATGAAAATGAGAAGATGAATTTATCTGTAATGGATGTTAAAGGTTCTCTTCATATAGTTTCACAGTTTACTTTGTATGCAGATTCACATCATGGAAATAGACCTAGTTTTATTAATGCTGCAGAGCCTTCTAGAGCTAACGAATTGTACGAATATTTTGTTAAGTATTGCAAAGAAAACATTGGAATAAATGTTGCTACTGGTTCGTTTGGAGCTTCGATGCAAGTTTCTTTCACAAATTGTGGACCAGTTACAATTATTTTAGAATGTGTAGATGGAAAAATTTTATAAGAGATAGGAGATAACATGGATTCAATAAATGAAAAATTAGTCAAAGAATTTAGTCTTAAACCATTTCAAGTAGAAAACGCAATTAAATTGATTGATGAAGGAAATACAATTCCTTTCATTGCGAGATATAGAAAAGAAGCTACTGGAGAGATGAGCGATGAACAACTTCGTGATATGTTTGATAGACTTACATATTTAAGAAATTTGGAGAAGAGAAAAGAAGAAGTTATTCGTTTGATTGATGAGCAAGGTAAGCTTGATGAAGAACTTCAAAATAAAATCTTGGCAAGTGAGACTATGACTGAAGTTGAGGATTTATATAGACCTTACAAGCAAAAGAAGAGAACGAGAGCTACTGTTGCTAAAGAGAAAGGGCTAGAGCCACTTGCGCTTATAATATTTGAACAAACTGAAGTTGTTGATTTGATAGCAAGAGCTACTGAGTTTATTGATGAAGAAAAAGGAGTAACGTCTGCTGAAGAGGCGATTCAAGGAGCTAAAGATATTGTCGCTGAAATGATTTCGGATGTTGCTGAATATAGAAAAGAAATTAGAAAAATTATTTATGCCAAAGGATTGATTGCTTCAAAGGCTTCTAAAGAAGAGGAAAAATCGGTTTATGAAATGTATTATGATTATTCAGAACCAGTAGCAAAAATTCCAAGTCACAGAATTCTTGCGATTAATAGAGGTGAGAAAGAAGAGTTTTTAAAAGTAAAAATTGAAGAAACTGATGAGCCAATTATTGAATATTTGAATGGACAAGTTATTATTGAAAATAGTCCATATGTAGATGTACTTAAGGAAGTTGTTGAAGATTCATATAAACGTTTAATTAAGCCATCTGTTGAAAACGAAGTTAGAGGAGAACTTACTGAAGTTGCTGAAGAGCAAGCTATAAAAGTATTTGGACAAAATGCGAAGAAACTATTGCTACAACCACCGCTAAAAGGTTTGACAGTAATGGGATTTGACCCAGCTTACAGGACTGGATGTAAGATTGCAGTAATTGATGAAACTGGTAAGTTATTAGATACAACAACTGTATATCCAACAGAACCTCAAAATGATGTTGCGGGTGCTAAGAAAAAATTATTAGAGCTTATAAATGCTCATAAAATAAATATGATTGCGATTGGTAATGGTACTGCTTCAAGAGAATCTGAAATGTTTGTTGCTGAAATGATAAAAGAAGTTAAGCATAATATTTATTATGCGATGGTTAGTGAAGCTGGTGCTTCTGTATATTCAGCTTCAAAACTTGCAACTGAAGAATATCCAGATATTAATGTTTCTTTAAGAGGAGCAATATCAATTGCGAGAAGGCTTCAAGATCCGCTTGCAGAGCTTGTTAAGATTGATCCAAAGAGCATTGGAGTTGGACAGTATCAACATGATGTAAATCAAAAGAGACTTGAAGAAAGTTTAACAGGTGTTGTTGAAGATGCAGTTAATAGCATAGGTGTTGATTTGAATACGGCGACACCATCACTTTTAAAATATGTTTCAGGTGTTAGTAAGACTGTTGCAAATAATATTGTAAAATATAGAGATGAACATGGAAAATTAAAGGATAGAAAAGAATTATTAAAAGTTTCTAAACTTGGTCCAGCAGCGTTTACACAATGTGCAGGTTTCCTTAGAATTCTTGATGGGAAAAATCCTTTAGATAATACATCAGTGCATCCTGAAAGTTATGAAGCTGCAGAGAAAATTCTTGGAAGTATTGGCTTTGTGCCAAACGATTTAAGAGAAAAACTTGGAGAGGTTAAAGCTAAATTGGCAACAATAGTTCCAGAGAAAATTGCAGAAGAGCTTGAAATAGGTGTGCCAACAGTTAAGGATATAATAAAAGAACTTCAAAAGCCTGGAAGAGATCCTAGAGAGGATATGCCAAAACCAGTACTTCGTAGTGATGTTCTTAAAATGGAAGATCTAACAGAGGGAATGATACTTACAGGAACTGTTCGTAATGTTATTGATTTCGGTGCGTTTGTTGATATCGGAGTTAAAAATGACGGGTTAGTACATATTTCTGAACTTAGCGAAAAATTCGTTAAAAATCCTATGGATGTGGTTTCTGTTGGTGATGTCGTAAAGGTTAGAGTTATAAAGATAGATTTAGAAAAGAAAAAGGTTTCATTGTCAATGAAAGGTGTTTAAATTATTGATTGGGAGGCCGTATATAATAGAAAGGATTGAAAATCATGTTAATAAAAGAACCTAAATTTGAAATTTCAGTTATGAACAAATCTCAATATCCAAAGAATAAGTTACCACAAATTGTTCTTGCTGGTAAATCAAATGTTGGTAAATCTTCATTTGTAAATTCTCTTTTAAATAGAAAAAGTTTAGCTAGAACAAGTAGTGCACCAGGAAAAACAAGACAAATTAATTTTTATAATATGGATGAAAAATTTTATTTTGTAGATTTACCTGGATATGGATATTCAGAAATGTCTAAGTCTGAGCAAAAGAAGGTTGGAGATTCAATCGAAACATATTTAAGAAATTCTAAGAATATCAATCTTGTTGTTTTGCTGGTTGACATTCGTCATAATCCTACAGAAAACGATAGAATGATGATGGATTACATAAAAAGTACAGGACATAGATATATTGTGGTTACGTCAAAAGCTGATAAAATAGCAAAGACAAAAGTTCAATCTTATGTTGATAAGATTGCGGAGATTTTAGAAGTAGATAGTGACTTGATTTTTGCCTATTCTTCAGAAACTAAATTTAATAGAGATTTAATTTGGGAAGTATTAGAAGAATCTTTATCAATAAGAGATTAATTTGAAAATTGGGACAGTTTCCATGTAAAAAAACTCCCCTAGTGCAGAAAACCTCTCCCCCGAGTGATGGGGGAGAGGTTTTTGGTTTGTGAAATGTGTTTGTAAGAAACTGTTCTTACGTAGCCGAATCGGTTTTGTCAGGCTTGGGCTCAATGCCAGCCTCAATATCGGCTGCATCAAGAACCTTCTTGATTTCATTACCGAGCAGGACTTCCTGTTTGAGGAGGGCCTGGGTGAGAGCTTCGAGCTGGATGCGATGATCTTTGATGATATCAAGAGTCTGGTTGTACAGTCTCTTGAGTTCGGACTGCATAATGACTTCAGAGTCATAGAAGAACTTGTCAGAACAGAAGCCATTTTCGTCGTCAAAGACGATAGGCCCAAGATTCTCATCCATACCGAGCTGCTGATACATAAGAGCAACGCAAGCGTTTGCACTCAAAAGGTCAGCAGAAACACCAGTTGTGGTTTCCCCATAGATGACTTTTTCGGCGGCCATACCACCGAGACTGTAGATGATGCTATACTCGAATTCATGCTTGAAAAGACCATGCTTTTCTTCGCCAGCTTCTTCCTGGGTAAGACCGAGGGAGGCTGCACGAGGCGTGATTTCAACTCGACCCAAGATGTAATCAGGGTTAGAGTAGTACGCTGCAATGACGTGGCCAGCTTCATGATATGCAGTGGAAATACGCTCTTTTTCAGTGAGCTTGTTATGCATTTCTCCTGCAACCATAGTCAGCATGACATCATTGAAATCCTTCGCGGAAATGATGTCGTGACCCTTACGAGCAACATAGAGCATGGTTTCACGAACGATGTATTCGATGTCCTTGGGATACATCCCGAAGGTGTTCTTCGCCAGTCTGTCAGTAGAAACATCATCAGCAAGGTTCAACTGATACTTCTTGAAGTAGCTCTTGATGAGTTCTTCACGAGTTTTCAGCGTGGGAGGTTGCATGGTGATTGTCTTATTCTGACTGAAAGCGTTGGTTTCAAAGTAGAAAGCAGGAACTTTGAAACCGTCAGCAGCAGTGGAAAGGAACACGATAGCATTCTTGTTCTTCACAATCTTCGAAATGAGATGATTGTGGAAGAACATCATCTGATTCGTGCCGATAGTTTCGACAGCCGAATAATCGTTGAGCAGAATGATGCATCCGGCAGGCATAGATTCGGCGAGACCAAAAATGAGATCCAAAATCGTCTTAATCTTCTTAGGGAATGCGCCGAATGCAGATAGACTCATGGTAATGAGCGGAACACCAGCGGTTTTAGCAAGTGCATTAACGAGAATGGATTTGCCAGAGCCGGGAGCACCGCCAAGGAGGAATCTAGTGTGAGGACTGAGCAAGGGATCACTTTGGAATTCCTTAATGTTATCAAGGAACTTCAGTGCATCCTGCACAATTTCTCTTTCGCTTTCCATACCGATGAGGTCATCGAGGCCGTGAACGAGTTCTTCCGGAAAAGTGACACTTGCATAATATTTTTTCAATCTTGCAATGTCTCTGGAAGCCTTGGCGCCATTCGTGGAATAGCAGCCGATCAACCGATTACTGGGCTGATGAAACATTTTCATAAATGGAATACCTCCTTTATGCGTGTTCTATAAGTGAGATTCGCGACAGGTGTATTATATATGCATGAAGTCGTGAATGTCAATGGTAAAAGGTGGTATGAAAATAGCTTGACAATATAATTATTGTTGATGTATAGTTGTACTAGTACAAATAGTACAATGCAGAATAAAAATAATACCACAAAGGGGAGTGAATTCTATGATTCAAATAGCAGGGCTTACAAAAAGCTTTGGTAAGACTAATGTATTAGAAAATCTCAATTGTACGATAAAAACAGGATGTATATATGGTCTTATCGGAGCTAATGGTGCTGGTAAATCAACTTTAATGAGAATAATAACAGGTATTTATCAAAAAGATGCAGGTTCAATAATTGTTGATGGAAAAGAATTGGTTGATGAAGCAGAGCTAAAAGAAAAAATTGTTTATGTTCCAGATGATTTGTATTTTTTCAAAAATTATACAATAAAAGGAATGATAACATTTTACAAATGCATGTACTCAAAATTTGATGAATTGTATGCAAACAAATTATTTGAATTACTAAAATTAGATAAAACTAAAAAAATTGAAACATTTTCAAAAGGTATGAAAAGGCAAACAGCTTTGGTTTTAGCTCTTTCAACGAATGCTGAATATATGTTCTTTGATGAGACTTTTGATGGAATCGATCCAGTTGTAAGAAATCTTATAAAAAGAATAATTGCTGAAAAGATGGAAGATAAAGGGTGTACAATAATTGTATCTAGCCACAACCTAAGAGAACTAGAAGATATATGTGATAATTTAGGTCTTCTTTACAAAGGTGGAATTTTATTTGAAAGTGATGTTGATACATTAAAAACAAATATGTTTAAAATTCAAATATCTTTAGGAAAAGAATTTTCAAAAGAGAATTTCAAAGATTTTAAAGTATTAAGCTTTAAGAAAAATGGAAGTGTTGCCACAGTTATAATAGAAGGTGAAAAAGAAAAATGCGAAGAAAAAATAAAAGAAATGAAACCAATAATATTAGATTTTCTTCCATTAACTTTAGAAGAAATATTTATATATCAAATGGAGGTGTTAGGATATGAGTTTAACCAAATTATTTAATTTTAAATATTTCAAAGAAAACTTAAAGAAATCTAAATCTGTATTATTGTTACTTCTTTTAATATTGCCGATGTTTACAGTATTACAACTTATGAACGATACATCTGTTGATGTTTATACATATCCACTTCTAGGAGTAATAAATATGTTAGCAATGTGTCTTATACCATTTATGCTTTCCCTTACATTATTCGGCTATGTATATAAAAGAAAAAGTGTAGATTTTATGGGATCTATGCCGATTAGCAGAAAGACAATATTTACAACAAACACTATTGGTGGAATACTATTAATAATTTTTACCCAATTATTAACATTTGTTTTGACAATGATTACTTCAAAGTTTATTTCAGCAACAGTATTTACAAAACTAGCATTTGATGTGTTTATTTATCAATCAATTGCATATATTTTTATATTCTGTTTATCAAATTTAGCGATGAGTTTTTCAGGAAATTTGATGACACAGCTTGTGGTTACGGTGTTGTTTTTCGCAATATATCCAGTTTTAAATGTTTATATTAGTGAAAGTGGAGGTTCATATATAAACTTTGATAACTGGGGAGCAAATCTAATTAGATATTACAACCATTTTACTTTACCAATAATGGTTATTGCGAATTCGGGCAAAGTGGCAGCTATTTCAATAATAAAAACAATACTTTTATCAATAGTTTATTCATTAATAGGATTATACTTATTTACAAAAAGAAAAATGGAAAAAGCGGGAGAATCTTTTTCATATGAGATTACTCACTTTATAATTAAAGGCTTAACACTTATTCCTTTCGCAATATTTACAAGAGAATTAATGACTTCAGCTGACTTTTCTGAAATATGTTTGATTGGTGGAATCATTTTAGTTTATTGGTATGTATATGATTTAGTTACTGCTAAGAAAGTTAAATTGTATAAAAGCGTAATTGCACTTGTTTGTTCTTTTGTAATATTATTGGTGTTTCTTGCTATTGGAGTTGCAATTGATGAAAATAGAACAGATAATATAGAAATTGCAGATATAGATTATATAATGATTACAGATGATGGATACCGTACTACTAGTTATGGAATTTCAGAGTATGATATGAATAAAAAATATAAAATAACAGACAAAGATGATATTAAGAAAATTTTTGAATATATAAATGAAAAGAATGAAATTGTATATATATATGATAAAATAGAGGATGAAAATAAAAATACAATAAATAAAGTATATGATTGCAGAATAGAAGCTTATATTAATAAATATGACTTTTTAAGATATTATACATCAATAGATGAAAGCTTGTTAAATGAGATTACTACTAAAGCAGAAGTTATTGAAGAAAAATGGGAACTTAAAGATGGTGCGGTATTAGGAAATAAATTTGAAACAATAAAAAAAGAAGAGAAAGATAGAATTATAGAAATTCTTAGAACGTTAGAACCAAGACAAATAAGACAAAATCAAGAATATTTATATATAAATGATAGTTACTATATAATTGTACATCAATATGTTGACCATGCAATTGAGACGTGTGAATATATGTTAGACTCGAATGAGGAACTTAGAAATTTATATGATACAATAAATTTAAGAGAAATGAAATATGTATTGGAAAATAAAAAAGAAAATATTGGTAACGTTGAAATCACTTCTATTTTACAACCTAATTCAACAAGAAAGAATGTAGAATATTATTTAAGTTATTATGAAAGTGAAGAGTTTCTTGAATATATAGAAGATAATCTTTTAAATCAAGAAGTAGACTATTCAAAAGATATTATTAGTATTATGTTGAGATATAGACGTGATAATGATAGAATGATAACTATAAAAACAAATGATTATGATGGTGTTATTTCAATGCTTACAAAAGTCGGTGCTATAAATTCATATATTCATAGAGAGGAATACGATTTAGTTCAGGAGATATATTAATAGGAGGTGTTTTTATGATAACATTAGATTATCAAAGCAGAACCCCTATATATGAGCAAATTGTGAATGAGATTGAAAGGTATATTTCTCTTGGAATACTAAAAGCTGAAGAGCAATTACCTTCAATTAGAGAGTTTGCAATGACTCTTGGAATAAATCCAAATACAGTAAAAAAAGCTTACGAAGAATTAGAAAGACGTGGGTCGATTACTGTTATTTCGACAAAAGGTACATTCGTTTCTAAGAATATAGGGGGAGTTTCTCAAAGAAAGATAAAAGAAACTATTGAAAAAATTAGAGATGAAATACGTGAGCTTGAAAAGCTTGGAATTTCAAAAGATGAAATTTTTAAAAAATTATAAATAAATTGCAACATAAAGGCATAATGTATAGTCAAATAAGGTTGTAAAAGAGGTGATATCGTGGAAGCAATTATAGAAGTAAAGAATGCAACAAAAATTTATAGGGTTGGTACAGAAAAAATTTTAGCATTAGATAATGTAAGTTTCACTATAAATAAAGGTGATTTTTGTTGTTTACTTGGCTCTTCTGGTTCGGGTAAATCGACGTTATTAAATATAATGGCAGGAATTGAAAAAATAACGTCTGGTGACATATATATAAAGGGAAAAAAGATTACTAAAATGGGAGAGCATCAATTAGCAAAATTTAGACAAAAATATTTAGGCTTTGTTTTTCAATCATATAATCTTATCAATTCACTTACAGCTCTTGAAAACGTTGAATTACCACTTGTGTTCAAAGAGGAACCTAAAAAGATAAGAATAAAAAAATCTAAAGAAATTTTAAGTAAAGTTGGTTTAGAAAAAAGACTTAAGCATAAACCATCTCAAATGAGTGGTGGACAACAACAAAGAGTTGGAATAGCTAGAGCTTTTGTTGCAAATCCAGAAGTTGTTTTCGCAGATGAACCTACAGGAAATTTAGACAGTAAAACAGCTAAAGAAATAATGGGGATAATTAAACAAATTGCTGAAGAAAGAAATCAAACTATAGTAATGGTTACACATGATACAGAAATTGCAAAATTTGCAAACAAGATTATTCATATTCATGATGGACATATTGAACGAATTGAGGAGGAACAATTAAATGAAGAAAATTAGTTTTATTTTATGTACAATTATATTCTGCCTTGGAATAGGATGCACAAGTTTGGCAACGAATGAAGAACCATACAGAGAAAAGGTTCCGAGAATTATTTTTGTTGAAGATGAGGAAATGCCAAAGGTCGCTGCTGGAGAAGAATTGAAGCTTTTAATTACATATAAAAATGATAGTAGTCATTCTGCTACAGACATTAGAATAACTCCAATTTTTGAAGATGTTCCTCTTGTTTATGAAAGACCGGTTGTATTTGAAAGAGCTTTAACACTAAGACCTGATAAGGAAGATAAGGTTTCTTTCAATTTAAAAGTTGCTGATGATGCTAAAGTGGGTGTTTATGGCTTAAAGTTCAAATTAGAATTTGAAAATCAAAGAGATGAAAATTACACAAGTGAAGCTATAGTATATTTTAATGTTTATAAAGAAAAAGTTAAGCCAATTATTGCTATTAGTAATATATCAACAGGGGATGCTCCGATTAATGCTGGAGGAAACTTTAAACTTTCTTTTGATGTAAGTAATAATGGTGAAGTGAAAGCGGATAATGTTGAGATTTTGATAACAGGACAAAGCGAAGACAAGTTTATGGTTGTGGATTCAAATGATTACAAGTATATTGGTACTTTAGATTCGAATCAAAAAATACATCATGAATTTGATATAAATGTATCTGATAATATAGAAAAAGGTAATAATACAATTGGTGTTGATATAAAATATAAGGATACTTCAGGAAAAGAATTATCTACCCAAAAAACAATATATGTATTAGATGTAAAGAGCGAAAATGAAGTTGAAGAAGAGGATGAAACTGCGGCAACTCCAAAGATAATTATTTCATCGTACATAACTAATCCAAATACGATAGTTGCAGGAAATGATTTTAACTTTTCTTTTACAATTAAGAATACAAGTAAAGAAAAAAGATTAAGAAATATGAAAATAACTATTAGTTCACAAGATGGAGCGTTCATAATAACAAAAGGTAGCAATACTTTTTATGTAGAAGAAATATTACAAGATAGTAGTGTTACAAAAGTTATTGATTTAAAAGCAAAACAAAGTTTAACATCAAATTCATATCCTGTAATAATAAACTTTGATTATGAAGATTATAGTGGAAAACAGTATACGGCAAATGAAACAATAAACATTCCAGTAACAGAGTATTCAAAATTAGTTATAAATTCTGTTATGCCTGGACAAAGTTATACAGGTTCAAATACTAGTTTGTCGTTCGACTATGTGAATATGGGAAAAGCAACCGTTTCTAATTTGACTGCTAGTGTAGAAGGTGATTATACATGTGTTCAATCTATAAATTATATAGGTAATCTAGAACCAGGTAATTCGGATTATTATGATATAGAGGTGATTCCTTCTAAATCTGGTACAAATTATGGTGTTTTAGTTCTTTCGTTTGAAGATTCTTCTGGTAGAATTGTAGAAGTAAGAAAGGATTTTGAAGGATTCGCAATGGATGAACCAGTTTTTGATGAACCTAGCATAATGGATCCTGAATATATAAATCCTGGAATGATGGAACCAATAGAAATAGAAGAACCGATTGAAACGTGGGTAATTGTATTATCTGGTTTTGGATCTTTTATAGTAATGTTTATTATTTCAAAAATAATTACTACTAAAATTGTTAGAAAAAAATTGGAAGATGAGATTTAGTTGGAGGATATAAATATGGGAAAAGTTGTTATGGTAGATACAGTAATGCCAGATGTTGCTATGAGTTATGATGCAATTTCAATGCAGGATTCTGAGTTTGTAGTTGATGAAATGAATAATTCGTCAAATGCTATAGCTTCACAAATAACTTTGTACATTGTTATAGGTATATGTGCAATTATTGGTATAGTATTTGGAATAATTTTTGGTAAAAAGGCAGCGTACAAATAATAGTAAAAATAATAATAACATAAATGAGGAATTGATATGAAGATTAAAGATTTTGCAGTGATGGGTTTTAAAAATCTATGGCGAAGAAAACTTCGAACAATACTTACTGCTGTCGGTGTTGCTATTGGTACTTTTTCGATTGTAATAATGTTGTCACTTGGTATTGCTATGACAGAAGGTTATAAAAATCAACTTGCTGAGTGGGGAAATCTTACTAAAATAACAGTTAATAGGTATGGATATTATTATGATGAAGAATCTGGTATGGGTATTTCTAATGAACAAAAATTAGATGACAATATTGTTCAAACGTTATTGGGAATAGAACATGTTAGAGGTGTTACTCCGGTATTGAATGTTCAAGCTAGATTAAAATCTGGTAAATATGAAGCTTGGTGTAGTATTGTTGGAATTGATCCTGAAACTTTACAGTATTTTGATTTTCCAGAAGTAGCTTCAGGTGAATGTATATCTAATGATAATCCGACTGGCCTATTATTTGGTCAAGATGCATGCTATTTTTATAATCCACGTGGGAATAGCAATTGGGAAAATAATGATAGTCCTGTAGATTTAATGAATGATCAGATAAAAATAACTTTTGATGGTATATATGATAGTACTTCAAAAACGCCTAAGTATTCTAAATTAAATGTTGCTGGAGTTATGGCTGAGAATGATACAGAGATGAATTATAGTGTTTATGCACCAATAAAACAGGTTATAGAATGGTATAAGAAATATAATCCGCAGTATAAAAAGAAAAAAGAACTTAGTTATGAATCTATATGGGTAAGTGTAGATGATGTAGATAATGTAAAACAAGTTCAAGATCAAATAAAAAGTATGGGATATTCTACTTATAGTATGGCTGATAATTTAGACGATGTTCAAGAAATTTCTAATACATTACAACTTATTTTAGGTGGTATAGGCGCAGTTTCTTTGCTTGTTTCAGCTATAGGAATTGCAAATACAATGATAATGTCAATATATGAAAGAACTAAAGAGATTGGTGTAATGAAAGTTTTAGGATGTATTGTTACAGATATAAGAAAATTATTTTTATTTGAAGCTAGTATAATCGGTCTTTTAGGAGGAACAATTGGTCTTGCGTTGAGTTATGGAGTTTCTTTTGTATTAAATAAATATGCACCACAAATTGGTGGAATGATAGGATTATCGTCGGAACAGGCTATTTCAATAATTCCTATTTGGCTAGCTATTTCGGCTTTGGGCTTTGCAGTTTTGATTGGTGTGATATCAGGATTATATCCTGCTAAGAAAGCTACAAAAATCAGAGCAATAGAAGCAATGAGAACTGAAGGATAGAAAGGGAAATTAGATATGAATAGAAATGAAGCTATTGAATTATTAAAAAAGTATAATAAAGAAGAATTTCACATTCGACATGCATTAACAGTTGAAGGTGTTATGAAGTATTTTGCAAAAGAATACGGCTATGATGAAGAGTTTTGGGGATTAGTCGGTCTTCTTCATGATATTGATTTTGAAGAATATCCAGATGAGCATTGTAAAAAGGCTCCTGAATTATTAAGTGAAATTAATGCGAGTGATGAATTTGTTCATGCTGTTTGTAGTCATGCTTATGGATTATGTTCCGATGTTGAGCCGGTGCATGAAATGGAGAAAATTTTATTTGCAATTGATGAACTTACAGGACTGATTGGTGCTGCTGCTATCATGAGACCTTCGAAAAGTGTTCAAGATATGGAACTTTCAAGTTTGAAAAAGAAGTTCAAGGATAAGAAATTTGCAGCTGGTTGTTCTAGAGATGTTATAAAAGAGGGTGCAGAAAGACTTGGATGGGATTTGGATAAATTGTTAGAAAATACTATTGTAGCTATGAGAGTTGATGAAGAGAAAATTAATAAATATTTTGAATAGAAATCATGTTAAAAAATCATAAAAATAAGATAAAATTTGATTAATAAAAAACCTAATTGTAAAAAAATTACAATTAGGTTTTTTTTATGTAAAAAAATATGCTTAACGCTTAGGGAAATAAGAAGGTGAAGGTATTATGAAAACTGTTATTTTTACATAATACGAATCATAATTTTTCAATAATGAAAAATTTTCTTTTCTACGGAATAACGGCAAAAAGGCTATTTGAAGCCTTTTACGTTGAAAAGACTTGCAAAACATGGTAAAATAATAATGTAATAATTAAAAAGTTAAAAATTTATGTATAGTTTTAAAAAGAAATAATCTGTTAAATTATTACAAAATTTTACAGATAATGCGAAAGAAAAGAGGTGATTTCACATGAGAAAGTTTATCATTGCAGGAACAATTGTTATATCATTTTTTACTTCAACTGTTTTTGCGGCCGAACGTTTAAGTTTAGGCTATATTTATAGTGCGTCTAAATCTCATTCTGAAATTATTGAGTTCACGAATAATTCAATTAATGTTGTATCTCCAACATGTTTTGATATGACTACAAATGGTAGACTTGATATAAATGGAATGATAGATCAAGCATTTATTGATGAGATGCATTCAAAAAATATTAAAGTTACCCCATTTTTAAGTAATCACTGGGGAAGAAAACGCGCTCAAGTGGCTTTAAGAAATCCTTATCCACTGATTGAAGATTTGGTAAATGCAATTGAAAAGTATAATTTGGATGGAGTAAACGTAGATTTAGAAAATTTAGAAGCTAAGGATAAAAATGCTTTAACAGAATTCATGAGACTTTTGAGAGATGCTTTACCAAAGGATAAAACTTTATCTATTGCTGTTGCACCAAATCCTAAAAAGTTAACGACTACTTGGGTTGCTGCTTATGATTATAAAGCTCTTGCAGAGTATGTTGATTACATGGTTGTAATGACTTATGATGAGCATTGTTATGGTGGTGCTGAAGGTCCTGTAGCTGGTATAAATTTTGTACAAGACTCAATAGAAGCGATTTTAGAAGAAGTATCAAGAGATAAGATTGTAATGGGAATTCCATTATATGGTAGATTTTGGCAAGTAGGTGAAGATGTTGGTGGAGAAGCTATTGTTATAGCCAATGTTCCTAGAATTATAAAGAAATATAGATTAGTTCCTAAATATAGTCTTGAAGAAGAAACTCCTTTTGTACAACTTGAAGTATATCAAGACGAACCAAGTCCATACATAAATGGAAGACAATTAGAACCTGGAATTTATAATATTTGGTATGAAAATGAAAATAGTATAAGAGCTAAACTTGCGTTAGTAAACGAGTATAATCTGTTGGGGACAGGTTTATGGGCACTAGATAATGAAGATGCAGATTTTTGGACATATTACAAGGATGCTTTAAATGAAATTCCATATGAGAGTGAAAAAGAAATTAGAATTAGGGCAAGAATGGAATATGCAAAAAAATATGCGGTTGAGGAAGAATTAATTCGTGTTGAAGAAATGCCACCATTAGATATTCAATATATTGAACCAATAACACTAGTTCTTGAGCATGAAGTTGAAAAAGAAGACGTAGAAGAAGGGAATGTAACTAAAATGTTAGTTTATGAAGTTGTATTGCCTTTTGAAAAGAAAAATAAATCTATTAAAATAAAGAGATTTTACATAGATGAAAATAATGAATTAAAAGCAAGAGATGAAAATCTATATTATGATACATCCTACGTCAGCGCTATATCAACAAAAGCACTCCTTGTGATATAAAAAAGAGTGTATTATCAATAAAGATGTTGAAAATAAAATTTTTAAATGTTAAAATTATAAGTATAAGATAGACTTAAAAAAAACACCTTTTCCAGGTGAAAGTTTTTAAGTCTATTTTTTGTTTTATAGAAAAGAAAGAAAAAATTTATGGGAGGAATTTTTAGATGAGTAATACGAAGTATATTTTTGTAACAGGTGGAGTAGTATCTGGTCTTGGAAAGGGAATAACATCAGCTTCTCTAGGAAGACTTTTGAAAAATAGAGGATATAAAGTGACTATCCAAAAATTTGATCCTTATATTAATGTTGATCCAGGAACAATGAGTCCATATGAACATGGTGAAGTATTTGTCACAGATGATGGAGCTGAGACAGATTTAGATTTAGGACATTATGAAAGATTCATAAATGAGAATTTAACAAAAGATTCAAGTGTATCCATGGGACAAATTTATAATTCTGTAATTGAAAAAGAGCGCAGAGGTGATTATTTAGGGAAAACTGTTCAAGTTATTCCTCATATTACTAATGAAATAAAGAAAAAAATATATAGTTTTGACTGTACTGACGTAGATGTTGTAATTACTGAAGTTGGAGGCACTGTTGGTGATATAGAGGGATTATCAATACTTGAAGCGATAAGACAAATTGGTCTAGAAAAGGCTTCTGAAGATGTTATGTATATTCATGTAACGCTACTTCCTTACATATATGGTTCTAATGAAATTAAGACGAAACCAACTCAGCATTCTGTAAAAGAATTGCAAAGTCTTGGAATTAAGCCAGATATAATAGTTTGCAGGACAGAAAATCAAATTCCAGAATCTATGAAAGAAAAATTAGCATTGTTTTGTAATGTTAGAAAAACAAGTGTAATTGAAAATTTAACTGTAGATAATTTATATGAAATACCATTAATGCTTGAAAATCAAGGATTGGCAAGAGAAGTGTGTTCACATTTACATTTAGATGGTAAAGATTCAAAAAACGAAAAATGGCAAAAGATGATAGATGATATAAAGAGTAAAAAGGAGATTGAGGTTACAGTAGCGATAGTTGGTAAGTATGTAAAGTTAGAGGATTCATATATATCAGTTATTGAAAGTGTAAAGCATGCGGGATATAGAAATAATACAGAAGTAAAAATAAAATTAATTGATTCAGAGACAATTACCAAAGAAAATGTTCATGAAAAACTTGATGGAATAAATGGTATTATAATTCCTGGTGGATTTGGCAATAGAGGTGTTGAGGGAAAGATAGAAACAATAAAATATGTGCGTGAAAATAAAATTCCGTTCTTAGGAATTTGTTTGGGAATGCAGGTAGCTGTAATAGAATTTGCAAGAAATGTACTTGGAATTTCAGATGCAAATTCAGTGGAATTTGATGAAAATACTGCTAATCCGGTTATTCATATTATGGAATCACAAAAGCAAATTTACAAAAAAGGTGGAACAATGAGACTTGGAGCATACGAATGTAAATTAAAAGATGAAACTTTAGCCCAAAATATATATGGACAAAATTGTATATCAGAAAGACACAGACATAGATATGAATATAACAATGAATACAGAGAAAGACTAGAAAAAGCAGGACTTATTTGTTCTGGATTATCACCAGATGGAGAACTAGTTGAGATTGTTGAAATAAAAGAACATCCTTATTTTATTGCATCGCAATTTCATCCTGAATTTAAATCAAGACCAAACGTACCAGCACCATTATTTGTGAAATTTGTAGAAGCAACAAAAAAGACAGCTATTTTGCGTTAATGATTATTTGCATTTAGATAACAAAAAGTATTGTTTTTTGTCGCCGAGTTCTTATTTGCATTGCACGATGTATGCAATGCATAATAAGTTGTCTGAGGCTAAAAAACAATACTTTTTCGTTATTTTAACCAATTAGAATTTTGCTAAAAAATAGCTGTCTATTTTACTAAACTATTATCGTTTTATAGTCTGTATAAACAACCATTCCTGGTTTTGCACCTGATTCTTTGTGAACATATTTTACAAGTGTGTAGTCAACTTCAACTTTTGATGAATCTTTTGCATTGCTATGTTTTTTTGCAATGTTGGCAGCGAAGAATAGTAATTCATCACTAATGGTTTCCGACTCAATGATAACGTGACTTCCATGAATGTTTTTTGTATGAAGCCATGTATAATTTTTTCTAGCAGTTTTTAGTGTTAGTCTGTCATTTTGAATGTTATTTCTGCCAGCTAAAACCTTAATACCATTGAATTCATATTCGTGAGGAGTTGATGGTAAATCTTTTTTCTTTCCCTTTTTAGTATTCTTTTTTAAGTATCCTGCTGCAGTTACTTCATCATGAATTTCATCAAGTTCGAAAATTGACTCAGCTTGCTCAATTTCAAATAATACACTTTTTAAATAATCAAGTTCTTCTTCATATTCTTTTTTGTATTCTCTTGAGTGAGTGATAGAACCTTTTAATTTATTATATTTTTTGAAATAATGTTGTGCGTTTCTAGATGGTGTTAAGTTAACTTGTAAAGGGATTTGAACGATATTATTATTATCATAAAAGTTTTCAATTTCTAATTTATCCATTCCAATTTCCATTTTATAAATGTTGCAACTTATTAATTCACCGTACTGCCTGTATTTTTCTAGATTTTTTTCTTCATCTAAGTTTTTTAACACTACTGCAAGTTTTCTTGTTATTTTTGAAATATGAGAATTTATATCTCTTTCTAGATTAGATTTTGCAGATTTTAGCAGAGAAACAGTTTCTTTTTGAGAATAGAAATCGTCTAAAAAATATGAGTTGTATGCATATGTATTATTATCTTTTGAAGCAGATTCACTTAAGTTTACAGAGAAATCTTTTTTATTTTCATTCATTGAAAGATTTAGTTCATCGTTAGGAATAGCTGTCAGTGTAGTTTGAATTTTTGAGTATATTTTTTCTATCAATTTATCAGTAATTTCGTTCTTAGATAGTTCAGATGAAATATTAAGCGAAGAACAAATTGTTAAAATAAAATTTTTACTGAATCCAATAAAAATATTGCATAAGATATTTGCAATGGCAATAGATGCAAATTCTGATTCTTGAATTGCCTTATTCACAACATTTTCAAAATCATCTAAAGAAGTTTCTTCAAAATTAAGTTTACCCATTGATGATGGAAGAACATATTTTTTTGAAGGAAGAACTTCACGAACTGAGCTCATTGTGATATCGACATGCCTAATTGAATCAATCACTCTTTCTTTATCAACTAAGATGATATTACTGTATTTTCCCATGAGCTCAACTATTAAATCTTTAGAAACAACATCTCCAAAATCGTCAATGTTTTCGAAAGTGAATTTTACAATTCTATCAAGACCGATTTGTGATATTGAAATTAATTTGGCACCAGATAAGTATTTCCTAAGAATCATACAAAATTGAGGTGCTTTTTCTGGATTATTCCTAGATTCGTTACTTAAATGAAATCTGCAATTGTTTGCATCTACTGAAATTAAAAGTTTAACACTTTTTCTATCTTGGGTATGCAAATGAAACCAGATTTCATTTCTTGTTGGTACATATATTTTTTCAACACGACTATTTAGTAGCGTGTTATTTAACTCATTTATTATTAATTTAGTGGTTACGCCATCAAAAGCCATAAATACACATCCTTTCATAAACATAGGAATTATAGCATATTAGAGAGGTTTTATCAAATACTCAACCCAGCCGGAAGATTCGGGATGACCTTCGCGGATAGCTTCGAGAACCCTATAGGCTTCGTTTTCAGTGTCCTTGTGGAACGGGGAAACAAAGGTTTCGCGGTAGACATTGGTGTTCATCATGTTGAAATTCCTCCTCATCGTTGTATGATACAGTGTAAAATGTGGATAACTACTAATATTATAACATGTTTACATAAAATATTTAATGCTGAACAATTCTTAAAATGGCAATTTTTTACAAATATATAAACCTAACTTATTGCAATATAGTTTGATGATAATATATAATAAATTCTACACTAACATTAAAATTAAAGAACAAAAGGAGGAATAGTTGTGTTTAAAACTTTAAAACAAAAAGTAGAGGGGATAAAAGAATATAATGGAGCTATCTTTTTATCAGCTTTTTTCTTATTATCTTTTATATTTTTTAATATATTTTTAAGTACATTATTTTTTATTTTTAAAGTTAGCATAAATGCTTCATATGTAGCTATTTCATTTATTTTGTCAGCACTATTAAATATTTATTTTATGAAAAAGAAAAATATGTTTGACGAAAAGAAATTCATTAATAGTGCGATTTCAATTTTGATGCCGATTTTAATTATTATTTTTTCAATATGTATAAATGGAAAAGTCCTTGATTATACATGGGATGGAAATAGTTATCAAAAAGCTACAGTTGGCTTGCTTGCAAGTGGATGGAATCCACTATATGAGCATTTAGAAGATTTTGATTCTAATTCGGAAGTTCCAATAAATATTCAAGATGAAAGTCCTGTATACATAAATCACTATGCAAGGGCATCAAACATATTTGCTGCAAATATTTATAAATTTACAGGAAATATAGAGGCTGGAAAATCAATAAATACAATAAGTATAATAATGATTTTCTTATTTACTACTTCGTTTTTGCTATACAAAAATAAATCTTTATTATTTACATTAATGTTTTCTATTTGTGTTGCGACATATCCAGTAATTTGTGCACAGTTTTTAACTAATTATTTAGATTTGTTAGTATACGTATTTTTATATTTAATAATATTTTCATTCTTTATATTTGAAGAGAAGAATTTTATATTTACAAGAAAAGAAGTAACAATTCCGTTTTTTATGTTATTAACAGTTGCAATCAATATAAAATTTTCATTGTTTGCTTTCGCTGGATTATATTGTTTAGCGTACTATTTGTGGTACATATATAGATTGATAAAAAATAAAATTGATAAAAACTTCTTTATACATTTTACGATAACGGCTGTAGTTTCAGTTTTAGTGGGAGTGCTAATCGTTGGTGCAGCTACGTATCCTAAAAATTTAATTGATCACGGAAATCCATTTTATCCACTTATGGGTGATGGTAATACTGATATAATGACTGTTAATCAACCTGCTGAATTTAATGATAAAAGTCCTTTTGAAAAATTCTTTATAGCGACATTTTCAAGGTCAGCAGATATATATGCAACTTCTGATGAAACAACAAAATTAAAAATTCCATTTTCATTTGATGGAGATGAGCTGCATGCAGTATCTGCACCAGATACAAGAATTGGTGGAAATGGAGTCTTGTTTAGTGGAATTTTAATACTTAGCATTCTTGTTATTGTATTTTTAACAAAGAGTTTATATAATAAAAATCCAAGAGAGTGCGTTTTATTTTTAATTCCACTTTGTGTGACTATACTTATGACAATATTTTTAGGTGAAGCCTGGTGGGCGAGATATTTTCCACAAATATATTTGTTTGTATTATTTGCAATAATTTTATTAAATTCAAAAGATGATAAATCTTGGATGAAAGCTCTTGGATATATGCTTATGATAATTGTTTTAATAAATAACATGATAACATTTGTTTATGCTGTAAGAAGATCGTATATAAATAATGTTGCATACAATATGGAATTTCAAAATTTTGAAGAGCAAAATGTACCAGAAGAGGCAACTTTGGAGGTGTACACAGATTCATTCCATGGTGCAAAATATAACGTTTTAGATAGAGCTGGAAATTATAACGTTATTTTTATAAATGGATATTCTGAAGATAAAACAGATGTTGGAACACTTTTTGGTGGAAAAGTTGAATGGAGGTACATTAAATGAAAAGATATATCAAATTAATCAGAGTAAAACATTGGATAAAAAATGGATTAATTTTTTTACCACTTTTTTGTTCGTTCACATTTTCAAAAGCGAATATAATTAGTACAATACTAGCGTTTTTTGCATTTTCATTTATGGCGTCATTTATATACATAATAAATGATATTAGGGATGTTGAAAAAGACAGAAATCATCCGAGAAAGAAAAACAGACCAATAGCGAGTGGTGCAGTAAGTGTAAAAAAAGCTATTTTTGTTGCGACTTTCTTAATCATCACATCATTAGTAATAAACCTTTTGGCAACAAGAACTTTGTTTAATCCAGCACTTGGTTTTTTACTTACATATTTAATAGTTAATGTTTGCTATAGTTTTGGAATGAAGAACATTCCTATAGTAGACGTAGCGCTTTTAACAGCGGGGTTCGTAATTAGAGTTTATTACGGAGCAGCTATAATAAGTGTTCCTGTATCAACATGGTTATTTCTTACAATTCTAAATGCTTCATTATATTTAGGTCTTGGAAAGAGAAAGAAAGAATTGAAAATCAAAGATGAAGTTAGACCGGTGTTAAAAAGTTATAATGAAAATTTCATTAACAATTTTATGAATATTTGTTTGACGCTAGTAATTGTATTCTACTCATTATGGACAATGGAACAGGCAGATACAATCCTTTATCTTTCAGTGCCATTGTTGATAGTGCTATTTATGCAATATATGCTATTTATGGAAACTAGTGATGAAGGTGATCCTATTACATTACTTTTCCAACATAAATCATTAATGATTACAGCATTACTTTATGCATTATTTATGATTGTGGTAATGATAATCTTATAAAAATTTTTGAAAATTGGGACGAGTTCAAATTTTGAACTCGTCTCTTTTTTTAGTCAAGCACCTGACAGGCTTTGTATGAATATATTTTATATATCAAAAAAGATATTGGAGGTGCTAGGTGCTATGCTTGAGATAATGTCGTTTTTTAATGTAATTAAGGATTTTTTCTTCATGGTTGGATATGTGACAAATTATAATTTGTTCCCAGAGCCGCTTTCACCTGAAGAAGAAGCTATATACATAGAAAAATATAGAGAAGGTGACGAGGGCGCAAGAAAAATATTAATTGAAAGAAACTTAAGACTAGTTGCTCATATTGCTAAAAAATATTCAGGAGTGTACTCAGATCAAGACGATATAATTTCAATAGGAACTATTGGGCTTATAAAGGCAATAAATAGTTATAAGGGAGATAAAGGAGTTAAGCTAGCGACTTATGCGGCAAGGTGTATAGAAAATGAGATACTGATGCATTTTAGAAGTACAAAGAAATTATCTCAAGAAGTATCTCTTAATGATGCTCTTCGGCCAGGATAAAGATGGAAATGAAATAACTTTTATCGATGTGATAGAAAGTGAAGATAGAAGTGTGGAAGACGAGATTGATTTAAAAATGAAAGTAAAAAAGCTTTATCAAAAAATAGGAGAGGTCTTGCAAGATAGGGAGAAAATGATAATTGAACTTCGATTCGGTCTTAATGGACGAGAGTGTAAAACACAAAATCAAATAGCAAAAGAGCTTGGAATTTCAAGGTCGTATGTATCGAGGATAGAGACGAAAGCAATTAATAAGTTAAGTAGGGAATTTAAAGAATAAACAAAAACACAAGGCAAGCTTTTAGCTGTAGCCTTGTGTTTTTGAGCTTAATAAAATTTAAGCTGAAGTGCGTGTGTGACACAATCATACCATAATGCATTTGCAATATTGATATTGCCATCCATAACCGAAAACTCATCAATCATCTCGCATTTAAAGAGGGGAGTCCCGTACTTTATCTCAGTTTCAGAAATGAGTTTGCTTTTCTTCATCTGTTGTTCATCAGCGAGATATTTTTCAAGAGAATGATTGGAATCATCATAATCTAATTTAGATATGATGAAAAGAGCAAGATGGTCAGCCATCGCTTCTTCCAAATTCAATTGAAAGTAGTCGTTTACATGTACAACAATACCGTTCGGAGTAGTATAGGTGACTTCTTTGTTAAAGAATAGTCTATTTGCTAGGTTATACATAAGCATATGTGCTAACTCATGAGCGATACAGAAAGCAATATGCTTTTCGCTTGCTACATCTTCATTGTATGTTATCAAAATGCTACTTTTCGATTGATTATTCTGTGTAAAACCATGAATCCGTTTTACGGGCAAATCATACAAACTGATGTATGCTCTTGCCAATTTTGCCTTGAAAATTGCAGGATTGTTCAAGCAACTTAAGTATTGATTTGCAATTTCTTTTGTAATGCGAATGTATTTAGAATCCGGATCGCAAGCACGTCTATTGAAGTACATTGAAAAATCTCCTTTCAATTCGGCTATGAAATAACTGATGTTAATAGGACAATTCTGTGATAAATTGTAGCACTTTTTACAAATTATGTCAACAATTTTTGTGTTTAAATCATTTTTTACAACATTAAAATAGAATATTGACAATATATGAGCAGAACGTTAATAATTATTATGAGAGGTGGTGATTAGATTATGACAAAAAAAGAGATTAAGGAAAGAATTAGAGAGTGCCGAATGAGAATTAATGAATTAACAACAGAAGGTGCTTTTAGAGACACTGATGATCAAATCAGACATTTTGAGGGCGTTATAGAAGAGCTTGAAGCAGAGCTTGAAAGAATCAATGATGAAATAGATGAAAGATAAGAATAAAAAACGAAAAGTGTCAATTATGACTGCCAATGGGTATTAGACCTATTGGCAGTTTTCTTTATAATACAACAATAGGGAGGCTTATCTTGATGAAATTATAAATCTTTCATTTTGATACTTGACATTTGTTATTAACAGAATTATAATAACAAACAATAAATAAAATATTTGTGAGCGAAAATGAAAACTTTCATTTTGATGTATAAGTGCAATTGAATTGTTGCAAAGTATTGATATGAAAGTTTCTTTTCTTGTTTACAAATAGTTATTTGTTGACGGTTAATGTAGTTAACATTCATGAAAAGAATGAAAAGGAGATGTAGATTATGAAGAATACTAAGACTCTCATCGTTGTAGACATGCAGAAGGATTTCATTGATGGCGCTTTGGGAACGAAAGAGGCCGTGGCAATCGTGGAAAATGTCAAGAAGAAGATTCGTGAGTATTATGAAAATGGTTATCAAATCATTTTCACTCGCGATACTCACTTTGACAACTATCTGCAGACGAATGAAGGAAGGCATCTGCCGGTTGAGCATTGCATCAAAGGAACTGATGGCTGGCAGATTGCGGAAGGACTTGAAGTTCCTGGCGCAATTTACGTAGACAAGCCTACGTTTGGCTATGTGAATTGGAACGAGTTTGAGCTTGGCGATGTGGAACTTATCGGTCTTTGTACCGATATCTGTGTCGTATCCAACGCTCTGATTATCAAGGCGCTTTTCCCTGAGAACAATGTTTACGTTGATGCAAGCTGCTGCGCGGGTGTTACTCCCGAAACTCATAACGCTGCTTTGGCAACCATGAAGATGTGCCAGATCATTGTGAAGGAGGATAAGTAAGATGATTAAGCTGGGTGGCGCTGAGCTCAATCTCGGAAATTTCCCTGATGGGACGTTGCTTCTTAAGATGGCTTCGGAAGTTTTTAACACTTCCGAAGCTGTGATTGAATGGCATTACGAAAACGACAGAGAACTTGTTGCGCTCATTTTTCTCGCGAAGCATTTGCATGCACATGATGTGCCGAAGATTCATCTTTATATGCCTTACATTCCCAATGCAAGGCAGGATAGGGTGAAAAGCGCAGAAGATGTGTTCACGCTCAAGTATTTCACAGAAATCATTAACGGGCTGAACTTTGCTTCTGTAACTGTCCTCGACCCGCATTCGAATGTGAGTGAAGCTTTGATTAACCATATCAAAGTGGAAAGTCCTAAAGGATATGTAGAAGCCGTCATTAAGAGGATTGCTGATGAAGAGGGCGAACTTCCGATGATGTTCTATCCTGATGAAGGTGCGAGCAAACGCTACTCTGGCATGGTCGAACATCCTTATGCTTTTGGTATCAAGAAACGTGATTGGAAGAACGGCAAGATTCTTGGACTTGATGCTGCTGGTGAAGTAGGTGAGATTAAAGGGAAAAATATTCTTATTGTCGATGATATTTGCTCCAAGGGAGGAACGTTCTACTATTCCGCTAAGAAGCTTAAGGAGCTCGGGGCAAAGAATATTTACCTGTACATTTCGCACTGTGAGAACAGTATTTTGGAAGGTGAACTTATCAAAAGTGATCTTCTGAAAAGGATTTTCACAACCGACAGTATTCTGACTGTAACTCATCCGCTTATCGAAGTTTTTAATTGTGGAGGTATGAAAGATGTACGATATTAATCCTATGCTGCTGTGCGATTTCTACAAGACGGTTCACAGTGATATGATCAATCCTGGAATGACCAAGTCGATGTCCTACTACACTCCTAGAATGAGCAGAGTGAAAAGGTGGGACAAGGTGGTTATGTTTGGCCTTCAGATGTTCTGTAATACCTGGCTTATCAAGTATTTCAACAAGTACTTCTTTGAACTCCCTGAAGAGGAAGTTGTGAGAGAGTATAAGCGAGTGCTGGATGCATCGCTTGCTGAAGGAATTTATGACTACGAGAAAATCAAGAAGCTTCATCGTTTGGGATATCTGCCGATTGAAATCATTTCCTTGCCTGAAGGAACCATGGTACCGATTCACGTGCCGATGTTCGGAATTACGAACACGCATCCTGAATTTGCCTGGCTTCCGCAGGCGCTTGAAAGCCTGATTTCTGCAGAGGTATGGTACCCTCAGATTACCGCAACTGTCGGCGCAACTTACAGGCAGATTGTGAATAAGTACTATGATCTGACCTGCGATGACAACATTCCGAGAGCAAAAGCTTTGGGTGCGTTCGACTTCAGAGGTGACGATGGCCTGGACGCTGCGCTTAAGGCAGGTGCCGGTTGGTGCATGTCTTTCTTCAATACTGCAACGGTACCTGTAATTCCGTATCTTGAAAAGAATTTCAAGTGCGACGTTACGAAGGAACCTGTTGCATACGGCGCAGTCAGCACTGAGCACTTCGTGATGTGTAGCAACTACGCAGTCGATGGAGACGAAATCACTTTCCTTAGGAGACTCTTAAATGAACTGTATCCCAACACTAGTTTCTCTTGTGTCCTTGACAGCTATGATTATTGGAATGTTATTGACAACATTCTTCCACAGCTTTATGATGACATTATGAAGCATAACGGCTGCATGCTGATGCGCGGTGACTCTGGTGATTGTGTTGAAGTTGTTACCAAGACGGTTTTCAAGCTTTGGGAACTGTTTGGTGGAACTATCAACAGCAAGGGTTACAAGGTTCTGGATCCTCATGTTAAGGCAATCTACGGCGACAGCATCACTGTGCAGAGATGCGAGAGAATCTATGAAATTCTCATGGAAAATGGTTTTGCTTGTAGCAATGTTGCATTGGGCGTTGGTTCGTTCTCTATGCATTGCATCGAGGAATATGACATCTTGAAGCCGTTTACCAGAGATACGTTTGGTTCCTGCATCAAGGCCTGCTATGCTGAAGTAAACGGAAAGTGCTATCCGATTTTCAAGGATCCCAAGGAAGGCGGATTCAAGAAGAGCCAGAAGGGACTGTGCTACGTATTTAGGGACGAGAATGGCGAACTGAAATACGAAGATGGTTACACATCTGAAACGATCCCTGAAGGAAACCTGCTTGAAACTGTATTCAAGGATGGTAAGCTCGTGAAAGAGTATACGCTTTCTGAAGTCAGAAGCATTTTGAATGGAGGGAATTTCTAATGTTTGATGCAAATAAAACAAAAAACGAAGTAGTTGCATGGATAAGGAAGTTTTTCGAAGAAAACGGTCCGACCTGTAACGCAATCGTTGGTATTTCTGGTGGAAAGGATAGCAGCATCGTTGCAGCGCTTTGCGTAGATGCTCTTGGTAAAGATAGAGTAATTGGCGTGCTTATGCCTAATGGTGTACAGTCTGATATTCATTACGCAGAGATGATTGTGAATCATCTTGGAATCAAGAGCTACGTTGTGAATATCGCAGATGCTGTGAATGGTGTAATAAGCAATATTCCGGCTGAGCTCGAGCTTACGAGCCAGACTTTGATTAACCTGCCTCCGCGTATTCGAATGTCGACGCTTTACGCAGTGAGTCAAAGCTGCAATGGTCGCGTAGCCAATACCTGCAACCTTTCTGAAGACTGGGTTGGCTATTCTACCAGGTATGGTGATTCTGTTGGAGATTTCAGTCCGCTTTCACAACTTACTGTTACCGAAATCAAGGAAATCGGTAGACTCATTGGACTTCCTGCCGAGCTCATTGACAAGGTTCCGAGCGATGGTTTGTGTGGCAAAACTGATGAAGACAATCTGGGCTTTACATATGCTGCACTTGATCGATACATCCGCGAAGGTGTTTGCGAAGACCAGGAAGTGAAGAATCGAATCGACACGTTGCACGAAAAGAACTTGTTTAAGTTACAACTTATGCCTTGCTATCAGTATGAAGCAAGATAAAAAAAGAGACGCCCATAAAACAAATGTTTTATGGGTGTCTTTTTGTTTTTTATTATATTTTAGTAAAAACTTATTGACAAATTGAGGTGTTAATAATAAATTGTTAATAACAAAAACCGAAAGGTTTATTGTTTTTAAAGTTTGATATTAACTAAATGTTAATATCAAAAAGATGGGGGAATGTTAATATGAAATTAAATGAGGTATTAAAGAATGAAGTGAGCGGTTGGAAAGTATTAGAGGTATTGTGGTTACTTCTGGCTTGTGGTGTTATTATTGGTTTAAGTATTTATTGGAATGACAGTTTAATGGGTATTATATGCTATTATTTCATATAATGCTAAGCTTTATGGAGAAACAATGTTAAATGCTCTATATTATGTACCAATGCAATTTGTTGGTTTTTATATTTGGAGTAAAAATATGAATCAAGAAACACATGAAGTCAAAAAACGTCATATGAATAACAAATCAAGAATTACATGTTTGTTTTCAATGATTATTTTAACTTTGGTGTACGCTTTGATTTTGAAAAAGATGGGAGATGCAATGCCTTTTGTTGATAGTTTCACAACAATTTCTTCAGTGATTGCTATGATAATTTCTATAAAAATGTTTTCAGAACAATGGTGGATTTGGATTGCGGTAGATGTTTTTAGTGTATACATGTGGCTTTGCAATTTTATGAGTGGCAGCGAAAATATGGCTACTTTATTGATGTGGGCGGTGTATTTAGGAAACGCCATAATAATGTGTATTAAATGGGAGAAAGAAATAAGAAAGGTGGAAGAAAAATGAAGTACAAAATTGATATGTATGGAGGAGCGTTTAATCCATTGCACTTAGGACATGTAAATAATATAATTACTGCTTCGAATCAATGTGAAAAGTTGTATGTGGTTCTTAGTGTTACTAATGCTCCAAATAAGATTGATCACAGAGAAAGATTGATGTGGCTTAGGAATCTCACAAGCGACATGGAAAATGTTGAAGTTTTTGAAATTTTGTTCAAGCATAAGCAACTCGAAAAAGATGCTATGAGAAATGCGAATAAAGTTTTAATCATTGATACAGATGCACTAATTACCTTATATTATTACCAATTAGGATTTGAAAACACACCTGATTTCAATCCGAATTTTCCCCAAATTGCAGAATGCATATCTGCATTAAACAACTACGATTTGTATATTTTCTTAGAGCCAGATGTAAAGTGGGTGCAAGACGGAACTAGAACTTATGGAGATAATGAAGTAAGGAAAGCGAATAACCAAAAGTTAAAGCAAATACTTCAAAAGAACAATATTGCATACGTATCTATCAGCGGTGACTATAGTGAAAGGTATGAGAAGAATAAAGAATTAATAAAAAGCCTAATTCAAGTATAAAAATTAATATTTCCTCTAAAAGCATCTTTAAATAAAGGTGCGAGAAGAAAAGTGTGGCATATCCTCAAGTTGGATATGCTACTACGTTTTAAGCTAGACTTTTAATGGACGTCCCAAAAGTCTACAACTTATCCTTTTTTATATGTAAACAAAACAGATGGTCTGTGTCCTTCACCAGTTTGAACATAATTTGTTTTCTTAACTTTGCTTGCAATTGTTCTTCTAAAAGCAGGTTCTAATAATTTTTTATTCAAGATAGCTTCATATACTTTTTGAAGTTCACCTAAAGTGAAATATTTAGGCATCATATAAAAAACTAAATCAGTATATTCAATTTTATTTCTGACTCTCTCAATGCCATTAAAAATAATCAAAGGATGATCAAAAGCAATAAAATCATTTTTTGTAAGTTCATATTTTACACTTCTTGAGGCAGCATCAATAGATTTTTTACACTCGATTTTAAAAGATACAGAGCCATTATCTAAATTAATTTTTATGTTTTTATCATTATCTGTAATAAACTCCATATTAAACCAAGAGGCATTTGGATTTATTTTATCTGTTATTTTATTCTTATCAACCAACGCGATGAAAGAGGTAGAAACAACTCTACATCTAGGATCACGATTCACATTATCGTAAGTATACAGCTGTTCCATATAAATATTTTCTAGGTTGACTTCTTTTTTTAAAATTCTTTTAGCAGTATCTTCTAGAGTTTCAGTATTAGGATTCAAAAAGCCACCAGGCAAGCACCATTTATCTTTATAAGGAAATTCATTTCTTTTAACAAGCAAAATACTTAACTTTTTCTCATTAATTTTACGATAATTCTCTTGTTTCTCAGAAGAAATACTTAAAAGTAAGATATCAGAAGTCATAGAAAGTTGATCATAATCTTTAGGATTATAATTTTTTAAAAATTCTTCTTCAGTTTTATACATAAAATCACATCCGTTCTATATATTGATTTATTGATAATAGCATTTTATTAAAAACACGGTAAAAAGTCAATGTGAAACTTATTTGTTCCTCTTGTTCAAATGAAAAATAATAGGTAAAATATAGTTGAGATTTTGATGTAAATGAAAAGAGGAGAATATATGGGGAATATATTTCAGCTAGTAATTAACTTTGCAGTAGTAGTTGTAATGTTCTTTGCAATGGCAATTTTTAGATATTACAAGAAGCGTCCAAAAGGTGTAAAAAAATTTGATATTAATCGTGAAATAAGAAAAATAGCAAATGTAAAAGAGGAAGAAATAGATGAAAGAAAAATATACATAATAGATAGTAAAAATGAAATTAATCCTAAGGCGACGATTATATATTTACATGGTGGTGCATATGTTGGTGGAATTACTAATCGTCATTGGAATTTTATTTATAAACTTGTAAATGATACGAAAATGAAAATTATTTTTCCAGATTATCCACTTGCTCCTAAGAATACATACAAAGACGTATTTGATATGTTGGAAAAAGTTTATGATAAATGTAAAGATATAGATAATTTGATTTTTATGGGAGATTCTGCAGGTGGAGCTTTGTCATTAGCGTTTGCGGAAAAATTAGCATTAGAAGATAAAAAACAGCCAACTAAATTAATCTTAATTTCTCCTTGGCTTGATATATCGCTCAAAAATGAAAAAATATCAGAAAAAGAAAAGGAGGATACAGTATTAAAAAAATCTGTTTTGAAATTAGCTGCTGAAATGTATTCGGACAAAACTGATTTAGAAAATTATTTACTCAGTCCAATAAATGGTGATATCGATAAGATAAAAAATGTCACTATTTTTACAGGAACATCAGATATGTTAAATCCAGATGTTCATACATTAAAAGAAAAGTTTGATAATCAAAAGAATGGTCGATTAAAGATAATCGAAAAAGAAAAGGCAACTCATAATTGGATTATTGAAGATATGAATGCAAAGGAAGATTATATGACTTTAGTGAAAGAAATATTAGAATTTTGATAAAACTAGAAATAAAGGAAAGGATTTATGAATAAGAAAAAAGTTAGATGGAGAAGGCTAGATAGTTCTGCAAAGCTTTTTCCTTTTGTATCAAATAAAAAACTGAGTTCAGTTTATAGAGTTTCTGTGGTTTTAAAGGATAAAATCAAGCCAGAGTTATTGCAACAGGCTTTGGAAGAAGTTTTAAATAAACATTCTGTTTTTAAAGTAACGATGAGACGCGGTTTTTTTTGGTATTATTTTGAAGAAAATATGAAAAAGCCAAAAGTTCAAATCGAAAGCACATATCCTTGTAAATATATTGAAAAACGAGCGAACAAAGGATATCCATTCAGAGTTAGTTATTATGAAAGAAAGATTAATTTGGAAGTTTTTCATTCTTTGACGGATGCTAATACCTCAATAAAATTCTTGCAAGAAATTGTCTATGAATATATAGATTTGAGCAAAAATAGAAGTTTGGAAAGAAGGATACATGAAGATATAATTTCCAATAATGCGGAAGATAGCTATTTGAAAAATTATGATAAAGAGAAAAAACAAAAATCACATGCACACAAAGCTTTTAATATAAAAGGCAGAAAGCTTCCTTTTGGTGCAATGGGAGTAATTCATGAATTTATAGATATATCTGATTTGAAAAAGGCGTCAAAGGCTGCAGGAGCAACAATTACAGAATATATGTCAGCGGTGCTTGCATATTCAATATATTTAGAAAAATATAAGACACAAAGAGGTAAAAAGCCAATTGTAATACACATTCCAGTGGATTTGAAAAAGTATTATGAATCAAATACAATTCTTAATTTCTTTTTATTTGTAACTATTGAAATAAAGATTGAAAAAAATCAAGAATATCAGTTTGAAGATTTTTTGAGAATTGTACTTAGTGAATTTGATAAGAAACTTACACATGCAGAGCTGGAAAAAGCAATGACATCTGCTGTAAAAACTGGAAGTAACATAGTTACAAGGATTGCACCAATGCCACTAAAAAAATTCATTTCACATATATCATATTTTTCCACTCGAAAAAATATAACGACAACAATTTCAAACTTGGGAAATATTGTAGTACCAGAAGAATACAAAAAAGAAATTGAAACCTTTTTGTTTTTGTTACCTGCGGATACAATAGGAAATACTAAAACCTCAATAGTTTCATATGGTGAAAAATTAATTTTTACCTTTACATCACTTTTAGCTGACAATGATATTGAAAGAAGAGTTTACAATTTCTTAAAAGAGAAGAATATAAAAATAAAAACAGAAAGTAATGGTGTATATGAGTCTTTATCCTAATATTATTAATGTAAAAAAGAGTGATATTGTTATAAACACTCTTATCATAATATCAGAAATATTGTGCGCATCGTGTATTTTAATAAATGCTTTAACTACGCCTAATTTTAAATGGTCGCTAATAGTGATTTTAGGTGTTATATACTCATGGATTACTGTATATTATGCGGTAAAACGAACAATAAATATAGCATCACATGTTTTACTTCAAACAGTAGCGGTTTCAGCAATTTTATTTTTATTAGATGTAATAATTGGGTATAGAGGATGGTCAATTTCAATAGGTCTTCCTATAGCAATATGTACTGAAAATATTACAATGTTAGTTTTAACAATCGTTACGAGAAAAAAATACTTTAAATATGCGTTATATCAAATATTAGCGCTTACATTAAATACAGTAATAATTGTAATTATTGCGGTAGCAAGTCCAAAAAAAATGTTACCAATATCATTAACGTCAATCACAAGTATAATCACATTAATTATGGCAATAGCCTTGTGTGGTAAGGATTTAAAGGAAGAACTAAAAAGATTTTTTCATCTATAAACACAAGTGGCGGAGAAATTTCAACCTCTTGTTAGTAGACTTAAAATATGCTAAAATATCTACTGACTTACTTTGGTAATAAATGGAGGAAAAATAATGTTAGAATTAAAAAATATAAATTTTACAAGGGATGATAAACATATATTAAAAAATTTAAGTTTAGAACTTCCAAATGATAAATTTGTTGTAATTACTGGACCAAATGGTTCTGGTAAGTCAACGCTTGCAAAGATAATAATGGGAATTGAAAAACCAGATTCTGGTAGAATTATTTTTGATGGAGAGGATATTACCGAGCTATCAATTGATGAAAGAGCTAGAAAGGGAATAGGATATGCATTTCAACAGGTTGTTAAATTTAAAGGTATAACAGTATACGATTTGATTAGGCTTTCGTCTGGAAAAAATGTTACAAAAGCAGAAGCTTGTGAAATTCTTTCAGCTGTTGGACTTTGTGCAAAAGAATATATAGATAGAGAAATTAATTCATCGCTTTCAGGTGGAGAGCTTAAAAGAATTGAAATTGCTACTGTTGCTATTCAGAATAATAAATTAATTATATTTGATGAGCCAGAGGCTGGTATTGATTTATGGAGTTTCTCAAACTTAATTGAATTATTTGAAGACTTAAGAGAAAAAAATAAAAACAGTACTTCTATAATAATCTCGCATCAAGAGAGAATTTTAGATATTGCAGACATAGTTGTTTTGCTTAACAATGGTGAAGTTCAGGATATTGGTTCGAGAGATAAAATAAATACAGTTACAGTGGACAAGCAATGTTGCAAGCTATCAAGGAGGAAACAAAATGGATAATATAGATAAGGAATTACTAAAACAGGTGACTGGTACAGATAACTTTGAGGGTGCATACAATATTAGAAAAGATGGAAAAGGTTTTGAGAGAAAAATTACTGAAAATGTTAATATTGTAAGTAAACAAGAAGCAGATGGAATTGATATTATAGTAAAAGAAAATACAAAAAATGAATTTATACATATTCCTGTAATTATTACAGAGAGCGGACTTAAAGATGTTGTATATAATGATTTTTATATAGGTAAGAATGCTAAAGTGTACATAATAGCAGGTTGCGGAATTCATAACGATCATCATGCAGACTCTGAACATAATGGAATTCACAGATTTTTCTTAGAAGAAGGTGCATACGTTAAATATGTTGAAAAACATTATGGTGAAGGTGATGGTAATGGAAAAAGAATTTTGAATCCAGTGACTGAAGTTTATTTGAAAGAAGGAAGTACTTTAGAAATGGATTCTGTTCAGATAAAGGGTGTAGATTCAACAGATAGGGTAACAAGAGCAGTTTTAGATGGAAACACTAATTTAGTTATAAGTGAAAAAATAATGACTCATGGAAATCAATTTGCAAAAACATTATTTGATGTTGAATTAAAAGGTGAAAATTCAAGTACTCATGTTACATCACGTTCGGTTGCTACAGAAAATTCAAGGCAAGAATTTATATCAAAGGTTCAAGGTGATAATAAGTGTTTTGCACACGTTGAATGTGATGCAATTATAAAAGACAATGCTTGTGTTAAATCAACACCAGAAGTTACTGCAAATAATGTTGATGCAAATTTAACTCATGAGGCTGCGATTGGAAAAATTGCTGGTGAGCAACTTATAAAGCTTATGACTTTGGGGCTTACAGAAAAAGAAGCAGAAGATGAAATAATAAAAGGTTTTCTTAAATAAAAAATTGAAAAAAGAGAGGGATTTTGTTTGTTAATAGATACTCTAAAAAGAGGTAAGGAGACAGAAAAGGTTGGACTTTTAGGAATTGTTGGCAATGTATTTTTATTTATACTAAAGATAGTTGTTGCATTAGCTAGTAAGAGCCAATCAATGTTTGCAGATAGTGTAAATAGTGGAACTGATATACTTTCATCAATTATGACATTTGTAGGTGGTAGGATATCACAAAATGCATCGGATGAGCAACACAATTATGGATACGGTAAAGCAGAGTATGTATTTTCTCTTATTATAAGTTTAATAATGGGATATTTAGCAATTACAGTGGCTGTTGAGGGGGCAAAAGCATTAATAATTCAAAGTCAGTTTGAATTTTCGTATGCTTTGATTGTTGTATGTCTCGTAACCATAATAACCAAAGTGTGCTTGTACATATATACCAATAAAATAGGGAAACAGAGCGAAAATATATTAGTTTTAGCTAATTCACAAGATCATAAAAATGATGTTTGGATTACAACATCCGTGTTAGTTGGTATTATAGCTTCAAGATTTAATGCTTATTTTTTAGATGGTTTGATTGCGATATTTATTGCTTGTAAAATTTTTATAGAAGCTATAAAATTTTTTATAACAAGTTATTCAGTTCTTATAGATAAATCTATAAATGAAGTGAAATTAGAGGAAATAAGGGAAATAATTAGAAGTTTCAAAAGCATAGATCATATAGACAAAATAACTTCAAAAGCGGCAGGAAAATCATTTGTGATAATAATAAAAGTCTCTGTAGATGGAAATATGACAGTAAATGAAAGTCATGATATAGCTGGAAAATTGAAAGCAAGGGTCATGGAACTTAAGGATGTATATGATGTAATTGTACATATAAATCCAGTATAGATAAAAGAGGAGTTGAAAGAATGAGAAAAAAGAAGATAGCACTTTTATTTTGGTTTATGGTATTAGCTGCAGCAATATGTATAGGAATTATTTATGTAGGTAAGATAAGTCAAAGATGGTATAAAAAAGTAGAAATAGAAGAATTTGGTCTTACAATATCTTATCCGAGGGCATATATTGATATTCCAAAAGAAGTAGAGAATATAGAGCAAATTGCTAATAATATAACGGCTATAATAACAGAAACAGATGCTGATACTCCTGGTATTGCAGTAGATTTAGTTGATGAAATTATTCATGCAAAAAGTGATCTTACAGGAATTACGATATATGCAGAAGCAATAAAAAAAGAAAAAACAACCAAAACAATAGAACAGATTTGTGAAGATTATATAATAATGTTTAAAGTTTTTAATTCATATGAAGAGGTTCTTATTGAAGAATATGAAGAAGTTACAGTTGCAGGACAACCTGCTGGAAGAACAGAAATTTATGTAAGTGGTAAATTGGATTTTGTATATCCGGGTATGATATCGTATTTGATTCCTTTAGAAGATAGAGAAATAACAATTGTTTTCTCAGGAACAAAAAAATTGTTGGAAGCAAATAAGAAAGAAATAAACAAAATAATAAATTCTGTGAAATTTTCAGAACTTCTTGAAGATGAAATTGAATCAGGAGAAAATGTAGAAGAATAGGAAATATAGAAATTGGAGCGGTTCCTTTTTCAAAAATACAAACTATTTAATACAACAAAAAGTATTGTTTTTTGTCGCCGAGTTCTCATTTTCATTGCATCATGTTTGCAATGAAAAATGAGTTGTTTGAGGCTTAAAAACAATACTTTTTGTTGTATTTGTTGTCTATTATTAAATTTTGTAAAAAAGGAACCGTCCCAATTTTTTTGTCCTAAGATTACATAAAATTTAAGGGTAACCAATAATTAATCACCATAAAAATCGGACATAAAAAACTATATGTAAACGGCTGAAACATAATCACTAGTCAAAGCTCGCAAATGTGCATGAATACTGGAAATGAACATAAAAAATTACTCGAAATTTATCCGAAATTTTAGTTGATTTTTGTTGTAAAAAAAAACAACTATGTTAGAATATTTATAAGGTCAAATTTGATAGACATAAAATTTATAATTTGTAATTGATGTAAAAAAACATGAAAAAAACATTACAAATTACTAGTAACTTTATGTGAATATTTACAAAGGAAAAAGACAAAAGATAACAAATGATGAATACTAAACAAAAATACTAAGGGGGTATATAAAGTGAACGTAATAAAACTAAAGAGAGAGAACAATGCATTAGATATAGCTCTAATGGTTGAGTCTGCTACAAGAACAGAAAGACAAGAATACGATGAGACAACTATCGTAGAAGCCCTAGTACGTGAGGCTGGATGTGATAGAAACCTTGCCAAAGAGGTTGCAGGAATAGTTACTGAGAGATTAAAAAATGCACAAGTTGCAGAAGTTAGTACATCTTTAATTAGATCAATGGTAAATAATGTACTATTAGAGAAAGGTTTGAATAAAGAATTAAAAAACAATTCAGAAGCTTCAATTCCATTTTATAATATTACAGAAATTATTGAAAATGCTAACAAAGAAAATGGTAATACAGCACATAATCCAGAATCAATTAATTTAACACTTGCTGAAAGAATATTAAAAGAATATGCGTTGAAAAACGTATTTGATGCTGACATTGCAGCAGCACATTTATCAGGAGAATTACACATACATGATTTAGGTATGATTGATAGATTTTACTGTTCAGGTCATTCGCCAGAATATGTAAAGAAAAATGGTATTAGAAACATCCCTACGATACCATCGAATTCAAAACCAGCTAACAGCGCTGCAGTTCTTGCAAGACATATTTGTTCATTTACACAATTTTTACAAGGACAATTCGCTGGAGCGATTGGATGGGAAGCAATAAATGTATTTTTTGCACCATTATTGGTTAACATGTCATATAAAGATATAAAACAATTAGCACAAACATTAATATTTGACTTATCACAACTTGCTGGCGCAAGAGGTGGACAAGTTGCGTTTTCTGATTTTAATATTTATGCTTCAATCCCTCATCATTATGCAAATGTATTTGCTATGGGACCAAAAGGGAAATACATGGTTACTGATGAGTTAAATGGAATTGAATATTTTGATACACAAGAAGATGCAAAGAAATATGCAGAAGAAACAGGTTATAGAATTCTAAAATACAAAGATTTTGATAAAGAATCAAGATTATTTGCAAAAGCAATTCTTGAAGTAGTTGGTGAAGGTGATGCTGATGGCATGCCATTTGCATTCCCTAAAATTAATCTTCACATTAATGAAGAATGCTTCACAGATCCAAAAACAAAAGCTTTGTTGATGGTTGCTTGTGAATCTTCAAGTAAAAATGGATGCCCATATTTCATATTTGATAGAAATGCATTCTCAGTTTCACAATGTTGCAGATTAAAAATCGACTTTACAGAAGAAGATAAAAAATTAATAGATACTCCAGAAGAATTAAGATTTGTTGGAGGTCAAAACGTATCAATAAATATGCCTAATATACCACTTAAAGTTGGTAAAAATATAGAAGCATTCTACAAAGAGTTAGAAGCAAGGATGGAACTTGCTGCAAGAGCTAATATTCAAAGACAAAACTATGTATGGAAACTTGCAAGCTTAGAAAATACACCACTTAGCTTCTATACAAAAGGTATGGATGGAAAAGCATATATTAGATTAAAAAATATTTCATATCTAATAGGTATCGTTGGTTTAAATGAATGTGTATACAACTTAATTGGCGAGCAACTACATGAATCTGACGAAGCATACATGTTAGGTCTTGAAATTGTATCTTTCATGTATCAACAAACGAAAGTACTATCTAAGAAATATGGAATTAACTTAAAGTTGGAAGAAACACCAGCTGAAAGTACTGCGGGTAGATTTGCAAAATTAGACATCAAAAAATATGGTGAAGCTGCATATCACAAAGAAAACAACTTTGGTGTATATTACACAAACTCAGTTCACTTTGCTGCAGATAGTGATGTTGACTATATCACTAGATTACAAAAACAATCAAAATTCCATACTTTAGTTGAGGCTGGAAGTATGATTCATATATGGTCAGGAAATAATGTTCCAAGTCCAAAAGCAATATATAAATTGTTAGAAACAACATGGTATAAAACAAAATGTGTACAATGGGTTTTATCACCAGAATATACACTTTGTCATGATTGCAGAACAAAGAGTAATGGACTTTTAGAACAGTGTCCAAAATGTGGTAGCATCAATATAAGAGGTGTTACAAGAATTACAGGTTATTACGTGTTTATTGACAAATTTAATAGTGGAAAACGAGCTGAACTTGCAGACAGATTAAGAGAAAATATTGATCGTGAGCAAGTGGCAAAAGCCGAAGAAGAACATATAGAAAAAACTGCTATTAACTAAGGAGGAAATTTAAAATGATAAAAACATATACAATGCCAAATTGTCCAATGTGTGAAGAATTAAAAAGTTTTATGAGAAGTAGTCATATATCTTATGAAGAAACAAATGTAGAGGAAGATTTCAGAGCTTTCGCTAAATTAACATCTTTAGATATAGATCAAATGCCTGCTGTAGAAATCAATGGAAAAGTATATTCTGGAGATATTGAAGAATTAAAAAATATAGTATCAATGTAAGATAAATTTAAGAGATAGTTCAAAAGCGAGCTCTTTTAAAGGCTCGCTTTTTCTATCTAAAAATATAAAACAAATGAAGAGTTGTAAATTGAATATTGCAAAAAGCATTGTTCAAAAAGGGAGGAACAAGATGATTAAGTCTGTAATATGGTCAAGCATGATAGACTATCCAGATAACGTTTGTACAACATTATTTACAGGTGTTTGTAACTTTGATTGTGAATTTTGTTATAACAAAGGATTATTAAAAGAAAAGGAATTAGATTTTGAAAAAGAAATATTGCCTAAATTATTATATAGAAAAGATTTTATAGATCATGTAATTATTTCTGGTGGTGAATGTACGGTTCATCCAGACTTTGAGAAAATAATAAATATTTTGTACGACAATGGATTCAAAATAGGAATACATACTAATGGATATACACCAGAGATTTTAGAAAAAATTATTGATAAAATAGATTATGTAGGAATGGATATAAAAAACGATTTTGAAAATTATAACGAAATAACTCAAAAGAAAGTTGATGTTAGCAAAATAAAAGAATCGATTGATATAATTTTAAAACAAGGTGTTAATTATGAATTTAGAACAACAGTATATCCTAAGTATATTGATAAAGAAAATTTAGTTAATATAGCCAAATTTTTAAGAGATGTTGGTTCTAAAAAATACGTTTTACAAAATTATTTTGATCACAATAAAACGGTAATACCATATTCAGCTGAGAAAATGAAAGATATTCAGGCAGAATGTAATGAATATTTACCTACAACACTTAGAGGTATAATCTAATAATAAAAGAAATATTAGTAGGAGTGATTATATATGATTAATAATGAAATAATACAAAAAGGATTACAAATAAATCCTTCGATGAAATTAAACGAAGATGAAGAACATGTAAAGAAAATTTTAATAGGACTTGAAAAGAAAAATGGATATTGTCCATGTGTTTTAACTATGAATGAGGATACGATCTGTCCTTGTAAAAAAATGAGAGAAGAGAGTAAATGTTGCTGTAAGTTATATATAGCAAAATAATAATAAAAATATCGTTTGCAAGTGAATTTTTTTTCACTTGCAAACGATTAATTAGGGCTTGAAATACTTGCTAAATAAGGATTTGAAAAAGTTTGACAAAAAAGTGGAAAATATTTTAAAAACTTGTTGACAATAAAGTTAAACTCTATTATACTATCATTTGTCAGCTGATGGAGATTTAGCTCAGTTGGTTAGAGCAACCGGCTCATAACCGGTCGGTCCGGGGTTCGAGTCCCTGAATCTCCACCATTGATTAAACTTAATATATGGGTAGGTGGCCGAGTGGCTAAAGGCGGCAGACTGTAAATCTGTTCTCACTGAGTACGGTGGTTCGAATCCACCTCTGCCCACCAATAAAAAAGTAGTATTGAAAAATACTACTTTTTTTGTGCCTGAAAATAGGCTTTTTGCTAGAAACAGAGTGGATACAAGAAAATTTTGGCGAAATTTAAAATGTTTCAAAATAGTTTACAATAACATGAAAAAATCCATAATAATTTATTATTTTGGGGATATTTTGGGGATACGATTTTTGGATATTATTACCTTTTTTATAAATTTATCTAATTATTTATAAATATGAAAAAATTTAAGTAGCTTTTGGCTACTTTTTTTATTTAAGGAGGAAATTTTATGAGAAATAGTTTAAAAAGTTTTATAAAAAATATAGTAAATGATGAAAATTTTGAATCAATAGTAGTAAAAGAAACTACAAAAATAGATATAAACATTATTAAAAGACTAATTGTTGAGGTTTATAAGAAATACGAAACTTATTATGAGGCAGAAAATCGAATTTTTGATGTAATTTTTAGTTTGAAAAATATAGAAAATCTTAAGGATTTTGAAAAGGCAAAAGCTGAAGAACTTGCTGAAAAAGTTAATGATGAAATATTATCAGAGTTTTTTGACCTGCTTAATGGCGATGTTATCACAGATATAATATATTTCTTAATGAAAAATAAGATTAAGTTCTTTGAAAAAGAGCTAAAATATAAATATGATGAAATAGAGGCAGATAATGAAACTTTAAGGAATATTGCAGAAGAGGCACAAAGTAATGCTACATCTAGCTGGATTTGTGAAAAAGATGAAAATGATTTAATATTTTACAATAGAATTATTGAAGCTTTAAACGAATCTATGGAATATTATCTTAAAAATAGATAAGCGAGGTAAAATGTGAATATTGTAAAAATGTTAATATTTATTCTCGTTCTTATTCTTATGTGTGGTAGTGTTAAGGCAAATGAAATATCAGTAGAGAGCTCAGTTCAAAACGAATTGGGCTTTTTTTTATGCCTCGAAGATGGATTTTCGATTAAATATACTGCTGTTAATAAGAAATCTGTTAATAAAATTAGCAAATATTTGAGTATTTTACCTGCTGAAATGAAAAAAGGAATTGAAGAAATTGTTTTAAATCCAGAAAAAAATGGAAATGTAGCAGGAATTACTAAAAATGAAGTTATTTATCTATATGACTATGAACAATATGATGCTTCGACACAGAAATATATAATTTTGCACGAGGTTGGTCATATTTGGGGAAATCACTTAATAAGCATGAAGTTACTTGACTATGAATATACAGATTATTCAGAAGCTGTTAAAAAGGACAATAATTATATTACAGAATATTCAAGGAAATATATAGTTAATAAACAAAGGTATTCAGAGGATTTTGCTGATGCAGTTGCAGAATACTTATTAAATAAGGATAAATTCACTAAAAAATATGAAAATAGGGCTAAATATATCGAAGATTTAGTCAAAAGTCATAAAGAGATAGAAAGAAAAGAATTTATAGAATGTATGAAAGAGAAATGTAAGTTTCTTGAATATTTAGCAAATAGGATATGTCAAATGGTAAAAATGAAAGGAATAGGTAATTTATGAAAGAATTTAGAACAATAGAATTTTTCTTATATAACTATAAGAATTTAGATAATATGATAAAAGAAGTTGAAAAGGAATACATAGACTTAATTAGTGGCAGTGTTGCTACTTGGCTAAAAAGTCAAAATGAAGAGCAAAACACTCTTGAAGATCAAGTTATATGTATGATAGATGACAATAGAATATGTAGATATAAAAAATGGCAGGCGTTTTTAAAAGAAATGCTTGCCTTTTTATATGACGAGTATCCAATTATGCATGAGTTTATAATGCTTAAATACATAAAACAGAAAGAAGATACCTTTATAAAAAACAGATTAAAGTTGAATGATGCAGAATTTAAAAGGGTACGAAAAGTGATTGTATATTGGCTGTGGACAAACGCATTAGATGAAAAAATAATTTGTTAAAAAGGGGGAATTTAGGTATGAATCATAATATTAGAAGTCCAACAAAATAGTTAAATAATAAAAAATTAAGGAGGAAAGAAAGTATGAAGAAAATATTAAGTATTTTAATTATTACTTTATTTATGAGTTCTTTAGTTTTTGCTGGTACATTTACTCCAACCATTATAAGAAATTATAAAGAGAATGGAGAGAAATATATAACTAAAAGCTATGAAATAGATGTAAGTAATCAATATGAATTTGAAAATGGTATTGAAGAAAAAATAAAAGATGGTTTGAAAATATATGAATTGGACAATACCAGCAAAAATGGTGGACATGCAACTTTAAGCAAAGAGGAAACCCAAATTAAAGTTGTCGAAACTAATTCTGGTAAAATTGAAGATGTTTTATTAGAATTTCCGACCGAAATAGCTTATGAAGATGAAAATGGTTTTAAAGGAACATTACTTATTGATACATCGACTGTAACTACGACCGAAGTATTTAATGGTACATATAATAAAACTTATAAAGTAACAGAAACAGTTGAATATCAAAATCTTAATGCAAACGATTTAGATAAAGTACCTAAAACAAAAGTAAAGAATGGTATTACAATGAAACTTGTATCGGTTGATTGGAAAGTTCAATCAACACAAATGATAGGAAGTTCGCAAGTACCAGTTTCTTATAAAGGAATAGCATATTACTCTGGAAATGGAGTACAAAAGGTTCAAGGGGAATCTAAATATACAAGTAGTGCAACTTATAGAGGTATTATTGAAAAAGATGAAGTAGAACCTTTAAATTATGAACTTACATATGTAGAGGTATTTAATGGAACTTGGATTGTATTTGTAGGTGCATTAGGAATTGTTTTACTAATCACAGGATTAGTTTTATATAAAAGAAAGAAAACTAGCAGGAGGTTCTTTAAAATGAAAAGAAAACTTTTTGGCGTTAGCTTTTTCGTAGTTCTGTGTTTAATGTTTGTAGTAGCATTTTCTACTGTTGCATATGCTGCAGAACTTGATTCAGCAACAAAACACATCAACACTTCTGGGGAAATTGAATTGTATGTATCTGATTCGCCCAAGTACTTTGAATTTGATATCGAAATTACCTCTGGTGTTGGGTATGGTGTTATTCAAGTAATGAAGCCGGACGGAAGTTATTACAATAACTTTGTAGAATTTTCTGGAGACACGTCTGTAAGAAAGCGAGTATATTTCGCCGATGCAGGTCGGTATGTTATAGAGGTATCTTTGGCTGGTTCTGCTAATGTAACAGTTACAATTAGCGATTAAAGAGAAAACAGTAAAGTTATAAATAATAATGCTTACTTTTGGGGGAGTGTCTGAAAAGACATTCTTTTTTTATGCTTGTAAATTACGTTCATCATATTATAAAACCACTTGTCACAAATAATGGAAAATAAATACATTTAGTTGTATAATTATATATTATATGTAATAGAATGGAGGGTTTTATGAAAATAAAAGTTATTAGTGAAAATGTAATGAATATTGAAAAAAATGAAATTAATGTTTTAATAAAATCTTCTGAAGATAATGAAGAAA
>CASDSU010000032.1 GCA_949283575.1 uncultured Eubacteriales bacterium
AAGTAGAATGTCAAACCTACGAAAAGGCTTATGCAAGATAATTTGCACATTTGTTTATCTTCTTTTGATTATTTATAATGGTTGCAGGAAAGGAAGAATTATATGGCAAGTGAAGATTTTGAATTGATGAATAAATTGGCTATAAACATTATGATTTATAGAATAAAAGCCAACTTGAGTCAAGAAGAATTATCAATAATCATAGGTAAACCTAAAGATTATATTGAAAGATTAGAAAGCCTAAAATTAAAAAAGATTCCTCCTGTAGCTGTTGTAATAGATATATGTAAAACATTAAATACCAGTTTGGAATCTTTAACGAAAGAAAACTATTTTCAAAAAATTGTAATGGAGGATAATTAGAATGAGTGATAAAAATTGTAAATTAAAAACGATAGTTACAAATAATATTAAATATTATCGAGAGCAAAATAATTTAAGTCAAGAAGAATTATCAGTAAGACTTGGTAAGACAAAAAAGTTTATAGAAAATTTGGAACAAGAAAAATATAAGAAAGAGCCAACACTTGTTTTAATAGAGAATATATCAATTATTTTAAATGTTCCAATAGTAAAATTCTTTACTGAAAGGAAAAGCGATTAGAGAAATCTAGTTGCTTTTTTTATTGTAATTAAAACAAAGAAAGGTGGAAAATATTATGAATGTTAGAGAAGAATTATATAGTAAAATGGAAAAAGAATATGATCTTTTTATTGAAAATTTAAAGCAATTATCTCCGGAAAAAATTATAGATAGTGCCTATGAAAAAGTTATGAAAGAGGAACTTGTTTCAATGTTTTATCCAGAATATGAGAAGTATGATATTAGTGATATTAAAGCATTAAATAAATGTGAAAAGCCACTTGAAGAACTTTATCAAGGATGGATGGATTTTGATGGAGGAATACACGAGTCTTTAGAATACAGTATAGATGATACAATAGAAACTTTAAAAAGAGAACAAAAAGAAAAGAATAAATCTATGGAAAGGTAGTGATATATATGGCTTACTACCCACCAGAGATTATTCAAAAAGTAAAACAAATGGACTTACTAACTTATTTAAAAAACTATGAGCCAGAAGAATTAGTACAGTTCAATAGAAATACTTTTATGACCAAAACTCACGATAGTTTAAAAATAAGTAATGGTATGTGGTATTGGTTTTCAAGAGGAATTGGTGGCAAAAGTGCATTAGAATATTTAATACAAGTAAAAGAATATTCTTTTTTAGAAGCAGTAGAAACTATTGTTGGTAAAGTAGCAGTTGTACCACCAAGACCTTATAAAAGTTACTCTACAAAAAAGGAAAATAGATTATATTTACCAAAGAAAGCACCAAATAATGATAAGGCAAAAGCATATCTAGTTAGTCGAGGAATTGATGAAAATATCATACAAGAATGTATAGATAATGATTTGATTTATCAAGATTATCCTAACAATAATGTTGTATTTGTTGGATATGATAACAATAAAAACGCAAGGTATGCAATGTGTAGAGGAACAAATGAAAGTAGGTATATGAAAGAAGCAACAGGAAGCCATAAGGCTTTTTCTTTTAGATTAGAGGCACTAGAAAAAACAGATAGAATACATCTATTTGAAAGTGCTATTGATTTACTTTCTTATGCTACTTTAATGAAAATATATAACCTTGAATGGTATAATGAAACACTTATATCATTAGGAGGAGTTTATCAACCTGCCAAAGAAATAAAGGATAGTTCATTACCAATTTCTTTAAAATATTATCTTAATGAACACCAAGAAATTAAAAAGATTATTCTTCATTTAGATAATGACAATGCAGGTAGAAACTCATCATTAGCAATTCAAACATTGCTAAAAGATAAGTATGAAATCATTGATGATCCACCAAAAGTTGGAAAGGACGTCAATGATTTTTTGTGTAAAAAATTAGGAATAAATCCAAAGAAAAATAGAGAAAGGGAAAGGTAAAATTATGAGATTTGATTATTATAAATTAGCAAAAATTTTAAAGGACAGAAGAAATCAATTAAAACTTACAATAAGAGATATTGAAGATTTAATTGATGTAAGTCATAGTGAAATATCACGAATTGAAAATGGTTTTAAGCCAAAAATTGATGTAGTAACTTTAATAAAATTATGCGAAATTTTAGATTTGGATTTTGTGAATTTATTAAAAGAAACTAATTATTTAGTTGATAAAAATATTAGAAAGAGAGGATTGGAAAGTATGAAAAAGTTTAAAGTTTTAGTACAAAAATCAAAACAAATTGAATTGGAAGTTGGATCAGAAAGTGAAGAAAAAGCAGTTGAAATGGTAGATGAAATTTTAAATGAAGTAGATTTATTTGAGTTAGATGGAATGGAAATTGCAAATGAATTTACTGAAATGGAAATTGAAGAAGTTGAAGATGATGACGAAGAAATCGAGGAAGAGTTTACAGAAGAAACTGAAGAAAAATGCTGTAAAAATTGCCCATATTTTTGTTCAGAATGTGGAAGATGTTTACTTTAAGAACAGGATATCTTTAAGAAAGGTATGTCCTAGCCAGCACTGAATATATACTCCCGTATATATTCGTATGTGGGGAAAGTCCCCAAACCCCTTATGAGAATATCAGAGCCAATATTTAAAAAATATGTTGGCTCTTTTTTCTTAATAAAAATTATGTGAGAAAGGAAAATGAAATATGAGAGAATTATTATTTTTTATAATGGGATTGATTATTGGAGGTTTATCAATGACAACTCTTATGTGTTGTTTACAGATTAACAGAATAAATGAAATGGAAGCAAAATGTGCAGAGTTAGAAAAGGCAAATACGGAGGTGCAAGATGAGAAATAGAAATATAAAAAAACAAGTATGGCTTAATAGAGAAGAAGCAACACAATTAAAAAAGAAAGCAAAGAAAGTTGGACTTAATGAATCAGAGTTATTAAGAAACTTGATTATAGGTTTTGAGCCGAGAGAAAAACCGGGCGAAGAATTTTATGACACAATGAAAGAGATGAGAGCAATAGGAAATAATCTTAATCAAATTGCAAGAAAAGCACACTCACTTAAT
>CASDSU010000033.1 GCA_949283575.1 uncultured Eubacteriales bacterium
TTCCCCATATACAATGAGTCGTTGCCCGTTCCAAAAGCAAGCGTACTTCCCAAAAGGAGTAACGCGCTGATCGTTTTTGTCGTTTTGGTTTTCATAAATCTATCTTTCTTTTTGGTTTTGTCATTTTAGTTTCTCAACACCACATATCATTGATTTTTTGATGATTCTTTGACTGTTTTGTGTTTTCTGCTATGTATATTAGTTATCCTTTTATTTTGTTTATAAAGACCTGCTATTATCTCAAGAATTCATTCTCTTTAAATGTACAGCCAATAAATTTTATGCCTTTACTTATTTTTAAATTTTTAAGTTTTAATTTGGACAGATCACAGTTTATAAATTTCACTGGAATAATTTTCCCGTTAAAAAAAATTGCGCCTAAGCCTAAGCTAAATCTGTATTTTAGCTCATCTAGAAAATCTGGAATTTCAATAGGGCGAATTCCTTCGCCTTCCATTGTACAATCAAAAACACAATTATCAAATACCGTTCCATGTAAACTTACCACCTTAAAATGAGTATGTAGGAATTTACAACTTTGATATGTAACGTTGGGCTTAAAAGACAGGTAACTTGTATTTCCCCTTATGATATTGTCAAAGGTACATTTTGTATTATAATTAGACGATCCTATATATGGACAACCAGTTTTGTAATTGCGGAAAATACAATGAGTTAATTCTCCTCTAAATTCTATATTGTGTTTGCAATCTTCAAAAATACAATCATCTAAATTTTCATTAATTTCTGTTGCAAATTTAGATTCAGAATATGAAAAATCTATCTTCTGTTTATACCCTAACCTTATTATAAAAACACCATGATAACTCTTTGTAATAGGCTGGCTTTTAGATTGGGATATAAAAGAATTTATAGCGTATTCGCTCCATCCGTATTTCGAAAGGTGCGTTTTTAAATTTTCTTCATCTTTATATTCTTTCAATAACGTATCAATAGCTGATTGAGAAGAAAATAGATTAGAGAAATCAAAACCTCTCATATCGAGATATCCTGATTCTGTTTTATCGCAGTCTTCTAATATTTTTGTTAAATCTATAACGAATTCATCTTCAATAAAACACCTTATTTTGGGGCGAATTTTTTTGTAATCCCATGTACTCTTATAATAAATAGACTTTTTTTGCTCCATCATATATATCCTTATTTAAATGAAAGAGCACCAGATAAATAGCCAGCACCAGTTGTTAAACGAGATGAATTAACTCCAACTCCTCTTGTATAAGTTATACCTATCCCAAATCCATAACCAGAAGTATACTTCAATTCATGGGCTCTCCAAGAACTAGGTGTTGTTATGTCCATCCATATCTTATTATTTTTATTTATAAAATCAGGACCACCTATCTTCGTATGACTTAAAGCGCGAAAATCATAAAAATTAGTGGAATACCTATTGTAACTGGAGTATAACGATTCTGAAACATATTTGTGTAGTTTAGTCCCATAAACAGCACTAGAGGAAAATGCATCTGCTGTATATTTTGATGCGAAGTTATCCACATGTTTTGCAATTTTTGTAAAATCTACTCCTGTATTATACGCAGTTGAAAAAGATTTTGTAGCTCTTCCCGCCTTTAATGCAGCACTAGCGCCTCCAGGTAAAAATGGTATTAAAGTCGCAATTGTATCATATGCTATTCCAATTGCGTCAAATATAGCTTCACCATAGTTCCCTGCGGATAAATTGTAAGCAA
>CASDSU010000034.1 GCA_949283575.1 uncultured Eubacteriales bacterium
AAAGAATCAAGGCTTGCAGAACGAAGAGAAAAACTTCATACTGCAGATATCAACAGAAAAGCTTATTGGCTGCAACAGCAGCACTCTTAAACCACCTTATAAGCTTTCCTAAAAAAGTCCAAGTTCACTTTGGGCAGGACAAATGCATTAACATGAATATTTTCAGGTGTCATTAAATTTACTTTATCCAAAACTAATAGATTATTTTTTCTCTTATTTGGATATTCTTTATATTGTTTTATTAACTCGCTTGTTTGATTTGAAGTAATTAAGTCTGTGTTAGGTTTTAAAATCTTAATTAAATATTTTTCAGCAAGTAATCTACAGGCGATTGCAAGTACTATTTTGTTTTCTAACAAAATTTCATCAATGCTTCTTTCATTTGCAATAGACATAGCTTGTTCTAAAATGAAAGGAATTATTTGTTTTTTACTTATTTTGAATGTTTCATTTTTACAAGTTTTTATAACTTTTTTATATATATTAAAAATTTGAGTTGTATGAATTTTTCCTGATTTTGATTTATTATGAAGACAACAAGTAAGTTTCATATACTCTTTGGATTTATTTCCCATTGTATATTCAATTATATTGCGTACAAATGGAATAAGGCTTATAAAAATTTTGGGGTCATTTACATTTTTAGACAAAACCTTTCCAAAAACATCTTGTGTATATTGTCCCTGATTTAATTTTATACATCCATGATTTTTTTCATAAGTCATATATAAATCACTTCTAGGTATACCAAGCCTTGAAGCTATAGTTCTATAAAAATCAAAATTATGCGTTAATATTATTTGATAAAACTTATTATTTGGATCTTTTATTAAATCCGCAATATATTCAATAATAGCGTATTTATTTTTGTAATCAAAGGAATCTGCAATATCATCGAAAATTATAAGATTATCTGTTTTTAAGTTTCTTCTAGCTTCTAGTTCAAATAAGAGTTGAAGGATATAAAAAGCTCTTTGTTCTCCTTTACTTAAAGTTTTATAAAACGCTTCTTTTTCTTCGAAACTATCTTTATCACCATCATCCTCAAAAATAAAATTTAAATGTGCAGTTGATTTTTTTAAAATCACATCAGCTTGATTTTTGATAGAGATGTCAAAAGGAACATAAAATCTATTTTTATAAATTGAAATAATATTTTTCCAGGTTTCGTTTTCTTTATTAGCATTATTTATTAATTCCAATAGTTTATTACTGTTTTGTTTATATAAATCTAATAAATCTGTAAACTCAGATGACAGTTGAAAGAAATAACCATACCAAACAGTTTTTCTAAATTCTTCATACTTAATCAACTTTGTTAATAAAGTTGGATTCAATTCAATGGCATTCTTAAAATTTCGCAACTCATTATTTTTAGATATAGCATTATCTATCTCCAGAAATATTCTTTGCAATTCGGAATCATTTATAATATTTTCATATTCCTTGTCTGCAATTTGTTTCAATTCTTCCTTTTTATTTATTTTGGTTCCATCTTTCAAAATTATATAGTGATTTGCTTCAAAAAAAGAATTATCATCTAACGCTTTTATTAATTGATCTAATTGATATGTTCCAAATTCATTCTGATTTTTGGAGCGACTAAATAACATCGATTTTTTTATTAGCTTATTATATATTTTTAAATATTCTTTTAGTGTTACTGCATAATCATTTATAAAATTCTTTACCTTTCCATTTTTATCAAAATAAATTGAATAATCAATATTACATATTTGAGTTCGAGTTCTTGCTTTTGAACATATTTCTTCAAATACAGAAAAGAAATCATTATTATATGAATTTCCAAAAACTCTAATTAATTCCTTCTCACAATCTTTACATTTAGATACTTCTTTTAATTTAGAAAGAAAACTGTTTTTATTTTCATCTAAAGTTTTATGAATAGCATCATATTCTTTTTTTAGGTTTGAACTTGCAAGAAAAGTTGAGACTTTTTCTTCAGAGTTTAAGTCACCTTCTGCATCTGCAACAAAAATACAATCTGGGGATATAGTCGAATTATCAACAGTAATTTTACATATTGTTTTTCTGTTTTTATGAATTCTATCACAGGGAGTTCTTTTATTAGCTATATCCCTAAACGTATTGGCTAATGAACTTTTCATAGTGCCATTTGGAGCATATATTACAATAGTTTTCTTATTACCAAAGCTTATTGTTTCTTTAAATTCTTTAATACCGTAACAATTTTCTAGATTAAAATCAACTTTCTTCATTATAGTCTCCGTATAATACTACTTTATTAATTTAAAATTTTTTATATATTCTGCAATATATTGATTTCTTAAAACTTGATAATACTTTAAAGAGTATGATTTCTCCGCTAATTTTTCAATTTTCTGTTTTTTAGATTTTGAACTAGACAATAATCGTATTATCTCATGAAAAATTTGTTTTTCATGTTCATCATAAGCCATTTGTAAATCTACAGGTGCAACGGAATATGCTTCTACATAAGAATTTTTTGAAATTTCATTTATTTTTTTTGAAAAATCAGAATCTGGATGTAAATATGCTTGATAAACTGAAGATGCAAGCATATCTGCGACTTGTAATTGAATAATATTTTTTGAATCATCCAAAATTGGTTCTTGTGATAGATTAAATGTTAATTGAGTTCCAGAACCAAGTACTGTATCGTATACAATTCTTGTATTTCCTACAAATGCTTTCCAGAAACTTTTGTCATTAGCAATAGGTTTTGAATTATCACAATGTATTTCCATGGCTTCAGAATTTCCATTTGAAAAAATACCAAGAAGGTTATATAAGGATGTAAGAGTCAAGTCTAAAATAAATTTTTCTCTTTTGTCTGTAAAATCAATATCAGAAGCTATTTCCGTCTTATGCTTTTCGCAAAATAAACTAAAATAATAAAGTGGAGACGTTTCTACAATTCCACAAGATTGTATATATTTGTCTAATGATTCATTGCCCTTGTTTTTTATGAATTGATAAAATCCATTAAACAGTTGTTCAGCAGAATGGTCACTATTCATAAAAAGATTGTACATAGAGGTCGCGATAAACTTATGAAAATTTATTTGATAAAATAATGTATTTACATTTGAATAAACAGGTTCATACACATATTCAAACATTTTACAAGCTAATGCGAATTTTTTATCGTGAAGAACAAATTTACATTCATTTCCAAACGTATTCCACAAATCAATTAGAAATTTTTGACCTTTAACACTTTTAGAAAGATTTGCCCCTTTTATTTCTAAATCCGTTTTATATCTATGCAGATTTTTCAAGTTTAGAAATTTTTCTTTTAATTTTCCGTCAACATCTTCAATTCCCAAATAACAATATAGTGGTTGAGAATTATCGAGTAAATTATTTCCGGAATAACCAGCTTCATCAAAATATATTTTTCTCATATTATAACCTCACCCACTTCAATTTCTCCATTCATCAACTTTGGTAATAACCCATCCCTAATTTGAGATAGTTTTCGATTTTCAATACGATTATTTATTATTTCATCTATGAATGGTTTTATCACGGAAGTTAGATTTTGATAAGTTGTATCATCTGGAATAATAACCTCTGCTTTATCTAGTTCTTCTCTCTTTATATGTCCCATTGTTGTAGCTTTGTCGGCAGCGAGGAAAATGAATTTGTCCAGATGATGTTTTGTCCATAAGTAATAAAACCATTTTTCATATGTTTGTGATGTTACTTTGAAAAGGTGTTGGTTTAGACCGCAAGTTTCACCACACCAAATGTCAACTAAAAGGCTTCCTGACCACGAAAAAATAACATCTCCATCATGTATGATGTATTCTGGTTTTACTTTTGACGGTGAACATAATTCGGAGCTTTCATCATAACAGCCTTGGCGAAGTTCCTTAATCTTTAAAACTGGTAAACCTTCTTCATCTTCTAGGGGACGGAATTTTTGCATTGCTAGTCCATTTAAATAATCAGCAATCTCCGACAATTTTCCAACTTTCCACCCCTCGGGCATTTTGCCGCCGAATGGTTCGAAGTCTACAAACCAGTTTTTGAAGAGGGCTTGGGCTTGCTGTTCGAGGTTGGTGTTTATTTTGTTGTTCAGTTCGATTTTGTCGTCGAGGGATGAGAGGATAGTGGCGATTTTTTGCTGGGTGGGGAGAGGGGGAAGTTTTACGCTAATGTTTTCAAAGGTTTCTCTTGTAATTGTATCAAAAACAGATCCATGTGTATTATGCTTCAAGATGTTTACGGATTGTTTCAATAGGTAATATAAGAAACAACTATCAACAAAATCTTTTGCTCGTAATCCATAACATGATTGATTAAAAGCCATATCAGAAGGAATTATTGCTAATTCTCCAACTGTACCTCTAGCTGAGATTATGATATCACCTTTAGAAAGAATCTTTGTAGAACTATTTTCAAGACCAAGTTTTGTAATCTTTTTTTCAGTATCTCCAACGTATCTTCGTTCACCATTAAAATCTTTAACTGAAATCCAAGGAATATCACCACCCCAATAATCAGGATTGGAAGTTTTAGGAGTTCCACCACCAATGAGGTCCATTATTTCTGATAGTTTACATTCTTTCCACTCTTCCATTTTCATTCCTTTATTTTAAACAAACGGATTTGTTCAGGTCTAACGACCTTCACTCTACAAAAGTGAGTAGCGTTAGCTACGAACCAATCCGTTTGTTTTTTTTCTTTTCCTATTCTTCTATGATTCCCAAACAGATTTGTTCAGACCTAACGGTCTT
>CASDSU010000035.1 GCA_949283575.1 uncultured Eubacteriales bacterium
AAAAAATATATTAAGAAAGAAGCTGTGAAGGAAAGAAGTAGCAGTGGAAACTTAAATTACCAAAATATATTAGATAAAAGCAGATAGTATTGAAGAACACTTAAAAAAAGTATTTTTCAATATTATCTGCTTTTTATTTTGATTATTATTGAGCATTTTATTGCTCTATTATATAATTTTGTTTAGCTTAAAAAGGAGGTTTAATTTTGAATTATTTTCAAGAATTGATTAATGAAATTTGTTGTGAAGATGGTATTTCTTTTGAATTGATATCAAAAGAGTGGATCATAAAATTAGGGAAAAATAGGATTAATAAATATATTGCTGGTACTAAAATGCCGCTTAATTCGGAAACTACTTTTTTACTTTGTAGAGATAAATATGCTACTTACGAGGTTTTGCAAAGTGAAGGTATACCGATTGTTGAACATAGATTGATTTATTATACTAAACATGTGAAGAGTTATGAGAGTGATTTAAATAGTACATCTGAATTTCAAGATTATTTGAATAAGCACAAAAAAATAATTATAAAGAATACATGTGGATCTATGGGTGAAGATGTTTATATGGTTAAAGATATGAATAAATTGAAGAGTAGCCTTAGAAAAATATTTGAAAGAAATGATACAGCGGTTATTTCTCCTTTTATGAATATTGAAGCTGAATATAGAGTTATTTGTTTAGATGATGAAGTAGAATTGATTTTTGAAAAAGTTAGAAATTCAAATTCATGGAAGCATAATTTGTGTCAAGGAGCAAGAGCTCAGCTTCTTGAAGACGCAGATTTGAAAGAAAGGCTGACTTGTTTTGCTCTTCAGGTTATGAAAGCTTTGAATGCACGTTTTGCAAGTGTTGATGTGATTTCTGTTGATGGTGGATTGATGGTTTTAGAAGTTAATTCTAGTGTTTGTATGAGTTATTTTGCAGAGCAAGTTGAAGGACGGACATGAAATTGCAAAAGAAATTTATAGAAAAGCGATAAATAAGTTTTTTGAGTAAGTTTTTTGCATATTTATTTGGAATATTAAAAGAATAATTTTTAATGTATTTTATGTTTTGGAAAAAGAATGAGAGGATTTAGATGAAAAGTATTGCTGTTATAACTGGTGCTTCTTCTGGTATCGGTAAGGAGTTTGTATGTCAACTTTCTAATAATAAAGATATTGATGAGATTTGGATTATTGCCAGAAATAAAAATAGATTGCAAGAATTAATAACTTTAGTTAACAAGGATATTAAAGTTTTGGCGTTGGATTTGACTATTCAAGATGAGTTGGAAAAATATAAAATTGAATTAGAAAAGGAGAAACCTAATATTAAAATTTTGGTTAATTGTGCCGGTTTTGGGAAATTTGATCATGAAGAAAATATTGATACTAATGTAAAACTTAATATGATTGATTTAAATGTTAAAGCTGTTATTAGTATGACAGATTATTCTTTGCCATATATGGAGGATGGTTCTAATATCATTAATGTTTCTTCTAATTCTGCGTTTCAGCCTGTTCCGTATATCAATGTTTACAGTGCATCTAAGAGTTTTTTACTTTCTTATTCGAGAGCTTTAAATATTGAGCTTAAATATAGAAAAATAAAGGTTTTGGCAGTTTGTCCTTTTTGGACTAAGACGAATTTCTTTGATAGAGCTATTAATCAGAATAATGAAAAGGTTGTTATAGATTACGTAGTAATGTATGAAGCTAAAGATGTGGTGAAAAAAGCTTTAAGAGATTTGTATCATTCTAATAAAGATATGTCGGTATATGGATTTAAAAATAATTTTCAAAGAATACTTGTTAATATATTGCCACATAATGCGGTTATGAAAGTTTGGATGATGCAACAAAAATTAAATGGAACGCCTAAAATTAGGGAATAGATTGGAGAGAAAAATGTTTAATTTAGATGTGACTTTGAGTAATGAACTGGCTAGGTGTTATGGATGCAAGAATAAGCCTTGTCAGAGTAAGTGCCCTTTGGAAAATGATGTGACCGGTTTTATAGAGCTAGTGAAGAACGAGAAGTATGAAGATGCGTTTGAATTGTTGACTAGAACGACTGTTTTACCCTCAATTTGTTCTAGAGTTTGTCCTCGTGTGAAACAATGTCAGAGTAATTGTACGGCTGGCTTTAAAGGAGAGACTGTAAATATTGGACTTGTTGAATGTTTTTTAGGAGATATGGCTGTAGAAAAAGGCTGGCGTTTTTCTAAGATTAGCGATGAGTTGAAAAATAAACGAGTTGCTATTGTTGGAGGAGGTCCTGCAGGGCTCACGGCTGCAGCTTTTTTAGCAAGAAATGGTGCAAGTGTAACAATTTATGAAAAACGAGAGAAGCTTGGTGGAATTTTGATGTATGGTATTCCAGCTTTTAGGTTGGATAAAAATATTTTGGATAAAGCTATTTCAAAAATTTTAGAGCTTGGAATTGAGGTTAAAGTAAATTGTGAGCTTGAAAAAAATATTTTTATTGAAGACTTGAAGAGTGATTTTGATGCAATTTTTTTAGGTTTTGGTGCTAATGTTTCTAATAAGATGAGAATTTCTGGTGAAGATTTAAAAGGTGTTTTTGGAGGAAATGAACTTTTAGAATATGATAATCATCCTACATATGATGGCAAAAATGTTTTTATTTGTGGTGGTGGAAATGTTGCTATGGATTCTGCTAGAACGATTAAAAGATTAAATGCCGGTAATGTTACTGTATTATATAGAAGATCTGAGGAAGAAATGCCTGCTGAAAAGAAGGAAATTGCTGAAGCTAAAGATGAAGGTGTAGAGTTTTTATTTCATACTAATCTGATTGAAATTTTGGGTAATGATAAAGTAAATAAGATTAAGTGTATAAAGACAGCATATGAAGGTGATAAATTAAAAAATATTTCTGATACAGAATTCTTTTTAAATGCAGATTATGTTGTAATGGCTATAGGGTCGTCTACAAATATTAAAGTATTGAATAATTTAGGCCTTGAGATAGATGATAAGGGATATATAAAAGTTAATGAAAATTATTATACTTCTGATGAAAAAGTTTTTGCTGCTGGTGATTTAATCGGAGAAAAATCAACTGTTGCTTGGGCATCACGTTCAGGAAGAAATGCAGCAGATGCGATAAAGAATTTTTTACGAGAGGAATAAAAATGAGTATTGGTTTAGTTTTAGAAGGCGGTGCAATGAGAGGAATGTACACTGCTGGAGTATTAGATGTTTTTATGGAAAATAATATTAAGGTTGATGGAATTATTGGTGTTTCAGCTGGTGTTTTATTTGGAGTGAATTACTTGTCTAATCAGAATGGTAGAGCTATTAGATATAATAAAAGATTTGTAAAAAATAGCAATTATATGGGTCTTAAGTCTCTTTTATTAACGGGAAATGTTGTTAATAAGGAGTTTGCTTTTTATGAAGTTCCTTTTAAACTTGATGTTTTTGATAATGAAGAATATATTAAATCTAAAGTTCCTTTTTATGCGACGATAACAAATCTTAATACTGGTAAGCCGGAATATATAGAAATAAAAGATGTTTTTAAGCAGATGGAAGTTTTAAGGGCAAGTTCTGCAATGCCGTATGTTTCGAAGATTGTAGAATATGAAAAGGAAAAATATTTGGATGGAGGAATTTCTGATAGTATTCCTGTAGAGAAATGTAGAGAATTAGGGTTTGAGAAAGTTATTGTTGTGCTTACTAGAACATTAGAATACAGGAAAAAGAAATCAAATACTTTTTTCCCTAAATTAAAATATTCTAAGTATCCTAACTTTGTGAAAACGCTTAATGTAAGATATAAGATGTATAATGAAACAGTTGATAAGATTATTGATCTAGAAAACAAAAAGGAAATTTTTGTAATTAGACCTTCTAGAAAGGTTAAAATTAAGCGTATTGAGCGTGATGAGGATAAGCTTCAAGAGATGTATGATTTGGGAAGAGAAGACTGTAAAAATAAAGTGGAAAGTTTAAGGGAATGGCTTAGAGTTTAATAAAAATTGGAGTGTATATAGTGAAGATAAAGAGTCCTAAAATTTTAAATTGTGAAGATAAGAATCTTTTTGATGCTTATGTAGAAGGTGAATATACAAATTATAAATTTAGTGAAAATGTTCAAGAGGAAATTTTAATTTCTTCTAGTACTTTTGACGGTTGTATTTTTCAAAATATTAATTTTAATAATATTAAACTAAAAGATATGGATATTATTGATTCGATTTTTGAAAATTGTGATTTGTCGAATCAGGTTTTTGATAATAAGTATTTAAATAGAGTTGTTTTTAAAAATTGTAAAATGCTTGGTACATCTTTTGTTGATGCTTCTTTGAAGGACGTTTATTTTGAAAATTGTACTAGTAAGTATTTGAATTTTTCAAATTCTAAGATTAATAATATTTCTTTTTTGGACAGTGTACTTGCTGAATCAAGTTTCATGGAAGCCAGTATTAAAAATGTTGGATTTGAAAAGGTTGATTTGTATAGAGCAGAGTTTATTAAGACTAATTTGAAAGATGTCGATTTTTCAAGTTCTGATATAAATGGTGTGATTTTTGATATGGAATCCTTAAAAGGAATTGTGGTTGATGAATATCAATGTAGAAATATTGTTGGAATGTTCGGGGTTAAGGTAAAATAAATATAAAAAATTAAAATATCTTGTAAACTATACATAATTTGTATATAATATCACAAGAATAAGGGAGTAATTAGCATAGAGATATGTAATAAAGTCAACAATCGCGATAAAAAATATCTGGCTTTATTTTAAATAATGAGATTTGTTTGTAGCTTTTAAAGGGACTACAAACTTAAATCTCTTTTTGTGCGCAAAAATTAAGATAAAAGGAGAAGAAAAATGTTAGTACCAGTATTATTGATTGTAGTAGGTTTTATGTTGTTAATTAACGGAGCAGATTTTCTTGTTGATGGTTCAAGTAATATTGCCAAGAAGTTTCATATTCCAGAAATTATAATAGGCTTAACAATAGTTTCAATAGGAACATCGATGCCAGAACTTTTTGTTAGCGTTATATCAGCACTTGAGGGGTATTCTGACATGTCACTTGGAAATGTAATTGGAAGTAATTTATGCAATCTTTTACTTATTTTAGGTTTATCGACTGTTATAAAACCTATTAAATTTCAAAGACAAACAAGACTTATTGAAATTCCTATGTGTTTAGCTATTACTATTTTATTTACTATATTTTGTAATACTGAAGGAACAATAACGAGGCTTGAAGCTGGTATATTAATTGCTTTATTTGTAGCGTTTATTGGTTACACGATTTATATGGGAATAAAAGGTGAAAAGTTAAATAATAAAGAAGAAGTGAGCGAAAGTACAGAAGGGAATTCTAAAAGGGTTAGTTCGTTTTTTAAAGATATTTTCCTTGTTGTTATTGGAATTGCTGCTTTAAAAATTGGTGGAGATTTAACTGTTGATAATGCATTAATTGTGGCAAGACATTTTAGTATAAGTGAGAAGATTATTGGTTTAACAATTGTTGCAATGGGAACAAGTTTGCCAGAGCTTGTAACGAGTGTAATAGCTGCAATAAAAGGTAACAGTGATATTGTTATAGGAAATATTATTGGTTCTAATATATTTAACATTTTATTTATTGTAGGTGTAGCATCTTTGATAAAGCCAATTACGTACAATTATACTTATAATATGCAATTATCAATACTTGTTTTATCAACAATTATATTGTTAGTATTTCCACTGATACCACCCAGAAATAGAATGTCTAAAGCTAATGGTAGCGTTTATCTTGTGATGTATATGGCATATTTATTTATATTGTTGAAGGTATAATTTAATAAAAGAAAAATTAGAAAATAGTAACTTATATTTAGTATAGGTTACTATTTTTTTTCATATTAATTTCATATAAGGAGGGTGGACATGATAGCTGAGAATTATTCAAAATATATGAAGAAGATGGAAAAGTTGTCTAATTTAAAAATTGGAGAAAAGGGAAAAATTGTTGCATTAAATATTGCAAACAAAGTTGTAAAGAGACATTTATTAGACATGGGGCTTGTGAGAGGAACAATCGTTGAAGTAAGGAAAGTAGCACCAACAGGAGATCCAATAGATTTGAGTGTTCGTAGTTATGAGCTGTGTATAAGAAAATCTGATTTAAACCAGATTGACGTGGAGGTGATTTAGGTGAAAATTGTTCTAATTGGTAATCCGAATAGTGGTAAAACAACATTATTTAATGTGCTTACAGGAATGAATGCTAAAGTCGGAAATTGGCCTGGTGTAACTATTGAGAAGAAAGTTGGAATTATAAAAGGTACTAATCATGAATTAGTTGATTTGCCAGGAATTTATTCTCTTAGTCCTTATAGTATAGAGGAAGAAATATCTAGAAAATTTGTTTTTGATGAAAAGCCTGATGTAATAATAAACATTATTGATAGTACATCTTTGGAGAGAAGTTTATATTTAACAACACAACTGTTAGAGCTTGATACAAGAATAATAGTAGCTTTGAATATGACAGATATTTTGAAGAAGAGAGGAATTGAAATAGATATAGAAAAGCTAAAGAATGAGCTAAAAACAGATGTTATTAAAATATCAGCTTTGAAAGAAATTGGAATTGAAGAACTTATTAGCGTTTTAATCAAAAATAAAACTAAGTATGATGTAAAAAAATATGATGATACAATAGACAATAATTTGTTAAAGATTGAAAAAAATTTAGATAGTAAATTATTACATAAGAAATTTGTTTCAGTTAAATTGTTAGAAGAAGATAAAAGATTTAATATGTATGAAAATGATGAAATAAAGTCAATCGTTAATAGTATAAGATTGAAATACGATATGGATTTGGAAGAAGTTATAGCTACTCAAAGATATAATTACATTGATGCGTTAATTGTTATAGTATTGAAAAGAAGAATTATGAAAGAAGATATTTCAGATAAACTTGATAAGATTTTTTTGAATAAATGGAGTGCTTTTCCAATTTTTATTGCAATAATGGTTGGTGTTTATTATTTATCTGTTGGAGTTATCGGTTCATATACAGTGGAATTAATTAGTTTGTTATTTGAAAAAGTAGGAATATGGACTGAAGGTGTACTAGTTACTTTAGGAGCTTCTGAATGGTTAATTAGTTTAATTGTAAATGGTGTAATTGCTGGTGTTGGTTCAGTATTAAATTTTGTTCCGCAGTTAATAATTTTGTTTGTATGCATATCAGTATTGGAGACAACAGGTTATATGTCCAGAATTTCGTTATTACTTGATAATCTTTTTAGAAAGATTGGGCTGAGTGGAAAGAGTTTAATTCCATTTATAGTTGGCTCTGGATGTAGTGTTCCAGGTATTATGGGGAGTAGAATAATTGAGAATCAAGACGAAAGAAAAATTACTGCTATATTAACTCCGTTTATTCCATGTGGAGCTAAATTGCCAATAATTGCACTTTTTGCGGGACATTTTTTTGAAAATAATGCTGGTATAGTTTCTGTATCTTTATATTTCTTTGCTGTCTTTATAATAATATTAAGTGCTTATATAATGAAAAAAAGGGCATTTAAGAAGACATCAAGTACATATATTTTTGAATTACCTGATTATAAAATTCCAAGTATTAAATATGTATTTAAAGATGTTTTAGATAAGGTAACTGCATTCATAAAAAGAGCTGGAAGTGTGGTTTTGATATGTTCGATAGGAATTTGGTTTTTACTTTCGTTCTCGTTAGATTTAGAGTATGGTGTTAGTGTTGAAGATAGTATATTAGCAAGTTTTGGAAAGAAAATATCATGGGTGTTTTATCCTATGCTTGGTGAAAATAGTTGGGGAGCGGCAGTTTCGGCAATACAAGGGTTAGTTGCAAAAGAGCAAGTTGTATCGTCAATGGCAGTGATTGCAGGATTTGCAGAAGATATTGAAGAGGAATACTCAATTTTTGAAAGTGGAGAGTTTTGTTTCTTTACAGCTGCTTCTGCATATGCATTTATGGTATTTAACTTGTTTAGTGCACCGTGTTTCGGTGCTATAGGTGCAATGAAGAAGGAACTTGGTAGTATAAAAAGCTTGCTAAAGGCGGTGACTTTTCAAACGTTATTTGCATGGATGCTTGCAGTAATTGTCTATCAAATTGGGTCAAGATTGGAAACGGGAATTATTCATTTGACAGATTTAGTAATTATTGTAAGTATTTTAGGCATAATAATAGTAAAGCTTGTCAAAATAGACAAAAATAAAGAATGTATAGGGTGTCCGTATTGTGTGGAATGTGATAAGACTATCTTGTTTAAAGGATAGAAAATGTGTTAAGATATAGTTAATACAAAAGCGAAAGATTATTATAATTATGGATAAAAAAGAAATAATATACTATAAAGAGCGTTATTTTTTTGTTTTTATAAAACTTGAAAGGAGATAATTAATTGAATAAAGAAGCAAAAGTTGTTTTGACGATAATGATTACAATTATTGTAATTTATGTAGCGGTGGGATTGTTTAAAAATTCGAATAATATTATTGATGGTGAGCAAAATCCAAGTGGTGATATTGAGATAACAAATAGTGGTGATTTTGATAATGAGGATTTAATACATTATGAAGTTACAAGTGGTGAAAATGAAGTTATTTTACGTGCCATAACAAGCGGTGATATTAGTACTACAAGATATATTTTTGAAAATGAAAAATTAGTAAGAATTACTGTAACAGAAGAAGTTGTATCTGGTGATTTTATTGAAGATATTTATAATTCAATGAAGAATGATGAAAATTTTGTGCAAATATATTCAACAATAAATTTAAATGATGATATTATTACGTTAGAATTAAAGGAAGAGTATGTAAATGCACTTTCGAGTAGAACGAAAATAGAATTATATGAAGAACTTATAGAATCAATGGAGAATTAAAAGGAATGAATTATAGAATTGTAAATGGCGCGGTTTCATATGGTGCTGAAACAATATTAGAAGAAATAAATATAGAAATTAGAGAAAAAGAAAAAATCGCTATTGTTGGTCGTAATGGGTGTGGAAAGACTACTTTACTTAAAGCAATAGTTAATAATGAAATGTTAGAAGCTGGGGTTGGGGAAGAAAAATTTGGAGTATACAAGCAAGGAAATCCTTCAATTGGTTATTTGAAACAGATTGATTTTGAAGATGAAACAAGAACTTTACTTGATGAAATTTTAGAAGTGTATAAGCCTATAATCGAACTGGAAAATAAAATTGCTAGATTAGAAACAGAACTTAAAGAAAGTACAAATGAAGAGTTAATTAAGGCTTATACAACAGCTCGTGATAGATATGAATTTTTAGACGGTTATACATATAAAAAAGAATATCAAACATTAATTAGAAAATTTGGTTTTACTGTTGAAGATGAAAAGAAAAGGATTAATGAGTTTTCTGGTGGTCAAAAAACTAGAATTGCATTTATTAAGCTTTTGATTAGTAAACCAGATATTTTGCTTTTAGATGAACCTACAAACCATTTGGATATAGATACTATTGAATGGTTGGAAGGATATTTAAAAAGTTATAATCGTGCTGTTGTAATTGTTTCTCATGATAGAATGTTTCTAAATAAAATTGTTGATAAAGTCTATGAAATTGAATATGCTGCAATTACTGGATATACTGGTAACTATAGCTCATATGAAGAGCAAAAGAAGGTTAATTATGAGAAGCAATTAAAAGATTATGAATTTCAACAAAAAGAAATTAAGCGTTTAACAGCAATTGCTGATAGATTTAGATATAAGCCGACTAAAGCTAAGATGGCGCTTTCAAAATTAAAACAAATTGAAAGAATGGTAAAAGTTGAAGAACCTAATCGCTATGATTTAAGAACATTTAGTACAAATTTTATTTTGAAAAAACAAAGCGGAAAAAATGTCTTAAATGTAAATCAGCTTGAAATTGGATATGATAAGCCGATTGCTACGATTAATTTTAATTTGTTAAAAGGACAAAAGCTTGGTGTCATTGGTGCCAATGGAATTGGAAAATCTACATTTTTGAAAACGTTAATGAGTAAGGTTGAACCTATATCTGGAGATTTTGAATTTGGATATAATGTAGAAAAACAATATTTTGATCAAGAGTTAGCCTTTATTAATTCTTCGAGAACTATATTTGATGAATTTAGTTCGACGTTTCCAGCTTTAAATGACAGAGAAGTTAGGAATGCATTAGCATCATTTTTATTTACAGGTGAAGACGTTTTTAAAGAGATTTCTGTTTTGTCTGGTGGAGAAAAAGTTCGTTTGAAACTTTGTGAAATATTTAAGAAAGGTCCTAATTTATTATTATTAGATGAACCAACAAATCATATGGATATTTTAGGAAAAGAAAGTCTAGAGCGAATTTTAAATAAATACGAAGGAACATTAATTTTTGTGTCGCATGATAGATATTTTGTAAGTAAAATAGCTAATGCTTTGTTAATTTTTGAAAATGATAAAGTTACATTTTTTGATGGGAATTATGATGAATACATAGAAAAAAGGCAAAAAGAAAGCGAAGAAGAGCAGATTGTAATTGTTAAAGAAAAAGAAAAGAAGAATGCTACAAATTCTTATTTTGTGAATAAAGAAAAAAATAAAATAAGTAATAGAATTAAAAAAATTGAAGAACAAATAAATCAAAAAGAGCTTGAAATATCTAAATTTGAACAGGAAATGCAAAAGGAAGAGGTGTGCGCAGATTATATAAAACTTTCGGAAATTCAAGATAAGATTAAAAGTGTAACAAATGAAATTAAATTATTGATGACTGAATGGGAAGAACTTGGAACGAAACTTGAGTCAATGTAAGAAATTTTAAAGCACAAAGGAGAAATTGATATGTACGATGAAGTGTTATATAGCAATGGTGTAGATTTTTGTGAACAAATTTTAAAAAGATGGTTGAATGAGTGTAATGATGCATCAAATAATAGTGGTTATAAGGTATTCCTGCCTAAAATGAAATTTGTGAATTCGGAACTTGTTTTTGAGTTTCCTATTTATACATTAGAAACGGATAAGTGTCCAATTGTTGGAACGGTATTTTTTAACGTGACAAAAAATTCCGTAGAAAAAATTGAAAGAGTTTTTTCTGGTTTATTTACTGGAGCAGTTATTACTTTCAAATTAGAAGAGTATAAAGAAAGTGTAATGTTTGTTTATAAAGTTTTATGCTTAGAACTTAATAAAGAAAGAGTAAAAGAATATTCAGAGCAAGTTGAAAAGCATAAAATAGAAATAGAGAAGAATATTGATGCATATTATGAAACTTTGAAAAAAATACCATACAAAGAGTTTCAAATGAATCAACCTGCAACTAATAATGGTGTAATTTTAAAAGAAGCTCAATCAAACATGAATACTCTTTCAAATCCAGTTGTTGATGAAGTGACTAATACGAATGTAGTTATAACTGATGAAATAAAAAAATCAGATGATGAAAAAGAAAAATCAGATTTTGATATTGCAATGGAACTTATGGAAGGAAATAATTCGGAAAATAAAAAGTATGATTTTGAATGGAAAGCAAAGTATAATTTAAAATATATAACTGATGATGCTTTAGAACTTGCATACATGCTTATAAAACGTGGAGCTATAGAGTTGAAACCAGGAGTGCGAGATAAAAAAGATAAAAACGGAAATCTTTATAAAGAGAAATTTGTTACTATTGTATCTGATATAAAAAGTTTTTGTAATTATGACGATTCAACTATTTCAAGTGTAAAATATCAAATTGAAAAAGAGGAAAAAAATAATATTCCTTCTACAATTTTTAATGCGAAACGCGGAGAATGGACTATATATGGAAATCCTTATCTTGATAATATTTGTTTTGGATGTAAATTTAAAGCTTGTCCAAAACAGTTGGCAGCATATATTTTGTATCTGAAAAATACTGGTAAGTTGCAACAAACGCTTGAAGAACGAAAAGCATTTAGAGAAAACGAAAATATAGATGACTCTATTTTTAGATTTAAATGGGAAGTTGAAGATGGGTTAAAATTTGTAGATGAGAAAATTTATAATTATGCAGAAGAGTTGGTAAAAAGAAATATCGTATATGTTGAAACAGTATTAAGTGAAGATAAATGGGTAAAGATTAGATCAACATTAGGTTGTAATGATTTTAAACTTATGAATGCAGATATAGAACAATTGCCTGCAAATGCAGATTTTAAGGATCTCAGAGGAAGTTTAACTCGTACTGTATCTAAAGAAAAGTTTACTTTTTGTGATGCATATACTTGCTTACTAAATTCATGTCCTTATGAAATCGCGGGATACATATACTATTTGAGAAAATCAGGTAAGGAAAGTCAGATTGCTGAAGACAGAAAGTATTATGCTGAAAACAGAGAAGCGATAGAAAAAACAATTGAAGAAAATAAGCAAAAAGCGTTACAAAAATTAGCTAATAATAAAAATGATATTTTAGATAGATTTGGTGAATTTAAAAATACAATAAATAATATCAAGAATCTTGTAGATGATTTAGCTAATAAACAACTTTCGAATTTACATTGTTTTATTCAAAATGATGATGAAGTTGAAAGAAATAAATTTGTAAATAAGATTTATAATGAATTAAAAAATTCTGAAAAAATAATAAAAAGCCGTAGTATGTCACTTCAGAATTTTATGGCGATGAATGTGCATTTTTCTAGTGCAGGATATACAGATAAAGATGGAAATCCTTTGAGAGATAGAAAGGGAGTTGGGTATATAGCTGATCACCAGGTTAAGTATACGTTGGCTGAAGAAAAAACACTATATATTTTAGATAATGTTACAGAATTTATTAATGACTATAATGTGTATAAGAGAATTGTTCCCGATTATGCAAGTGCTGAAATTAAAAAGAAACAATTTGAACATGTTATAAGATTATTAACTAACATTTCTGATTCATATATTATTATTCTAGGAACTGAAAAAGAAAAGGATGCGCTACTTGGTTTAGATTCAAGGCTTCAATATATATACAATAACTCAATATATGTAATTCCGGGCTTATCGATTGATGAAATGTTTGAGTTATATAAAGCCAATATTAAGGCTGAATTATTAAATGAATTTAGAGCTAATGAAGAAACTTATAAAACACAATTTTCTGACTATGTTAGCTTAAATAAGGCCTTTATTCCTTTTTCAGATCGAGAATTAGTTGACTATTTGACAATGTATACGAATTCGAAAGATGGTATAGAGTTTCCTGAAAATGTGTATAAGAAGGAAACTATAGATGAAGCCTTGAAAAATATTATTGGTCTTCAATCTGTTAAAGATAAATTAAAAGAATTTGAAAAATATATGTTATTCCAAGTTAAAGCTAAGGCAAATGATATGAAGCTTAAGTCTTCGAATATGCATATGATATTTACGGGAAATCCTGGTACTGGTAAGACTACATTTGCAAGAATTATGGCTAAAATGTTGTATGACTTAGGAATGCTTAAAGAAAATAAATTAATTGAGGTTGAGAAAAAGGATTTAATTGCTTCATATATTGGACAAACTGCTCCGAAAACTGCTGAAGTTATTGAAAAAGCTATTGGTGGTGTTTTATTTATTGATGAAGCTTATAGTTTGACAGAAGGAAAGGATTCTTTTGGAAAAGAAGCAATTGCTACTTTAATAAAAGCAATGGAAGATAGAAAAGACGAACTTGTTGTTATATTTGCAGGATATAAAGATGAGATGAAAACTTTTATGGACAGTAATGCAGGTATAACATCAAGAATTGGATATACTTTTGATTTTCCAGATTATACACCTGAAGAACTTGTACAAATTTTTAATGTTAAAATGAAAAACATGGGTTTTGAAATTGAAGAGGGTGTTGAACCGCAAATTGAAAATATTTGTGAATATTTTTCAAAGAGAAAATCATTTGGAAATGGTAGATTTATAGATAAACTTACACAAGAAATGATAATAAAGCATTCGACGCATGATAATGCAGATATAAGAAAAATTACAGTCGCAGATATTCCATCAATGGAGCAATTAACGAATTCTTCTAATAACAATGATAAATCAGCACTGGAAGAACAACTTAAAAATATTGTGGGAATGCAATCTGTTAAAGACAAATTAGTTAATTTTGAAAAATATGTTTCATTTAACAAAAAGGCTGTTACAGCTGGACTAGATATTCCAAATTCTAATATGCACATGATATTTACCGGAAATCCTGGAACAGGAAAGACTGCAATAGCAAGGATTGTAGCTAAGATGCTTTTTGATATTGGTGTAATTTACGAAAATAAATTAATTGAGGTTGAAAGAAAAGATTTAGTAGCAGAATATACAGGACAAACAGCGCCAAAAACAAATGAAGTAATAGAAAAAGCAATGGGTGGAGTTTTGTTTATTGATGAAGCGTACACTTTGGCTGAAGGAAAAGATTCTTTTGGTAAAGAAGCAATTGCGACGTTAATAAAAGCAATGGAAGATCATAAAGGTGAATTCATCGTGATTTTCGCAGGATATAGAGATGAAATGAAAACGTTTACTGATATGAATCCTGGAATTGCTTCTAGAATAGGATATACATTTGAGTTCCCGGATTATACAGCAGATGAACTTTTAGAAATATTCAAAAGAAAAGTTGCAAAGATTGGCTTTGAACTTGCAGATGATATTGAAAAAGAAATTATAAATATTTGCAGTTATTTTTCAAAAAGAAAAGCTTTTGGAAATGGTAGATTTGTAGATAAATTAATTCAAGAGACTATAATGAAACATACAATGAATGAAAGTGACAATATAAAATTAATTACTCTTCAAGATATTCCATCAATAGTTGAATTAAATCCAAGCAGAAAAGATTTAAATTATGATGCACAGGAGTTTTTGAATAAGATTGTTGGAATGAAAGATTTAAAAGATAAAATTGCTGAATTTACAGAGTACATAAAATTTGTTAAAGATGCTCAAAATGCTGGAATAAATATTCCAAATCAAAATATGCATATGATATTTACTGGAAATCCAGGAACAGGAAAGACCACTGTTGCAAGGGTTATGGCAAAATTGTTGTTTGATATGGGATTTATTCATGAAAATAAATTGGTTGAAGTTGAAAGAAAAGATTTGGTTGCTGGATATATTGGTCAAACTGCGCCAAAGACAAATGAAGTAATAGAAAAAGCAATGGGTGGAGTTTTGTTTATAGATGAAGCTTATACACTTGCTCAAGGAAGAAAATCTGGAAATGATTATGGTGCTGAAGCAATTGCAACTTTAATAAAAGCAATGGAAGATCATAAAGGTGAATTTATAGTGATTTTTGCAGGATACAAAGATGAGATGAGAGACTTTTTAGATATTAATCCTGGAATAGCTTCAAGAGTGGGATATACTTTTGATTTTCCAGATTATTCTGCAGCTGAACTTGAAGAAATTTTTTATAGAAAAATTGAAGATTTAGGATTCAAAGTTGATGAAGGGGCAAAGAAAAATGTGCATGATGTGATGCAATATTTTGAAAGCGTTGAAAATATTGGAAATGGTAGATTTGCAGATAAGGTTGTTCAAAACACATTACTTAAAATGGCGAAAAATAGAGTCGAGAACTTGGCTATGGTGATGCCACAGCATATACCAACGATTAATGAAATGACAACTACGTTGCTTGGTGGGGAAGATATGATAGATCCATCTAAGATTAGCAAAGAGTCATTACGAAAGACAGCAGCGCATGAAACAGGACATGCTGCTATTGCTTATTTATTGAATAAGAAACCTGGAATAAAGAAAATAACTGTAAAAGCAGAAGGAAGAGGTTCACTAGGATATGTTGATTTTTCAAACCGAGATGAAAATGTTATATACAGAAAAAGTTATATGTTAAATAAAATAAAGGAACTAATGGCAGGTATGGTCGCAGAGGATGTTTATTTTGGAGAACATGCAAATGGCAATACTTCTGATTTGGAGAGAGCAACTGCGTATACATATAACATGGTAACTAAATTTGGCATGTCTGATCTTGGTTATGTTCAAATAAGAAGACCAGAAGGTGAAGTAGCAAAAATGGTTTTTGAAGAACAAAATAGAATACTAAAACAATGTTATGATGAAACTTTTGAATTAATAAAACAAAATAAATCAAAGATGGATAATGTTGTAGAATATTTATTAATTCATGGAGATATGACTGAAGAGGAATTTATACGAGAATTCGAAAGAAATAGTGAATCAGATACTTTGAATACAGAATTAGTTGATACAAATAATTGGCATGCATAAAGAAAGAAGGAGTTAAAATGGAAGAAAAAACAAACGTAATGAGGATTTTGGATAAAAGCAAAATTAAATATAATCACTATTCGTATGTAGGGACTAATGCAGTGAGTGGAGTAGAAGTAGCAAGTGTTTTAAATCAGGACCCTAATCATGTTTTTAAAACTCTTGTAACAACGGGTAAAACAAATACTCATTACGTTTTTGTTATTCCAGTTAACAAAGAATTAGATTTGAAAAAAGCTGCTAAAAGTGTAGGTGAAAAAAACATTGAAATGTTGAAACAAAAAGATTTATTGCCGCTTACAGGATATATTCATGGTGGGTGTTCGCCAATAGGAATGAAAAAGTTTTTTAGAACGGTTATAGATAAAAGTTCTGAAAATTATGAAACAATAATATTTAGTGCTGGTAAAATTGGATACCAGGTTGAAGTAAGGATGGCGGACTTAAGTAAAATAATACGATTTGAAATCGCTGATGTAATAACTAATATATAAGGAGAAACTATGAAGAATAAAATTTGGTATATTTTAATAACATTTATGGTAATTCTATGTAGCTATACTTGCGTATTTGCTTCGAGCGTTTGTGTGCATGTTTTTAACTTTTCGAAAATGGAATGTGAAAGATGTGGCGAGGTATTAACTTTAAATGCTGGTATTGATGGAAGAGCTGCTGTCGCTAATGGCCCACGATTGATTGAAAATAAGCCCTACAGTGCAAATTTTATATTTAATAATAAAATCGATATAAAGAATAGAATTGAATGCAAAATAATTGATGAAAAAGGTAGAATAAAACAATTCGCGACGATGAATGGAAATCCTGTTCAATTATATTATGATGGAAAGTTTATAGTTGAAGTCCAAAATGTTGATACTGTTTTAGAAGAAAAGATAACAACATATGATGGAAAAGAATGGACGATACATTGGACTGGTTCTGATGTGGTTGAATATTCTCAGAATGAAGAGGGAAAATGGATAATAATAGACCATTATAATGAGAAAGAAAAAATATTTGATGAATATTATGTTAGTACAAAGGTTGCAAAAGAAACATGCGAAGAGTTTACTGGACTGGAATGTTGGTATGATGTTTCAGAAGAATATGGCAAATTGTTCTTTTATTACATAAATGGAACAATTGGTAGTGGCTCTTCAAGTGTATTAGAAGCAATAAAAGATTCAAATGGAGAGTGGTTTGTTTCAATAAAATCGCTAAATAGCGATATATGGATGCATGTAGTTAATCATTAAAAAATAAATTAAAAAAATATTGACAAGAATAAGTTAAAGAGGTATACTAAAAAACGTGGTGAAGATGTATCCGAGGTCACACCTGTTCCCATCCCGAACACAGAAGTTAAGCTCGAGATAGCCGAAAATAGTAAGGGGATGCCCCTTGTGAAAATAGGGTTTTGCCACATTTATATTCCTCTTTAGCTCAGTTGGTAGAGCGCCCGGCTGTTAACCGGTAGGTCGTAGGTTCGAGTCCTACAAGGGGAGCCAAAAAATGCAGATAGCTTTTGCTATCTGTATTTTTTTGTGTCCATTTATTGACTGCGAACCATATCCTATTACCTATCATGATAGAACATATTTACCACTAAGGAATATTGCACAGTTAGTTGATTTAGAAGTTGATTATGATGAGGTAAATGAAATTGCAATATTAGAAAACAAGTTTGATAATTTTTTAGATGCTTATACTACTATAATAAATAATAATATTAAGACTGAAGGAAAAGATAGTATCAAATATGAATTAGTATATTTTAATAATGATGATATTCCAGATTTGATGTACGGTAATCCTGGATATTGGACGGCTATTGCTGTGTATAAAAATAACTCATTATTATTTCCAATCGATGAAATGCGGAATTGGATATGGTGCATTTGGAAGACCTGGTTTTAACTTTGATGAGAAAAGTAGTACTATAATAGATTATGATTCTGACTATGCTGGTGGAATATCAACTGTATCATATACTATTTTTAAAGACGACTTATCTGAGTCGGTTCATATGCATTCAATACAAATAGGCACAACTCCAGATCAGCTTGAAGAGAAAGAGCTATATAATGAGATTTTGGATTATTATGAGAAATATGGAGTATTGATTGCTATGTACAAAAATCAGAAAGTGAGATTTTCGAATTATTAGTTAATGAAGTAGACGAGTATATAAAAAATGAAAATATAGGAAAATATATTTCTGAAGCGTATGGAAAAAACATTATTGATGTAAATGGAAAACAAGAAAGCGTTTATGATTATGTAGTAGAATTATCTCGTGATAATAAAAATGATTTGCTTAAGGTTGATACGGAAAACAATGATATATTATTATATTTTGAAGAAAATGGCGAGTTTAAAGTGGGACATCTAAGAGATGATAGTAAATTAAGTGGAAGTATAAATTGTATATATATTAAAAATAATGAACTATTTGGAGATGCTATTTATGTGTCGACTGAAGAACAGGATGAGAACAAAAACAGAAAAACTTTATATGAATTATCAGTTGATGTAAATACTAACTTTTATATTTCTAATTATTGGGCGAAAGAGGAAGAACTTGATCCAGTTACCAAAAAAATATTAGGTGTTAAATACTATGAAAAAGGTAATTATTCTAGTAATTATAAAGAAAAGGAAATAGATGAATCTGCGTTCGAATGGAGAATTGATTATAATACCAAAACGAAAGAAGACACAAAAGTTAGAACTATATATAATTTAGAAAAAATATTCTAATGGTAGTTTTTGTAAATGATTGTTGACAAAATTGTAATTCCACATCCGGATCGCTTCTTTGAAGAAATGAGAAGAAAATAGGAAGAAAAATCTTTTTTTGATGCATTGGCTATGGAGCATATGTGTACGTAAGGCGTAAAGAACCGGAAGACGGAGCCATTGAATTTAGTGATGTCGTAAATGATGTTGAGCCAAAAGAATTTGAGGCTAAGGATGCGAAGATAAAGGAATTCAAACAGGTTGTTGCTGAAATGAAAGCAATGAATATTCCTACTTCGGTGATGTTAGAACTTGTAAATAAATAATGTAATGCCTCCACATGTGTATATCGTGTGGGGGTACATTATTTACTAAAAAAAACAATTGCAAATTATGTCGATAAATGGTAAAATGTTCTAAGATAAGGGGGGAAAAAGATGAACTGGGAATTTATATGGTTGATTATTTCTGCTGTATTAGCTGTAGTTGGAGCAATAGTATTACCTTTAACTTTCTTAAGTACTAAAAATGAAGGAAAATTCAAAGGATTCTTAGGTTGGATGTACGATTTTTTAACATTCAAAAAGATGATGCTTGAAGCGTTATTAAAAGGATTATATTTAGTATTTGTGATTTTCATTACTTTAGGTTCGTTTGCTATGCTGAGCCAATCATTTATACCATTTATTGTTACTCTAGTACTTGGAAACATATCTGCAAGAATAGTTTATGAATTTTCATTAATATTATTGTTAATTTGCAGAAATACTACAGATATCAGCAAAAAACTTTCTGTTAATAATCCTGTTGTAAAAAAAGTAGAAGCAAAAACAGAAACAAAAGCTGAAGAAAAAGTAGAGGCTTAGTTAAATATAAAAGGAGCTACAAATATGTAGTTCCTTTTTGTTTTTATAAATCATATTTTTCATTTAAATATATACTTGTTTCTTCAAGCTCATTGAAGTTTGCTTGTCTTAAAAGTTCATAGACAACTATTGCAACAGAATTTGAAAGATTAAGAGAACGCAAGTCTTTTTTCATTGGAATTCTTATTGCTGTTTCTAAATTATCAAGTAACAATTCTTCAGGCAATCCTTTTGTTTCTTTTCCAAATAGAATAAATACATTTTCAAATTTCGAAAAATCAACTTCAGTGTAGCTTTTTTGTCCTTTTGTAGTTAAAAAATACATATTATTTTCAGATGGAGGATATTTTTCTAAAAAAGCAGGTAATGATGCGTGTTCCTCAATATCTACTTTATCCCAATAGTCTAAACCAGCACGTTTAACCTGTTTTTCAGATATATCAAAGCCAAGAGGATGAACTAGGTGCAATTTTGAGTCTGTTGCAGCACAAGTTCTAGCTATATTCCCAGTGTTTTGAGGTATTTCAGGTTCAACTAATACGACATTTATTTTCATAATTTATAACTCCTTTTACATAATTCTTATAAAAAGATACCATAAAAAGTAAGAAAAAGCAAGAAATGGGAGAAAGGGGACGAAATCATGCTTTTTCTAAATTTTTGTTGTCAAAACAACAAAAATATGTTAATATACTTTGTGTTATGAGATAAGGAGGAGAGACTATGCAAAGCCTATTAACAATTTTACAAATATTGACAGGAATTATAGTTGTAATCTTAGTTCTATTACAAGACGGAAAAGAAGGAGCAAGCCTAGTTGCAAGCGAGGCAAATAGAGGCGGTTCAATGGGATCAAGTAGAGAAGCAAGATTAGCTAAATATACAAAATATGTAGCGTTTGTTTTTATAGTTCTTACTATTGCAGTAGGTTCATTGATGGCAATAAACGCTTAATAAATTCTTAATTACCGATTAAATTTAATAAAATAAAAAATAAGTGCATTGCAATTTTGCAATGGCACTTATTTTTGTGTTTTAAAATATCTTTAAATATTAGAAACTCGATGGAAAATGACTCTTGAAACATTTAAGTCAACATCAACATCTATGTTAATTTTTGTTTTTTCATATATTTCATTCCATTTTAAAGCCTCAAATTCTTTCCAAGTTAGAAATTCTTGTTTTACATATCTACCAATACCAGCGGTATCTGCATTGTAATTTTGGGTCATTTTTATATATTTTTCAACTAAAGTTTTGATTTCTTTTTCGATATTTGTTGTAAGGATATTTTTATTTTCTTTATCTAGATAGTCTGTTATACTGGTCGAGGATCGTAAATGACCAGTTAATTTAATTGTGATGTTGATTTCAGGAATATTGTTTTTCATAGTTACATCATATTTACATTTTTTTTCTTGTTTTAAAAATATACTAGCAAGCTTTCCACTTTCTTTTGCATCTTCTACCGTGATCTCTCCCTGCTTTAATTCATTAGTTAAAATTAGATGTGACATTATTAAATCTTGTGGAATCTCTCCAACCATTTTACTTCCTTTAAACACAGCAAGACCAGCAAATTTCTTTTGTGAATTTTCTTTGTCACCTTGAGAAGAGCTTGAACCTTGTAAATTTTGACCTTCTGAAGAGCCTCCTGTTGAGTTTTGCTCAGAATTTTTAGAATCGTTAGAGTTTCCAGATTTTTTTGAAGTATCAGAATCATCACCAGATTTCTTGTTGGAAAGTAGTATTATTGCAGAATCTCGCTCTATTGAAGTTGTTGCGGTGTAAAAATCTATGAGTTCACTTTTGGCACTTTCATTTGTATGATTTTGTGAAGTAAAAAGAAGTTCATAATATCTTGCAGGGCTGGATTCCAAGTCTGGTGTAATATTTTTTAAAAAATCCTTTGCCGAATTTTTACATATTGCTACTGTTGTTTTGGGTCTAATGGAAACATTACTGATTAAACTATTTATATGTCCAAATAAATCATTTTTTGCAAGTTCTTCTGAATATACAATTAATTTAACATGTGATAGATTTACTTCTTTACTTGTTAGCGCGTTAACTTTTGAGTTACCAACATAAAGTGAAGGAGCTGAAACTGTATACGTAGTAAAATTTTCTTCACCGGTTTTTCCTTCATTTGATGAAACTTTTAATGGTATGGCTATTTGATAAGTTATGTCTAAGTTATTACCACTACCAATGTCTGCACCAATGCCGATAACATATGCAAGATTGTCTAATTCATTTTTGTTGTAGCATCCAGTAGTTAAGAAGAGCGACAATAGTAAAATCAAAATTAATTTAAAAGATTTATTATGTTGCATAATTAGTCTCCTTATTATTTTTAGAGTTTTTTAAGTTAGCTAAAAGTATGAGTATAAAAGGGTATACAACAATTAAAAGCGGTGATAAATATATTGAAAGAATTTCTCTAAATTTTAGTATATCAATATATGATGCAAGAATTCTGCTTAGTACAAGTACAGCAATACAAGCGATTACAAGGAATAATTTTGAGTTTTTGATATTAAAAATCTTTTTCAATATCAAAACGGAAAAACTGATTCCAATAGTAAGGTAAATAAACGTTGCTATAAGCCAAAGTAATACAAAAATAGATTCTACACGTTGAACAAATCTGCCGTAACTAATTAATTTTGTAAGTTCAAAAAAAGGTAAATAGTTATCTGTAAGTGATGGATACGACATGACGCCAAATATTAGAAAAAATGCACTAAGTAAGAAAAAGGCTATCATGAAAAATGAGTTTCTAGCAGTTTTTTTTAAATTCTTCACATTTGGTGCGATTAGGAAAAGAAGCGCTAAGCTTTCGTAACCAGAGATTTTATATGCGCCACCTACGAAAAGGTCCGAGATGCCGTTGCCGAAAACAGGAGTAAAGTTCGTTAAATCTATACTTGGAATAAGTGCGAAAAACATTCCGATGAAACCTATAATCATAAATGGGGCAAGTATAGTACTTGCACGAAAAATACCTTTTAATCCGATGAGGCAACCTATAAGTACAGTGATTATAAATAGTAACGAAATGTAGATTGAAGGTGCTTCATCGAATAAAATATTTCGTACATTTTCATTAAATTCACTAAGTGTTATTACTGCTGCGGTCATCAGATAAAGAACTACAAGAAGTCCAGTAATATATTTCAAAGGTTTTCCGCCTGCGATTTCTGCGACATCTAAAATGTCTCTGTTTTTGTATTTCGAAAAGAGTTTAAAAAGTATAAAAAATAAAATCCCTGCAACTATGCTAGAGTAAACGGCATATAAGAAACTTGCTGTTCCAAAATAGTGTGCTGAAAAAGTAGGAAGCGTTAAAATAATTGGAATAATAGTCATGCATCCAAGAGTAGCAATGCATTCAAAGTTTTCAAGTAATCCTTTAAATATCAATTTGTATTACCTCCTTTTTCACTTGTGTCCCATTTCCTTGAGATATGGGGTTCTCGTACAGGTTTTTTAGTTTTTAGAAATGCTGGACGGTTTTCTTTCTTCCAGATAGGAAAGATAAATAAATCATCCCTGAATATTCCTTTTCGTGTTGGTGCAAAAGGTGTAAGATATGGAACCCCGAAAGAAGATGTAGAAGCTAGCAAACAAAGATGAATGAATATACCAATTGCGAGTCCGAAAAAACCGGCAGTTGCACCAAGCAAAATATAGAAAAATCTTAAAATTCTAAAACTATAATTTAATGCATAATTTGTTGTAACAAATGTGCTGATACCGGTAAGTGCAACGATAATTACTAAAATAGGACTAACTATATTGGCAGAAACGATAGCTTGCCCTAAAATTAATGTTCCAACAATTCCGAATTGTTGCACCCATAGGTGCTGGTGTTCTAATACTTGCTTCACGAATTATTTCAAAAGCAATTTCCATTATTAAAAGTTCAGTAAGCATCGTAAACGGGACTTTTTCGCGTGCGCCTGCAATTGCAAAAAGTAGATCTGTTGGAATCATTTCTTGGTGAAAATTACAAATGGATATATATAATCCAGGCAAAAATATTGAAAGAAAAATTGCTGGCAATCTAAATATTCTGAGCATTTCAGCATAAGGAAATCTTAGATATGAATCCTCAGAAGCATGTGTGAAATCTGAAAAAATTGCTGGAACAACCAGTACATTATTACTTCCTTCAACAATTATTGCAACGCGTCCCTCAATAAGATGAGATGCTACTTTGTCTGGGCGTTCTGTGCTCAAAATTAGTGGATCAATAATAAATGTTTTATCTTCAATTAACTGTTCTAATTCTCCGCTATCAAGTAAATAGTCGATTTCAATTCCGTTCATTCTTCGTCTAACTTCATCGACAATTGAATCATTAGCAATTGTTGAAATATAAGCTATTGCGCATCTTGTTGTTGTTTCATTACCAATTTCAACGCTTTCAAAAATTAAATTTTCATCTTTAACAAATTTTCTAATCAAAGCAGTATTTGTTCGAAAATTTTCTATGAATCCTTCTGCAGGCCCTTTTAAATTCATTTCGATTTCAGATTTTGTAACACTTCGACCTGGAATGTTTTTCGTATCACATATAAGTGCATATGTTTCTCCATCAATAAATAAAGCGGAGTCTCCATGCAAAATATTTTCAACAACCTTTTCAAATGTTGAAACACCACTAACTTGACAATCTGTTAGTATCGAATTGCAAATGATGTCTTTTAAATTTGGAATTGATTTATTTTTTAGAATACTTTTGGAGTCGTTTGTGTTAAATCTGTTATTTTCATTCATAAGTTCTCTTAAAATATAATTATTTATTATGTCATTATTTATAAGACCATCATATGAAATTAAAAGACCCTTATAAAAAGTGTTATTTATGCAAATATTAATATTTCGAAATTGAACATCGTTTGATAATGGGTAATGAAGTAATTCTGATAAAAACTTTTTGTTTTCATCTAATGATGCATGTATATTAAGATCTTTTGAAAGTGTAGGAGTAGGTTCAGGTTTCTTTATATTAAATTCTTTTTTGTTATTTCTCATAAAACGTTTGAAAAAATTAAGCATAGATCACCTCGAAAATAGAAAAATCTACAATATATTTTGCACAATATTTTACAAAAAATTCATTGCTTTGGGATATTTGTGAATTCTTGACAATACATGGTAAATGATAGATAATCAAGGTATAGAAATTTTAGGAGGTTTGAAAAGATGAATTCATACGATAAAGTACATGAATTAGTTAGAGCAATTAAAGATTGCAGAGAAGTTAGAGAATATTTAGAAATAAAAGAAGAACTTTATAAAGATGAAAAAACGAAAGCGATGATAAAAGATTTTAGAGAGAAACAAGTTGAAGTTCAATCTTTATTAATGCAAGGCAAAGAAGCAGAGCAAGAAAAAATGGAAAAATTACAATCTTTATATACAATACTTGCTTCAAATGTTAGAGTTAAAGAATTTTTTGATAAAGAAGTTGCGTTTGACGTAATGCTATCAGATATATACAAAATAATTGGTGAAGGTTTGAAAGAAATACTTGAGTAATGCAATAAAAGGAGAGGAAACATGAAGATTTTAATAAAAAATGGTTATATTGTTTCAATGGTTTCGGAAATAAAAAAAGGTGATATTTTAGTTGAAGACGATAGGATAAAAAGAATTGGTAATATAGATTGTGAAGTTGATAGAGTTATTAATGCGACTAACAAAATTGTAATGCCAGGTTTGATAAATGCGCATACGCATGTTGGTATGTCGCTTTTTAGAGGCTGTGCTGATGAGAAAGAACTTATGACATGGCTTCAAAAGGATATTTGGCCAGTTGAAGATAAAATGACGGCAAGTGATGTATATAGTGCATCAATGCTTTCAGGTATTGAAATGATTAAGAGTGGTACGACAACTTTTAATGATCAATATTTTTTTGAAGATGAAACTGCAAAAATGGCTGAAAGATTGGGTCTTCGTGCAATCCTTTCACGTTGTATAATTGGAGAGGGAGAAGAAGCTCTTAAGAGAGTTGCTGAATCTGAAGAATTGTATAATAACTGGCATAATAAAGCTGATGGAAGAATCAAGATATGCGTTGGCTTACATGCTCCATATACATGTCCGCCAGATACTATCAGAAGAGGTGTTGAACTTGCTGATAGATTGGGAAGTCCAATACACATACATTATTTAGAGACAAAAGATGAAGTAAAACAAATGGCTGATAAATATCAAATGACAGCTACTGAATACTTGAAAAAAGCTAATGTATTTAATTATCACGTTATGCTTGCACATGGAGTGCATATAGATAATGAATCAATTGAGACTTTGAAAGAAATAAGTGGAGGAATTGTTCATAATCCTGTTTCAAATCAAAAATTGGGTAGTGGAATTGCTGATATAAGAAAATTAAGATCAAACGGCATAAATGTTGCGCTTGGAACGGATGGACAAGGTAGTACAAATACGCTTGATATGTTTGAAGAGATAAAATCTGCTGCATATCTACAAAAAGTAATATATCAAAGTGCTACGGCATTATCTGGCGAAGATGTTTTGAAAATGGCTACAATTGAAGGGGCTAAAGTTCTCGGAATAGATAGTGAGGTAGGTTCTCTAGAAGAAAATAAAAAAGCGGATATAATCATAATTGATATAAACAAACCACATCTTTGTCCAATGCATGATATATATTCGTTACTTGCATATTCTGCAAATGGTGCAGATGTAGAAACAAGTATTATAAATGGACAAATTGTCATGGAAAATAGACAAATATTAAATGCAGACGAACAAGAAATAATGCGTGATTGTAGAAGAATAACAGAATCATTGTTTAGAAGATAATAAATGTGTGAGGGGACGGTTTTTTGGAAAAAAGGAACCGTCCCAATTTACAATTTTTGAAAAGAGTGGAACAAATGAAGAAAATAGGTTTAATGTTTTTGATGATACTTATGATATTTTCAACGACTGTTCATGCAAATTCAATAGATTCTATTACCATGGATATTTATATTGATAAATATGGAAATGCTGAAATAACAGAAGTTTGGGAATGTTATATAAATCATGGAACAGAGAGTTATATAGAACTCTATCTTCATGGAATACGAATGGAACATTAAATAGTAAGAAAAACAAATGTGGTTTGAAGATACTCTTGATGTATGAGGATATGGAGACTATGGTGCACTAGCGTATGTGTATGATGGTGAAATAAAAATGCATTCTAATAAGTCAATTAATTCTGATGAATATATGGTTGTTTTAGTTAAATTTCCAAGCAATACATTTAATGCTAAAGTAAAAGAAAATAAAAATTTTAATTATACTTATTACAGAGATATTCCTTGTGAAAAGGTATATTTAAAATATTTTATCTCACAAATGCTACTAAAATTGCTAAAAATAAAACAGATTTTATGGGTGCAGTAATTCTTAAATGGATGAAAAATGGATATATAAAATTAGATAAAATTGAAACAAGTGGAATCTTTTCAAATGAAGAAAGTTGTATTATTTTAAATCATAATAACGTGCGTAAAATTAAAAATTTCTTTGAAAAAGAGTTATATAAACTTATGTACGATGCGAGTGTTGATGGTGTTCTTGAAAAGAAAGAATTAGAAAAGTGGTGTAAAAACAAATATAATCAAATACTTAGTTGGTTTGATAAAGCTATTATTGATACAAGAGAAGATTTAATTAAATTGGGAGAAATTACTCTTGAAAAAAGAGGGAAATTTTTAAAAAGGAATTGTTATATATTGTCGGATAATCTTATTCAAGAAGCTGTAAATATAGCTGGTTTGAAAAAATATTTAGAGGAATATACTCTTATTCATGAAAGAGAGCCTATTGAAGTTAAGTTATTTGAAGATTATTTGATATTTGCACAAATTGTTGGTATAGCAGATAAGGTCGCAAAGAATTTTAAAGATTTATATCCGGAAATGATTGAAACATCATCATTTAGTTCTTATGATGATATTATATATATTATAACTGTTACAAATAAAGGAATTAGTGCAGCACAAACTGCAATACTTAATTAATATGTTGAAGTTAGATGCTTTATGCGGTAAAATGTCTGTATGGTTTTATGATGGGGGGAAAAATGGTTAAGAAGTGGTTATATTCAAAATTTGAAGAAGATAAAGTGAAAAAAATAGCGGAAGAAAATAATATTTCTGAATTATTGGCCAAAGTATTGATTGGTAGAGACTTTGATTCAAAAGATTCTATTAACGATTTTTTACATCCTAAAATCGACAGTTTATATGATCCTTTTTTATTAAATGATATGCAAATTGCGGTTGATACAATAATTGATTCATGTAATAAAAAAGAAAAAATTATGATATATGGTGATTATGATGTCGATGGAATCACCAGTGTATCAGTACTTAAAAAGTTTTTTGCGGATATGGGTGTATGCGCAGAACATTATTTGCCAAGTAGACTTGAAGAGGGATACGGGTTAAATAATGATGCTTTAGATAAAATTGCTAAGAATGGTACTAAACTTTTAATAACCGTAGATTGTGGAATTTCAGCGTATGAAGAGGTTGAGTATGCTAAAAGTCTTGGCATGAAGGTGATTGTTACTGATCACCATGAATGTCTCGAAAAACTTCCTGAAGCGATTGCTGTAATAGATGCTAAAAGACCTGACAGTACATATCCTTTTAATTCGCTTGCAGGAGTAGGTGTTACATTTAAGTTGATTCAAGCGATATCATATAAATTGGATTTTGACAGAAAAAGATATTTGAAATACATAGATATAGTTGCTCTTGGAACAATTGCTGATATTGTTCCTTTGATTGATGAAAATAGAATAATTGTGAATTTTGGTTTAATTCTTATGAAGCAAACTCGTAATATTGGTTTGCAAGCTCTCATAAGAGTTAGTGGATATGAAAATGGCACAAATTTAAATTCAACAGCAATTTCTTTTGGGATTGCACCAAGAATAAATGCATCTGGAAGAATGGGAAAGGCTGATTTAGCTCTTGAGTTGTTACTTGAGAATAATCCAGAAAAAGCATATAAAATAGCGCTAGAACTTAGCGATACAAATAAGGAAAGACAAGATGTTGAGAAGGACATAATAAACCAAGCTGTTGATATGATTGAAAAGGACAAGCTATACGAAAAAGATATAATTGTTTTATATCATGAAAATTGGCATCATGGTGTTATAGGTATAGTTGCGTCTAAAATAACAGAACTTTATTATAAACCGTCAATTTTAATATCACTTGAAAATGGTGTAGGAAAGGGTTCTGGTAGAAGTATTGAAGGGTTTGATTTGCATGATGCGCTTTCAAAATGTACGGATTTACTCTTGAAATTTGGTGGACATGAAATGGCTATAGGTCTTTCAATTGAAGAAAATAAATTAGAAGAATTTTCGAAAAAAGTTGAAGAGATTGCAAAAGAAAGAGGGACAAAAGATTTACAACCAACAGTTAAGATAGATGCTGAAGTGACTGCTGAAAATATATCATATGAAACTCTTAAAGAAATAGAGCTTTTGAAGCCATTTGGTGAAGCTAATCCACCGCCAGTTTTTGTGTATAAAAATATAAAAGTGGACGGAGTAAGACTTTTATCAAATGAGAAGCATCTAAAATTATCGTTAAAAGACGGAATGCATGTCTTCGATGCGATAGCCTTTAATATGGGAAGTCAAAAGTATAGTATTAAAATTGGAGATAAAGTGGACGTGTTACATGCGTTAGAAATAAATAGCTTTAATGGAATAGAAAAAATTCAAATGAATGTAAAAGATTTAAAGAAGAGTTTGTAGGTACTACATAAGTAGGAGGATGAAGATATATGACAAAAATTGAAGATATAATCGCCAGAGTAAAAAGTTATAATAAACGATCTGATGTAAAATTAATAACGAAAGCATATGAGTATGCTAATCGTTATCATGAAGAACAAAAAAGAAAATCAGGTGAGCCGTATATTGTTCATCCGTTAGAAGTTGCGTACATTGTATCAACATTGGAATTAGATGATAATGCTATATGTGCAGCGCTTTTGCATGATGTTGTTGAAGATACTCCAGCGACGCTTGAAGAAATGAAAAAAGAATTTAACGAGGAGATTGCGATTTTAGTAGATGGAGTAACAAAACTTGGTAAAATAGCAAGTTATATAGATAAAGAAGAAGAACAAGTTGAAAATTATAGAAAGTTTTTCTTGGCAATGGCAAAAGATATAAGAGTTGTCATGATAAAACTTGCTGATAGACTACATAACATGAGAACTTTGAAACATTTGAGCGATGACCGAAAAATTGCAATTGCAAAGGAAACGAGACAATTATATGCTCCACTTGCAAATAGACTTGGTATATATTCGATAAAATGGGAACTTGAGGACTTAAGTTTATTGTATTTAGAGCCTGATGCATATAAAGAATTAGTTGAGGCAATAAATTCAAAGCGTGAAGAACGTGAAAAATTTATTAACGACATAATTCTTGAAATTAGAAAAAAATTAAAAGAAGTTAGAATTGAAGCTGAAGTTTATGGAAGACCAAAGCATCTTTACAGCATTCATAGAAAAATGCAAAAAGATAATAAATCAATTGAACAAATATATGATTTGTTTGCAATGAGAATTATTGTGAATTCAGTCAAAGACTGTTATGCTGCACTTGGTTTGGTGCATGAATTATATAAACCAATGCCAGGACGTTTTAAAGATTATATAGCTGTTCCAAAACCAAATATGTATCAGTCACTTCATACGACGCTTATTGGTAATGGTGGCACACCTTTTGAAATCCAAATAAGAACGTGGGATATGCACAGAGTTGCTGAGTATGGTATTGCTGCGCACTGGGCATATAAAGAGGGAAAAAACATTTCTGCTTCTGATGAAAAGCTGTCATGGCTTAGAGAAACTTTAGAATGGCAAAAGGAAACTAATGACGACAGAGACTTTATGAATAAATTGAAGTTTGATTTGTTCGATGAAGATGTTTTTGTATTCACTCCAAAGGGTGATATTAAAGCACTTCCAGCAGGAAGTATTCCAATTGATTTGGCTTATATGATTCATGAACAAGTTGGAAACAGAATGATCGGTGTTAAAATAAATAGTAAGATGGTTCCAATAACAACACCACTTCAAAATGGTGATATTGTTGAAATTGTTACATCAGATAACACCAAAGGCCCAAGTCGTGACTGGCTTAAAATTGTAAAAACAACTCAGGCACGTAGTAAAATTCAAAATTGGTTTAAAAAGGCTCAACGTGAGGAAAATACAGCAAAAGGAAAAGAATTAGTTGAGAAGGAGCTAAAGAGAATTGGAATGTCTTTTGCACAATTATTTAAAACTGAATGGATTGAAAAGGCACTTCAAAGATATAAATATAATACATTAGATGATTGTTATGCTGCAATTGGATTTGGTGCTATTTCTCCAGCAAAGATAATTACTAGACTGCTTGAAGAGTATAAGAAAGAACATAAGGAAGAAGAAATTGAGAATAAGATAAATGAGCTTCGTCAAAATAAGCGTCCTGATAAGAGTAAAGTGTCAAAATCAGGTATTATAGTAAAAGGAATTGATAATTGTTTAGTAAAACTTTCGCGTTGCTGTAATCCGTTGCCTGGTGATGATATAATTGGTTATATAACGAAAGGCAGAGGTGTTTCTGTTCATAGAGCAGATTGTATAAACTGTAAAGAGTTATTAACAGAAGAACAAAGACTTATAGAAGTTTCTTGGTATAAAGAAAATAATGCTTCTTATATGGCTGAGCTTGAAATATATGCAAATGATAGAAATGGTTTACTTGCAGACGTTACTGTTGCAGTAGGTGATTTAAAGGCAAAAATAGTTTCAATTAATGCTAGAACTGTTCAAAACAACAGAGTTGCAATCATAACAATTGGTCTTGAAGTTGTTGATATAGAAATGCTTAATAAAGTAATAAAGGTAATTAGAAAAGTAGATAGTGTATATGATGTACACAGACAAAAATAAATATACACCCAAAATATTGGAGGAAAAACTCATGATAATGAAGACTTTTAGAGCTCAAGTTGGTAATACTAATATGTTCACAAATATGTATGTAATAGCTGATGAAAATACTAAAGATGGTGTTTTGATTGATGCTGGTGCAGGGATTGACAAAATAATAAATTTTATAGAGAATACCCAGATAAAACTAAAATATATAATCTTAACTCATTGTCATGTTGATCATATTGCTGGACTAAAAGCTTTAAAACAAGAATATCCGAGGGCTAAAATAGTGATAAATGAGGAAGATAAAGATGGACTTGTGGATGAATCAATAAATATGTGCGAGTTGCTTGGGGTAGAAAACAATTTCTTAAATGCAGATGTAACAGTTAAAGAAGGTGATGTTTTGGAGTTTGGAGGATTACAGGCGTATATTATCCATACTCCAGGACATACGGCTGGAAGCATGTGTGTGTTGATAAAAGATGCTTTATTTAGTGGGGATACGCTGTTTAAAGGTACTAGAGGTAGAACAGATCTGAAAACAGGATCTGAAAGAGAAATATTATGGTCAATAAAAGATAAGCTCTTAAAACTTCCAGAGGAAACAATTGTATATCCTGGACATGGCGCTACGACAATAATTAGAGATGAAATTGAACTTTATAAGGAGTAAATTAATAAAAATTAATATAAAAAACTTGCAAATGAAAAGTATATAGAATATAATAAGCAAGTACTCGAAATTAGAGAGTTGCTTGCCCGAGTGGCGGAATTGGCAGACGCACACGACTCAAAATCGTGCGGGAAACCATGCGGGTTCAAGTCCCGCCTTGGGCACCAAAGAAGATACTGTTATAAACAGTATCTTTTTTTTTAGGATTTTTGCCTGTGGACAAGTGGATTGCAGTATTTTGTTCCCATTTGCCTAATTTACACGAAAATTGTAAAAATATGCAAATATTGGTTGACATATTATGCAAAATGTAATAGAATACCATTGTAAATTATGCAACTCAATTGAACCTTAGAAAATGGAGGGGTTATAATGTAAGTCGATTATTCATTCTCATGATTTTCGCAATTGGGGTGAGAACGGCGAAAAAAAATCTATGTACAAACATTCGTATTGATTTATGACAAAATCGAAAAATGCAGAAAGGGGAAGCAATACATGGAACATAGAAGTGGAGCTACTAAGATTCGAATTACCAAGATTGTAAGTGGAATGAAAGTAATGGATGACCAGATGCAGGAAAATGTCTGCTCTTCCAAGAACAGATGTATTCTCGGTTTCCTCGCTGAAGGAAGACAGGTTCTCATGAACGAAAATGAACTTGTACGGAACTATGCTAACGGTGATGGAACCCAGATTCGGCTCAATGCTATTGTGCCGGGAAGGATCTACACGGTCTACACCCGTGGGTATGAATTGGCGACAGCCAACTAATAATGTATAACTCTTTGTAAAAAGTGCTCAAGAAACACTTGGGCGCTTTTATTTTATACTTATGCTTGACTTTGCGAAGAAATTGACGTATAATGTTTATTGTTTATGTAAACCTATGGGATACCATACAAATTGAAATTTTGGAGGTAAAACAAATGACGACAAAAGTGAATTTAAAACCTGTGTACGATTTCTATGACGTGGAATTTCTTCTCCGGTTCAAAGGTGAAGATAGAAGTGCAAATGTTCCATATCATGGCAATCGAGTTGTAGAGCTGGTTAAGCCGGAGCAAAATAAAAAGGCTGAACAGCTGCAGGACGAACTCACTCAGACTCTGCGAAAGTATTTTGCTGGTCTTAACGAATTTCCGGTCGAGATTGTCATGGTCGAGCTCGTGAAATTCAAACGCAAGGACGCCTAACCAGCGTTCTTTTTTTATATTTTTTTCAGTAAAAAATAGTTGGAATTTTATGTTTCATTTTTTAATAAAATATTGATATCGAACAAAGAATAGTATAGAATAACCCTTGTAGAAATTAATTAAGGAGGAATTAATTATGTCAGTAAAAGTTGGTATTAATGGTTTTGGTAGAATTGGTAGTTTAGCCTTTTCTGCATCATTTGATAAGGAGGATATTGATGTCGTTGCAATAAACGATCCATTCATTTCTGTTGATTACATGGTATACATGATAAAACATGATACAGTTCATGGTCAATTTAAAGGTGAAGTTCATGAAGAAAATGGATGCTTAGTTGTAAACGGTAATACAATTAAAGTATATAACGAGAAAGATCCAGCTCAAATTCCATGGGCTGAAGCAGGTGTTGAATATGTATTAGAATGTTCTGGTGTATTCACAACAACAGAAACAGCTAGTGCTCACTTACAAGGCGGAGCTAAGAAAGTAGTTATCAGTGCTCCATCTAAAGATGCTCCAATGTTTGTTATGGGTGTAAACAACACAACATATACAAGTGATATGACAGTTGTCTCAAATGCATCTTGTACAACAAACTGTTTAGCACCTTTAGCTAAAGTTATTAATGATAAATTCGGAATTAAAGATGGTTTAATGACAACAGTTCATGCTACTACAGCTACTCAAAAAACAGTTGATGGTGCTTCTAAGAAAGATTGGAGAGGTGGTAGAGCTGCTAGCGCTAATATTATTCCTTCATCTACAGGTGCTGCAAAAGCTGTTGGTAAAGTTATACCAGAATTAAATGGAAAATTAACAGGTATGGCATTCAGAGTTCCAACTGTTGATGTTTCAGTTGTTGACTTAACAGTTAATCTAGAAAAACCAGCAACATATGAAGAAATCTGTGCTGCTGTTAAAGAAGCTTCAGAAGGTGAATTGAAAGGAATTTTAGGATACACAGATGAATTATTAGTATCTTCTGATTTCATCCATGATTCAAGAACATCAATATTTGATGAAAAAGCGGGTATCGCTTTAACAGATACATTTGTAAAATTAGTTGCTTGGTATGATAATGAGTGGGGTTACTCAAACAAATTATTGGATTTAGCAGCATATATGCACAGTGTAGATAACAAGTAAGATATAAAATAAAGAGAGGGGGCGACATAAAATCCCTATAATGACATTATAGGTTGAGAGGTGTCGACCCCTAAATTAATATAGATAGAAAGGAAGTTTTTCGGTATGTTAAATAAAAAAACAATCGAAGATATCGATGTAAAAGGAAAAAAAGTTTTAGTTAGATGTGATTTTAATGTTCCTCTTGATGTTGAAACAAAAACAGAGATTACTGATGATAGAAGAATAACAGAAGCTCTTCCAACAATTAAATATTTGATGGATCAAGGTGCTAGAGTTATTTTATGTTCTCATATTGGTAAGACAAAAAATAAACAAAGTCTTGCTCCAGTGGCAAAGAGACTTTCTGAGTTATTAAATAGAGAAGTTCCATTTGCTAGTGATGTTGTTGGTGAAGATGCTAAAGCAAAAGCTGCTGCTTTAAATGATGGTGATGTAATGTTAATTGAAAATGTTCGTCTACATCCTGAAGAAGAAGCTAATGATCCTGAATTTGCAAAAGAACTTGCCTCACTTGCTGAATTATATGTAAATGATGCTTTTGGAACAGCTCACAGAGCTCATGCTTCAACAGCGGGTGTTGCTGATTATTTGCCAGCTGCTTGTGGATATTTGATTCAAAAAGAAATCGGAATAATGGGTGGAGCTTTAAATGAGCCAAAGAGACCTTTCCTTGCAATTCTTGGTGGTTCAAAAGTTTCTACAAAAATTGGTGTAATAGAGAACTTGTTAGATAAAGTTGATGGGTTAATGATTGGTGGAGGTATGACATATACTTTCGCTAAAGCTCAAGGTGGAAATATTGGTAATTCAATTTGCGAACTTGATAAATTAGATTTAGCAAAAGAAATCTTAGCTAAAGCAGAAGCTAAAGGTGTTAAACTATATTTCCCTGTTGATACATTATGCGCAGCTGCACCAGCTGAGGATGCCGAAACAACAGTATGTCCTTCAAATGATATTCCTGATGGATTAGAAGGGTTAGATATCGGACCAGAATCAATTAAAATGTTTACAGAGGCTATTAAAGAATACAAAACAATTATTTGGAATGGACCAGTTGGTTTCTTCGAACTTAACAAATTTGCGAATGGAACAAACGCAATCGCTAATGCGCTTGCAGAGAATGAAGAAGCTGTTACAATAATTGGTGGTGGAGATAGTGCTGCTGCAGTAGAAAAAGCTGGATTGTCAGAAAAAATGACACATGTTTCTACTGGTGGAGGAGCTTCACTTGAATTTATAGAAGGAAAGACATTACCTGGTATTGCTTGCTTACAAGATAAATAATTTGCATGAAAATCAGCATCTTGCGGAATGTTTTAAATTGGTTCCGTACTCAACGTACCACAGTACGCCTCCGTGCGTCACTCAATTTAAAAATTTCGCAATCTACTAATTTTGATGCAAATTTAGAAAAAAAGAAAAAATTGAAAGAGAAAGAGGTTGATTCTAAGTGAGAAGAAAAGTTATCGCAGGAAACTGGAAAATGAACAAATCACCAGAAGATGCAAAGACTTTTATGCAAAGTTTTCCTGAACTTGTTAAAGATTCAGAGAGTGAAGTTGTTCTTTGTGTTCCTTACATAGATGTATGTGTTATGAAAGAACTTGCTAAAGATACTAATGTTAAGATTGGCGTTCAAAACGTGCATTATGAAGAAAAAGGTGCTTATACAGGAGAAGTTTCTGTAAAGATGCTAAAAGATATAGGAATGGAGTATGTTATAATTGGTCATTCTGAGAGAAGACAATATTATAACGAAACTGATGAGGGTGTTAACAAAAAATTAAAAGCATCTCTTGCTAATGGTTTGAAGCCTATTGTTTGTGTTGGTGAAACTTTAGAGCAAAGAGAAGCTGGTATAACTAAAGATTTTGTTACAACTCAAGTTAGACTTGCTTTAGAAGGTTTATCTAATGAAGATGTTGAAAAAACTATAATCGCTTATGAGCCAATTTGGGCTATTGGTACAGGCAAAACTGCATCTAAAGAAGATGCTAATGAGGCTTGTGCTTGGATAAGAGACGAAATAAGAAACTTATTTGGTGATGTTGCTGAAGAAGTTATAATTCAATATGGTGGAAGCGTTAAGTCATCAAATGCTAATGAATTATTCAATATGTCTGATATTGATGGTGGATTAGTTGGTGGAGCAAGCTTAGAACCAGAAGAGTTTGCTAAGATAGTAAATTATAATAAATAACGCAACCTAGAGAAAGAAAAAGGAGACGAAAAAGATGGATAAAAAACTAGTTATGCTTGCTATATTAGATGGTTGGGGTATAAATGAGAAGGTTGATGGTAATGCTGTTGCTCTTGCAAAAACTCCTAATTTAGATTCAATAATGAAACAAAATCCTAATACAATAATTCATACGAGTGGATTGAATGTTGGTCTTCCAGATGGTCAAATGGGAACTTCTGAAGTTGGTCACATGAATATAGGCGCTGGTAGAATTGTTTACCAAGATTTAGCAAAGATAACAAAATCAATTCAAGATGGCGATTTCTTTGAGAATGAAGCTTTTTTGAAAGCTGTTGAAAATTGTAAAGCTAATAATAGCGCAATGCATTTGATGGGACTTACTTCTGATGGAGGTGTTCATACACATGTAAATCATTTATATGCATTACTAGAGTTATGTAAGAAAAATGGTTTAGAAGAGGTATATGTTCATTGTTTTACAGATGGAAGAGATACTGCTCCAACTTCTGGTGAAGGATATATTCAAGAGTTAGAAGATAAAATTGAGGAAATTGGTGTTGGTAAAGTTGCTAGTATAAGTGGAAGATATTATGCAATGGATAGAGATACTAACTGGGATAGAGTTAAGCTTGCGTATGATGCTTTAACTAAAGGTGAAGGTTTTAGTGCTAAAACTGCAATAAATGCAATTGAATCTGCATATCAAAGAGAAGAGTTTGATGAGTTTATTAAACCAACTGTTATTGTTGAGAATGACACTCCAGTAGGTTTAATAAAGAATAATGATTCAGTAATTTTCTATAATTTCAGAAGGGATAGAGCTAGAGAAATTACTAGAGCTTTTGTTGATGATGACTTTGCTGGATTTGAAAGAGAAAAATTAAATCTTACTTATGTTTGTATGACAGATTATGATGATACAATTCAAAATGTAGAGGTTGCATATAAGACGGCTACTATTGAAAACACTTTTGGTGAATACATTAGTAAATTAGGATATAAACAACTTAGAATAGCAGAAACCGAGAAATATGCGCATGTTACATTCTTCTTTAATGGTGGAAATGAAGTTAAATATGAAAATGAAGATAGAATTTTAGTAGCTTCTCCAAAAGTTGCTACATATGATTTGAAACCAGAAATGAGTGCATATGAGGTTACAGATAAACTAATTGATGCAATTAGAAAATCGTCTTATGATGTTATAATATTGAATTTTGCAAACTGTGATATGGTTGGACATACTGGATATTTAGATGCTGCAATAAAAGCAGTTGAAACAATTGATGAGTGTGTTGGAAGAGTAGTTGAAGAAGTTAAACGTGTAAACGGAACAATTTTGATTACTGCAGATCATGGAAATGCAGAACAAATGATTGATTATGAAACAGGTGATCCGCATACAGCGCATACGACTAATTTGGTTCCTTTAGTTGTTGTTGGACTAGAAGATGGAGTTAAGTTAAAAGAAGGAAGACTTGCTGACATTGCTCCAACAATGCTTGAAATAATGGGCGTTGAGCAACCTAAAGAAATGACAGGTGAAAGTTTAATAGAAAAATAAAAAATGGAAATTGTGACGGTTCCTTTTTTCAAAATTTAACAAAAGGCAACGAAAAAGTATTGTTTTTAAGCCTCAGACAACTCATTATTCATTGCAAACACGATGCAATGGAAATGAGAACTCGGCAACAAAAACAATACTTTTTTGTTGGCTGAAATATGTTACGTTTTTTGAAAAAAGGAGCCGTCATAATTTCCAAAATTCTCCGTCCAAAAAGAAAAAAAGTTTGCAATATATACCATATTAAAGATAAAATACTTATAGAAGCATTGGGATAAAAGAGAGGTTTGAGATGACTAATAATGTTATTTTAATAATTGGTGCGATGAAGGATGTTGAATTGAATCTTTTATTGGATAAATTGGATTTGAAAAATGTAATTGAAGAAAAAAGTTGTACTTTTTATGAAGGAATGTTATTTGATAATGAGGTTGTGTTATGCCATACAAATGTAGGAACGATAAATGCAGCGATTGCAACTCAAATAGCGATTAATAGATATAATCCAAAAGCGATTTGGGTGGAAGGTATGGCAGGTGGACACGCTAAAAATGTACATAAAGGCGATATTGTAATTAGCACAGGTGTTATAAATTTGAATTCAATTAAAACAAAATATTTAAATGAAGGTGAAGGTTCAGATCCTTTTTCGTGGGAATTGAAGAGATATGGCCATTTACCGCAAGACGAAGAAAGTATAGTAATACAAGCTAATGATGGATTAATTGATTTTGCTAGATGTTTTGAAAATGAATTTATAAATAATAATCCCTCAAGTAAAGTTCATTATGGTATTGTGGGAAGTGGAGATGTCTGGAATAAAGAAGTTGATTTGATAAAGCATTTTTCTGATAAATATCATACGTTATGTGAAGAAATGGAGAGTGCTGCTGTTTTTCAGGTTGCACGTTATTATGAAATCCCGGTAATAGCAATTAGAGGAATCTCAAATAATGAGGTATATGGTGAAACGTATGAAAGAGAGTTAGGTGCTAAAGCGCAAGAGTATGTTTTGTGTATGTTAAAAAGTGAAAAGGGGCGTTAATATGCTAGAAAACTTAAAAAGTCAGGATTTTAAAAATGATATTTCAAAAATTTTAAATAAAAATATATTTGAAATTACTGAAGATGATTTAAAAAATATAACAAGAATATCTTTAAGCAAAGAAAATATATTTGGGAAGATTACAGATTACCAAATATCAGATTTGAAATATTTGAATGGACTTAAAGAATGTAGTTTGTCTGGATTTGAAATAACAGATCAAGATATATCTATAATAAATGATCTTCCTGAGCTAGAATTTTTATCATTAGATTTTTGTAGTTTTAAATTAATATCGAAAAGTATAAATAATTTAAAGTTAGAAGAATTATACCTAGACAAGTGTATTGATTTTAGTCTTTCTAATATAAATAGTTCTAATCTTAAGTTTTTATCAATTATAGGTTTCAAGGATGAAATGAACAGTATAAACTTTAATGATTTAGTTTCTTTCTATAATATGGAAGTATTATCGGTTCACAATTATAAGATAGAGAATATGGAAAATGTAATTAATTCAGTTCCCAATGTAAAAATATTAAATTTAGATGGTTCAATTATAGATGAAAAAACAGTGCTAGAGAATCTTAGTCTAAGAAATGTAGAAGTTTCAAATGAGAGTTTCTTTCATTTGCATTAAAAGTTATCTATGTACGAAGGGGAAATTTTATGAAGAATACAGAACAGGCAAAAGTATATAAAGAAGTTCTTACAGTTCTTGAAATCTTTAATCTTGTAAATACTATTCCTAAAAATGTGATAGAAAATATGATGCGCAAACAAGATAAAGATTATGAATATTTATTTGACGTGAATATTCCTATCGAAGAGCAAAAAATTTCGAAAAAAGCAGCGACGATTTTATCGGTTTTATATATAAAATATATTTGCACAGATGAGAACGAAAAATTAGAACTTAAAGCTATGTATGAAAAAAATGATGAAATACCAGAATATAAGGCTTATCGTGATGAAGTTGTTCAAGAGTTTAATGCATCTGAGAATGAAGTTAAAAATAGCAACGTAGAAAATGAAAAGTTGTCGATGCAGTCACAAACAATTTCTGGGAAGATAAAACAATTTTTTAGAAGATTATTTTGGAAAGCTTAGGATGAAATATTATATACAAGGGAGAAAGTATTATGGTTAATATAGAAGAGCGTATTAATTTAATATTACAAACAAAAGATAGAACATTACTAGAAAATTTACTTTATGAATATGACGGCGATAATTTTAACATGGATCAAATTGGTGATATTCTTATGACAATTTGCGATGATAAGGAGTATATTAAATCTTTTGTTGCAAATCCTAATTATGGTTTAACAACATTTCAAAAAGAATCAATTATTGCAAGATTAGGTGATGACGCTTTTCGTAATTCTTGTATAAGAGGAGAGGTTGAAGGTGTTGATTTAGAACCTTTTAGCAAGGCTAGATTGTATATGATGGAAGATTTTGAAGATACGGAGCAAAGAGATGAACATATACATGGTGGTTTATCGGGGCGCTTGTTTGATCTTGATTCTTTTGCATCAGAATATTTAATTTATGAATTAAGTGAACCAGAAGATAAAAAACCTTATATACTTTCTGAATCAATTCCTTTAGAAGTCAGTGAAAGAATAGCCTTAGCAAATAAGTTAAATGAAGATGATTTTACTAGACAGGTCGTGGGAACATTAGATTTGACTGGTGATTATGACAAAAAAAATCAAGTTATTGAAGCTGTATCAACTGTAAGAAGTGCGGATATAAGAAAAGACTTTATAAGGAATAATCATAGAGATTTATTTTATATAGATTTGTACAATTTGGCACAGGGATCAGCTAACCATGATACAGAAGAAATTTCTGATATATGTGAATGGGGAGTAGAAAATGGTATTGAACTTCGAAAAATAGATGATATGGTTAATGCAGCTGCTTATAGAAATGAACAAAATAGAACTAATTGGAATGCAGGAGTTAAACGTGTTTCAACAATCTCAGAATTGAATTTGAATGATTTAGCACAAAATCCTGATATTAAATATATTAGAATGACTGATCCTGATAATCCATCTGCAAGAAATGATTTATATACTCGTGAAAAATATGAACAAATAATTGAAGCAGCAGAAAAAATTTTAGATGGTATTCCAATGGCAACACCAGGAGATGCAAAAAGTGAGCTTGAAGTTTTTTCTCAGGTTTTTTCAAGAGTGTCGAAAATTAGATACAATAATTATGCAGTATCTAAGCGTGGAGAAAAAGATGAGGATCTTCAGGTTACATGTAGAAGTATGGAGGACGCTTTTCTTAAAGGTGAATGTGTTTGTTCTGGATATGCAACAGCTTTGAAAAATCTATTAAGTCTTAGAAATATTAAAGCCGTTGAAATAGGTGGAGCTCCTGAAAAAGAAGGAAAAGCGGGTCATTCATGGAATCAAGTTCAAATAGGTGGTGTATGGCTAAATTGCGATCCAACTAATACTAGAGAATATGGGAGATTTAATGGAAAATTTGCATATAAAGCGCTAAAAACAGATAAACAGTTTAAAGAGTGGAGTAAGTATACTAAAGGAAGATCAAAAGAAGAAAAAGAGTGCACAGTTCCTATAGAAGAAGTTATTAATAAGAAACAAAATCCAATAAAGGCATATATAAAATCATGGGCTTCTAAGTTAAGTTTAAGATATGTGAACGATGCTAGTAGAGAAGTTTCAGCTATGGAGCAAGAAAAAATATTAATTGCACAGGAGCAGAGTGTTCAGATGGCTGCAGTTCAAAAATCAGAGCAACAGATTGAAGATATGGATATGTAAAATTAAGAATTAATTTATGTAAGAGGTGATTGATATGAAACTTGGAGTTTATGTTGGAAGTTTTAATCCAGTGCATAAAGGTCACAAGGAGATTGTAGATTTTTTACTTGAAAAAAAATATATTGACAAAGTTTTGATGATTCCTACTGAAAATTATTGGGGAAAGCAAAATTTGATAGATACAAAATATAGATTAGATATGCTTAAGCTTTATGAAAATGAAAACATAATTGTTAGTGCTAAGTATGGTAATTTTAAGTATACAAACGAAATATTAACATCATTAAAAAATGATTTTGATGATGAATTGTATTTGATAATTGGCGCAGATAATTTAATTAAATTTCATAAGTGGGAAAGCGTTGATAAAATATTGGAAAATAAAGTTGTAGTACTTGGTAGAGATGATATAGATATGGATGAATTAATTCAAAAATTTGAGAAAAAAGAAAATTTTGTTTTAGTTAAAGAATTTCCGATGATTCAAATATCGTCTACTCTTATAAGAAAGAAAATTGCTTCAAATAATTGTGATGATATTGAATCTTTGATTGATAAAAAAGTATATGAGTACATACGAAAAAATAATTTGTATAGTTTGTTAGAAGAAGGAGAATAAAATTGCCAAACTGGAAAACACATTTAGAAATTAGTAGAAGATTAAACGAAAAGTATAAATTTAATGATAAAGATTATGAATTGTTTTTGATTGGAAGCATATTGCCTGACATAAATAATTCATATGTAGTTACTGATATTTCCCAAAAAATTGGTCACAGTGTAACACATTTTTGGAATCAAGAAAAACCATCGTATATATGTTTTTATAATAAATACCAACAAGATATAGACGAACATAATCCAATTTTCGTTGGATATGTAACACATTTATATACAGATTATACATGGAACAATAATTTTTATACGTCCGTATCAAAGAAAAACTTTATAGAAAAAGATAAAGAAAAATTAAGAATTTTAAAACAAAGTGATTTCAAAATATATAATAATAAATTTGTTGATAGACATATTGAATTAAAAAATAATTTATATGAAGAAGTTTTAGAGAGAATAAAAGTGATTTCAGAAGTAGATATTATAAGGAAAGATTTAGAAAATGTTTGTGAATTTTTGAAAGAAAATCATAAATATATTGCAAAATATCAATTTTATACAGAGCAAGAATTAGATGAATTGTTAGATAAAACTATAATTGAATTACTGAAGTGAAAAAATGAACACTGGGGACATCCCCAGTGTTCACTCAATTTCTATTTTTTCTATACCATGAATTGCTGGTTCTGAAAGTACGTTACCATTTATGTCATAACGAGAACCATGACAAGGGCAATCCCCTGTTTTTTTAATGTTGTTGAAGCTAAGCTCACATTTTTGAATTATAATATCACATAGGACGAGTGCATATTTTCTTGGATTAAATTGTGCTTGATTTGGAAATTTGATTGCACCAAGAGTTTTTATTGGTAACGGAGTTTCTTTAACAAATTCACAAGAAAAGTCTAGTGATTTCACAGCACTTACTTTCAGAAATAGTATTTCCAAAGCCTTTGAATTTATGTTTAATATGATATAATTATCAAAATATGAAAAAGTAGATATAATGAATATATGGAGGTGGAAAATGATTAATAATATTATTGGAAATACACCAATGATAAAAGTCATATATGAGGATAATGGAAGAGAAGAATGTATTTATGTTAAGCTTGAACAATATAATTTAACTGGTAGTATCAAAGATAGAGTTGCATATTATATTCTTAATAATGCTAAGAAGAATGGCGCGTTAAAACCTGGTATGCCTATTATTGAAGTAACAAGTGGAAATACTGGTATTTCGCTTGCAGCTCTTGGAAGATATTATAATCATCCTGTATATATTTTTATGCCAGATTGGGTGAGTAAAGAAAGAGTTAAGATAATTGGGGGATATGGCGCCGAGGTTATTCTAATTAGCAAGGAAGAAGGAGGATTTTTAAGATGTCTTGAAGAGTCTAGAAAATTGGCTGTAGAGAAGGATGGATTTTTAGCGGATCAATTTGCTAGCAAGTATAATTTTTTAGCTCATTATGAAACAACAGCAGAAGAAATATTAAAACAAGTAAAAGAAGAATGTTATGGATTTATTTCAGGAATAGGTACTGGCGGAACATTAATGGGGGTTGGAAAAAAATTAAAAGAAACAAACCAAGAAATGAAGGTTATAGCAATCGAACCAGAAAAAATGCCAATGATCTCTGAAGGAAGAATTATAGAAGAACATAAAATTGAAGGAATAGGTGATGATTTTGTTCCTGATTTAGTAAATAGAGAACTAATTGATGAGATATTCCTGATTAATGATGATGATGCCGTTAATATGGCAAGAAAACTTTCAAAGGAACTTGGATTAGGTGTTGGAATTTCTTCTGGTGCAAATCTTATAGGATGTATATTAGCAAAGAGAAAACATGATATGCCTATGGTAACAGTATTTGCAGATGATAATAAAAAATATTTATCAACAGATTTATCAAAACCAATTTGCAATGATGAAAAATTTATATCAAATAAAATTAAGTTGAAAAGATATGAAATTGTATAAATCTTACATTTGACATAATAAAGTGATATAATAGAAAAAATTTGCTAGAAAGGATGGATTTCATGCTCACTAATGAAATTCGCAGGTTGATTCGGAATTTAGTCGAAGCGACAGAGGAATGTCAAAACAAAACTTGCACCAAAGAAGGTTTATCCGCTTGTACATACAAAGCTGAAGCCTTGCCTTGGAACATACATGAAGGTAGCTTGGCAAAGCAAACGAATCAACAAAATAATGGCTCAGTTCTATCATGAGTACATGAAATTATGGTAAATAAAATGCAAATGACAAAACAAAGATTTCAATAGATGTGTTACTTACAAACGTTAAGCGAACAAATTGTAAAAATTAACCCCGGCTACGAAAATCGTTGCTGGGGTTGATTTTTGTATATTACCTTGGTTTCAGGATCGTACCTCATACGATAATGAGAGCAATCATCAGGATGCATTTTCTGATATTCACTTAAGATTCCTCCTTCTGCTCGTCATCCTTAATTTTCAGTTCGACACCAAAGTCTATGCCAGTGACTCTAATGAGTTCTCCGGTGAATTCAATCCGCTCACCAGACAAGAGGTCAAGCACATAGCGTCCATCTTTACTTACGCTAGTCCGCTTAATACCCGTACCTAAGATTTTTAATACCATAAGAAATCCTCCTTAAGAGAGTACTAATTTGTGTGCATTATAGCATAAAGAGAGGCTATCTTCAATATTTGAAGATAGATAAATTAATGTGACAGGATAAGCGTGGAATACGTTCTTTCGGACTATCTTTACGACGAAGCAGATTACTTTAACGACAGCAAAGAATATCTTGTCGTCGAGGGTCTTGTTGGATATGTTTTTTTGAATATTTTAACAGGAATATGTTGGGGAGTTTTATGCCAAAGTCTTGATATTGAAAAGTTTAATTATCTTTATATGAATAATGAAAATACAATTTTATTTAACTTAATGCTTGGTATTTTGCTAGGCCTTGGATATGCATTATCTGAACTTCCAAATAGTTTTCTTAAAAGAAGGCTAGATATTGAACCAGGAAAAACAATTTCAGGATTCAAAAAAATATTTTTTATTTTCCTTGATCAAGCAGATTCTGTTTTTGGTTGTACATTGGTAGTTGCAATGTTTTATCCAATGAGTATAGTTTTTTACTTAATGTATGTTTTGGTAGGTAGTGCAACTCATTTGATAATGAATATGTTGCTTTACTTTATGAAATTAAGAAAAAATATGTTTTAAGGTGGACGGATACAAATGATAATTAAGTTGGGACAAGATATAAATACTGACGTTGGTAATAAAGCTAAATTTTTAAGTGATATGAAAGCTGAAGGTTTTAATGTGCCGGATGGTATTGTTTTAGATAAAGATACGTATAAAAGCGTAATCAAAAATAATAATTTGGATATAAAAATAAATGAATTGCTTAATTCTATTACGAAAGAAAATATACAAGAAATAAGTCAAAAAATTTCTGAGAAATTTTTAGATATAAGAATTGAAGATAAGTTAAAAGAAGAGATTAAAAGAAACTTAAATGAAAATAAAAGATATGCTGTTAGAAGTAGTGGAATGAAAGAAGATTTAGAAAACTTTTCGTTTGCAGGTCAATATGATACTTTATTAAATGTACAAGGAATAAATAATATAGAAGAAGCAATTGTATTATGCTATAAATCAATGTTTTCTGAAACAGTACTTTCATACTTAATGAATAATAAAATTAAGTTAAATGATTTATATATGTCAGTTATAATTCAGGAAATGGTTGATTCAGAATTTAGTGGAGTTGTATTCACGTTAAATCCGCTAACTGGAAATGATAAGCAAATGCTTATAGAAATAGCTCCGGGATTTTCTAAAATTCAATTATATTTTGGCTATCCTTGTGATATTGAGTTTGCTATAAAAGACAATATTTTATATATTTTGCAGGCAAGAAAAGTAACAAGTATAAAATATATGGATATTGAAGATATGTGGTCTACAGCAGATTTCAAAGATGGCGGAGTATCTGCGACTGTATGTTCACCATATATGTGGAGTTTGTATGAATATATATGGGAATTTACTTTGAGAAAATTCATGTTAGATTCAAAAATTTTAAAGGAAAGTGATTTAAATAGAAAATTAGGCGATATGTTTTATGGCAGATGTTATTGGAATATGTCTGTTGTAAAACTTGCGATGAGTCAAGTTGTTGGGTATAAAGAGAGAGAATTTGATAGTGAATATGGTGTTAAAATTAATTATGAGGGTGATGGACAAATCACAAAAGTTACACCTGGTTCACTTGTTAAAATTGCCAGAATAGCGCTTGCACAAAGAAAAATTTTAAGAGAGAGAAATACAAATGCTGAGAATTTTTGGGATAGAAAAGAGAATATATATATTAACGAAGAAGAGACAGCTCAAAAAGGAGCTGAATTTTTATATAATACTCTATTGGGTAGAATTCTTTTAAGATTAATTTTTGCTAGTAGATGGTTTTCAAAGAGTCAAGCACTTTACCAAAGTAGTAAGTTGTCAAAAAGAAAAATTAAACCTTTTATTCAAAAGTACAATATTAATATGAATTTATATGACAATATTGAGAGATATAATTCGTTTCGTGATTTTTTTCTAAGAAAAAGAAATATAAAAAATGAGATAGATGAAGGGAATCTTAACAAGAAGAATTTGTTAGCTATTGCAGATTCTAAACTACAAGTAATCTTTCTAGATGAACAGAGTATATTAAAAATAAAAAATTCTACGTATGATTTGAATGATTTATTACAAGATGATAAATTAAGTGAAAAGTATAGGGACGGGACTTGTTTGATATATAGGTTGTCACTTCATGATTATCACAGATATCATTTTTTAGATAATGGAAAACTTATATATACAAAATATATAAAAGGAAAACTTCATACTGTTAGGTCGATATCAGGAAAATATAATGTGTATTCAAAAACTTTAGAGAAATAAGCATTTTGCAAACTGAAAATTTTGGTGAAGTTATTCAAATAGAAGTTGGAGCTATGCTTGTTGGAAAAATAACGAACCATAAGTGTGATACATTTTCAAAATTACAGGAAAAGGGTTTTTTCGATTTTGGTGGTTCAACAATAATTCAAATCTTTTCAAAAGATAAAAAAAAGTTGACAATGATATTCTTGAAAAAAATAAGGAAGGGTTTGAAGTAAAAGTGAGAATAGGAATGAAAATCGGAAATATATATAAGTGAATAATGTGTGAAAAACTTGTTGTTTCTTTAAAAAAGTAATAAACTAAGACGAAAAGTTTTATTACTAAGGAACATTTGTTGATTTTTGGGAGGTATATTATGAGCTCGGAGCAAGTTGAAAATGAGAATATCATAGAAAAAAAGAGAAAAATTGAAAGAATAAAGAAAAAGAAGGGTAAGAAAAAATTAATTATTTTACTTTTGTTGATATTGGGTGTTTTTTTAGTTAGCAGTTATATGAAAAATACGGATGGAAATGTTAAAATAAAATTTGATTATGAAGAAGTAATTACTGATAAAGGTGATATCGATGTAATTGTTGAAGGAAAAGGTGTAATAGAAGAAAATAGTGTTTATAATATTGTTCCGACAGTAAATGGTGAAATTATAAAGGATAATGTTAACGTGGGAGAATATGTGAATAAGGATGATTTATTATATGTAATAGATTCAAAAGACATAGATGCATCGTTATCATCTGCAAAACTTGCTGTAGAACAAGCACAAATAAGTTATAACAACATAAAAAAACAAATTTCAGATCTTACAATAGTTGCAAACGATACAGGTCATATCAGCGATTTAACGCTTACAAAAGGTACATATGTTACGAATGCAATGCAAATTTGTAATATTATTGGAAAGGATCAATATGAGGTAGTATTACAATTTGCAAATCCTAGTGCTACTCCAATCAGAGTTGGAAACAGGGCAACATTAACATATATGTCATATTTGTCTACAATTGATGGAATAGTTACTAACGTTAGTGATAGAAACTTTTTACTTGCTGAAGGTTCTCAAGTTGTGGAAGTTACAATAAGAGTTGAAACTACAGGATATAGTTTAGATAATGCACAGGTAAAAGGAACTATTTATACTGATACTGGTTCGGTTATTTCAAGTGCTAATACTGCTCTAATTACTGGTGTGACAAATAATATGGTAAAATCAAAAGTTCTTGGAACAGTGAAAGAAGTTCATGTAAAAAATGGAGACTATGTCACTCCTGGAACTATTATAGCCGTTCTTGAAAATACAGACTTACAAACATCTTTAAGTAATGCAGAAATTGCATTAAAAAATGCTAGAAATTCTCTTTCAAATGTAGAGAAACAGTTGGATAATTATTATATTACTTCTCCAATTTCAGGAACAATTGCATACAAGAATAATAAGTTGGGTGATATTATTTCAAACTTCAAAACATCATCTTCAAATATAATGGTGACGGTAGTTGATAATTCAATAAAGAAATTTGCAATGGAAGTAGATGAACTAGATATCGCTAAAGTAAAAGTTGGTCAAGATGTTACAATTACAATTGATGCATTGGAAGGAAAAGAATATATAGGAAAAGTTGCAAATATTAATACAATAGGAAAAACGAATGCAGGTATTACAACTTATACAGTGCTTATAGAATTAGAAAATCATTCTGAAATTTATTCGGGTATGAATGTAGATGCAAGCATTCAAATAAGCTCTATAGAAAATGTAATAAGAGTTCCTTTATCTGCAGTTCGAAAAGGAAATGTAGTATATAAGAAAGTTTCAGATATAAATTATCAAGATGAAGATTCTTCTGTACCAATGGGATATCAAAAAGTTAATGTTGAAATTGGTCAAAACAATAGTGATTATATTGAAATAATTAGTGGAATAGAAGAAGGCGATATAGTGCTAATTGATAAATTAACGCAATCTGGAATAATAGACTTTAGTCATTTGCAAGGTTAAAGATAAAGGAGAAACAAATGATTGATTTAAAGGATGTTTATAAGATATATGAAACCGGTGATGTTGAAGTACGTGCTTTAGACGGGATAAGCTTACATATAGATAAAGGTGAATTTGTTGCTATAGTTGGTCAATCAGGAAGCGGAAAATCAACTTGTATGAATATAATAGGATGTTTAGATATTCCGACCGCTGGTGAATACATATTAGATGGAATTGATGTTAGTACTATGACTGATGATGAATTGTCATATATAAGAAATACAGAATTAGGTTTTATATTTCAACAATATAATTTGATACAAAAAATTTCTGTTTTGAATAATGTTGAATTACCACTTATATATAAAAGATATCCAAAAGCCGCAAGAAGAGAAATTGCAATGAAAGCTCTGGAAAGAGTTGGTCTTAAAGGAATGGAAAATAGATTTCCACAACAATTATCTGGAGGACAACAACAAAGAGTATCAATAGCAAGAGCGCTCGCAGGAGAACCATCTGTAATATTAGCTGACGAACCAACTGGTGCCTTAGATAGTAAAACAGGTGTTGAAGTTTTGGCGCTTATAAAAAAACTAAATGAAGAAGGAAATACTATTATCTTGGTTACTCATGATAATTCAATTGCAGAACAAGCTAAAAGAGTAGTAAGAATACAAGATGGAAAAATTATAGAAGATAGACCAGGTAGGGGTGAATAGAATGGATATAGGACAATCTTTTTCACTTGCTGTAAAAAGTCTTATGGCTAGTAAAATGAGAGCGCTTCTAACAATGCTTGGTATAATAATTGGTGTTTCGGCAGTAATTCTTATATCAGGAATGGGAAATGGTTTAACAAATGAAGTTGAAGAAATGTTTACTAGTTTAGGTTCTAATATAGTGACTGTAATGGCGTTATATCAAACGGATACAAAATATGTTAACTTAGATAAATTAGAAGACTTTGTTGAAGAAACAAGTGGTATTAAGTATTATGCACCTTATATATCATCAAGTGCTACAGTTAAAATTAATGGTGAAGGTACGAGGACGACAATATATGGTACTAATGAAGATTATACAAGTATAAGAGATAGAGGAATAGCAAGTGGAAGAAGTATTCAATATTTAGATGTTGAAAGAGAGCAAAAAGTGTGTGTTGTTGGTTCTCGAGTTGTAACAGAACTTTTCGGAGAAGACGTTACAAATGATGAACTTATAGGAAAATATTTAAAAATAAACGGAAACAGTTTTAAAATTGTTGGTATTTTAGAAGAGAAAGCTTCTGGGCTAGCAGGTGGAGACGATGATCAAATATTAATTCCATACACAGTTGCACAAAAAGTTTTTTCTACTCAATATGTAAATAATTTTTATTTTACATATGAAAACGGTGAAGTTTCAGAGGAAGTTATTGATAAAATAGATAGATTTTTCTATGACGTTTATGATGATGCGGATTATTATTTTATAATGGATGCTCAAAGCATGATGGAAGAAATGTATAATATGTTAGATACAATAACTTCAATTTTAGTGGCGATTGCAGGAATTTCACTACTTGTTGGTGGAGTAGGAATTATGAATATCATGCTTGTTTCCGTTACTGAGAGAACAAAAGAAATTGGTATTAGAAAAGCGATTGGTGCAAATCAGTGGGATATACTTAGTCAATTTGTTATTGAAGCTATAACAACAAGTGTAATAGGTGGAAGTATTGGAATAATTCTTGGAATTTTCTTTACAGGAGTGGCATCAACAGTGCTTGGAATTACAGGAAAGGTAACTTTGTTTTCAGTGTTAATTGCAGTTGGAATATCATCATTAATAGGAATTGTATTTGGTTATTTGCCAGCTAAAAAGGCTGCAGAGATGCATCCGATTGATGCGTTAAGACATGAATAAATATAAAAAAAAGACCTACAGTTTTTAACTAAACTGTAGGTCTTTTGAAGTTAAAGCCTACGGAAATAAGAGATTGGCTAAAAAAATACGAAAAATTAAATTAATAAAAAAAATAAGTATACGTAATATGTGTACCCGTAGTATTGGGCTGAATTGCATAACCCTTGCAATAAGCGAATTTTAGCTTAAATATTGTAGTGCTTTTGAATTTATGGTAAACTTTTACTGTAGTATAAATGATAAAAAATTTGTAAAATCAACAAATGAAAAAGGGGGAAGAAATATGAAGAAAAAATTATTAGCAATATCATTAGTAACAATTGGATGTTTATATGGGGTATTGGCCGCAATAATTATTTTAGCATTTGCAATCGCTGATCTTCCAATATCGAATGGTATTTTATTAAGCTTAATTATATTAGTTGTTCAATTTTTAATTGCACCATGGATGAATGATTTTGTTTTTAAATGTTTTTACAAAACAGAATTTGACCATGAGTTACCAGAATATTTGAAAGAATTTATAACAGAATCGTGTAAAGTACATAATATGAAATATCCAAAGATTGGCTTCATAGATGATGGTAGCCCTAATGCGTTTACTTATGGTAGAACGAAGAATGATGCCAGGGTAGTTATAACGAGGGGGATTTTAGAATTATTAAATGAAGAAGAAGTTAAAGCTGTTGTTGCGCACGAACTTGGTCATGTGGTTCATTATGATATGATGTTTATGACTGTTGCACAAGTTGTACCATTATTATTGTATTATGTGTATGAAATTCTTTTAGAAAGAGGTAGTAAGTCATCAAGTAACAGTGATGATAATGATTATGGAGCTATAGTTGGATTAATAGCATATATTCTTTATATCTTAAGTCAGTATGTTATTTTATGGCTTTCTAGAACGAGAGAATATTATGCGGATAGTTTTTCAGTAGAAGAAACAAAAAATCCAACAGCTTTGGCAAATGCACTAGTTAAGATTGGGTTTGGATTGTCGGCAGGTAATAAGGACGGCAAAGGAAAAAGTAGAGTTTCAGAAGGAAATGCTCTTGGCATTAGTAACTCAAAAACCTCAAAAGGAATGGCAATTGGATCGTATAACAATGGTGGTGTATCTAAAGAGAATATAATTAATGCAATGAAATGGGAAAGATGGAATGTATGGGCTAAATTGCAAGAATTAAATTCAACACATCCACATATCAAAAAGATTGTTAGCAATCTCTGATAGATGTGAAGAATATGGACAGTCTCGATATATTGAGTTTAACGAGAAAAAGCAAGAATCATATGTAGATGATTTCTTTAAAGAGTTATTAATAGCATCTGCGCCTGCACTTATTTCAATTATTGTTTTAATAGTTTGCTTCATTATTCCTGAAAATATACTTATGGTTTTAGGATTTGGAGGAATTCTATTTGTATTGTCATTATTTGTTCAATTAGGATATACACATAAAAATAAAGGATACACAGAAACAAATGTTGCAGAATTACTTAGTGAAGTTAAGGTTTCTAATGTTACGAGTATTCCTTGTATTCTAAAAGGAAAAGTTATTGGTAGAGGTAATCCGGGATGTATATTCAATGGAAGTAGACGGTAAGGTGAAAAAATGTCATACATATAAAACGGTTAAAGTCTTTTATGGCATTCTTATGATTATGGCGTTAGTAGCTGTAGTATCATCATTTTTAGTATAAACATGATTTTACTAAATCAATATTACAAGTAATGGAGGGATATATTATGAGTAAAAAAGAGAAAAAAGAAATAGAAAAAAAAGAATTTACATCCGCGATGTTTCTTAAGAATTTTATTGTTGTTGAATTAGTTATTTTGTATATAGTTTTGATAGTGGGTGATGCTTTTTCTACTCCGGAACTATCAAGATTAGTTACTAGATTTGTACCTGTTGGAATTGTTGCTTTTATATCAACATTTTTAGTAATTAGAAGCAATGCAAAGAAGTGTAAAAAAACAGAAGAAGAAAGCGTAAAAAGGAATACATTAATAGCTCCTGTTATTGTTGCTGTAATATTGTTAGTATATGGTTTATATAGTGTAGAGTCTAATGTTCAGTCAATAAAAGATAGCTATTTTTTCAGACGGAGATAATGAAACACTAAACAAAATAATAAAAACAGCTTCTGGTCAAGCAAGACAGAGCTGGATGATAACAAGTGTCATATATTTAGTAGCTGCAGAATTATCAGTATTTATGACTAGAAAAAAAATATATTCATGGCTAAAAGATGTGGATGATTTTGAAACTATAAATGGTGAAGTTGAAAATGAAGTTTTGTCACCTGTTAATAATATGGAAACTGAAGAAAAAAATGTATCTGCAATAAACAATATTAAATGGGATTTATAAGAATATTATAATATTATAAAACAAAAAAAGTCCATGAAAAATCATGGGCTTTTTTCGTGAATGTGAACTTACGATTTGAGGATTTGAAATATAGTGTTTTGCACCATTCTATGTCTGCGGCGAGCGTCTTCATCGGCTCGTTGTCGCCTGCGTCTTTCTTCTTCTTCACGCCTTCTACGTCTTTGCTGTTCTTGTTGCCAGCGCAGTTTCCTGCATTGATCATACTTATCCCTAATTATTGCTATGTCAGACTGAATAAGCTCTTTCTGAGTGTCAGTGAGTTCTTTGTATCTATCAACAGTCTCCTTAAACAAGCTTTCGTTTCCCGGTGAAGCGGGCTTGTTTATAATAGGTGAGACGAAAGTATCATAGCTTTCGTATCTATTTTCTTCTGTTCTTCAGCAATATCAAAATCAAGTTGAGCGTCTATATCGGGATAAATAAGCTCTAGTCGATTGAGCTTATTAAGACACTCGTTAAGATGACGGGTTGCTAAAGAATAATTATTCTGACTCTCTGTAAGCTGAGAAGAGAGAGAATCGATTTGCTTGACGTGTCGATCCTTAACGTTCTTATGAAAGCCTAATTCTTGAGACATCCGCTGCATTGTGGCTCTGGCTCTTCTGATTTCCTGACCATAACGTTCTTGTAGTTCTTCCTTCTGATTGAGGGTGTAAAAAAGAAGTCCAGAGATAGCTATGAAACTGATGAAAGAGATCAAACCGGCCACAAAAAGAGATGTTGTGAAAAGCCCAATCATGTGAGTGATAGCACTGATTCCAACGATTACGTACAGAAGTGCTACAAAGAAAACGCGTCTCATAATATATCTCCTCAAAATATGTCTGTCCAGGCGCTATAAAAAATTCTTTCTCAAGAATTATATCGCAAATGTAATATTATGTCAATTTGCATTTAGAAACGCTTTAACATACAACATATATTAACAGGCCATGTATTATGTGATATAATTCATCAAATAGGAGGGATTATCATGACAAAGATTGAGAAAATAGATGAACTATTTGAATTTGCGAGTGGTTTATATGATTCAGATGAATCGATGGAATCTGCCAATAAACTTAGTGAAATATATAAAATTATGAATGGTGAAGATGAAGGCATTGAAAATATATTCAAAGCGATTATACTAAATGAGTTTGATGCTCAAAATGTAGTTGATTTGTCATATTTAAAAGAGTTACTAGAAGATAGAGAATCATTAGAAAGTAATATCAAGTATTTCTGTGAAGCTTTTTCAGAAGATGAAGAACTTGAATTTATAAATCAACTTGATGAAGAAAGTATACTAGAAAAAATAGAGGGACTTGCTACTTTGATAGAAAGATTTTATGAAAGTGGAGCAAATGAAGATGCCGAAATCGTAATGAAAAAATCAGACAAAGAGCAATATCTAATAATAAAAGATTTAGAATTTGATATTGAAAACACTAAAATCTTTATAAAAAACAATCTTCTTTTCTTAGAAATGAGGGCTGAAAATAAAAAATGTTTTGGTGACAATTGGACTCCATACTTATATGTAAACAATGGTATACCAATAGATAACGAAGACGAATTAGTCGGAAAAGTATTTGAATATGACTATGAAAAAGATAGTTCACAAACTTGGATTATGTATGTATTTGAACATGAAGACATCATCAGAGGAAAAATTGAAATATTAAGTAAAGAAGATAATGCACTTACGATAAAATGGTATGGAATAGCTAATATATATGCTAATGCTGGCTATGATACAGATGTACCTTTTGAGTGTGTGTTTAAAGTTCAAATATAAAAAGGATTGAATAAAAATGAAAAAATCTTTATGGGTTTTCTTAGTTATAAATTTAATATGTGGGATGAGTTCTTTTTGTTTTGCGGCGAATCCAACATTTTATGCTATGGAGATTGATGAAGAAGAAGGAACGATTATAAGTGGAGTCCTCTACTTAATGACGGGAAAATCACTAATTTAACGTTAAAAGGTGACGATGAAATTATACTTGTGTTTTTCAACGAAAATGGTGAAGAAATAGAAGATGAATTTATATATGAAGTAGGAGAAACTGAAGAGTTCTATCTATACAATTGGGATGGCCCAATAGAAATTACACAAGGTGAATCGAATGTAACACTAATAAAAGAAAACGGAAGATATAAATTTAAAATAACTAATTATACTGAAAGTTTTAAATATCGAATTGCTATTGTGATGGAAAATATCAACTTGATATATGTTCAGTTGATGACTTATTTCATGCTAAAGAAGTTATATTAGATAGAACAGGGAAATATGAAATTAAAGAAGATAAGATAAAGAATATTAGACTTTTTGAAAATGAAGTAAGATATTATGTTTTTTATAACCGTGATGAACCGATAAATTTAACTGGTTTGGGAAGTGCTTTAAATATTTCAGTATCACAAGATTTAGCATTTGCAGGAACAGATTTAGAAGGTTGTATACGAAATATATTTAGATAGTTCAAGTAAGACAAGAGATAGTGTTGAAAACGAAGATTATAAATATTTAGTGTATGGCTGTGTATTCTTAGATAAAAATAGTAGTTCGACGGGATATGAATCCTGAAGGCCAAGAACTAAAAATATTACGATGTCTTATGTATACAAAGAGCAATTCCTTAAATTTTTTAATGGATTATGGGGATGCGGAAGTGAAATCATAAAAGGAATATCTGAGACAGCTTTATCAACAAAAGGATACGCGAGTAGAACAGAAGTTGCAACAATGATGATGAGATTTATAGAAAAATAAACATAAGAGTAAGGAACCTTCTTGAAAATCAAGAAGGTTCTTTTTTGTTGTGGACAAGTATGATACAATTTAAAAGAGAGACTAATTAAGAAATGAGGATAAGTTTTATATGAAACAAACAATATTTAAACCAATTATATATTTGTTTTGTACGGTATTACTTTTTATGCATATAAGTAATATTATGATAGGATATGATTCTCATATATTTGAATGTGAAAAAGAAAATTGTAGTAGATGTATATATATTGAAAAGACACAAAAAGTTTTAAAAAGTATTCTTGATATAAACGGCATAATATTTATACTTGTAGCGAATAATTTGGTTAACAAAATTATAATAAAATTTAAAAATATATTTAGCATAAATTTAATCACGATGAAAGTTCAACTAAACGAATAAATACTCCGTGTTATTAAAATAAAAATTTTATAATTGGAGGAAATATGATAAAGGTTACAAATGTAAAAAAAGATTTTAATCAAGATACAAAGATTCATATGAAAGATATAGAGTTCCAAAATGGAAAATCATATGCAATACTTGGCGTATCTGGAAGTGGAAAAACAACATTATTAAATATAATTGCGGGAATTGTTACACCGACAGAAGGTCAAGTTTTTGTGGATGATGTTGAGATAACAAAACTTACACAAAAGGAAAAAGATAATTTTAGATTAAAAAATATAGGATACATTTTTCAAGATTTTAAATTGATAGAAGATATGACTGTAGAAGATAATTTAAATATATTGCAAATTGAAAAAATAAATTGTATCGAAATGGATAATATTTTAAAACAAGTAGGTTTAGAAAGTAAGAAAAAAGAGAAGGTAAGGAAATTATCTGGTGGTGAAAAACAAAGAGTAGCTATCGCTAGAGCTCTTATGAAATCTCCTAAAATAATACTTGCGGACGAGCCTACAGGAAGTTTAAATTATGAAAAAGGCATTGAAATTATGGAACTTTTAAAAGAGTTTCATAAAAAATCAAAGCACATAATGCTGTTTGTAACACATGATGATAGAATGGCTAAGTTTGCTGATGAGGTAATTTATTTTGAAGATATCCTTGTTAAAGGAGGCGAAAATAATGTATAAGTTTAAATTTGCTATAAAAAATCTTTTAACAAGAAAGGCAAAATTTATAATGACAATGATTGCAATCATAATAGCTACATTAATTATAATGTTTAGTTTTAATGTTGCCAGTCAAATAAATGATGGAATTATTTCAACTGCATCTTATTATGACGTTGTGGTTGGTGCAAATGGAAGTTCAACGGATTTAGTAATGTCTACAATGTTCTTTACTGGAACAACTACAGATACTATCTCAAGCGATATTTATGATGAGCTAAAGAAAAATAAAAATATAAGAGAAATAGTTCCATTTGCAACAGGTGATAATTATAAAGGTAATTTAATTGTAGGAACTGAAAGTGAATTTTTAAATGGTAAGCCTTTAGAAGAAGGAAAAAATTTTGAAGAAGCTTATGATATTGTCCTAGGTTATAATATTGCAAAAGAAAATAAATTATCAATAGGAGATAAACTTATTGGAAGTCATGGTGTTTCTGAGTCGGCACATTCACATGAAAATACACCATATACAATTGTAGGAATATTAGAAAAGACTCATACAGCGTATGATAATACACTATTTACAAAAGTAGATAGTGTTTGGAATAGTCATGAGGATCATGATCACGAAGAAGAAAATCACAAACATGAATATACAGCGCTTTTACTTAAAACAGACAATCCATCAACTGCATTAAATTTAATTAACGATTTAAATAAAAAAGGTGGAGTGTTAGCTGCAAATCCATCAACTGTACTTAGAGATTTACTAAATAATGTAGATTTAGTAAAAAATATAGTATATATACTTTGTGCGGTAATTGGCGTCATGTCATTTGTAATTATATATATGATTACGTTAATGATGATGCAAGATGTGAGAAAAGATGTTACATTGATGAGATTATTGGGATTACAAAGAAAAAATATTACAAGTATAATATTTATTCAAAATATAATTGTTAGTGTGATTGGAGCTATTGTTGCATTTATATTAACCAGAATATCGTTACTTCTAGTTAATAATATAACTGCATCGGTTGGAATTGTTATGAATTATTCTAAGATATATGGTGCGGAATATTTGATTATGTTTGCAGTAGTTGTAGTAAGCTTAATACCAACATTTATAAGTCTTAAGAAGATGTTTGAAAGGAGTTTAGAAGATGAAAAGTAAATCAAAAAAGAAATCAAAAAATGGTTTGAAAATAACTATAGCCGTTATAGTTATAATTATTTTTGCGTCTATATTTATGATATCGATGGGAGCAAGTAAAGAAAATGTAGAAAATATATCTGAAGTACAAAATAAAAATACTGATAATATAAGTCTTTCAGACGGAAAGTTAAATACAAAAAGAATTATGCGAGATGGTTCTTATCAAATAAGATTTAGTGATTTAGTGTCATTAGATGCGTTAGAAGTGTATAAAGATAAGACCGTTACAGCAATAGGATATTTATCACCTATTGGTGCATATGATGGAAGTTTTACGTATCTTATGAACTTACCATATCAAACATGTCCATATTGTTTACCAAGTGATACTAAGATTACAAATACGTTAGCAATATTTGCAAAAAACGGAAACTCAATAGAATTTACAGAAGCGGCAGTTATGGTAAGAGGAACATTAAAATTAGAACCATATACTGATGAATACGGATATTCATATAACTATAGACTTGTAGATGTGGAGATAGAAGAGGCGGATACATCAGAGCTTGGAGAAAAAATAGCATTATATAATGAGATTGCGGAAAAAGAAATTTTAACAAGAATGATGGAATCGTTGTATGCAGTTGATGACAATATTTTTTACGATCAATATATTGCAAATGGATATGAATATGAAAGACAAATTGTAGATACAACTGTTATAGATGAATTAATTACGGATTTGGAAACTTTTAACAAAGATGAAGTTAAGATTTTAATTGATACAGCTAAAGAATTAAAAGAAATTGCAACTGAAACAAACAAATTAATGGAAGAAGAAAAATATGACAAAATTGCAGATTATCAAGAGAAAACCGAACAATTATTTTATAGCATAAATGATTGGATGGAGGCTTACGAGCTTTAAAAAGCGGAAAATATGATAAAAATATAAGAAAAAGTAAACGATGTGTAAAAATTATGGAAAAAAAGATAAAAATTAGTTGTTACAGAGCAAATTTCTTGCTTTTTCTCTTTTTTTATATGTTTACTTTTTGATGTTTTTGGAGTATAATATTTCAGCAAAATGAAAAAATAGTAAAGAAAGAAGGTTAATATATATGAGATTTGATGCTTGGAAAGGCTTTAATGAAGGAAGGTGGGAGAAAGAAGTTGATGTAAGAAACTTTATACAATTAAACTATACTCCATATGAAGGTACAGATGAATTTTTAACTATGCCAACTGAAACTACAAAAAAATTGTGGAATAAAGTTTTAGATTTGTATAAGCAAGAACAAGCTAATAATGGCGTTCTTGATATTGATACAGAAACAATTTCTACAATTGCTTCTCATGAAGCTGGTTATATTGATAAAGAATTAGAAAAAATAGTAGGATTACAAACAGATGCTCCTTTAAAAAGAGCTATTATGCCATTTGGTGGTATAAGAATTGTTGAAAAATCTTGCGAAGCTTATGGAAGAAAAATGAATCCAGATGTTGCAAAGGTATTCCATGAAATTAGAAGAAGCCATAATGATGGTGTATTTAGTGTATATACACCAGATATTAGAGCTGCAAGAAGTTCACACTTAATCACAGGTCTTCCAGATGGATATGGACGTGGAAGAATTATTGGTGACTATAGAAGAATTGCTCTTTATGGTGTCGATGTTCTTATCGAAGAAAAAATGAAAGGTCTTGAATTATTAGATAAAGAATTTGATGAAGGAACAATTAGAGAACGTGAAGAAATTCACGATCAAATAGCTTCATTAAAAGAATTAAAAGTTATGGCCGAAAAATATGGATATGATATTTCGAAACCAGCTACAAATTCTAAAGAAGCTGTTCAATGGTTATATTTTGGATATTTAGCTGCAATTAAGGAACAAAATGGTGCAGCTATGTCAATAGGTAGAATCACCACTTTCTTAGATATTTATTTTGAAAGAGATTTAAAATCAAGTGCATTAACAGAAGAAGAAGTTCAAGAGTTAATGGATCACTTCGTTATGAAACTTAGAATGGTTAGATTCTTAAGAACACCTGAATACGATGCTTTATTTAGTGGAGATCCAGCTTGGGTTACTGAAGCTATTGGTGGTATGGGTTTAGATGGAAGAACTTTAGTTACTAAAAACTCTTTTAGAATGCTACACACATTAACTAACTTAGGGCCAGCTCCAGAGCCAAATATGACAGTTCTTTGGTCACAAAATTTACCAGCTGGTTTCAAAGAATTTACAGCTAAAATGTCTATCAAAACTTCATCAATTCAATACGAAAATGATGACTTGATGAGAGGTTTCTGGGGAGACGATTATGGAATAGCTTGTTGCGTTTCAGCTATGAGAATTGGTAAACAAATGCAATTCTTTGGTGCAAGATGTAATCTTGCCAAAACATTGTTATATGCTATAAATGGTGGACGTGACGAACTTTCTGGAAAACAAGTTGCTCCAAAATTTGAACCAGTTACATCTGAATATTTAGATTATGATGATGTAATGTATAGATTTGACAACATGATGGAATATGTTGCAAAAATCTATATCAAAGCATTAAATGCAATTCACTATATGCATGACAAATATGCATATGAAAAAATAGAGATGGCTTTACACGATGAAAAAATATTAAGAACAATGGCTACAGGTATTGCTGGTTTATCAGTAGTTGCCGATTCATTATCAGCTATCAAATATGCTAAAGTAAAAGCTATTAGAAATGAACAAGGATTAATTGAACACTACGAAGTAGAAGGCGATTATCCTAAATATGGTAACGATGATGATAGAGTAGATGATATAGCAATTGAAGTTGTTCAAAGATTTATGAATAAGATTGCAAAACAAAAAACATATAGAAATGCTAAACCTACAATGTCAATCTTAACAATTACATCAAATGTTGTTTACGGTAAAAATACAGGAGACACTCCAGATGGAAGAAAAGCTGGAGAGCCTTTTGGACCAGGTGCAAACCCATTACATGGTAGAGATACAAATGGAGCTACAGCTGTTATGAACACTGTTGCCAAACTTCCATATGAATATTCAGAAGATGGAATTTCATATACATTTTCAATTACACCAGCAGCATTAGGGAAAGAAGATGATGGAAGAGTTAAAAACTTAATTGCTCTATTAGATGGATATTTTAAACAAACAGGACAACACATCAATGTAAATGTATTTGATAGAGAATTATTAATAGATGCTATGGATCATCCAGAAAAATATCCTCAACTAACAATAAGAGTTTCAGGATATGCTGTTAATTTCGTAAAATTAACAAGAGAGCAACAATTGGATGTTATCAATAGAACAATTCATGAAAGAATCTAGGTCTTATTTATGTTTATAGTAAAAGAAGTTGGAGAATTAAAAGGTAGAATACATTCTTTTGAAAGTTTGGGTGCGGTAGATGGCCCTGGAATAAGATTCGTAATCTTTATGCAGGGTTGTCCACTTCGCTGTAAATATTGTCACAATAGAGATACAAGGGAATATTCATTTGGTACTAAGTATACAGTTGATGAAGTTGTAAATAAAATAAAAAGATATGTTGTATATATGGGAGAAGATGGCGGTGTTACTGTAACAGGTGGTGAGCCATTACTTCAAATCGATTTTGTAATAGAGCTATTCAAACGATTAAAAAAACTTAATATACACACATGTCTTGATACATCAGGATTTGTACAGATCGATAAATTAAAAGATTTGTTAGATTACACGGATTTAGTTTTGCTAGATATAAAGCATATGGATAATAAAGCACATCAAGATTTAATTGGAGTAAGCAATGAAAAAATTAAAATATTTGCAAAACACTTGAGTGATAAAGGAATACCAATGTGGATTAGACATGTGCTAGTTCCAGGAATTACAGATTCAGAAGAACATTTAAAGTCCTTAAAAGAATTTATTTCTACATTAAAAACAGTACAAAAGGTTGAAGTTTTAGGATACCATACATTAGGTGTACACAAATGGGCGCAATCTAAAGAAGATTATCCTTTAGCAGGTGTACCAGAAGCAACAGTAGAAGATGTTAAGCGTGCAAAACATATATTAGGAATAGAATAAAATCTAAAATAAACTGTATAAAAATTTAAGTATATTTAAATATGCTTAGATTTTATACAGTTTTTTATATATGAAAATTTATGAACGAAAAGGTAATGATTTTGTGCAAAAGAAAATAACAGTGGCGATATGAAATTATATGAAGAGAAACTTAATCAGGTATTGGAAAAAGCACAAAAATTAGCTGAAGAAGCATCGTGTGAATTAATAGTTTTTATGGATGATTCTTTAAAGAAAAATGAAAATGGAATTGTACTTTTGAGGCAAGAAAATCAGTATTATGATATATACAAGAAAGTTTGTGAAAAGAATAATATAATATTTGTAGATATGTATAATCCTTTTGCTAAATTATATAGTTTAACATATAGATTACCACATGGCTTTTCAAATACTAGAGTTGGTACGGGACATCTTAATAAATATGGACACGAAGTCATTGCAAATACTATATTTGAAATTATAAAAGAAAAGGAGGAAATATAATGACGTTTTCTAGCATTGAGTTTCTTATTTTCTTTTTTATAATTATCATAATAATGGCTTCATTTAACATTAAACTTGTTAGAAAAAATGTGTCAGAGGAGAAAATAAAGAAAATAAAACATTATATATTATTAGTTGCAAGTTACATTTTTTATGGTTGGTGGGATTATAGGTTTTGTCTGCTTATGTTTATTATGAGTTTTATTGCATTTTATTGTGCCAAAAAAGTAGAAGAAGATAAAAATAAAAAATATATTCTTTTATAAGTATTTTTGTTCCACTTTTATTTTTAGGTATTTTCAAATATTTTAATTTTTTTCCACAGTTGGTAGCTGGACCAATTGTTAAAGCGTCAGACTTTTTACCTCAATTGGAGCAAGAACAAAAAATAACATTAAAAAATATATGTATAGGCATTCAAATTTTTGTTTTTGGATTATTTAAAAAGATTGTTATTGCAGATAATTTATCTGTATTTGTTGATGATGTTTTTAATAATCCGAATATTTTTTCGTGGTATACAATTAGCAGCATAAGCGAGTTAAGCGACTCGAGGCTAAAACAGCTCCTAAAACAGAGCCAATCAATGTTCTTATGGTAAATCCAAACGAGCATCAGGTTCAGTTGATCGATGAAATCTGTCGTTCCACTAATTATCCCAGATACTGGGTAGCTGGTAGAACAATGGATACGTATCTTGCAAGTGAGGCTGGTAGAAACCACATGTTGACTGCTGTGCAGTCCAAATGTGAGCAGGAAGAATGTTTGGTAAGGACCGATGACCCTGCTGAAGTTGTGAAAGGAGGAGTCGCTGATATGGATTTTGTGCTCCCGGAAAATCTCACTCTTCGATGCGATGATGCCGAGAAGGTCACCGATGTATCGTATAAAAAAATGAAGGAACGTGAAGAGAAACTCGTTAATGCATTGGCAGAAAGCGAGAAACTTCTCGAGTCTTTCAGGGCAGATACTAGTGAGAAGTATCGCGGAATGGAGCGCATGAAGAATTCTGTTGAGGAAATAAAGGAAGCAATCCGCCAACTGGTTGAACAGTACAGAGTCGTTATGAACGATTATTGTACTTCTACAGAGAACACCAAGAGACAGGAGGCAATTAATGGTGTAATCTCTGAGCAGTTGCAGAAAACCAGGGAACAGCTTGTCAAGCTTCAGCGTATCTTTGTTTGCGTGTACTCCACTGTTAATGAGTTGAAGGGAGTCGCGAAACTTCTGCTTATGGTGAAGACTTTCCGTGAGGTTGGTCGTGAGGTTGATGTAATCTTCGAAAACCACAATCTTGAGGATTTGTGGGAGAACATCAACGGATAAGTACTCTTTTTTGCAAAGAAGAGTATCCTCAAGGATTTTATATCATTGGGGGTATTTTTTTGCAATTTTTGTGGTATAATTCACTCATAGGAGAAAAAATTATGTTTAAACTACACTCAAAATTTGAGCCTACTGGTGACCAACCACAGGCCATAGATTATTTAGTTAAAGGAATAAAAGAGGGTAAAAAGTATCAAACGTTGCTTGGTGTTACCGGTTCTGGTAAGACTTTTACAATGGCAAATATTATACAAAAGGTGCAAAAACCAACACTTATATTGGCACATAACAAAACATTAGCAGGTCAATTATATAGTGAGTTCAAAGAGTTCTTCCCAGAGAACGCAGTTGAATACTTTGTATCATACTACGACTATTACCAGCCGGAAGCTTATATGCCGCAAACAGATACTTATATAGAGAAAGATTCTGCGGTTAATGAAGAAATTGATAAACTTCGTCACTCTGCTACGGCGGCTCTTTTTGAGAGAAAAGATGTTATTATAGTTGCGAGTGTTTCGTGCATATATGGACTTGGAGATCCAGACGATTATAGCGGTCTTACTATATCACTTCGTCCGGGCATGAACATAGAGCGTGATGATTTGCTAAGAGCTTTAGTGGATCGCCAATATGATAGAAATGAAATTGACTTCAAGCGCGGAAAGTTTAGAGTTCGCGGAGATACAGTTGAAATTTATCCATCAAATGAAAATGAAAAAGCAATTCGCGTTGAATTTTTTGGAGATGAAATTGATAAAATATCTGAAATACATCCGTTAACGGGTCATAAGATTGCGACAAGAGACCATGTTTTGATATTCCCAAATTCGCATTATGCTACTTCAAAAGAGAAAATGAAGAGGGCTGTTGTAACAATAGAACAGGAACTTGAAGAACGTATAAAAGAATTTAAAGAACAAGATAAATTAGTTGAAGCTCAAAGGATAGAGCAAAGAACAAACTTTGATATAGAAATGATGCTTGAAACAGGCTTTTGTCAAGGAATTGAAAATTATTCAAGACATATAAGTGGAAGAGCACCAGGCAGTGCACCATATACATTAATGGATTATTTTGATAAAGATTATTTGTTATTAATTGATGAGTCTCATGCTACAGTTCCACAAGTTAGAGCGATGTATAATGGCGACCGTGCAAGAAAAGAAGCTTTAGTAAACTATGGATTCAGACTACCTTCTGCTTTTGATAATCGTCCATTAAAATTTGAGGAATGGGAAGAAAGAACGAATCAAGTTATTTTTGTTAGTGCTACGCCAGCTGATTATGAAAAAGAGCATGCGAAGGATAATGTTGTAGAGCAGATTATTAGACCTACAGGACTTCTAGATCCTAAAATAGAAGTTAAACCAGTAGAACATCAAGTAGATGATTTAATAGAACAAATAAATGAGGTTACTGCAAAAGGCGAAAGAGTGCTAGTTACAACATTAACAAAGAAAATGGCCGAAGATTTAACTGCATATTTGAAAAACTTAAACATAAAAGTAACATATATGCATTCAGACATTGATACGTTAGAAAGAATGAAGATTTTAAAGGAACTTCGAGAAGGAAAACATGATGTGTTAGTTGGAATAAACTTACTTCGTGAAGGTTTGGATTTACCTGAAGTTTCGCTTGTTGCAATTTTAGATGCTGATAAAGAAGGATTTCTTCGTAGTGAACGTTCGCTAATTCAAACAATAGGTCGTGCCGCAAGAAACTCAGAAGGAAGAGTAATAATGTATGCAGATGAACTTACAGAATCAATGGAAAAAGCAATAACAGAGACAAATAGAAGAAGAAAAATTCAAATGCAATATAACGAAGAACATGGAATAATTCCACAAACAATTAAGAAAACTATTCGTGATGATATTAAAGCGACTCATGTGGAAGAAGAGACTGCAAAATATGATATTAGCAAAGACAAGTCAATCGCAGATGTAATTGAAGAGCTAACAACACAAATGTTGAAACATGCTTCCAAAATGGAATTTGAAGAGGCTGCTAAGTTAAGAGATGAAATACAAGAATTAGAAAAAATGCTTTAAAAATGGCTTGTTCACTTTGTTAATAAAAGATATAATGTATAGGATGAATATATAAAATACAAAAGAAAAAGAGAGAATAAAATGGCGCTAGTGGGTGAATTATTTTTACTTGCTGTAGGAATAATCTTATTAATAAAAGGTTCCGATTTGTTTGTTGACGCAGGATCTGCAATAGGAAAAGTTTTAAAAATTAGTGAGATTTTGTTGGGAATAACGATTGTTGCATTAGGTACTAGTTTGCCGGAATTTGTGGTAGCTATAACAAGTGCTCAAGGTAATAGTAATGAGATTGCGCTTGGAAATATACTTGGAACAAATATTTTTAACACATGTGTAATTTTATCGATAATAGCACTTATAAGACCGGTTAAATTTAAGGCTCTGTTAGCCGTGTGTGTTGATAATAAAAAAGACATAAATAAATCCAAGTCACACTAAAATCGGGACAGTTATATCTAATCTTGGTAAGAGGTGATAGATATGACTGAGACTATGCAAAATATCAGAAAATTATTGAAAGGCTTGTCAAGAGAAGATTTGGAACAACTGAATTCGGAAATCACAGAAAGGCTGGAAGAATATGTTGGTCTACCAGATTTCTTTCACAAATGTATGGAGAAAAGATTTTCCGACGGGTTGGTTTGTCCTCATTGCGGCAAAAAACACATTGTAAGATTTGGAAAAGCAAGAGGAAAGCAACGATTTAGGTGCAAAGATTGTAATAGGACTTTTACCCCCTACACGAAAACAGTTTTTGCAGATACAAAGCTACCCCTTTCTGTATGGTTAAAATATGCTGACTGTATGGGACAACAAATGACATTGAGAAAAACTGCTAAGGAATTGGGTATCTCTCTGAAAACATCATTTTATTTGCGACACAAGATTTTATCTGCTATCAAGTTCCATATTGGTGTAGACAATTTGGGCGGTGTAGTAGAAATGGATGAAACTTTTTTTGCTGAGAGTTTTAAGGGCGACCATAAGAAAGGTAATCCAGACTGGAAGGCACCAAGGAATAGCGGTTTGTCAAGGAAAAGGGGCAAACAAGTGGATTACAGAGGTATCAGCCACGAACAGGTGTGCATTTCAAGTGCTGTTGACAGAAACGGAGGAATAGTTCTTGTTCCTGCGGGCAATGGCAGATTGACTACAAAGCAGTTGAGCGGTGTCTACAATGGAAAGATAGAGAAGTCTTCAACTATCTGCACCGATAGTCATAATGCCTATAAGTCTTTTGCAAAGAGCATACCCGCAGACCTTGTGCAAATAGAACGGGGAAAGCACAAAAATGGGGTTTATCATATCAATCATATCAATGCACTCCACAATAAACTGAAACTATGGATGAAGAAAAGATATGGTGTTGCCACCAAGTACATAGGAAACTATATGTACTGGTTCAACTGGTCAGAGCGGAATAGTAATATTGGATGGAGAACACAGGGTAAAGCCTTGATTTATGATAGCATATCAAGTATGCTTGTCTTGACAAGGGTTGATATACGGAAAACCAAGCCGTTTGAAACTTAGAGGAGGGTCTTAATTATGAAATATAGAAATATTTGCCCAAAGTGCAATGGAACAGATATTATAAGAGTTGAAGGTAAAGCTGGGGCATATGGCACAGGAAATAACATTCAACTGGGATGGACAAACCTCTCAGCTATTTTAGTACACAGATATGTGTGCTGTGATTGTGGGTATTCTGAGGAATGGATTGACAAAGAGGATATCCCGACATTAAAGAAGAAATACAAGTAAGTAACAGATATATGGGAAAATACCTTAAATTGGTGGCAATTATACACATCAACACACAGGGCTAACAGAGCCAAATTTAAAAGAGATACAATACGAAAAGATATGCATATGTCAGTTGTTACAGCTCTTGTATTATGCTTTTTAATGGCAGATAAATTATTAACTGGTGCTGATGTTAATGTAATAACTAGAGCAGATGGACTTATATTATTGGTGTTGCTTGCAATTTTTATGTATTATAGTTTGTTATGGTTATGCGGATTACTGGAAAGAGCGAAAAGAAAAAACTGGTGAGATAAAATTAAAACTAAAGGATATTGACTCTCTTACAATAAACATTATAAAGATGATTTTGGGTATAATATTAGTATTTTTAGGAGCTAAGCTTACACATCAATATCAGCTATAAAAAAAGGAAAGCATGATATAGCAGTCGGAAATCTAATTGGAAGCAATATGTTTAATATTTTGTTTGTATTAGGCTCGGCGGCAGTTATAAGTCCAATAACGCTTCAAATGGATACACTTATAATAGATGCGTTTACATTTTTAGCTGTAATGGTAATGTTGCTACTTCATACAAGGGCTGGAAAGGATAATATAATCTCGAAAGTAGATGGTGGTTCGCTACTTGCAATATATTTGACATATATTATTTATGTTGTAATAAGAGGTTAAAATAAAGGAGAAGTATTATGAGTAAAAGAAAAATAATCAGTATTGCAGGAGATTTAAGTAGTGGAAAAACTACTGTTACAAAACTTATGCAAGAAACATTAGGTTATGAAATATACAGAAACGGAGAGTACTTTAGAAAACTAGCTGCTGAAAAAGGGATGAGTGTTACAGAATTTAATATGTATGTAAAAGAACATCCTGAAATAGATAGACAAATCGAGCAAAGCGCTAAAGAATATGCTGCTGAGCATGAAAACTTAATAATAGATGCAAGACTTGGGTGGTATGCAGTTCCAGAATCTTTCAAAATATATCTTAGAGTAGACATAAATGAAGCAGCCAAAAGAGCTTTTGGAGATCCAAATAGAAAGAAAACAGAAAACTTTGCTACGGTAGAAGAACAAAAAGAAGATATGATAAAAAGATTTAATTTAGAAAATGAACGTTACTTTAATTTGTACGGTGTACATAAAGAGGATATGGCAAATTATGATTTTGTGCTAGACACAACAAATTTAACACCAGAACAAGTAAATCAAAAAATTGTAGAAGCATATAATAATTGGTTAGTAGAGTAGATAATTGGGACGTCCTTTTTGGGACGTCCCCCTTGTTGTATCATATAATTTGTGTTATACTTTTGGCGAACAGTGTCGGAAAATGGAGGTGATTTTAGTGGAATATTTAATAAATAGACAGGAAAAAGTAAAAGAGCTACATGCAATATATAGTTCAAATAAACCAATTCCAGATTTTATCACGAATTTGCTTGAAATTCCTGAAATATTGAGATTGAATGGTGTTGATCAAAATTCAGGAGTTAATTATAGTGGTTTCAGGATGTTTAATTATAAGTATTCTACATTAGATCATTCTCTTGGTGTGGCATTAATATTAAATAATTTCATAACGAATAATCAGCAGATTGTTGCTGCGTTGCTACATGATTTAGCAACTCCGTCCTTTTTTAATAGTACCTATTATATAGAAGAGAAAAATTTTAATCCTAAAGAAAATAAACTTACAGTCTACGATGCGATAGTTGGTTCAGATAAATTATTTGATTATTTTATGAAAAATAATTTACAGATAGATGAAATGTGCGACTATACAAAATATCCATTAGGATACAATTATACTCCAAGGCTAAGTGCAACAAAACTTGAATATTTCTTGCATACAATGTACATGAGTGGAATGTGTGAAATAGAAAAAATAGAAGAAATATATAATAGTTTAATTGTAGTTCCAAATGAAGATGGGATGCCAGAATTTTGTTTTAACAATGAAGAGTGCGCAAAAAACTTTTGTTTAATGTCGCTAGAGTGTGGAGGGATGTATCGTTCATATGAAGCAAAAGCAACTATGAAATTTATATCGGATACAATTGCTGCAATGGTTAGAAGAGAAGTTATATCACGTAAAGACTTATATACTTATAGTGATAAAGTGATAATGGAAATGGGTCTTAGTTGTAGTGATAAACGAATTAGTGATAGATGGCGATATTTACCAGAACTTAGTAAAGTTTATATGAAATTTAATGAGGTAGAAAATAAAAGATGCAATAAGTTAGATTCAGACTTAAAGTATGTTAATCCACTTGTGAGACTAGAAAATGGTGAAATAAAAAGAGTTTCTAAGCATATATCAATTTGTAAGGAAAAAATTGATACGTTCTTGAATTCTGATACGGATTTGTATTTTTATATTGATTATGAAGATTAAAAAGGAGCCCTCTCATAAGCTTGAGAAGGCTCTTTTTAAATTGTATTGTATGCAATTTTCGCGCAGCTCAGAAAAGCAAATCGTAATAGATATACTTTACTGGCGCAACAGAAGAATTACACGGGTTCCGCAGAAAAGAGAGCGGAATTGAATGTGGTTCCATGCCCGTTGATATATGAGCAGTAGAAGAATCGGTAAGCATTGACATCCATACGCCGGAGCGTAATCTTGATGTCATCGTTGCGAAGAAGAACCTCGCGTTCGCCGATCCGCAGATCGGTAGGGAAAGGAATACCGATTTCACTCAGTTCGTCAAGACAGAGCTGAACGACCTGTTCTTCAGTTTCCTTCCGGTTTTCTTCAAGGAACTGTACGTGCACCTTAGCCATAAAAAACCACCTTTCTCCACATGTCGGAAAGTGAATGAGTTACATAACAAATTTTATCATAAACACGGTTAAAGTGCAACAAAAAATATATAATTTTATTTTTAGCAATCTACCTTGACAAGTGCTAAATGTAGTGATATTTTAATTATGGTCTTAGCACTCGCAAATATTAAGTGCTAAAAAGGAAGGTGAGAAAATGCTTTTAGATGACCGAAAAAAACGTATTTTAGAAGCTGTTATCGAAGAATATAATGCTACTGCAGAACCGGTAGGCTCAACCAAAATTGCTAATGATTATAATCTTGGTTTTAGTTCTGCAACTATTCGAAATGAAATGGCTAATTTAGAAGAACTTGGTTTTTTGGAACAACCACATATATCAGCTGGTAGAATTCCGTCAAGTCAAGGATATAGGTTTTATATCGATTCAATAATGCAAGAAAAAAATTTATCACTTCAAGAAAAACAAATTATTGACGAAATATTAAAAGAAGATGTAATTAAATTAGAAACATTAATAAAAGATGCTTCTAATATTCTAGCTAAACTTACAAATTATGCCTCAATAGCAATTGGTCCTCAAATTACAAATTGTAAAGTTGAAGAAATAAAGCTTGTAAAACTTGGTCAAGATAGATTGATGATAGTTATCTTGGCTGATAATGGAGTTATAAAAGAAAGCATAATAAAATATGACGGAACACTTCCAGAAGAAAATATAGAAATATTTAATACTTATTTAAATCACAGCTTAAAAGGAATGAACTTTGAAGAAATATATAACAATATAAACGCATATGTTGAGAATGAATTATACAATATAAGTACAAATGTAATTCCTTTAGTAAATGAATTAAATAATTTGTTGGTTGATAAGAATGTAGAAGTTCATATGGAAGGTACAAAAAACTTATTAAGTTTACCTGAAATGAAACAAGAAAACACATTGAAAAAATTTTTAAATATAATAGAAACACAAGATGCATTGAAAGAACTTGTGAAAAATGGTTATGATGGCAACGTGAACGTATACATCGGACAAGAAAATGCGTTTGAAGATTTAAAAGACTTTACAATTATTACATATAAACAAAAAATAAACGACAAAGAGCTTGGTACAATTGGTTTGATTGGACCAAAAAGAATGGATTACAAGAAAGTAATTCCGGTGATTAAATATGTCGGAGATGTATTACAAGAGAAAATGAAACAAGGAGGAAGTTTTGATGACGGAGAAAACAACGCAAAATAGTGAAGTACAGAATGAAGAAACTCAAGAAATTTCAATTAAGAATTTGCAAGAAGAACTTGAAAAATTAAAAGGTGAAAATGAAAAATATTATGATCATCTACAAAGGACAGCTGCAGAATTCGATAACTACAAAAAGAGAGTGTCAAAAGAAAAAGAAAAAATATATAACCTAGCAGTTGGAGATGTAATGACAAAGTTTATATCAGTTCTAGATAATTTAGAAAAAGCAACACTTGCAGAATCTACAGATGAAAAACTAAAAGAAGGAGTGACTTTAATCCATAAACAGATGGCAGATTTATTCACAAGTCTAAATGTTGAACAAATTAAGACAGTGAAAGAAACGTTTAACCCAGAATTTCATGATGCGGTTATGCATATAGAGGATAAAGAATATGGCGAACAAGAAGTTATAGAAGAGCTTAGAAGTGGTTATAAGATGGGAGATAGAGTACTACGTCACGCCATGGTTAAGGTTGCTAATTAACGTGAAATTCAGCATCTTGCGAAATATTTATTTGTCCTTAGTGCTCAAGCGTATAGCACATACGCTTCCGCGCTTACGGACTGCATAAAATTCCGCAATATACTAAATTTGACGTTAATAGGAAAATATACAATGTAAATGTATACAAAAGAATAAATTTAATTTTAGAAAATTAAAAAAGATTTAGATATTAGAAGTTTAGAAAGGATGATTTTAATATGTCAAAAATTATAGGTATTGATTTAGGTACAACAAACTCATGTGTAGCAGTTATGGAAGGAGGAGAGCCTGTCGTTATTCCTAATGCAGAAGGAAATAGAACAACTCCATCAGTAGTTGCTTTTACAAAGAATGGCGAAAGACTTGTAGGACAAGTTGCTAAAAGACAATCTGTTACAAATTTTGATAAAACAATAGCTTCAATAAAGAGAGATATGGGTACAGATAGAAAAGTAAAAATAGATGATGCATCATATACTCCACAAGAAATCTCAGCAATGATATTACAAAAATTAAAAGCTGATGCTGAAAACTATTTAGGACAAAAAGTATCACAAGCTGTTATTACAGTTCCTGCTTATTTTAGTGATTCACAAAGACAAGCTACAAAAGATGCTGGTAGAATTGCTGGTCTTGAAGTTTTAAGAATTATCAACGAGCCAACAGCTGCATCACTTGCTTATGGATTAGATAAAGGTGATGAACAAAAAATCATGGTTTATGACCTAGGTGGTGGTACATTCGACGTATCAATTCTTGAAATTGGTGATGGCGTATTCGAAGTTCTTGCTACAAGTGGTAATAATAGACTTGGTGGAGATGACTTCGATGAAAAAATTATTAAATACTTAGTTGAGGAGTTCAAAAAAGATCAAGGTGTTGATTTATCAAGAGATAATTCAGCAATGCAAAGATTAAAAGAAGCTGCTGAAAAAGCTAAAATAGAATTATCAAGTGTTAGTCAAACAGACATTAACTTGCCATATATCACAGCAGATAGCACGGGACCAAAACATATGAACATAACATTAACAAGAGCTAAATTTGAAGAATTGATTAAGGATTTAGTTGATTCAACAATAGCTCCAATGAATCAAGCTTTAAATGATGCTAAATTAACAGCTGATAAATTAGATAAAATTTTATTAGTTGGTGGTTCTTCAAGAGTACCTCTAGTACAAGAAACAGTTAAGAGAGTTACTGGAAAAGAACCTCACAAAGGTATCAATCCAGATGAATGTGTAGCTTTAGGTGCTGCAATTCAAGGTGGTGTATTATCAGGAGATGTTAAAGATTTGGTACTTCTAGATGTAACACCATTATCACTTGGTATCGAAACTTTTGGTGGAGTATTCACAAAATTAATTGAAAGAAATACTACAATACCAACAAAGAAATCACAAGTATTCTCAACAGCAGCAGATGGGCAAACAAGTGTTGAAGTTCACGTATTACAAGGTGAAAGAGAAATGGCTGCTTACAACAAAACATTAGGTAGATTCCAACTTGCTGGAATACCTGCAGCTCCAAGAGGAGTTCCTCAAATCGAAGTTACATTTGATATTGATGCTAACGGTATTGTTCATGTATCCGCAAAAGATTTAGGAACAGGAAATGAACAAAAAATCGTTATTACAGCAAGTACAAACTTAACAGAAAAAGAAATTGAACAAGCTGTTAAAGAAGCTGAGGCTCATGCTGAAGAAGATAAGAAAAATAAAGAAGCGATTGAAGTTAGAAATAATGCAGATTCTTTAGTTTATAATACAGAAAAAACATTGAAAGACCTAGACGGTAAAATAAGTGATGAAGAAAAATCAAAGATTGAGGCTGAACTTGCGAATGTTAAGAAGGCATTAGAAGGTACAGATATAGAAGAAATTAGAACATCATCAGATAAATTAAGAGATGAGTTTTATAAAATTTCAGAAAAATTATATCAAAATGCGGCAGCTGCTAATGCTGCAGCTGGTGCAGATGGAGCATCTGCAAATGGTGACGAGCCAAAGCAAGGTACAGTTCATGATGCTGATTATAAAGTAGAGGAATAATTATAAATTTTAAACTTAAAGGACGTCAAAGAATGAAACTAAATAGAGCTTCATACTTTGACGCCTTTAGACATGTATAAAGGAGAAAAAACAAAATGGCTGAAACAAAACGCGATTACTACGAAGTACTTGGTGTTAATAAAACAGCAACTGATGATGAAATAAAAAAAGCTTTTAGAAAGCTTGCTAAAAAATATCATCCTGATGCTAATCCTGATAACAGAGAAGAGGCTGAAAGAAAATTTAAAGAAGCGAATGAAGCATATGAGGTTCTATCAGACGCTAATAAGAGACGTAATTATGATGCATTTGGTCATAATGCTGGTGCAAATGGATATAGTAATGATTTTAGTGGATTCAGTGGATTTGGTGGATTTAATTCATATTCTACTGGATTCGAGGGAGATATAGATTTAAATGATATTTTCTCAGCATTTTTTGGTGGCTCAAGACGCGCTACTAGAAATGGTCCTGTAAAAGGAAGAGATATTAAAACTAGAGTTGAAGTCACATTTGAAGAAGCAGCGTTTGGAGCGGTAAAAGAAGTGACAATAAATAGAGATGAGCAATGTACAACTTGTAGTGGTTCAGGTTGTAAGCCTGGTACTTCAAAAGTAACTTGTGATGTTTGTGGAGGCTCTGGTCAGGTTAGAGAAGGTTCTATGTTTATGCAAAGAATAAGAACTTGTGAACATTGTGGAGGAACGGGTGAAAAAGTTCAAGATCCATGTAATGATTGCAAGGGAAGGGGTACTATTAGAAAACAAAGAAAGATTAAAGTATCAATTCCTGCTGGTATAGATAATGGACAGATTATTTCTCTTAGTGGAGAAGGTGAACCAGGATTAAGAGGTGGAGCAAAAGGAAATCTATATATAACAGTTTCTGTAAAAAAACATCCAGTATTTGTTAGAAAGGGAGACAGTATTTTCTGTGACGTTCATGTGTCTTTTGCACAAGCTGCATTAGGAGCAATCATAAATGTACCAACGCTTTCTGAACCTGAAAAATATGATTTAGCTGAGGGTACTCAAACAGGTTCGATTTTTACATTGAAAGGAAAAGGTATTAAAAATGTAAATGGAAAAGGCGTCGGTGATTTATATTTCACAGTAATTGTAGATGTTCCAAAGAAATTAAATAATACACAAAGAGAGTTATTAAAACAATTTGCTGATGCAAGTGGTGAAAATTTTGAAACTGGAAAGAGAAGGAAATTCTTTTAAAGTTAAGTTGGGGTGATTGAAATTTCAACGTTTTATATAAAAAGTGAACAAATAGATGGCGAAAACATCTCAATAATTGGAAATGATGTTAAACATATAAAAAATGTTCTTAGATATAAAGTTAATGATGAACTAGAAGTTTGTGATGAGAATGAAGTTCGTTATAAAACAAGAATTACAAGGTTTTTAGAAGAAGAAATTTTGCTGGAAATAGTTGAGGTTAGTGAAAAAAATACTGAGATGTCTGTAGTTGTAGATTTATATCAAGGGCTTCCAAAATCTGACAAAATGGATATGATAGTTCAGAAAAATACAGAACTTGGCATTAATAGAATAATTCCAGTGTTAACAGATAGAGTTATTGTTAAGATCGAAAATAGTAATGAAAAAAAGAAGCTAGATAGATGGAACAAGATTGCGTCAGAAGCTGCCAAACAGTCTGGAAGACAGAAAATACCTATTGTTGAAAATATCGAGAATTTGGAAAATATTGTTGAAAATCTTTCAAAATATGATATAGTTATAGTGCCATTCGAGTGTGAAAAGGATAAATCATTAAAAATGGCATTAAAAAATAAAGAAAAGAAACATCAAAGTATAGCTATTATTATTGGACCAGAAGGCGGTTTTTCAGATAAAGATATTACTATGTTAGAGAATCTTTCTAACGTGGTTAAAGTTTCATTAGGACAAAGAATTCTACGTACAGAAACTGCAGGAATTGCAACATTAGCGATGATACTATATGAATATGAATTATAAATAGCAATGTTTTATGTAAGGAAAGGTAAGGAAATTATATGAATTACAGAGAAAAAACAAAATTGGTTGACGGATTATGTGGTACTTTTTTAATGGCACTTTTGGTAGAGGTTTTTTATGCATTATCAGATTATGCATATACGATTTATCATTATAGTATTTCATCAGTTACAACTACCATTTATGTGCTTTCAGGTATAGCGCTTGCAATAGCTGTAGCAGTGTTGATTGTTGCATACAGAAAAGATAATATGACAATGGCTACGTATGGAATTGAACTTTTGATTTTGGCAATTACTGCGGCAATAATTCCAGGAACTTATATCAGTTTACCATTTCCATTTAACAAGTTGAATTTGGTTTTTCCATTGGTTTTTGGTGTTTATTATGTTGGAAAAATTATGATGCTTCTTTCTAATAACAAAAAGCGTTCTAACATTGCTTTTATGAGTATTATTGAGTTAATTTATATATTGCTTTTATCATATGGATTATTTAATTTAACACAGCCACTATTTTTTGTTGGTTCAGTTGGTGCAATAATTACATTTATAGTGTCAATGAAACAAAAGAAGAAATCACTCTTAGTTCATGGAATAGAAGTTATGCTTGTTGCTTTCTCAATGCTTTTAATTAAATCAAGCCAATCAATTGTGTTTTTGAGCGTTTTTGTGGGTATATATTATTTAGGAAAAGTAGCGTATAGATTTTTAAATCCAGAAAAAACAAATAAAAAAGCAAAAAGGAGAAAATAATGATTAAAAGTATGACCGGGTATGGTCAGGGAAAATACACAAACGAGGGTAGAGATTATACTGTAGAAATAAAAGCTATAAATCACAGATATAATGATATTACGGTAAAATTACCCAGATATTTAAATTTCCTTGAAGATACAATAAGAAAATATATTTCTAATACATTAAATAGAGGGAAAATTGATGTATACATTTCACTAAAAAACATGAGTGAAAAAGGTAGAGAAATAAAGGTAGATAGATTACTTGCGGGAATGTATGTGAAAGAGCTTAGAGAAGTTGCTAAAGAGTATGAACTAGATGATGATATTACAGCTACTTCTGTTTTAAGATTTCCAGATGTGTTTGCTGTTGAAAATGAAAGTTTAGAAGATTTATATTGGAACGAATTGAAAAATGCGTTGGATGATGCGCTTGCAAATATAAATAAAGCAAGAAGCTTAGAAGGTGAAAGGCTTGCTAATGATATTAGAAGCAGATTAGATAAGATATCAGAAATAATTCCAATTGTAGAGGACGCTTCTAAGAAGTTATTAGACGAATATAAAACAAAATTAGAAAATAGAATAAACGAACTTAATGCAAATGAAATAATAGATGAAAGTAGACTTGGTGTTGAAATTGTTTTGTTTGCTGATAAATCAAGTATATGTGAAGAAATAACAAGACTTAAGAGTCATATAGAAAGTTTTAAAGATATGCTTAATGTAGAAGGTTCAATCGGTAAGAAGATAGACTTTTTGATTCAAGAAATGAATCGTGAAACAAACACAATAGGTTCGAAAGCTAATTCTTTGGGAATAACAAAGTATGTTATTGAAATGAAAAATGAGTTAGAAAACATCAGAGAACAAATTCAAAATATTGAATAGAAATAAGTTAATAGTTGATATAGAATATAATAAATTATTAATTTACGGAGATGATAGTATGAAATTTATTAATATTGGTTTTGGAAACATTGTTTCGAGTAGTAGATTAATAGCGGCTGTTAGTCCTGAGTCTGCTCCAATTAAAAGAATAATACAAGATGCGAGAGATAACGGGAAACTTGTTGATGCTACATATGGTAGAAAAACTAGAGCTGTCATTATAATGGATAGTGAACATGTTATTTTATCGTCTGTACAACCCGAAACGGTTGCAGTAAGACTAGAAGAAGATGCAGAAGACGAAAATTAAAAGTTATTATATTTATTTTAGGAGGTAAATCAATGATAATTAAACCATCATTTAGTGAATTGCTAAGAAAAGGAAATGGTAAATATTCACTTGTAATAGGAACTGCAAAAAGAGCAAGACAAATCGCTGAAGGTAGTCCAAAACTTACTAATGCGAAGATGGAGTCTGATGTTACGACAGCTGCAATCGAAATTGCAGAGGATAAAATTGTAATTGAAAAATAGTTTAGAAAAGTTAGAGCATAGAAGTCTCTACATTGAAGTGAACATGAAGTAACTTCGTGGGAATTTCTATGCTCTAATTTTAATATAACAATGAGATAAGATATACTAAAAACAGGTATAGTTTGTTACGAAAGGAAGAAATATAAAATGGGAATATTAGATAAATTATTTCCTTCATATAGTGAAAGAGAAATAAAAAAAATTAAACGTTATGTTGATGAGATAAATGCTTTAGAACCAGAAATGGAGTGTTTGTCAGATAAAAAACTAAGAGAAAAGACAAAGGAATTTAAAGATAGATTAAAAGAAGGAGAAACTCTGGATGATATCTTAGTTGAGGCATATGCTACTGTTCGTGAGGCTTCAAAAAGAGTTTTTGGAAAGAGACCTTTTGATGTTCAGCTTATGGGTGCTATAATTCTTCATCAGGGAAGAATTTCTGAAATGAAAACAGGTGAAGGAAAAACTTTGACTGCGTCAATTGCGTTATACTTAAATGCTTTAGAAGGAAAAGGTGCACATTTAGTTACTGTTAATGATTATCTTGCAAAATCGCAAGGTGAAGAAATGGGTAAACTTTATAATTTCCTTGGATTATCGGTTGGAATAATAGTAAATGGATTAGATCCTGCTGAAAGACGCGCTGCATATGCTGCAGATATTACTTATGGAACAAATAATGAATATGGTTTTGATTATTTGAGAGATAATATGGCAATCTATAAGGAAAATATGGTTCAAAGAGATTTGAATTATGCAATTGTCGATGAGATAGATAGTATTTTGATTGATGAAGCTCGTACGCCTCTTATTATTTCTGGTCCATCAGATAAAGCTAATGACTTATATAAACATGCGGATGACTTTGTTAAAAAATTGAGTTTTAAAGTTGTTACGAAGGATGATACAAAGCAAGAAGAATCTGATGAAGATAAAGAATATGATGCAATCGTAGATTTAAAATCTCGTAGAGCTACACTTACTTCAACAGGTATAAAAAAAGCTGAAAAACATTTTAGTATTGATAATTTGTCTGATCCTGAAAATATGACTTTATCACATCATATTAATAAAGCTCTTGATGCTAATGGTATTATGAAGAGAGATGTTGATTATATAGTTAAAGATGGAGAAGTTTTAATTGTTGATGAACATACTGGAAGAATAATGTATGGAAGAAGATATAGTGATGGTTTACATCAGGCTATTGAAGCTAAAGAGAACGTTAAGATTGAAAATGAAAATAAAACTCTTGCTACAATAACTTTCCAAAATTATTTTAGATTATATTCAAAACTTTCTGGAATGACTGGTACTGCGTTAACGGAAGAAACAGAATTTAGAGAAATTTATGGACTTGATGTTGTTGAAATTCCAACTAACAGACCAATGGTTAGAGTTGATCATAATGATGTTGTTTATAAAACAGAAAGAGCTAAATTAAGACATGTTATTGAAGATATAAAAGAAAGTCATGAAAAAGGACAACCAGTTCTTGTTGGTACGACTACTGTAGAACGTTCTGAATATTTAAGTGAACTTCTAAAACGTGAAGGAATCAAACATGAAGTCTTAAATGCTAAGTATCACGAAAAAGAAGCTGAAATAGTTGCACAAGCTGGTAAATATGGTGCTGTTACAATCGCTACTAATATGGCTGGTAGAGGTACTGATATTATGCTTGGTGGTAATACAGAAGCTTTGGCGAAACATGAACTTAAAAAACGTGGATATCCTGAAGCTGATATATTAGAAGCTGTAAGTTTAAATGATACAGAAGTTCCAGAAATATTAGATTTAAGAAAAGAATATAAAGAAATTTATGACAAGTTAGATGTTAAAGTTCAAGAAGATAGAGAAAAGGTTATAGCTGCAGGTGGTTTAAAAATAATTGGTACTGAACGTCATGAGTCAAGAAGAATAGATAATCAGCTTCGTGGACGTAGTGGTCGTCAGGGAGATGTTGGTGAATCAAGATTTTATATTTCTCTTGAAGATAAGTTGATGAAATTATTCGGTGGCGAGAGGATTCAAATGGTTGCAGATATGATTAAAATGGACGAGGATATGCCGCTTGAAATGAAAATGCTAACAAGTACTATTGCAAATGCTCAAAAGAATGTTGAATCAATGCATTATAGTGCTAGAAAAAATACATTACAATATGATGATATAATGAATGATCAAAGAAAGATTATTTATAAAGATAGAAGAAAAGTACTAGACGGCAAAGACATGAAAGAAGAAATAACAAAGATGATTACAGACACAATAGAAAATATTGTTGATTCATATTTTGGTATAGATACAGTTACAGAAAATGAAGAAGAGTTTATCAACTATATTAGAAATACTTTAGGTATAGACTATGAATTAGATACTTCTAAAAAACCAGAACAGATTAAGGATGAGCTAACAGAGCAAGCTTTGGAAATATATGAAGCTAAAGAAGCTGAAATTGGTGAAAAACAACTTAGAGAAATTGAAAGAATAATAATTCTTAGAACGGTTGATTCAAAATGGATAGATCATTTAGACGCCATGGAACAATTAAAAGAAGGTGTTAGATTAAGAGGTTATGCACAAAAAGATCCAGTTGTAGAATTTAGAATGGAAAGCTATGATGTGTTTAATGAAATGACAGCTGGAATTGCTGAAAATGTTGTTAGAGCTGTAATGCATATTCAGAAACGTAATGAGAATATGGAAAGAGTAAATTTAATTAAGCAGATGATTACAAACATGAATGCAGCTACTAATGCGGGTGCTGAAAAATCTAAGCCAAAGGTGAATTCTTCAAAAGAGAAAGTTGGAAGAAATGATCCTTGTCCATGTGGAAGTGGAAAAAAATACAAAAAGTGCTGTGGACAAAGTTAGTAATTGCAAGGGTTACAGGGATTTGAAATAAATAAAAAAACACTAAAAATAGTTAAAATGTTGCCATTTTGTTGCTAAATGAAAAAAAGTCCCTTAAAACCATTGAAAATACTATATTTATTATGGCTACAAGTCTGGCTACAAAGTAAACATAAAAGTTATACGTAGAGTCAACATATAATTTGTTGGCTCTTTTTATTTACCAAATAAATAATTTTAGGAGGTAATAAAAATGATTAGTGTAACAAAATCTGGATTTGAAACAAGAAAAAAAGTGATACTGAAATCAGTCAGTCAAATGAGCTAGAAAAAATTTAATGGAGTTTGTTGGAAAACTTGCTTTAAAATAAACATCAAAGAATATAAAAATGAAAAAAGATTATATTGAAGATATTAATGGAAAAAAATATTAAATAGAAGTAAAAAAGTTTATGGTTTTGGTAATATATTTATGCATGAAAATAACATA
>CASDSU010000036.1 GCA_949283575.1 uncultured Eubacteriales bacterium
AAAAAATATATTAAGAAAGAAGCTGTGAAGGAAAGAAGTAGCAGTGGAAACTTAAATTACCAAAATATATTAGATAAAAGCAGATAGTATTGAAGAACACTTAAAAAAAGTATTTTTCAATATTATCTGCTTTTTATTTTGTGTTATTTATTTAACTTTATATCGGTGCTTCCAAAACCACCTTGTCTAATTCCATCAGCTTTATCATTATCAGCTATAAGAAATTTTTGAAAATATGCTTGCCCAATTGGGTCATGTTTTTTTATTGTAATATCTATTGGGAAGAAATTATAATATGCAAACATGAGCTCTCCGTCATTTTGTGGATTATTATAATAGTCACATTCAATTATACCGATACTGTTTGCTAAAACTAATCCTTTTTTTAATGGATGAGAACTTCTATTAGCAAGAATTAAAACTTCATCTTCATTAAAATAAGATTTTACACCTGTTTTTACTAAGGTTGGTTTTATTTCTTCATAAATTTTTTCGCCTTTTAGAAACTTTGAAAAGTTCGTAAATACATTTTTCCATATAGATGGTATTGTAACATCTTCCGCTGATTCAATATCGTATCCTACAGAATTTTTGGTTTTTCTTATTGGTAATATAATATCTTTATCAGTATAATCTTTACATATTTCAAATCCTCTATTTTTCATTTTATCACTCCTTATCACTCTTTCAAATTATATTTTAAATATTTTTTTTAGTCAATAAGATGAATTTTTATATTATCTATGATAAAATTTACTTATTTATGGAGGAGATTATAATGAAATCCAAACTGTATTTAATTTTATTCTTAATTGCTGTAGGTTGTTTCGTTTTCTTTTTTCTTAATAATGATTTTTTTGATATTTCAGAAGAAATTATTTTTTCAGAATCAGGAGAATCAAACGTGTCAAATCAGGAGAATAATTTTGTCGAGAATAATTCAAATTCTTCAGGAGAACTGGGGCGAGAATATGATATTTTAGTGCAGGATGACAACATAACATTTTACGATAAAAATGGTAACTCAATTATATATGTTTTTTCAAATGATCGTTTAGAAAATGTTTTGAATGTTTTCAATTTGAAATCTATTGAAGAAGCAAATGTTATAGCGGCATATTATAAAGCAATGGTTGGCAATGGAAAAATAGAAAGAGTTGTTGTAAAAGATACAATAGTTTCAGTTGTTCTGGATATGGAGCAATTTGCTGAATATAGAAACTATTCTAGAGAAAGTCTTGAGGAGATTTTACTTAAAGATGCAAATTTAGTTGAGGAGGAATAGGTATGAATTCGAAAAATAAAAAAATATTAGTGGGACTAATTTTAATTGTTATAGTTATTATTTGTATGTTAGGAATAATTTTATTGAAAAGTAGTGAATCAACAAAAAACATTAATGCTGAAATAAATAAAATTGTTGAAGAAACTAATTGGCCAATTGATAGCGTTCCTATTTTTTATCATGATGGTATAATCGTTGAAACACCAACTGAAGGTAATTGGTCTATTTCTTTTGATTCGGGGATAGATTATCAAGAATTAAGAAAATATCTTTTAGAACTAGAAGATGAAGATTTTTCACCGGATAAATCTACTGGCTCAAAAAGTCCTAGATTGTTATATACTTCTTTAAGTGAAAATGGTGCTAAAGATATTTATTGGCAAGGTAACAAGGATGATTATACAATAAGGGTTTATTGGGCATTAGAAGGTGCTGTTGATAAATTTAATATACCTTATAGTTATAATTTTAATTTAATTCTAACTAAAAAAATAGAAAATAATATAGCTGAAATTTCGAAGGATAATGAAATGAAAGAAGAGATAGAAAATATATCAGGAGATTTATCGGGTGATTTATCAGGCGATGAGTTATTAGAGGTGTCTGGTGATACTATAGAAAAATTTTCCGGAAATCTTTCAGGAGATGAGTTTTAGAACCAAAGTAATAAGAATTTTTGAGGAAAATAATTTTGTATCAATGTTAGGGTGTGTCGGATTATCTGTTAGAAAGGAGAAGATAAAATGTTTAAAATAGGATGTCATTTATCAGCTTCAAAAGGTTATGTACATATGGCTAAAGAAATACTTAGTATAGGAGGAAATACATTTCAATTTTTTACAAGAAATCCTCGTGGTGGAAGTGCAAAAGAAATTGATAAAAATGATATAGAACAATTTAATACAATAGCTAGCGAAAATGGAATTGAAATAATTCTTGCACATGCTCCATATACAATAAATGTTTGCTCTGCGGATGAGAAGATTAGAAGATTTGGAATAGAAACTATGAAAGATGATTTATTAAGATTAGATTTAGTTTCAAATTGTATGTATAATTTTCATCCAGGAAGTCATGTAGGGCAAGGAACAGATGTAGGAATACAATTAATAATTGATGCATTAAATGAAATTCTTTTTAAAGAACAAAAAACTATTGTTTTATTAGAAACAATGGCTGGTAAAGGTAGTGAGGTTGGAAGAAGTTTTGAAGAGATAAAAAGAATAATAGATGGTGTAGAACTAAAAGAAAAATTAGGAGTGTGTTTAGATACCTGTCACGTTTATGATGCTGGATACGATATTATAAATAATTTAGATATGATCTTAGATGAATTTGATAGAGTAATTGGATTAGATTATTTAAAAGCTGTGCATATAAATGATAGCAAAAATCCTTTTGAAAGTCATAAAGATAGACATGAAAAAATAGGCGATGGGACGATTGGTACTAATGCATTTGAAAAAATAATAAATAATCCTAGATTGAAAGAGTTGCCTTTTTATTTGGAAACTCCAAATGAACTTGAAGGATATGAAAAAGAGATAAAATTGTTAAAAGATTTGAGAAAAAATTAGAATAGTTCATGAGATTGATTTTTAATTTATTATATAATAGACTAAGCTTATGGAAAGTATCATCTAGTGTGAGGTGAAAAAGTGGATGGTTTGCATAGGAAATTCATGGGATGAAATTTTAAAAGAAAAATTTGATAGCGATTATTATAAAAAAATACGTGATTTTTTGAAATATGAGTATAGTCACTATACAGTCTACCCTAATATGCATGAAATATTTAGTAGTTTAAAATATGCTTCATATGAAGATATTAAAGTTGTTATTATAGGACAAGACCCATATCACGAAGAGGGGCAAGCTCACGGTTTATCATTTTCTGTAAAACCTGGGATCGATATTCCCCCATCATTACTTAATATATATAAAGAACTTCAAGATGACTTGGGGTGTTATATTCCTAATAATGGCTATTTAGAAAGTTGGGCAAAACAGGGAGTTTTATTGTTAAATAATGTCTTGACTGTTAGAGCTCATCAAGCTAATTCTCATAAGACATGTGGATGGGAAACATTCACTGATGATATAATAAGAGAATTAAATAAGAGGGAAAAAAGTATAATTTTTTTAATGTGGGGTTCATGTGCGAAGCAAAAAGAAGCTCTTATCACCAATAAAAATCATTATATTTTAAAGGCACCTCATCCAAGTCCATTGTCCGCATATAGAGGATTTTTTGGTTGTAAACATTTTTCAAAAACTAATGAAATTTTGATTTCAAATGGTGAAACACCAATTAATTGGCAAATAGAAAATATATAAATATACAAAGGAGGAAATGTGATGAAAAAATCAAAGAGAATTATTGTGTTTGTTATTTCAATACTTTCAGTATTATCATTATTAGTTGGATGTAAAAATAATTCTAATAATGAGGACGTGAAGAATAACAATCAACTTACACAAAATGATAATGAATATCTTCAAAATAGTAGTGATGAAGAATTACCATTGGAGCAAGATGAAATTATAAATTCAATTCAATATACATCATTAACAGAGTTATTACCAGAATATTCAATTGAAAATGCCATTGAGGACAATTGTTTTGTAATAACAAAAGATGATGAAGTGTACAATGATAATCTTTTACAAGGTTTTGAAAATTCGATATCTACATCAGTACCTACTAATTTAAGAGTAGTAATGCAGACAATAGATGAAAAATTATCAATTATTGATATCAACTATTCTGGAGATGAAATAAAAGTTGTACAAGATGATACAAGATTTGAAGGTGCTATTCAAGAAAATATATATTATGTAAGTGACGGGTATACATTTGGTGAAGAAACAGTTCTTCTTGAAGATGGTACTTCCGTTAAAATTTATCAATTAGTAAACAAAAATTTAGAAGAAAAAATAGAACTATTTGGGTATATTATAGTAGAAAATGAAAGTTTATAAATATACATTTTAATAACTAAATAGAAATTGGGATAGCCCCTTTTTTAGATATTTTGGGTTGTCCCAATTTTTAATTTAAAACAAATAGTAATAAATGTAAAAAAACTTTTTTGAAATAATTCAAAAAAAGCTTGCATTATACGGAAACAGTGATTATAATATTAAACGATGCGATTGTGCGATGATGTGGAATGTGGCTGCCAATCTTACGGGCAGGGAACTTTCGCGGAGTATGTCCGATTTCAAACCGGGCGACAGGGTATTAGTTTAGCACTTTCCCCAGGGTTTTCCTGGGTTTTAATAAGGGTGAATATGAAACACCCGGGTGCGTGGATGACTTGTCAGCGCTAACATTTTTAGGAGGTAAAAACAATGCCAAAAGCAAACGAAAACAAAACAGAGAAAAAGACATCAAAGGTTACAAAGACAGAAGTAGGAAAAGAAAGAATTAGAATTAGACTAAAAGCTTTCGATCATGCTATTTTAGATCAGTCTGCTCAAAAAATAGTAGAAACGGCTAAAAGAACAGGAGCAAGCGTATCTGGTCCAATTCCACTACCTACAAAGAAAGAAGTTATAACAATCTTAAGATCACCTCATAAATACAAAGACTCAAGAGAGCAATTTGAGATGAGAACACATAAGAGAGTAATTGACATTCTTTATCCAACACCAAAAACAGCTGAAGCTTTAATGAAAATTGAGTTACCAGCAGGTGTAGAAGCCGAAATGAAAATTGATGAATAATCAACCATTTTAGCTAGCAGAAAAAACGTATTTATAAAAATATGGTCATGTTCATGAAATATGAACCAATAACCAAGGAGGTAAATTTAAAATGAAAAAAGGCGTTTACGGAAAAAAATTAGGAATGACTCAAATATATGATCAAGATGGTCTAGTTATTCCAGTAACAGTTGTAGAAGTTGAACCATGCCTAGTTGTTAGAAAGAAAACAGTAGAGACAGATGGTTATAATGCATTAGTTGTTGCAACTGGAAAAGTAAAAGAAAAACATATGAATAAACCTATTAAAGGTCAATTTGATAAAGTAAAACTTTCATATAGAAAATATGTAAGAGAATTAAGACTTGATGACATCGAAGGATACAATGTAGGCGACGAAATTAAAGCTGACATTTTTGAAGCTGGTGAACTAGTTGACGTTCAAGGCGTATCAAAAGGAAAAGGTTTCCAAGGTGTTATTAAGAGACATGGACAACATATTGGACCAAAGGGACATGGTTCTATGTATCATAGAAGACCAGGTTCTATGGGACCAACATCTTCACCAGGAAGAGTATTCCCTGGTAAAAAATTACCTGGACATACAGGAAAAGATACAGTAACTGTTCAAAATTTACAAGTTGTAAAAGTTGATATGGACAAAGAAGTAATATTAATTAAAGGTTCAGTTCCTGGATACAAAAATTCATTAGTTAGAATCAAAGAAAATGCAAAAGCAGCTTCTAAGAGTTCTAAATAATAGGGAAAGGAGAACATAACAATGCCTAAAGTAGATTTATTAAATATAGAAGGTAAAAAAGTTGGCAACATCGAACTTTCTGATGATATTTTCGCAGTAGAAGTAAATGAAGATGTTATGCATGAAGTTGTTGTAAACTATCTAGCTAATCAAAGACAAGGTACACAGTCTACAAAGACACGTAGTGAAGTTAGAGGCGGTGGAAAGAAACCTTGGAAACAAAAAGGAACAGGTCGTGCAAGACAAGGTAGCATTAGAGCACCACAATGGATTAAAGGTGGTATCGCATTAGGACCAAAACCAAGAAGCTACAAATATACACTAAATAAAAAAGTTAAGAGACTTGCATTAAAATCTGCTCTAACAACTAAAGTGTTAGAGAACAAAATTATCGTTTTAGATTCTTTAGAACTTGAAGAAATTAAAACAAAAGCTATGGCTAACATTTTAACAAACTTAAATGTTGAAAAGGCTTTAGTAGTATTACCAGAAAGCAATTTCAATGTTCAAGCTTCAGCAAGAAATATTCCTAATGTTAAAACAGCTTTAGTAAATACAATCAATACATATGATGTATTGAAATATGATACATTTGTTGTAACTAAAGCAGCTGTAGAAAAAATTGAGGAGGTGTACGCATAATGGTAGCAGAAGATATAATTTTAAGACCTATTCTTACTGAAAAAAGTAGAGAAGCTATGGTAGCTGAAGGAAAGTACACTTTTGAAGTTAGTAAAAAAGCTACAAAAATAGATATAAAAAATGCTGTTGAAAAATTATTCGACGTAAAAGTAGTAGATGTAAAAACAATGAACATTAGAGGAAAATTAAAAAGACAAGGTGTTCATGTAGGAAGAAGATCAGATTGGAAAAAATCAATTGTTACAATTGAAACAAATCCTGAAACTTTCAAATATACTGCTAAAGGCGGAAAAGAGCAAACAGTAAGTAAGAAATATAAAACATCAATCGAAGAATTTGGTATTTAGTTAGTAGGTACCCTGTATTATAGGTTTTAAGTGATGGGGGACTTGAAACCTGAAAAATAAATACCCCAAATCATAAGAAGGAGAAATAAAAATGGGTATAAAACAATTTAAACCAGTTACACCATCAAGAAGAGGCATGACAGTTTCTACATTTGATGAAATTACAAAAACAAAACCAGAAAAATCTTTAACAACAAGTTTAAAGAAAAATGCTGGTAGAAACTCATATGGTAGAATCACTGTTAGACATCACGGTGGTGGAGCAAGAAGAAAATATAGAATAATAGATTTTAAAAGAAAAAAATTAGATGTTCCAGCAACAGTTGTTGCAATCGAATATGATCCAAATAGATCAGCTAATATAGCTTTAATTCAATATGAAGATAATGAAAAAGCATATATATTGGCTCCAGAAGGATTGAAAGTAAATGACAAAGTTATGTCAGGCGTTAATGCTGATATTAAACCAGGTAACTGTTTGCCAATTTCAGCAATTCCTGTAGGTACAGTTATTCACTGTATAGAATTAAAACCAGGTAAAGGTGCTCAAATGGTAAGAAGTGCTGGTAACGGTGCTCAACTTATGGCTAAAGAAGGTAAGTATGCACACGTAAGACTTCCATCAAGTGAAATGAGACTTGTTAGTGTTGAGTGTAAAGCTACAATAGGACAAGTTGGTAATAGTGAACATGAAAACATTAAACTTGGTAAGGCAGGAAGAAGCAGATGGCTTGGTAAGAGACCAGAAGTTAGAGGTTCTGTAATGAATCCTAACGATCACCCACATGGTGGTGGCGAAGGTAAGTCTCCAGTTGGTAGACCAGGACCTGTTACACCTTGGGGTAAACCTGCTCTTGGATATAAGACAAGAAACAACAAGAAAGCAAGTAGCAAGTTTATAGTAAAGAGAAGAAATTCTAAATAGTGTGAGGAGGATAAATAGATGTCAAGATCAATAAAAAAAGGACCTTTTGTGGATGCTAGATTACTTTCAAGAATTGAAAAGATGAATGCTGAAAATAAAAAAGATGTTGTAAAAACATGGTCAAGAGCTTCAACAATCTTCCCACAAATGGTAGGACATACAATAGCTGTACATGATGGAAGAAAACATGTACCAGTATACATTTCTGATGAAATGATAGGACATAAATTAGGTGAATTTGTTCCAACAAGAACTTTTAAAGGTCATGCTGGAGATAAAACATCAAAGGTTAAATAATTGATGGAAGGAGAAATCGTAACATGGAAAAAATCGAAGCTAGAGCTAAATTAAGCCATGCTAGAATATCTGCCAGAAAAGTTAAAATCGTTATCGATTTAATTAGAGGTAAAAATGTAAGCGAAGCATTGGCAATATTAAAATATACTCCAAAAGCTGCATCTCCATTAGTAGAAAAATTATTAAAATCAGCTATAGCAAATGCTGAAAATAATCACAACATGGATGTTAGCAAATTATATGTTGCTGAGATATTCGCAAATCAAGGTGCAACAATGAAGAGGATTAGAGCTGCTACACAAGGCAGAGCCAATAGAATTAGAAAAAGAACTTCTCATATTGAAATAGTTCTAAAAGAGAGAGATTAATAGGAAGGAGGACTTTTGTAAATGGGACAAAAAATGGATCCACATGGTTTAAGAGTGGGAATAATAAAAGACTGGGATTCTAAATGGTATGCAAGCAAAAAAGATTTTGCAGACAACCTAGTTGAAGATTACGAAGTTCGTAAGTTTTTAAAGAAAGCATTTGCTATGGCAGGTGTATCTAAAGTTGAAATAGAAAGAACTGCAAAGTTAATCAGAGCTAATGTTTATACAGGTAAACCAGGTATTGCGTTAGGTAAGAGCGGTGAAAATGTAAATAAAGTTAGAGCTGATATAACTAAAAAGTTTAAAAAAGATATAAATGTAAACATCGTAGAGGTTAAAAATCCAGATGTTGATGCGCAATTAGTTGCTGAAAACGTTGCAACTCAAATAGAAAAGAGAATTTCTTATAGAAAAGCAATGAAACAATGTATGGCAAAAGCTATGAAAGCTGGTGCGCAAGGTATAAAAACAGCTTGTTCAGGAAGACTTGCTGGTGCAGAAATCGCTAGAAGCGAATTCTATAGAGAGGGAACAATACCACTACAAACATTAAGAGCTGATATTGATTATGGATTTGCTGAAGCAAATACAACATATGGAAAAATCGGTGTTAAAGTTTGGATATATAAAGGTGAAGTCCTTCCAGTGAAAAAAGAAGCTGAAGGAGGTAGAAAATAATGCCACTAATGCCAAAAAGATCAAAATATAGAAAAATGCAAAAAGGTAGAAATAGAGGTAAAGCTACAAGAGGTAATACAGTAGCATACGGAGAGTTTGGACTACAAACACTTGAAGCTGGTTGGATCACATCTAACCAAATAGAAGCTGCCAGAATTGCAATGACTCGTTTTATTAAAAGAGGAGGTAAAGTTTGGATTAAAATATTCCCAGACAAACCTATAACAAAAAAACCTGCTGAAACTCGTATGGGTAGTGGTAAAGGTTCACTAGAATATTGGGTAGCAGTTGTAAAACCAGGAAGAGTAATGTTTGAAATGTCTGGCGTATCTGAAGAAATCGCTAGAGAAGCATTCAGACTTGCTGCTCACAAACTTCCTGTAAAAACAAAGTTTATCTACGCTGAAAAAAATGAAGGTGGTGAAGACGATGAAGGCTAATGAATATAGAAAAATGACTTCATCGGATTTAGAAAAAGAATTAGGAGAATTAAAATCTGAATTATTTAAATTAAGATTTCAATTAACTCTAAATGGATTAGAGAATCCGATGAAAATAAAAACAACAAAAAGAGATATTGCTAGAATAAAAACAATTCTTAGAGAAAAAGAATTAAATGAAGCTGAATAAAGTTTAGATTATCCTAAGAAAGGAGAAAGAAGATGTCTGAAGAAAGAGCTTTAAGAAAAACAAGAGTTGGTAAGGTTGTAAGTGACAAAATGGATAAAACAATCGTTGTTGCTGTTCAAACAAGTTACAAACATCCTTTATATGGAAAAACAATGAAAAGAACATTCAAATTGAAAGCTCATGATGAGAACAATGAATGTCAAATCGGTGATACAGTAAAAGTTATGGAAACAAGACCTTTATCAAGAGACAAAAGATGGAGATTAGTTGAAATCGTTGAGAAAGTTAAATAGTTTTTTGACGAAACATGTTTCAAAATTTTACTAATAAAGAAATTAATAATGTATGTCCTTAGAAGTAAGGATAGATGCATTTGAAAGGAGAAAGAATAAAATGATACAACAACAATCAAGACTTAAAGTTGCAGATAATACTGGCGCAAAAGAATTAATGTGTATCAGATGCTTAGGTGGTTCTTTTAGAAAAACAGCTAACATAGGCGATGTTATAATTGCTTCTGTAAAGAGTGCTGCACCAGGCGGAATGGTAAAGAAAGGCGATGTTGTTAAAGCTGTTATCGTAAGAAGTAAAAGAGGTATTCAAAGACCAGATGGTTCTTACATCAGATTTGATGAAAATGCTGCCGTTATTATAAAAGATGACAAAACTCCAAGAGGTACACGTATATTTGGACCTGTTGCAAGAGAACTAAGAGATAAAGAATATATGAAGATAGTTTCACTTGCTCCAGAAGTTCTATAATATATTGACTTGGAAAAATTCGAGAATAAATAAAAAGCAGAAAGAAATAATCCGAGAGGTAGGTGTAAAAATAAATGAGTAACATGCACGTTAAAAAAGATGATGTTGTAGTAGTAAACTCAGGAGCAGATAAAGGTAAAAAAGGTAAAGTGCTAGAAGTTATTCCAAAAGACAACAAAGTAGTTGTTGAAGGAGTAAATATTAGAACAAAACACACTAAACCAAGAAAAGCTGGAAAAGAAGGCGGTCTTGTGAAAAAAGAGTGTGCAGTTAATGCTTCAAAAGTTAATTTATATTGCTCAAAATGTAAAGCTCCAAGAAGAGCGAAAGCAGAATTAAAAAAAGATGGCACAAAGATTAGAGTTTGTGTTAAATGTGGAGAAGAAATAAAGTAAGAAAGGAGGTAATTTCTAATGTCAAGTTTAAAAGAAAAATATAAAAGTGAAGTAGTTCCAGAATTAATGAAAAAATTTAATTATACATCAGTAATGCAAGTTCCAAAGCTAGAAAAAATTGTAATTAACATGGGAGTTAGCGATGTTCGTGATAACGCTAAAGCTTTAGAAAATGCTATGAGAGATTTAAGTATCATTACAGGACAAAAGGTTGTATCAACTAAAGCTAAAAAATCAATTGCTGGATTCAAGATTAGAGAAGGTATGGAAATTGGTTGCAAAGTAACTTTAAGAAACATTAAAATGTATGATTTTGCTGAGAAATTATTTGCAGTTGCACTTCCAAGAGTTAGAGATTTTAGAGGGTTATCTCCAAATTCTTTTGATGGAAGAGGAAATTATTCAATGGGCGTAAAAGAACAATTAATATTCCCTGAAATTGAATATGATAAAATCGATAAAATTAGAGGAATGGATATAATTTTCGTAACAACAGCAAATACAGACGAAGAGGCAAAAGAGTTATTAAGACTTCTTGGTATGCCATTTTCAAAATAAGGAGGTAAACCATGGCAAAAAAATCTATGATTGCAAAACAAAAACTAGCTCCAAAATTCAGCACAAGATATTACAACAGATGTAAGATTTGTGGAAGACCACATGCTTATATTCGTAAATTTGGAATATGCAGAATTTGTTTTAGAGAATTAGCTCACAAGGGTCAAATACCAGGTGTTAAAAAAGCAAGTTGGTAATATAAACTCTTGAGCTTATATATCAGCAAATAAACGATTGCTAGAGCATTAGAGATTAGATATTAGGTGCTCTATAAAGTCAAAAATATATATGAAAGAAATAGAGAATTTAGTCTCTAATTTCTAAAATCTAGAATGAAAGGAGTACGTTTTAAATGAACATTACTGATCCAATAGCAGATATGCTAACAAGAATTAGAAATGCAAATACACAAAGACATGAAACAGTTGATGTGCCTTCATCAAAATTAAAGAAATCAATAGCTGAAATCTTATTAAATGAAGGATATATAAAATCTTTTGAAGAAATAGAAGATAATGCACAAGGTATTATAAGAATAACTTTAAAATATGTTAATAAACAAAAAGTTATTACTGGTTTAAAGAGAATTAGTAAACCAGGTCTTAGAGTATATGCTACAAAAGACGAGTTACCAAAAGTATTAGGTGGACTTGGTATAGCATTAATCTCTACATCAAAAGGAATAATGACTGACAAGAATGCTCGTAAAGAAGGTATCGGAGGAGAAGTTCTTGCATTCGTTTGGTAATAAACGATGGAATAACATATTTTAAAGAAAGGAGTAATTAAAATGTCTAGAATAGGAAAACAACCTATAACAGTACCTGCAGGTGTTGAAATCAAAATTGAAGAAGGAAATGTTGTAACTGTAAAAGGGCCTAAAGGAACTTTAACAAGAGCATTACATAAAGATATGATTATTAATGATAAAAATGCAGGAGTTATAACAATTGAACTTAAAGATGAAAAACAAAACGCATTACAAGGCTTAACAAGAACACTTTTAAACAACATGATTATTGGTGTTACAGAAGGATTCAAAAAAGAACTTGAAATTAATGGCGTTGGTTACAGAGTTCAAAAACAAGGTAACAAATTAGTTATGAACATGGGATTTTCTCATACTGTAGAGTTTGAAGATAGAGGAGATACGAAAATCGAAGCTCCATCTCAAACAAGTATAATTGTTACAGGCCCAGATAAAGAAGCTGTAGGACAACTTGCAGCAGAAATCAGAAAAGTTAGACCACCAGAGCCATATAAAGGTAAAGGTATTAAATATATTGATGAAAGAATAATTAGAAAAGAAGGAAAAATGGGCAAAAAATAGTTCGAAATAAGAACTAGAGAACATTTAGAAGGGAGAGAAAATAGGTGATTAACAAACATTCTAAAAACGAAACAAGATTAGTTAGACACGCTAGAGTTCGTAGGAAAATTAGTGGAACTCCAGAACGTCCAAGACTAAGCGTATATAAGAGCTTAAAAGGTATCTATGCTCAAATAATAGATGATGTTAATGGTAAAACTTTGGCTGCTGCTTCAACATTAGATAAAGAAGTAAAAACAAAGGCTAGTAACATTGAAGCTGCTAAAGAAGTTGGAGCATTAGTTGCAAAAAGAGCTACTAAAGTTGGTATCAAAACTATTGTATTTGACAGAGGTGGATACCAATACCACGGAAAAGTTAAAGCGTTAGCTGAAGCTGCACGTGAAGGTGGATTAGAATTTTAATCGAAAGGAGTAAATAAAATGATAGATGCAAGCACATTAGATCTTCAAGAGAAAGTTGTTGCAATTAATAGAGTTGCTAAAGTTGTTAAAGGTGGTAGAACTTTTAGATTTAGCGCACTAGTTGTTGTTGGAGATGGTGCTGGACACGTTGGCGTAGGTAACGGAAAAGCTGCTGAGGTTCCAGATGCTATAAAAAAAGCAATTGAAGATGCTAAAAAGAATATGGTTGAAGTTCCAATAGTTAACGATACTATTCCACATGAATTAATTGGTAACTTTGGTTCTGGTAAAGTTTTATTAAAACCAGCTGGCGAAGGTACTGGACTTATCGCTGGTGGTGCTGCTAGATCAGTATTAGAACTTGCAGGATATAAAAACATTAGAACAAAGAATTTAGGTTCAAGCAATCCTAGAAATGCTGTTTATGCTACATTAAAAGCTCTTTCAGAAATGAAAACAGTTGAAATGGTTGCAGCATTAAGAGGAAAAAAAGTAGAAGAAATTTTATAAATAATAAATAAAGTTAATAAAAGGGAGGTGCAGAAATGAAACTTGATGAATTAAGACCAGCACCTGGTTCAAAAACAACTAGAAGAAGAGTTGGTAGAGGTATTGGTTCTGGATTAGGTAAGACTGCAGGAAAAGGTCATAAAGGACAAAATGCTAGAAGCGGTGGTGGAGTAAGACCAGGCTTCGAAGGTGGTCAAATGCCTTTATTTAGAAGAATTCCAAAGAGAGGATTTAATAATAGAAACTCTAAAGTATATACAGAAGTAACATTAGCTATGCTTGAAGAAAGACTTGAAAAAGGAGCGGAAGTTACAGCTGAATCACTTCTAGAACTAGGTATAATTAAGAAAATTAATGATGGAATAGTTATTTTAGGTAATGGAGAATTAACTAAAAAAATAAACGTAAAAGCAGCTAGAGTAACTAAAACAGCTGAAGAAAAAATCAAAGCTGCTGGGGGAAAGGTTGAGGTGATATAGTTGTTTAAAACACTATTTAACGCTTGGAAAATTCCTGAATTAAAAAAGAAGATATTATATACATTACTATTATTAGCAATATTTAGATTTGGTTGTGTAGTTACAGCACCTGGTGTAGATGTTGAAAATTTACAACTAATAATGAATCATAATACAAACTCGATTATGAACACAGTTGATATAATTACTGGTGGAGCATTTTCGTCATTCTCAATCTTTGCTCTTTCAATCAGTCCTTATATCACAGCATCAATTATATTGCAGCTTCTAACTTTTGCGATTCCAGCCTTGGAAGAGATTTCAAAAGAGGGCGAGAATGGTAGAAAAAGAATTTCTCAATATACAAGATATACGGCAGTTATTTTAGCAGCAATTGAAGCTTTTGGTATATATATGATGTACAGAGGAACAGGATTCCACTTTATAAATGCACCATTGACACCATTAGTTTTTATACTATCACTAACATGTGGATCTACATTGTTAATGTGGGTTGCTGAACAATTGACAAGTAAGGGAATTGGAAATGGTACTTCATTATTGATTTTTGCTGGTATTATTTCAAGATTACCACAAGCTGCAAGATATTTATATGAAGTAGCACTTGAAAAAGGTGCTGTTGGAGTGTTAATAGCTCTAGGAGTAGTTATTGGTGCGATATTACTTATTGCAGGTGTTGTTTGGGTAACTGAAGCAGAAAGAAGAATTCCGGTTCAGTATGCAAAGAGAGTTGTTGGAAGAAAAATGTATGGTGGACAAAGCACACATATTCCAATGAAACTTTCAATGGCAGGTGTTATGCCGGTTATCTTCGCAATGTCATTCATGCAATTGCCAGCAATGATAATGCAATTGATAAATCATGATATAGCTACGAGTACAGGATTTATTGCGGGATTGTATAAAATTTTTGCTTTTACATCGTTAGAAACAACTGGTTTATGGGATTCAGCAACAAGTACATTTAATTGGGATATTTTAGGTTTTGGTCTATTACATATGTTGATATATGTATTACTAATTGTAGGATTTACATTCTTCTACACTATGTTTATGGCTTTTAACCCAACAGAAGTGTCAAATAACTTGAAGAAAAATGGTGGATTTATACCAGGAATAAGATCTGGAAAACCAACATCTGATTATTTAGAATCAGTTTTAACAAGTATTACTGCTTTTGGTTCTGTATTTTTAGCAATTATTGCTGTATTACCAATACTTACACAATTTGTTGGACTTCAAATTTCATTTGGAGGAACTGCTATATTGATTGTTGTAGGTGTTGCATTAGAATCAGTAAAACAATTAGAATCTCAAATGTTAACAAGACATTATAAAGGATTTTTAGATTAATAAAATAGTAAAAGCTTCACGATTAAGTGAGGCTTTTATTTTTATTGATAATAACTAAAACATGTAGTATACTATCTTTGGTAGAAAAGGAGGATGGAAATGAAGAACTTTTTAAGAATAGTAATGTTTTTAATAATTGCTGCAGCAGTAGCTGGAACTACTATCTTTTTAACAAAGCAAAATGACAATTATGCAACAAATAATCCAGAACAAATTTCAAGTGGAGATATTGAGGAAGTTAATAACAATATTGAAGTACCGGAAATTTCTGGTGAAATTAGCGGAGAGTTGAATGTTAGTGGTGAAGACTTTGAACTTGAGGGAGATGCAAGTGGAGAGCAAGTTGAAATTTCAGGTGACGAAACTGAAAATCCTTCAGAAGTTACTTCAGGCGAAACTTTAGAAGAAATATCAGGCGAGGTTTCAGGAGAAGTGAGTGGCGAAATAAGAAATAATGAAGAGTTAGTTGCTTAAAAATAAAAGATGGAGGTAAAAAAATGAGATTAATTATATTAGGTGCACCAGGTAGTGGTAAAGGATCACAATGTAAATGGATTACAAGAGATTATGATGTTCCACATATATCAACGGGAGATATTTTGAGAAAAAATATCTCTGAAGGAACTATATTAGGACAAAAAGCAAAAAGTTATATAGATCAAGGTGCGTTAGTACCAGACGAACTAGTTATAGACATATTGAAAGCAAGATTAGATGAGGCTGATTGCAAAGAAAAAGGATTCTTATTAGACGGTTTCCCACGAACAATATCTCAAGCAGAAGCTTTAGAAGAATATTTGAATGATGCTGGTGTGAAAATTGATAAAGTTATTAATTTACATGTACCAGATGAAGAAATCATGGCTAGAGCAATAAATAGAAGAACTTGTGAGAATGCAGAGTGTAAGGAAATTTATAATTTAAGAGATAATCCACCAAAAGCAGAAGGAATTTGTGATAAATGTGGAAGCAAATTGTTCCAAAGAGCGGACGACAATGAAGAAACTGTAAAAAATAGATTGATGGTATATCATAACCAAACAGAACCATTAATAGAGTTTTACACAAAGAAAAATTTGCTTGCTACAATTATTGGACAAGATGATATAAATGATACGATAGCTTTAGTAAAAGCTGAGCTTGCAAAATAATTGAGTTAAGAGGGGTAAAAATGATTGATATAAAAACTGATCGTGAAATAGATATAATGAGAGAAGTTTGCAAAATAGTAGCCCTTGCACATGAAGAAATAAAAAATTCTTTGAGAGTAGGAATGACAACAAGAGAAATAAATGAAATTACAGAGAGAGTTTTTAAGGAACATGGAGCTAATCCATCGTGTAAGGGATATCCACACGGTTCAAAAAATCCATTTCCTGCTGCTACATGTATATCTGTGAATAATGAGGTTATTCATGGTATCCCTGGTGAAAGAGTGTTAAGAGATGGTGACTTAGTGAGTATCGATATTGTTGCTGATAAAAATGGATTTTTTGGTGATGCTACGAGAAGTTATGTTGTAGGCAAAGGAACTCCTGAAGCTTATGAAATAATAGAAGCTGCTGAGAAAAGTTTTTGGGCAGGAGTTAAGGCTGCACAACCAGGAAACAGAATTTCAGATATATCATATGCAATACAAAAAAGTGTAGAACAAAGGGGTTATTCAGTTGTAAAAGAATTCCAAGGACATGGTATAGGTAAAGAAATGCATGAAGAACCAGGTATACCAAACTTTGGAAAACCTGGAAAAGGTCCACGTATAATTCCAGGTATGACACTAGCTATTGAGCCTATGATAAACGAAGGATCACCGGACATAGAAATACTTGATGATGGATGGACTGTTGTAACGTATGATGGAAAACTTTCGGCACATTATGAAAATACAGTGTTTATTGGTAGAAATGGTCCAGAAGTATTAACAATTTTATAGATTTTTAACAAAAGAAAGCATAAAATAGAGGATTCTATAATATGCTTTCTTTTTTGTAAAAAAGAAGTATAATAAAATCAAAAAAACGTTGACATATAGCCTAATTGGTTGTATACTTATTGAGTTAGAAAGTGGCTTTTTGCCAGTCTAAACAAGAAAGGTAGATAAGGTAAATTGCGGAATACAAGTTGGAAGTATTGTAATCTCAACAATGGGACGAGATAGAGGCATGTATTTTATAGTAATTGATTCAGATGATAAATATGTGTTTTTAGTTGATGGCTCTACTAGAAAAATAGAGAGAGTTAAAAAAAAGAAAATAAAACATATAGAATTGACAGAGTATCATTCTGACGTTATTGCCGAAAAGGTAAAAAATAAAAATAAAATCTCAAATCAAGATTTAAAAAAGGCCTTAAAAGAAGTTCTGAAAAGTAGGTAGGAGGGAAAAATGTCTAAAGAAGATATTATTGAAGTTGAAGGTACTGTGGTAGAAGCATTACCAAATACGGAATTTATAGTTGAACTTGAAAATGGACATAAATTACATGCTCATATTTCGGGCAAACTAAGAATGAATTTCATAAGAATACTACCAGGAGATAAGGTAAAGTTGGAATTATCACCATATGACCTTAACCGTGGAAGAATTACTTGGAGGGCAAAATAATAGTTTTGCGCGGCACTTTCTTTAAAAGGGAAAGTAAAAATATATATAATATTTTATTAAACTGGTTGTTTTTTAAGGAGGGAAAATAATGAAAGTAAGACCATCAGCCAAAAAAATCTGCGACAAATGCAAAGTAATCAAAAGAAAAGGCGTAGTAAGAGTAATATGCGAAAACCCAAAGCATAAACAACGTCAAGGATAGGACAAAATTAGTTAGTAAATATTAAAAAGGTGCGGCTGTCCTAAAGGATTCTTTTTAGTATTTATATAGATCAACTGCTTACGTCACTAAGCAATTAGGAAGGCAAAAGTAATGAAAAATTTATGGAGGTGTATTTTTTAAATGGCTCGTATTGCAGGAGTTGACTTACCAAGAGAAAAAAGAGTTGAAATAGGCTTAACATATATCTATGGTATAGGAAGAACAAAATCAAACGAAATATTAAAAGCATCTGGTGTTAATCCAGATACAAGAGTTAAAGATTTAACTGAGGATGAAGTTATTAAAATAAGAGAAATTATTGATAAAAATGGATACAAAGTAGAAGGTGACTTAAGAAGAGAAACTGCATTAAACATTAAGAGATTAATGGAAATCGGTTGCTATAGAGGTTTAAGACATAGAAAAAATCTACCAGTAAGAGGACAAAGAACAAAAACAAATGCTAGAACAAGAAAAGGTCCAAGAAAACTAGTAGCTAATAAGAAGAAATAAGGAGGGTGAATTATAGTGGCTAAAGTACAAGCAAAAAAGAATGTGACTAGAAAAAGAAGAGAGCGTAAAAATATTGAAAAAGGTCAAGCTCATATTCACTCTAGTTTCAATAATACAATAGTTACAATTACTGACGTACAAGGTAATACAATTTCTTGGGCAAGTTCAGGCGGACTTGGATTTAAAGGTTCAAGAAAAAGTACTCCATATGCATCACAATTAACTGCAGAAACAGCAGCTAAAGCAGCTATGGAACATGGTTTAAAAACAGTTGAAGTTTTTGTTAAAGGACCAGGAGCTGGTAGAGAAGCTGCAATCCGTGCACTTCAAACAGCAGGACTTGAAATCAGTATGATTAAAGACGTAACTCCTATTCCACACAATGGTTGTAGACCACCAAAAAGAAGAAGAGTATAGTCGAAATTATTTTTGAAATTTAATTAAGAAAGGATGAATATATAAATGGCAAGATATACAGGAGAGTCATGCCGTGTTTGCCGTAGAGAAGGCGAGAAATTGTTTCTTAAAGGTTCAAGATGTTATACTGATAAATGTGCTATAACAAGAAGAGCATATGCACCAGGTCAACATGGACAAAAAAGAAAGAAACAATCAGAATATGGCACTCAATTAAGAGAAAAACAAAAAGCAAAAGCATTTTATGGTGTATTGGAGTCTCAATTTAGAAAATATTTTGAAGAGGCTGCTAGATCAAAGGGAGTTACAGGTACAAGATTACTTCAAATTTTAGAAAGTAGACTAGATAACGTAGTATATAGATTAGGATTAGCTACATCAAGAGCACAAGCTAGACAATTAGTAAGACATGGTCATTTCGAGGTAAATGGAGTAAAAGTAAATATTCCATCATACTTAACAAAAGTTGGAGAAGTTGTTAAAGTTAAAGAATCAAGTGCAAATAGTGAAATTTTCAAACAAATAATTGAAGCAACAGAAAATGGTAGACCAGTTCCAACATGGTTAGAATCAGATCTATCAAATAAAACAGGAAAAATAGTAGCTCTTCCAGCAAGAGATGAAATAGACTTACCAGTTCAAGAGCATTTGATTGTTGAATTGTATTCTAAATAGAAATAATTAAAAAACAAAATTATATTTAGGAGGTTAAAGAATGATTGAATTCGAAAAGCCAAGAATCGAATGTTTAAAGTTGGATAATGACAATATGTATGCAAAATTCGTATGTGAACCTTTAGAAAGAGGTTATGGAATTACTCTTGGTAATTCACTTCGTAGAATTTTATTATCGTCATTACCGGGTGCGGCAATAACTAGTATAAAAGTTGATGGAATTCAACATGAATTTTCAACAATTCCAGGAATAGTTGAAGATGTTGTAGAAATAATACTGAACTTAAAAAATGTAAGACTAAAGATATTTGATAACGAAGAGAAAAAATTAAGAATTGATGTTGATGAAGAAGGCGAAGTTACAGCTGCTTCTATAGTAGGAGATGCAAATGTGGAAGTATTAAATCCAGATTTACATATTTGTACTATTGCTGAAGGTGGAAGCTTACATATGGAGCTTACTGCAAACAGAGGTAGAGGTTATAATCCATCAGTGAAGAACAAAAATGCGGAACAACCAATTGGTGTTATTGCTATAGATTCTATTTACACTCCAGTTAAGAAAGTTAATTTTTATGTAGAGAATACAAGAGTAGGTCAAATAACAGACTTTGATAAATTGACAATTGAATTATGGACAGATGGAAGTTTGCTTCCAGATGAAGCGTTAAGTTTAGCTGCTAAAGTTATGAATGAGCATTTAGCACTATTTATAGATTTATCTGAAGCAACAAAGAATACAGAAATTATGGTTGAGAAAGAAGAGTCGAAGAAAGAAAAAGTTCTTGAAACAACAATCGAAGAATTAGACTTGTCTGTAAGATCATATAACTGTTTAAAAAGAGCTGGAATTATTAATGTTGAGGATTTAACTAATAAGACAGAAGAAGAAATGATGAAAGTTAGAAATTTAGGTAGAAAATCATTGGAGGAAGTAACTAATAAGTTACATTCTTTGGGTCTTGATTTTATGCCTAGTGAAGAATAAAAGCGAAATAAGGAAGGGTGAAATAAAGTGGCAGAAATTAGAAAGTTGGGAAGAAAAACTGATCATAGATTAGCGATGCTTAAAAACTTAACAACTAGCGTAATTTGGCATGGTCAAATTGAAACTACTGAAGCTAAGGCTAAAGAAGTTAAAAGTATAGTTGATAGCTTAATTTCTCTTGCTATAAAAGAAAAAGATAACTTTGAAATGGTTGAAGTAACAAAGAAAGTAGCTAAAATTGAAAACGGAAAGAAAGTTACAGAAAAAGTTACTAGCAAAAATGGTAAAGAATATTCTAAAGTTGTTAAAGAAGAAGTTAAAGAAGAAGTTAAGAAAGACAAACCTTCAAGACTTGCTGCAAGAAGAAAAATTATGGCTAATATTAATAAGGTTAAAGACACTGAAGGAAATAGTGTTGATTTACCAGGAAAAATGCTTAATGAACTTGCTGAAAAATATGCTGACAGAAAAGGTGGCTATACAAGAATAATTAAGCTTGGTCAAAGAAGAGGAGATGCTGCAGAAGCAGTTATCTTACAATTAGTTTAATAAAATATATGAAAAAAAGCACAAAACTTTAAGTTTTAGTGCTTTTTTATTTGAGCATACTTTTTTATAATAGTATTTTTAAATTCCTACCACTTGATTATATTTTTTTATTAATATATAATTGTTTTGAGTCTAAAGATATTAATATCAAACTTTTGAAAGGGGTATATAACTTATGAGAAATGCAGTTTCAGATATACATTCATTTCAAAAAGGTCAAATTGTTGATGGAATTGTTGAAAATATAAAATCTTATGGAGCTTTTGTTAAAATATATAACACTGATATTTCGGGAATAATTTATAAAGAGGATATATCAAAAGTATATATAAATGATCCGTCAGATAAACTAAAAGTGGGAGATTCAATAAAGTTATTAGTAAAAAGATATGACAAATATACTGGTAAATTAGTACTTTCTAATAAACTTAATGATTTTTCTGAAATGATTTCAGGATTAAATGTTAATGATGTTGTTGAAGGCATTGTACGTAATCAGTATAAAAATGGCGTTTTTATAGAAATCAAGCAGGATCTAGTAGGTTTTGCTGATTATAAATATGGTCTTTCTTATGGTGATACAGTGGTTGTAAGTATAAAAAATATAAATGAAAAAGACCAAAGAATTAAACTAGAAATTCTAGGTTAATTTATTTTAAAGGGAGGATAAAACAATGATTGAAGATAGTGCTATTAAAGCCCCTAAATCGCCTTTTGCGATGAGGGAAAATGAAATCAAAGTGTTTGATGGTAAAGATGGTTATGCATCAATTGATCAGGTAGTTTTTAAAATTGATATGGGATATATCAATGAGTTACATTTTCAAATACTAGAAATTATTAATGATTTCGAATTTATAACATCTAGACAAATTTATCAGATGTTAAGTTATAAGGGGATTGAAGTAAAATCTCAAGACAAGTTGAATAAAAAACTTGAAGATATGATTAAAAGTAAAATTATAACAAGATATTATTTTTCTAGTGATGAAGGAAAAGGAATTTATAGAATTTATTGCTTAGATAAAATTGGTAAATATCTTTTAAATTCTAGAGGTATTAAAACAACTTGGCAACCAACAGATAATACTAAACCGGTATATATGTTAAAAAGAAGACTTGCTGGTAATCAAGTTATAATAGCATATATGCAAAAAGTTGCTGCTTATAAAAGTTTTACACTAAATCCAATGATGTATGCAAAGAGACAAAATACTAGATTTCAACCATCTGGAGGACAAGTGACAGTTGTAAAAGATGATATTAAGGTCGATTTTATTTTTGAAGTGGTAAGAAGAAATCCAGGTTGGGAAGAAAAATTCATGGAAAAAATGAAATTGTATGAGGAGTTTTATTCTAATTATCAAGCAAAGGATTGTGGTTTTGATAAGAGACCTCAATTGGTTTTGATAGCAGAGGATGATGAGCATCTTATTGAATTGTTTAAGAATGTTAAAAGAATAAATGTAGAATTAAAAGGAATAGAACTTTATTTTTCAACGGATTTAAGACAATTAGAAAATGAAATAGATAAGACTATTATAGTATTTAAGCAAGATCCTTCAACGGGTAGATATAGTATGGAAATGGGACCAGTTTCATTTCTTGAAAGCAAATAATTAATGAAAAAGAGAGGTTGCTTGGGTGTGACCTCTTTTTTTGAAGGCTATTGTGGTGTATGAATATAATATAATTTATAAGGAGGTTTTTATGAAAGTTTTATTAACAGGTGGGGCAGGATATATTGGTTCGCATACAGCTGTAGAATTGGCAGAAGCAGGATATGATATTGTAATTGGTGATAACTTTTCTAATAGCAAACGTGATGTAATTGACAGATTAAAAAAAATTATAAAAAAGGATTTTAAATTTTATGAGATCGATTTTACAGATTATGAAGCAGTAGATAAACTATTTGAAGAAGAAAAATTTGATGCGGTTATTCATTTTGCTGGTTTGAAAGCTGTTGGAGAATCTTGTTCAATTCCATTAGAATATTATCAAAACAATATAGATAGTACGATAGTTTTACTTAAAGCTATGAAAAAATATGAAGTTGAAAATATAGTTTTTAGTTCTTCTGCAACAGTATATGGAATTCCTAAAGAAGTGCCTTTAAAAGAAAATATGCCAACTTCATGTACTAATCCATATGGTTGGACTAAATATATGAACGAACAAATTTTAAAAGATGTTGCAAAAGCAAATCCAAAAATGTCAGTCATTTTGCTTAGATATTTTAATCCAATTGGAGCTCATGAAAGTGGTCTTATTGGAGAAGATCCAAACGGAATTCCTAATAATTTGATGCCATATATAACACAAGTGGCAACAAAGAAATTACCTCTTTTAAGTGTGTTTGGAAATGATTATCCAACAAAAGATGGTACTGGAGTAAGAGATTATATTCATGTTGTTGATTTAGCTAAAGGCCATGTAAAGGCAATAGAGTATTCTTTTAAAAACAGAGGAACAGAGATATTTAATTTAGGAACGGGAAAAGGTTATAGTGTTTTAGATATTGTTAAGGCTTTTGAAGAAGCTAATGCAGTTGAAGTTCCTTATGTAATTGCAGAGAGAAGAGATGGTGATATCGCAGAATGTTATGCAGATCCTTCAAAGGCAGAGCAAATGTTACAATGGCATGCGGAAAGAGATTTGGTTCAAATGTGTAAAGATTCTTGGAATTGGCAACAAAATTGTACAAATAATTTATAAAAAGAAAAGCTTGTGCGTATTTGCACAAGCTTTTTTTATTAATTATTTTTCTTTTTTAAATCAAGTGTTATAGGATCAAGGTTTGCTCCTGAAAGGTCTGACATGTTAAATTCATTTGGTTTTTCAGCACTGCTTGATGTAATAAAATTCTCTACAACAAAATCATTTATACCATCATGATTGACATCTATATATAGGTCATTATTTGATGCTGGTGTAGAAGTTTTCACAGAAGAATTGATATTGATATCAATTAAGTCGTCTGAAAATGTTGGTGTATAGTAATTTTGGCTTTGAATAAGTATATCATCATTGCTTACTGTTGGTGAATATGACGAAGTCTCTTCTGGTTGTGTAACACTACTATTTGGGGCTTCTTCATATTTTAAGTCTGCTGGTCTGAACATTTCAAAGTTATAGTTTGCAGACTTATGATGTTCATAATATTTTTTGTTAATAAAATCAGTTTTACCTCTACCAACGATTGATTTACCTGAATCATTTTTAGTTCTGTATACGCAAGTCTTAAATGCTAAGTTAACGATTTTTGCAGGTTTATAATATGGTTTATAATCTGTTTCTGCAGTCATAAAGTTTGCTTTTAATTTATCGGCACCTTCTTGTGTTGTAGGATCTGCAAGAATACGTTTATATTTCCATTTCTTTTTGTTACCTAATTCTTTTGACCAGAAATCAGATTCTTCAGCTGTCATATCACCAAATACAATTTGTGTTTTTGTGTTTGTAATAATAACATCTTTGAAGTAAGCTAAAGACCTATTCTTTGTAAGCTGTGATAAGTTCTGAATTGTAATCAATGTACCAACACGATATTTTCTAAATAGTGTAAAGAAAGCTTCTGTATCTTTATTAACATACAATGGGAACTCATCAATATATATAAAGTGTGGAGTTCTTGTGTCTTCAATACCAGGTCTTCTTAAAACTGCATCTTTCATAGAAAGGATAACGAACATTCCAAATGCTCTTTGATGTAGTTCTCCAAGGTCACCTTGTCTTGTACAAGCTGTAATTATTTCACCATCAGCAAGTGCTTTATCAAGGTCTACGTTGTTATCTCTACTACATAAAACATGTTTTACGCCAGGATTTCTTAAGAAGTTATCTAGCTGAGTAATTGCACCATAAACATGTTTTTCTGTTTCTTTTCTACCGCTACCATAAGTTGAGGCAATTTCATAACCATGAATATTTACAGGTGGTTTATAGAAATTTTTCTCAAAATATCCAACTAATGATTTATAGTCTTCAGAAAGAACAGGATCTTTCTTCAATACCTCTGTCATTTCTTCAGCAATATCAAAGTTATTAAGAATTGCTAACATATCTTCTAGAGTAGGTAAGTCACCATTATGCATTCTAGGATATATAAGTTTTAATAAAATAGCTAAGTTTTCAAAAGCTTGTTGCGAAACGTTTGCAAAGAATACGTTATCACCACTAGAATTTTCTGATTCGTACATACCTTTAAGAACAGTAGAAATAATACTTGCAACTTTTGCAGGGTCAGTTCCTATAAATGGGTTGATACCTTTTGAGTTGGGATCTGATGGATCAATTATATTAACAGGTATATCGTACGCAGCAGCAACCTTTCTAACACGTTCTATACATGCATTATCAGGTGCAACCAAAGTAAATCCTAAGCCACGATAGTAAAGTTCTTTAGTTTCTTTATCTTCATACTTAAACATATCTTTAACGTAATTTTTATACTCATTAAGTCTAGATTCTCTAGGTTTTAAATAAGAAAGTGTAAAAGTTTTGTTTAAATATTCATTACTGTATGGCACTCTAAGTGTGGCCAAACCAGCATGTAATGCGTTATAACCTAATTTTTTACTGACTTCCCTGAAGAAATATTTCCTTTCTAGGTCCATAGCACACATAGGCTCAACTATGGTTGCCGTTTTACCAGTACCAGTAGCACCTTCTACTAATACTGCCTCAAATCTTTTTTTCTCAGGTATAACAGCAGGCTTACCAGTTTGGTCATCTATACAAATTTGGGCATTGCATAAAAATACATCTGGTGTTTTTATAGTAGATTTTGCAGGTACAAGTTTAAATCCCTTAAAATCTTCAAAAGAATCTATCCAGTCTTGGTCGCAATCCATAACATCTTCTATATAGTAATAAATTCCCTGTTTTAGAGAAAGTAGAGGATATAGAAGTGTTAATGAAGTAATAGCAGGTGCAATTATTTCAGGTAAATTTATGGCGATATACTTGAAGTTTGAAAAATTCATTAATACCATCCATGAAATTTCATTAACCCATTGTGCAACCATTACTGTAGCAATTATTCTAAATGCTGACAAATAATAAACGTAAAAAGTAACTGGCTGTGTTATGGTTTTACAAAAAGGAGAAGCACATAAGATTGAATAGCCAGATACTAATATAAATAAAGCAAATGTGTACATTAATGGTGACCAATAGTCAACGAATTGACCTGTAAACAGAACACATACTAGCTCTAATAGCCTATCAACAGCAAATAAAATCGTAATTATTGCAAAAAGATATGCAAAAAAAGAGTTCAAATCTATATTAAAAGGCTTTAATAAAGCATCTATTGGGTCCATTATTTTATATATTATTTTTTTAAAAAAAGATAAAATTTTTCCAATCATAAAAAACCTCCAAGGCTTATTTTATTGACAAAATGTACCATGTATATTATGCTATATTTTGACTTAAAATTCAAGTGATATCAGCAAATTTGTTAAATTTTTATGTTAATTATAGGTTCTTTAGGAGGCATATACATGAAGGTTGTTGTAGGCTTACGGAAATCCGGGTTCTAGGTATGATGAAACACGTCATAATGTTGGGTTCTGGGCAATTGATGAAATAAGCAAAAAAATGAATATAAAAGTTGATAAAAAGAAATTTGATGCGTTAATTGGAGAAGGATATTACAAAGGAGAAAAGTTACTTTTGGTTAAGCCACAAACATATATGAATTTAAGTGGTGAAAGTGTAAAACAGATTGTAGATTTTTATAAAATAAGTATAGAGGATTTGATAGTTATATATGACGATATAGACATAGAAATTGGCAGTATTCGTATAAAACCATCTGGTGGTACGGGTACTCACAATGGAATGAGAAATATATATAACTTACTTGGAAATGCAGCTTTCCCAAGAATCAGAATTGGAACAGGAAAAGTATTTCCTGAAGTTGAACTAAAAGATTTTGTGCTTATGAAGATGTCTGAAGAAGAAGTAAAAATTGTTGAAAAAGTTGTAGAAAATGTATATAATTCACTAATTGAAATTCTCGAACATGGCTTAGGAAGAGCTATGAGCATTTATAACGGAAAGAATGAGGTTTAGAGATGAGTGAACTAATAGTTAACCAGAAAAACAATAGAGTTGAAGTATGTGTGTTGGAAAATAATTCCTTATGTGAACTCTATATTTATGGTGAAGAGAAAGATAATATTATGGGAAATATCTACCTTGGAAAAGTACGAAATGTAGTTGATGGTATGCAAGCAGCTTTTATAGATATAGGAATGGAAAAAAATGCCTTTATATCAGTTAAAGATGCTGTTCCAAAGGTTGACATCACAAAAGAAGAGCAAGTAATTGATTTCAAAATTTCAAAAATATTGTCGCTAGATGAGATGTTATTAGTTCAAGTTAAGAAAACGCCAACTCAGATGAAGGGGGCGCGAGTGTCTACGCATATAACATTGCCAGGGAATTATTTGGTATTAATGCCTAATGTTGAAATAGTTACTGTTTCGCAAAAAATTTCAACAGAGGAAGAAAAGGATAGGTTGGTAGAAATCATAAAGAAATTTTTGCCAAGCAATTATGGTGTTATTGTTAGAACAGATGCGGAAGGTATTTCTGAAGATGCTTTAAAAGAGGATCTAAATAAACTTATAAAACAGTGGAATGAAATAGTACAAAAAGCCGAAAAAATCAACAAAGTTTCTCTACTTTATAATGAACATGAACTTGTTTCGAAAGTGGGTAGAGAATTGATTAATCAAAAATTAGAAAAAATATATGTAAATAATGAAAATATTTATCAGGAAATAAAAGAATATATAGCTGGTAAATCAGAACAAATGGCTATTTCGATTGAATGTATGAAGGTAGAAGATATAATAGACGAATTTGGTTTGAGTTCTGAGCTAGCAGAGGCTAGTAGCAGGAAAATATGGCTTAAAAATGGTGGATACATAGTAATTGATAAAACAGAAGCACTTACAGCTATAGATGTTAATTCTGGAAAATATTTGGGTAATAGTAATTTAGAACAGACTGCTTTGGAAGTTAATTCAGAAGCAGCAAGAGAAATAATGAAACAAATCAGACTAAAGGACATAGGTGGAATAATCGTAATAGATTATATTGATTTGGAACAAAAAGACAATCAGAAAAAGATTATTGAAATAATGAAAAATGAGACGTCAAAAGACAGAAGTAGAATTGATATAAAAGGTTATACAGAACTTAATCTTGTGGAACTTACTAGAAAAATGATGAATATATGATGAAAAAAGATTGCAAATTGTGGTAATTTATGATATCATATGGCTCGCAGTATAACTGCCTTGCTCTATGCTAGACATAGGGCCATAAGTCCAAAAGGAGGTGTAATAGATGCAAAATAATTATGAAACAATCATGATTATCAACTCTAATCTTGAAGAAGCTACTATCAATGCAACAATAGAGAAAATTTCTGCTCTAATCAATGCAAACGGTAAAGTAGAATCTACAGAGGAGTGGGGAAAGAAAAAATTAGCTTATCCTATCAAAAAACAAGCTGAAGGATATTATGTTCTAGTTAGTTTTACAAGTAACCCAGAGTTTATTGATGAATTAGACAGGGTTTATAATATCACTGACGAAGTTATCAAACACATAGTTGTAAAAAAAGACTAGAAGAGGAGGACTTTTATTATGAATAAAGTTGTTCTAATGGGAAGATTAACTAGAGATCCTGAAGTAAGGTATACAAGTACAAATAACACACTTGTAGCAACTTTCTCACTAGCGGTTAATAGAAGATTTGCTAGACAAGGAGAAGAGAGACAAGCTGATTTTATCAACGTAGTTGCTTGGGACAGAACTGGTGAGTTCTGCAGTAAATATTTCAAAAAAGGCCAACAAGTTGGTGTAATTGGAAGAATTCAAACAAGAAATTATGATGATAAAGATGGTAAAAAAGTTTATGTAACAGAGGTTATTGCCGAAGAAGCATATTTCGCTGACACAAGAAGAGATGGAGAAGCAAATCCATTTTCTACAGGTGCAACAGGAGCTGCATTTGATGCAAATAATGCACCAAGCGATTTTACTCAAGTTACTGATGATGATTTACCATTTTAGATTTGTATCTTAGTAAATTTTGGAATCCCTAAAAATATTAAGATTGGAGGAAAGAAAGATGGCAGATAAAAAAGGCGCTAGAAAATTCAATAACAGAAATAATAACGATGACGACGCAATGCCAAGACAAAGAAGAATTAAAAAGAAAGTATGTGCTTTCTGTGCTGATAAAAACTTAGTTATCGATTATAAAGATGCTGAAAAGCTAAGAAAATATGTTAGTGAAAAAGGTAAAATATTACCAAGAAGAGTTACAGGTCTTTGTGCAAAACATCAAAGAGAAGTAACAGTAGCTATTAAAAGAGCTAGACATATTGGCTTATTACCATATACAGCTGAATAATATTTAGATATTGATAAAAATAGAGAAAACTTACCTCGATTTGTGGTAAGTTTTTTTATTATACAAAGTAAAAATTATTGTTACAGTAAAAAAGTAATGCTATACTGTTTTCTATGGAGGGATGACAAATGAAAAATCAAAGAGGTGTAACTCTAGTAACGATGATAGTTATGATTGTTGTAATGGCTATAATCGCGACGGTATCTATTACAGGAGGAGTTGAAGTTGTAAGAGAATCAAAGAATCAAGTAAAAGAAGACAATTTGGCTAGTGTGAAGAACTTAGTTAATAGAGAATCAGCAAAAGTAAATACGGGAGGAGTTCTTACTCCTGCTAATGCAAAATTATATGGAACAGAAAATATTGTTTTAAAAGAGAAAAATATTGGTGAAGATTGGTATTATCTTGATGAGGCAGCTTTGAAAGAGATGGGTATTGAATATGCAAATGAAACGTATGTTGTAAATTATAAATTAAATGTTGTAATTGCGTTATCAGAAGAACCAAACATTCATGAAAAAATAGAATACTATAATAAGGAGTATTAAAAGACTTAGAAATTGGGATGGTTCTCTTTTCCAAAAATATGAACTATTTAGAATAAGAAAAAAGTATTGTTTTTTGTTGCCGAGTTCTCATTTTCATTGCATCATTTTTGCAATGAAAATGAGTTGCATGAGGCTTAAAAACAATACTTTTTTCGTTGATTCTCATCAAAATTTTGAAAAAGGAATCGTCCCAATTTCCAAATTTTCATTATACGAAAATAATTAAATAGTAAATCCTATATTTTTTGCATTTTCTTTAAATGATTCAAAATCATCACTTGCAAATAATTCAATTGTTCCAATGTGTTCTGGTGTGTTTTGCAGGTCATTTGCAATTAAGTAATTTAAAGAATCTTTTGCGGAGATTTCACCTATATCTATTAATCTTACATTAGCACCAACTTCATTTTGAATTTGTTGTTTTAATAGTGGATAGTGAGTACAACCAAGTACGATAGAAGAAATATTAGACGATTTAATATTTAATTTGTTAATGTATTCTTTAACAAAATAAGATGTACCTTCATTTTCAATTAAACATTCTTCTATTATTGGAACAAATAATGGGCAAGCAACAGATGTGATATTTGCTGTTGGATTAAATGAATGAATTGCTTTTTTCCAAGCTTTACTTTTTATCGTAGCTTTTGTAGCTATGACACCAATATTTTTATCAGTTAACGTGCTAGCAGTAGGTGTGATAATGTTACGAATTTCGATATCATATTTATTTTTTAAATATTCGTATGCTGTTGCACTTGCTGTACCACACGCAATAATTATCATTTTAACATCTTTAGAAATTAAGAATTTAACAATTTCTTCACAATATTCAATTATTTTTTCGGGCGACTTATCGCCATAAGGTAGGTGAGCAGTATCTCCAAAATAAATGAAATCTTCATTTGGCATTAGTTTCATATATTTTTTTAATACAGTAAGTCCACCACAACCAGAATCAAACATTCCTATAGCTTTTTTATTCATAAAACACCTCTAAATTTCCAAACTAAATACAAATATATTATTATTCTAACATTTAGTAAAATAGTTGTAAATTTAAAATAATTGATAAGTTTTTGGCAATGTGGTAGACTAAATCTGCTATGATGGGTAAAAATAAAATAAGGAGGTATATTATGATACATCATATAGAAGATGAAAAAATTTTAATGGAAGTTATCAATAATGAGAAACTAGTGATAATTGACTTTTTTGCAGAGTGGTGTGGACCATGTCAAATGCTAACACCAGTTTTGAAATCACTTGATGAAAAGTATAGTGATGAGATTGAAGTTTATAAGGTTAATGTTGATGAAAGTCAAAATGCAGCTATGAGATATGGTGTCACTGCAATGCCTACATTAGTCTTTTTTAAAGATGGTGAAGAGGTTGAAAGACAAGTGGGATATCTAGATGAAGATGAACTTGAAAGTTTGATAAAAGAATTAAAATAGAATGAGAAAAGATTAAACTTCATTATGTAATGTAGTGTTTTACAAATATTGTAAAAAGTGGTATAATAATACTAATTATATCTATTTGAAAACAAAGGCAAAAATGCTCTTTTATATCAGAAGTGGTGTGGTCTCACCAGCTGATGATGAGCCAGAACCACCTGCCGAGATACCTGAAGAAGAATTACCAGAAATAATAGAGTTTGGATTTGGTAATTTCGAAAGTAATACAACATATACACCAGGAACATATGAAACAGTTCCTTATGAGATAACATATACAAGAAATAAATATCCAGTGACATATCAAGGTGTTGTGTGGTCGAAGTGGAATGTAACAAAAGACTCTGATGGGAATATAACAAAAGTTGTACCAAAAGAGATAGAACTTGCAGATATCGATAAAAAATATTCAACATATATTCTTTATGATTTTGAAACAGATGAATATCTTGAAATGGAAGGCGTAAGAGGAGATTCGGTTGAACTTTGGACGATATATAATACGTCATGCAACGATGTGGGATGGAACAAAATATGTAGCAGTAGATTATGATACAGAGATTGATGCAATAAAGATATTCACAGAAACATATACAGTAACAGGAACAAAACAAGTTCAAGTCACAGCACCAACAACTTCAACTGAATATGTGTATGTTCCAGCAGGAACGTTAAAGGCAGAAAAAGGAATGACATGGGCAGAAAGGTTAGTATCTGATTATAATACAACAGGCGAAACGAATCCAACAATTAAGACAGCAAATTTTGAAGATGTTTCAAATGATAGTGTGATTTTGGCGGATAAAGATTATGGATTTATGTCTTATACATTGAGTGGAACATGGCAATTTAATGATACCATTACATCTCCAAAAGATTTGTTTGTATCTGAATCAATCTCTTTCACATACGAAGGAATGATTAATACGGATATCTATGTTGGGATGTACTGCGAAGATGACAGAAGCGATGATTGGATTTTAATAAATTATATGTATATAGATACGGCATTAAGCAATCAACCAACATATTCACATGAAGTATATTGTGACCGCTGGCATAATACAAATTACCAAACACTCAACTTTGGTTTCGAACCACAAGAAGTATCTAAAGAATTCTATGAATGGTTCACAGCGAATGCGACAAAGATTAATATTATACCAGAAGGTGGAGTTTATTATGTCGGCGTTCAAGCTGGAGTTGATGGATTAGAGGAAGGTGAATATAAAAATCCAACAGCAACGTATTACGCTGGTGAAAAATTTCCAAAACCACAAATGGGAGATGTTTTTGTATACGATAATTATGAATATAGATACAATCAAACAGTTTATATAAATGCAGATGCAAATCGTGCTTGGAAAGATGATGAGATTATCGGAGGATGGGGATGTATTTATTTAGGTGATTCGAATTCAGAGTATAATGCAATGCTTGAATATATTAATGATAAGCCTGTTGTGCATACAATATATGCTTTTGATGGTATGACTCCAACATTTGCAGATGACTTTAAATTGCCAAGACATGTAGCAGATACATCATATATGTTCTATCATTCTAATATGACTGAATTGCCAGCAAATTTTGAAATTCCATATGGTACAGTTAAAATTGAAAGTATGTTTTCGAATTGCTATTATTTAACGCAATTATCAGATGATTTTAGAATACCAGAAACCGTACTTGATGCATCTGGTTTATTTCATCACTGCATTAAATTACAAACAGTTCCAAAAGAATTATTTGCTGAATCAAATGTTGTAAATTTAGATGATACATTTAATTATTGTTTTGATTTGAAAATTGCACCAGTTATACCAGAAACGATAAAAGCAAATATATTAGCAACAAAGCAGTAATGATTAATAGATAAACAAAAACGACAAACTATACAAAAGGGGGAACCTAAAAATAAAGTTTGTCGTTTTTATTTTTGTGGATTTTTACCACAATTAGAATATATCAAAATATTGTGTATAAATTGTGAAGAAATAGGAAACAAAAAATGAACTTAAGTTTTATTAGATGGTGTTATATTTAATTCAAACCAGAATTCAACTCCATTTTCCTTATTTTCAACACCGTAATTATTTTTGTGTTGATCCATAATAGCTTTAACAAGAGAAAGTCCTATACCAGAGCCACTTAATTCTCTGTTTCTAGAAGCATCAATTTTATAAAATTTGTTCCATATTTTCAAAAGTTGATCTTTAGAAATTTGTTTTCCTGAATTGTATACGAATATATGTGCTAAGTTATTCTTTTGTTCAATTTTTATAGTTATTTCATTTTTTTCATCCACATTTTTTAATGCATTGTTAATGTAGTTTGTTAATACTTGCTCAATTCTGAATACATCGCCAAGGACATAAAGAGATTCAGTTTCATGTTCAAAAATAGGTGAGATATTTTTTTCGTTAAATCTAATTTCGTTCTTTTTTAAGGTGTTAGAAATTAGTTCTATAATATTAAAACTTTCAATATTTAAATTGTTTTTGCCATATTCTAAATTTGATAAATCAAGTAAATCACGTGTTAAAGCACTCATTTTATTTGCTTCGTCTAATATGACTTCACAATAATATTTAATGTCTTCTTCTGAAGATGCAATGCCATCAACTAAACCTTCAGCATAACCTTGTATCAAGGCGATTGGTGTTTTTAATTCGTGAGAAACGTCTGAAACAAATTGACTTCGCATTTCCGCAAGTTTAGATTTTTCTTCTATATCTTTTTCAAGTTCTAAATTAATATCACTTAACTCTTGAATTTTATTTTCTAAACTTTTTGAAAGGGTATTGATACTTTTACCAAGCATTCCAATTTCATCTTCAGTTGTAACTTTATAAGATTTTGAAAAATCAAGTTCACTTATATTTTTGGCAATATTATTTAGTTCTTTTATTGGTTTCGTAAATGATTGTGAAATAAAAAAAGCAAGTAGGCTGGAAACACAAATAGCTAGCAAACCGATGAGCGTTAAAAATCTATTTGTGACAGAAACACTTTCTTTAATTGATTCTATTGGTGTTCTAATAAAAACAAGATCATCATTTTCGAGTTCGCCGAATAATGTCACGAAGTCAGAATGGATACGATCATCACGTATAACTTCAGTAAAATAAGTAATATCACCTGAAAGTCTGTTTTGAATGTAATCGGTGTTAATAAAATTAGAATAATTTTGAACTATAAACATGTTATTTGAAAAGTCATTATTTGTAGAATATATTGTTAACTTTTCATAATCTTTTATAACAATATCCATGTTTTGATTTGTTTCGATTTTTTCAAGTTCTAAAAGGGTTGACGATTCATCATAACTTTTATAAATTTTTTTTATAGAGTTATAAGTTTTGGCAAGACTTTCTTCTTTAAAGTTAAGATAATAATTCTCTAAAACTGCTGTGTTTAAAGCGAGAATAGTAAGTATAACAAGTGATATTAAAAACGAAAACCAGAAAAATAATCTTAGATTAATTGAAAATTTTTTCATATTATACCTCTTAAATTATTCAAATTTATATCCAAGTCCACGAATAGTTTGAATATGATTTCCTTTTTTGCCAAGTTTTTTTCTTAATTTTTTTATATGACTATCAATTGTTCTTGAATCACCATAATAATCATAATTCCAAACATGGCTTAATATTTTTTCGCGAGAAAGTGCAGAACCACTATTTTCAATTAAATATTGAAGAAGTTCAAACTCTTTCATGCTTAAATCTGCATTTACGCCGTCAACAGTGACAACATGTGCATTTGTATCTATAACAATACCATCAAAATCAGTAATACAATTGCTGTGGGGATAACATCTTTTAAGCAAAGATTCAACTCGCGCAACTAGAATTTTCGGACTAAAAGGTTTTGAAATATATTCGTCAACTCCTAGTTCAAAACCAAAAAGTTCATCATTTTCTTCTCCACGTGCGGTAAGCATTATAACTGGAACATCTGATTTTTTTCTAAGTTCACGAAGAGTAGACCAACCATCTAGAACAGGCATCATAACATCTAATATAATTAAATTAATATTTTCGTGGATACTAAAAAGTTCAAGAGCTTTTTGACCGTTTTCAGCTTCTAAAATTTCATATCCATTCATAGTTAAAAAATCTTTAAGTAGTTTTCTCATACGACTTTCGTCATCAACAACAAGAACTTTAAATGTATTCATAAATAATTCACACTCCCTAAAAAAATTATACAAAAGAAATATGCCTTTTGTGTGAACAAGTTGTAGAAACTTGATAATTTTTAATGCATTTTATCATTAAAAAATATGTTGCGCAATTTTAATTGTTTGTATATAGTAATTTTGGAAATACGAAGTGAAAACTTCTGTGGGAGGAATGAAAAATGGGTAGGATTATTGTCTATACTGGACCGATGTTCTCAAGAAAGACGGCGATCTTACTTGCAGAATATGAACGTTCGCAAATTGCAGAACGTGAGACAGCTGCTTTTAAGCCTGCAATTGATGGACGATTTGGAAAAGACGTAATAAAGAGTAGAAATGCTGGTAGCATTGAAGCTTTTTGTATTTCGCGTCTTGAAGAAATCGAAGAATATGATGCTCAGGATTATTTCATCGATGAATTTCAATTCTTGGAGGGAGATATCCAAGTCATTCAACGCATGGCTGGCAACGGTAAGAATTTTTACGTTTCTGGACTCGATATGACTGCAGAAGGGAAACCCTTTGCAATTATGCAAGAACTTCTTTGCATTGCAGATGAAGTTGAAAAGCGCAAAGCAATTTGTGTTGATTGCAAGAATAATGCGACGCATTCTTTTTTCTTGGGCAAGAAAGATAAGGATGTTCTCGTTGGAGACAAAGAGTACATTCCGCTTTGCAGGGAATGCTGGGCAAAACGAATGAAGATGAAAGAGGAAGGCGTTATCTAGAATTAGGAGGGAAAATGGCAAGAGTTGAATTTAATAATTTAAGCGACTTTGAGCTTGCCCACATCTTTGAATGTGGGCAATGCTTTAGGTGGCGAAGAATAAATGAAAATGATTACATAGGAACAACTCCATATGGGGTTTTAGAAATACAAAAAATAAATGATAAAATGATCCAAATTGATGGGACATTTGTAGAAGATGGCGAGTTTGCAAATGTAAAAAATGCTATATCAGAATATTTGGATTTAAATACAGATTATACAAATATAAAAACAATTATTTCTAGAAATGATGTTAATTTGCAGAAAGCTATACAATATGGTGGCGGGATAAGAATATTAAATCAGGATCCATGGGAGATGCTTATAAGTTTTATAATCTCAGCGGCAAATAATATTCCTAGAATTTCGAAGACGATTGAAAATATTTCAAAAGAATATGGAAAAGAAATCATATACAAAAATGAAAAATATTATTTATTTCCAACACCTGAGGAATTAGCCAAAGCAAGTGTTGAGGATTTGAGAAGATTAAATTTAGGTTTTAGAGATAAATATGTTTATAATGCTGCTCAGCTCATAAATGATAAGAAAATGAATTTAGAAGAAATATGCAAGATGTCGTATAAAGATGCTAAAAAAGAATTGAAAAAGTTCGATGGTGTAGGTGATAAAGTGGCAGATTGTATTTTGCTATTTTCGATGAAAAAGAAAGAGGCTTTTCCTGTAGATACGTGGATAAAGAAGGTTATGGCTAATTTATATAACGAATCTGAAGATATAAAGAAGATTGCAACATTTGCAGAGGATAAGTTTGGTGAATATGCAGGTATTGCTCAACAATACTTATTTTATTATATGAGGGAAAATTTTTAATAAAAAACAGGTGCCCCAAAATATAGATTTAGGACACCTGTCGAAATCTTATTAATTTTTACTTAATCTTCGTGGTTACTTATAACAGCGTTGAAAAAGTCAATGATTAAGCTTCCAACAACAAATTGTGAAAATAAGACTATTGATGAATATATAAGTGTTGAGCCTAAAGTATGTAAAGAAACCCTACTAAATTCAGCAAACATATTATATATTATCACAGCTACACCTGATAAACATAATGTAGATGAAATAATAGATACATATATAATTATGTTTTTTGAAAAAGTATTTATAGAATTAAGTTTATTTACTATTTTACTTACCATCTTAATCATCTCCTTTTTACTTTACTGTATAACATAATTATAGCACCTAAATGGCTTGAAATCAACAAAAATAGCAAACTAAACCCTTGAGGCTCTAAGGACGAAGGCAAAAATGTTAGGGAAATAATAGGTTTACAAAAAATATTTTTTTGAAATTTTTTATTTTGAAATAAATGAGGAGAAAATGCGAAATTCAGCAAAGCTTAGGGAAACAAAGGATTGCAAAGGATTATGGAAAAATATATAAAAATGAAATGCGTATGTAAAATTGTGTAAAAATGCTGTTTAATACCAAAAATAGTGCTTGCATTTTGGGGATAACTATGCTAAACTATCGAAAGTAATCTGACTAAGAGTGCAAAAGGAGGTGCAATTTAAGATGCCTAATATAAAATCAGCAATAAAAAGAGTAAAAACTACAAAAACAAGATCTAGCGAAAATGCTATGGTTAAAACTGCATATAAAACAGCTACAAAGAATTTCAAAGCTGCTGTTGAAGAAGGAAATAAAGAAAAAGCAACAGAATTATTCAAGGTAGCTACAAAAGCTGTTGAGAAAGCTGCTAAGAAAGGTGTTATAAAAGACAATACTGCTTCAAGAAAGAAATCAAGCCTTGCAAGAACTTTAAATACACTTTAGTACTTTAGTGTTATGTTAAAGCTGCTTTGGAAGGAGGGAAAAGAATGTCAGGAGTTAAAGTTAGAGATAATGAGTCTATTGATAATGCTTTAAAGAGATTTAAAAGAGATTGCGCTAAGAGTGGAGTTTTACAAGAGGTTAGAAAAAGAGAACACTATGAAAAACCTAGCGTAAAGAGAAAGAAAAAATCAGAAGCTGCGAGAAAAAGAAAGTTTTAATATATAAATAACACGAAAATTACAGGCAGATTTTAAAATCTGCCTTATTTGTTAAATATAGACAGTGGAGGTGCATTATATGCTAAAAGAACAATTACTAGAAGATTTTAAAAATGCAATGAAAGAGAAGAATGAATTAAAGAAAAATACAATTATGATGATTCGTTCAGCTATTTTGCAAGTTGAAAAGGATACACAGAAAGAAATGTCTGAAAATGAAATAGTAGAGATTATTTCAAAAGAGATGAAAAAGAGAAAAGAATCATTAGGTGATTATGAAAAAAGCGGTCGTGAAGATTTAATAAAGAATATAAACGATGAAATAGCTATTATTAAAGCATATTTACCAGAAGAGCTTTCTAAAGAAGAGATTGAGAAGATTATAGTTGAAACAATTGCAGAAATTGGAGCGGCTACTATGAAAGATATGGGAAAAGTAATGCAAGCTGTTAAACCTAAAATGGCAGGTAGAGCTGATAACAAATTGGTTAATGAAATTGTTAAAGCAAAGCTTGGCTAATATATTATAAAAGTTAATAAAATTATCAAGAGTGGACGAGAGAACGGCTTTATGACTCCACAGCAACCTACAAGTAAAGGTGCTAATACCGGCAGTATAAAATACTGAATGATACAAAATACTAGAAACGGTGGGATTTTGTGTCTTGCCGTTTTTTAGTGTTAAAAAGAAAGGGAGTAATGAAATGAAGAAATTATTTACTAGCGAAAGTGTTACAGAGGGGCATCCTGATAAAGTATGTGATTTGATATCTGATAGTGTTTTAGATGCATTATTAGATCAAGATCCTAATTCGAGAGTTGCCTGCGAGACTTGTGCAAATGGAAACTTTGTACTTGTTATGGGAGAAATTACTACAGAAGCAAAAATTGACGTAGAAAAAATAGTAAGAGATACAATAAGAAAAATTGGTTACAATAAAGATGAATATGGTTTTAATGCTGATACTTGTGAAATAAAAGTAATGCTTAAAAAGCAATCTTCGGATATTGCGATGGGTGTTGATGCTTCATTAGAAGAGAAAAGTGGTGAAAATGTAGGTGAAGGAGCTGGTGATCAGGGAATAATCTTTGGATTTGCATGTAATGAGACAGAGTCGTATATGCCTGCACCTATACATTATGCTCATAAGTTAGCTGAAAGATTAACGAAGGTTAGAAAAGATAATGTACTTACTTATTTGAGACCAGATGGAAAGACTCAAGTTACTGTGGAATATGAAGATGATAAGGTGAAGAGGATTGATACAATAGTAGTTTCGACACAACATGATGAAAATGTGACTCATGAACAAATTGAATCAGATATAATTGAAAATGTTATAAAACCAATAATTCCAGAGAATTTGTTAGATGAGAATACAAAGTATTATATAAATCCAACAGGAAGATTTGTAATTGGTGGACCTGAAGGAGATAGTGGTTTAACAGGTAGAAAGATTATAGTTGACACATACGGAGGATATGCGCCACATGGCGGTGGAGCTTTCTCAGGAAAGGATCCTACAAAAGTTGACAGATCTGCAGCTTATATGATGAGAAAAATAGCTAAAGATATTGTAAAACAAGGCTTAGCTGAAAAATGTCAGATTCAAGTTGCTTATGCTATTGGTGTAGCAAAGCCAGTATCTATTTGTGTTGAAACATATGGTACTAATAAGGTTTCGAATGAAGAAATTTTAGAAAAAATTTTGAAAAAGTATGATATGACTCCAAAAGGAATAATCGAAACGCTAAAATTGAGAATGCCAATATATAAATATACAACAAATTATGGCCATTTTGGAAAAGAAAATTTAAGCTGGGAAAAATAAATTTTTTATTTCAAATCTTTTAGATTATTGTTAGAATATCTTTAGGAGATGATTATGATGGATGTAAATATGGAATTATATAGAACGTTTTATTGGATAGCTAAAGAAAAAAATATAACTAAAACAGCTGAAAAATTATATATTTCGCAGTCTGCGGTAACTCAAAGTTTAAAAAAATTAGAGGAACAGCTTGGTGGAACTCTTTTTATAAGAAATAAAAAGGGTGTAGAATTAACTGAAGCTGGAGAGAGATTATATAATTATATTGAATCTAGTGTAAATATTTTGAACAACGCAGAAAATATGTTTTCTCAATATATGGATAGTGATTCTGGAACGATTAGAGTTTGTGGTGGTTCTGCAATATGCGGAATTTTTTTTACAGAACTTGTTCAGAAATTGTCTGAAAAATATCCAAACATAAAGATTACTTTGGCTAATTCTAAAACAAAAGACGGTCAAAATAGACTTTTGAAAAATGAAATTGATATGCTTGTAATTGAAGAAATAGGAGACGAAAAGATTGATGGAATAGAAGTAATTCCAATATTGGATTTTGAATTTTGTTTCTTTACAACGCCGGCTTATTTAGAAAAAATCGGTGGATTTAAATTGGAAAATGCAAGTGATTATATATATGTTACACCACAAAGTACGTCTAGGAGAAGAGTTGCATTAGAAAAAAAACTAGAAAAAGCTAATATAAAAATAGAACCTAAATATGAGTTTACGAGTGCTAATTTGGTTGAAACACTTGTTGCGAATGGAATTGGTATTGGGTACATAAATGAACTTATGATAAAAGATAAGCTTAAAACCGGAGAATATGTTAAACTTGATTTTGGATTAGAAAGAACAACAGATAGAATTGTTGTAGAAATAAGAGATTCTAAGAAGGCTAGTAATGCAATGCTTAGAATTGTAGAGATTATAAAAGAAACTTTTAATGCAAAATAAAAATGGAACCCCTCTCGGAGTGAGAGGGGGTTTATCATCTTCTTTCATAGTCGGAAGAAAACACTACCTCAGCCAGTTACTCATGGGACTAGGGAAGCTCCATGATCTGGGTGAGAGCACTGTTGATGTCCTCGGGAGTCTGCCAACCAAGCACATCAACGGTGATGGGCGTGGAGTAGCAGATTTCACCAGCAGGATCGAGCACAGCAAGTTCCCACAGACCGGCTTCGGCACCATAGCTTCCGCTGGAATATCCGGCGATGGTCATTTGCCACCGGATAACAGATGCCCCGTATCCATTAGGGAACCTGTATCTCAGTTGCCAACCGGGATCAGCAGGGTGAGGCCTGATATCAGTCAGGTAGTCGATGTGACCGAACTTGACGATTTCGAGCATCAGTTCGAGGGAACGGAGAGACTTGATCATGTTCTCAGTCATGTAACCTTCCTTTCTTGCCTTATAGGCTGTCGAGTGGAGATGAAAGACATATGTTAACACATTATGTTTTTTTAAAGTAAAATTAATAATTATAATTCTAAAGATTAGTATAGCTTATCATGTTGATTGCATGGAACACTAACGACATTTAGTCTCAATTTCACCAAAGAAGCTATTTAATGGACGTCTCTAAGTAAAAAATGTAACAATAATGTTATTGACTTTGGATGTTAGAAATAGTAAGCTAAATTGTAGGTATAAGTAAATTTTCCTGGAAGGAGTAAATGATATGAGATTTAATTTGGGAGAAATTTTTAAAAAAGATGAAGAAACACTTGTTATTGATAGAAGAAAACAGGCAATGAAGGCTATGATAATTTTTACAGTTATAATAGCGATTGCGTTAGTTGCACTTATAGTTTTAAAAAATATAGGTGATGTAGATGAAAACAGGAGAATCGCAATAACAAAGGATATCCAAAATATTCAATTATATGTTAAAGATAAAGCTACTCAAGCTAGAACGAATCCTAGCTTTATATATCCTGGGCTTGATTTGAATCGTTCAGGCGATGAATCTGCATATAAATTAAATGTGAATGGTTTTCAAGAAGAGTTTAGATATGGTTATTATTACTTAAGTCCTCATGATTATAGTGACATGTCAATGGCTTTAAATGTAGAAAATGAGGACTATATAGTAAATTATAATACAGCAGATGTAATAAATGTGTCTGGTATAAAATATGGTAATGGTATGTACCACTCAATAGATGATCTTCTTGCAATTGCTTCAATTAAAGCTGGAAACAATGTGCCAATACCTTCAGCAAATACAATTTTGATAAAAACAGCTGATGATATGATGAAATTACATGAATATCCAAATGCGAATTTTAAAATGGCAGCTAATATTGATATGAAACCATACAGTAGTGGTCTTGGATGGAATCCAGTAGAATCATTTACTGGAAACTTTGATGGTAGAGGATATAGCATTTCTAATTTAACGATAAATAGAAATTCAGAAGGTTATGTAGGTTTGTTTGGAAACGTTGCTGGTGGAAATATTGCTAATCTTACTTTAATAGATGTTAGTGTTAGAGGTGAAAATTATACTGGTGCACTTGCTGGAACAATGTCAGGACAAGTTTCTAACGTAATTGTAAAAAACGGAACAGTAAATGGTGAAAATAAAGTTGGTGGATTAGTTGGTTCACACCAAGGAAATATATCTAAATGTAAGATTAATTTAAGTTTAATTAAAGGCGAAGAAAGCGTTGGAGGCGTTGTTGGAGAATTTGACTCTGGAACGGTTGAAAGAGTAGCTTGTGAAGTTACTAATATAAATGGACTTTCTGCAGTTGGTGGTTTTGTTGGTAAGATTTCAGCAAGTAATGATTCATATTTACAAGAATGTGTTGCTGTTACACAAAAAGGTATAGAGAATATTGATGAGGTTAACGGTGGTATTTCTGCTAATGAAGATATTGGCGGATTAATCGGTTTAGTTGAAAGTATGAGTCATAATACATTAAATATAAAGAATTGTTATGCAGTTGGTAATATAAGTGGTGGAAGTAAAAATAAAGGTGGAATAATTGGTAGACTTCATGTTGATGATGATTCTGCAATGGATATTACTTCTGTATATGCCGCAGTAAGTATATTAGAAAAAGGTGAAACAGCTGGAGGTTGTATAGGTCTTTCAGAATCTGCAGTAAGAGCTAGAACTTCTGCAAATTATGTTTTCTGGGAGAAAGATTTAGCACCAGGAGAAGTTCTAGAAAGTGTTGGAACATATACAACATCTAATCGTTTGAATTTTACATCAAAAACACCTAGTGAAATGCAAACTAGAGCAACATATACAAATTGGGATTTTGATGTATGGGAAATTGCAAATAGAGCTCGTCCAAATTTGAAATTTGAAAAAACATTTATAGAATATTAATAAGGAGAATACAAAGTATGAAAAATTCCGGAGTTTCAATGATAACGATGGTCGTAATAATTGTAATAATGATAATATTAGCAAGTATTGCGGTAACTAGTGGTATAGACAGTGCAAATGAGGCAAATCAGACTAAATTGGATGTTGAGATTACAGAATTGAAAAAAGCAGTTTCTTCAAGAATGATTGAAATTGAAAAAAATTCAACAGTTGCGATGCCTGGACAAAAAGTAGAAGACATTGTTGAATATATATATTATGTAGAAGATTTATCTAATGAAGAGTTAGAAGATTTTATTCAAGGTGTTGATGTAGATACTATAGACTATTACAGAATAGTAGATTCTGTATCAGCAGCAGCTCTTGGAGTATCATCTGTTAGTTCGGAACATTATTTTATAGTTGATTATTACACAGGTAAGGTATATGGCAATCTTAATATGGCTGCGTATAAAGCTGCTAAAAATGAAGGTATATCAGAATAATAGCTTGAAAAATATGAGGTGAAAGGATATATGAATAATCAAAAGGGTATAAGTCTTATTACTTTAGTTGTTACCATGATTGTAATGATTATACTTATAGGTGTTGTTGGAAATTATTCTTTAGAAAATATTAAAAAAAGTAATGATGCGGTTTCCGCAGCAGAATTTGCAAATGTTAGAGAATTTACATTAAAAATGCAGACTAACATACTTGCTGAAGATTATAAATTAGACACTCGAAAAATTTCATTATCAAATGATTTACTTTATCTATTAGTTGGAGAAAGTTTATCAGTTACTGATTTAAATAACATAGTTGATGTAAATTCAGCAGATATTCCTGCTGAGTGTAAATATTATTATATTCCTGCTGAAGAAAAATTATTTGAAGATCGAAAGTTTACTGACGGTAATATAACGGTACAAGATGTAAAAAATGACTATATAATTAACTTTTATACTGCTACAATAATATGCATTCAGGAAGATACGTGTAAAGTAGAAGGTCTTATAAAAGGATTAGGTGAAATAGTTTTGTTAATAGGTGAATAAGTAAAAAGTATGGACAAAGGGACGGTTCTTTTGTCCATATTTTTTTCACTTATTATACGCTAAAACATAAAATATATTAAGGAGTTGAAAGGTATGTATAGTTATGTTTTAGATGTATTTATATGGAGCTTCGCTATATATGGTATACTTTATTTTATAAGAGAATTTTTACTTGAAACGGTGTGTTATACAATATTAAAATGTGCATGTATAGTTAAATTATATAGAAAACACATTGCTAAAATTTTTAGATGATTATATAATGTACTTTACAAATGTGTACTTATGTGCGCATGTTTTCTAATACATAATACATTGAAGATGAAAGTGAGAATTTATAATATGGAGTTAAAAGGTCAGATTGAAGAAATTATTTTTTCAAATGAACTTAATAGTTATACAGTTTGCAGCATGATTGTTGGAAATAATGAAATTACAGCAACAGGTTATCTTCCTTTCGTAAATATTGGTGACTTGATTATAGCAGAAGGTGATTTTGTAAATCATAATGTGTATGGTAAACAGTTTAAAATAAATACTTTTGAAAAAACAATGCCTAATAGTACTGCTGAAATAGAAAAATATTTAGGAAGTGGAATTATTAAAGGAATTGGTCCTGCAACAAGTAAAAAAATTGTAGATAGATTTGGCGAAGATACGATATATGTATTACAATATGAACCTGAAAAGTTATCAGCAATAAAAGGGATAACTCCTTCTAGAGCGAAAGAAATTTCTGAATCTTTTAATAATGTATGGGAACTTTGGCAAATTGTTATGTTCTTACAAAAGTATGGTATAGGAACTGCAAATGCCAATAGAATATATAAAGAGTTTGGAATGAATGCAATAAATGCAATTAAAGAAAATCCATATGTCTTATTAAATATATTGTATGGTGTTGATTTTAAACATGTCGATAAAATGGCTATTTCAATGGGAATTGAAAGAACTTCATCATTTAGAATTGCGAGTGGAATAAAATATGCGTTGACACTTGCTTCTAGAAATGGTCATACGTGTGTTCTTGAAGTTAATTTGGTAGGCTATGTTGCAGATATTTTGGCTGTTGATAAAGATTTAGTAGAAAATGAGTTAATAGGACTTAAGTATTCTAAAGAAGTATATGTAGAAGACGAATATGTTTTTCTGAAAGATTATTATCAAGCCGAAGAAAATGTTGCAAAAAAAATTCTTATGCTTTCAAATAACTTTTCTAAAAAATATAATAGTTTGGACGATAGAATAAAAGAAGCTGAAAAAGAGTTAAAAATAGAATTATCAAATGAGCAGAAAGAAGCTGTAAAGGCATGTTTTAAAAATCAGGTTGTAATAATTACTGGTGGACCAGGAACGGGAAAAACAACAATAATAAAAGTTTTGATAAATTTGTTTAAAAAAGCTGAATTAGAAGTGGCTTTATGTGCTCCAACAGGTCGCGCTGCTAGACGTATGAAAGAAACTACTGGTGAAGAAGCGAAAACATTACATAGATTATTAGAAATAGGAAAAACAGAGGAGAATGTTCCTAATATTGATTTTGCAGTAAATAAAATAAAACAAAAAGTAGTTATTGTAGATGAAATGTCAATGGTTGATATAGTTCTTATGAACTATTTGATAAAAGGATTAGAAGATAATGCAAAATTAATATTGATAGGAGATAGTGATCAGCTGGTCTCTGTTGGACCAGGGAGCGTGTTACAAGATTTAATAGAAAGTGATAGTATAGTTACTAAAAAGCTTACAGAAATATATAGGCAAGCTGCTGAAAGTCAGATAATAACAAATGCTCATAAAATAAATGTTGGAGATAAAAGTTTAACATTTAACAAAAAAAATGGTGATTTTTTCTTCCTTAAAGAACAGTCTTTGGTTGAACAAATAGTAGAATTAGTAAATACAAGGCTTCCAAAAATGCGGAAAGTATGATATACTTAGGGACGTACAAATCCTTACCCCAACTAAGAAGGGTGAAACGGGAACAAAGAACTTAAATAAGAATTTACAACAAGTTTTAAACCCTAAAACAAAATTTAAAAATGAACGTGAATTTGGTGAATTTGTTTTGCGTGAAGGCGATAAAGTAATGCAAATTAGAAATAACTATGATATTTATTGGGAAGGAATAGACGGAAAATCATATGGAAGCGGAGTGTATAATGGTGATTTAGGAATTGTCAACAAAATTACTCCAGACTATGTGGAAGTCATGTTTGATGATGATAAATTAGTAAAATATGAATCCAATATAATAGAAGAACTTGAGCTTGCTTATGCTATAACAATTCATAAAAGTCAAGGAAGTGAGTTTCCGGTTGGTGTGATGATAATAACTAATGGACCACCAATGCTATATACAAGAAATTTATTGTATACAGGTGTTACAAGAGCAAAAGAATTATTGATAATATTAGGAAAAGAAATGTTATTAAGTAGAATGATAGATAATGTAGATACTAAGAAAAGAAATACAGGTTTGAAATACAAAATTGAAAAATATGTAGGTATCTTCAATATGTGAAATGGAGGTAGAAATGAAAAAAATAAACATTTTTATTATGTCCATCTTAATATTTACAACCGTTACGTTGCCTAGTTTTGCGTTTTCAGATACTACTGAACATTGGGCAAATAATGTTATAGAAGAAATGAGCAATTATAAAATTATTAACGGATATGAGGATAACACATTTAGGCCAGATGAGATAATGACACGCGCTGAATTTGTAACAGTGGTGAATAGAATTTTAGCATTGCAAGATGAATCTTCAAAGTATATTCCTGACATTAATAGAACGGATTGGTTTTATTCAGAAATAAGAAAAGCTGTAAAGGTAGGTATAATTCAAGGAAATGCGGATGGATATATATTTCCAAATGATGAAATTACAAGAGAAGAGGCAATAGTTATTCTGACTAGAGCTTTTAAATTGAACCAAACTACACGTAAAGCAAAAGATTTTTCAGATTTATCAGAGATTTCTGAATGGGCAAAAACGGAAATGCATTCGGCAATTATACAAGGAATATTAACAGGTTATGAAGATAATACAATTAAACCTAAAGCTTCTATAACAAGAGCTGAAGCTTTAACTTTAATAAATAGAATACTTCCTAACATCTTAAAAACCAATGTGTATCAAGGGTTATTAACAGGAAATGTTGTATTGTATGATGACAATATAGTGTTGAATAATTTAACTATAGATGGTAATTTAATAATATCTAATAATGCATTAAGTACATTAAAAGTAAATGGTGTTACAGTAAAGAAAAATGTAATTATTAGCGATAAAAAACATAATTCTATAGAAAAAATAAAGGTAATGGGAAATATCTATGAATTTTCATCAGAACAAGAAGAGTTAAGTGGATATTTAAATGAAGAATATGGAATTAGTTTTGCGATTCCTAACTCTTCTACGGTAAATTTATTCTCAGGAGAGTCTGAAATAGACTATAATAAAAAAGATTTAATTGTAATTGATGCTATTCAAAATGAAGAATTTTATTTAAAGAATATAAATACTATTGCTAAATTAGAAATTGATAAATACGATTATTTATATAAAGAAATTGAAAGCGGTGTTATAGGAAAAGACTACAAATATATTTTGTTTACAGACAGAAATGAAAAACAGATGCTAGTGATAAAAAGGGATAATGTAGCATATGTTTTGAGATTTTATAATGTTGAAAGTGATAATTTGATAGATAATGTTTTATCTACTATAGAATTTTTTGAGACAGAAAAAATAATAGATACTAAGAATGTTGTATATAAAAATTCAAAATTATCTTTGAAATTTACATACAAGGATAAGTATGTTGTTGTCGATGATTCGTATAATACAAACGTAATAAATGATGATAAAAAATTCTTTAAATTGTTTATTCAAGTAAATACAATAACAGATATTCAAGAATATAATTTGAATGAAATTAAGTTATTACTTAGCTCAATTGTGAGCAAAGAGGGGGATATAAAAGAAACAGAAACCTTTAAAATAATGAATAATAACGCTATCAAATTTAAAACAGAAGCAGATGGAAAGATAACATATTCATTGTACGTTGTAATTGGAAACAATTTATATAATTTGATATTTAAAGGCGATGAATATGGTATGGTAGAAGTTGGTGAAGAATTATTTAATGATATTGTTAATTCATTAGAATTTTAAGGAAATATTAAAAGGGGTGATACAAAGTATCATCCTTTTTGTTGTTAAGGAGTGAATATGCTAGAAGAAATATTAGACTTGCTTTTCCCTAGAAAATGTGTGTTTTGTAATGATAAAATAAATGAAAGATACACTTGTAGAAAATGTTTAAATATAATAGAATATTACAGAGAAAGAATAGAAATACCTGTTGATGCGTATTATGATAAATTAATATGTGCGATAAAATACAATGGTAAACTAAGAAATCAAATGTTGAAATTTAAATTTTATTTTGCTAAATATTATGCCAAAGGTTTTGCGGAAATTCTTTATAAAAAAATGGTTAAGTATGATGTAAGCGCTGATTTAATAATTCCTGTACCTATAAGTCGAAATAGATATCGAGAACGAGGCTACAATCAAAGTGAATTAATTGTAAAATATTTATCTAAAATTACGAAAATAAACTATAATAAGGATATTTTAATAAAGGAAAAAAATAATGTTAGGCAGAGTAAATTAACAGAAAACCAAAGAAAAGAAAATGTGAAAAATGCGTATTCGATAAAAAATGCTGAAGCTATAATTGAAAAGAATATAATTCTTGTAGATGATATTTGTACTACAGGTTCTACTATAAATGAATGTTCAAAAATTTTAAAAAAGTTTGGTGCAAATAGAATTATTGTATTAGCCGTGATGTACAGTAATTTAAGGAAGGATAAGCTTTAGTATATAAAGTTTCATAAAGATAAAGAAAGGGGCTTGAAAAATGGATGAATTAGTCGAAAGCGTAATGGATTATATAAGAAAACCATATACAGATCATGCTATAATGATTAATGGAGAATGGGGAAGTGGAAAAACATACTTTTGGAATAATAAAGTCAAAAGTAAAATTGAATCAACGGATATAAATGGAAAGCGCTATAAAACAATATATATGTCGCTATATGGAATTTCTAATCTTGATGATATAAGTAAAAAAATATTCATTGAGATGAATCCAAGTTTAAATAAATCAATAAAAAAGGTAATAGATACACATAATATTTCTAGTATACCCGAATATGTTAAAACAGGTATTGATATGGCAAATTCATTCGGTTTCATGCAAATGAATGAGAAAATAGATTATTCAAAATTCTTTGAAATAGATGATAAGGTTTTGTGTTTTGATGATTTAGAGAGAGCTAACCTTGATGTAATTGATGTATTGGGCTATATAAACAATTTCGTAGAACATGATCATATGAAAACAATAATTATTTGTAATGAAAAAGAATTATCAAAAAAATTAAAAAGCACAAATGTTGAAATGAAAACATTTATTGCAACATATATTTTGAATAATGAAGGTAAAATTAAACCTGAGAGTTATGAAGATGATGAGATTCTAACAGATGCTGATCGCGAAGATAAACCAATGGTTGAGCTTATTGAAGATAAAATTGAACATATTTTTGATAAAGCAAATGATTACGAAAGAATTAAAGAAAAATTGATAGGTGAAACTTTTGAATATATACCAGAATTTACGTATATTATCAATGGTGTTTTGATGCGTTATGAAAGTAATCCTCAACTTATTCAATTTTTAAGAAAAAATTCGGCTATAATAACTCAAACATTTAATAGAAGTGGAACAAGAAACTTAAGAATATTAAAACATGCTTTGAATGATTTTCAGAAAATATTTGAAACAACAAAGAGATATTACCCAGATGTTAATGATATTGTGTTAAAGTCTTTATTGATATTTACGATTGCAATATCTTTTGAAATAAAGGCTGGTAAAGTTACAAAAGATAAGTTGAAGAATATTAATTCTTTGGAAGAATATAAAACAATATTAGTTGCTTCAAAAGTGTTAAAAGATAATAGACAATTTTATATAAAAGAATTTGATAATAATTATTACTTTACTTTTAAAACAGATTATAGATTCTTTAAATTTGTTGAAAAGTATGTAAGAACAAGAATTTTCGATATGAAAACTTTTAAAGATGATATGGATACAATAGTTAATCAAGAAAATAAAGGACAAGTGGCAAGTTATAAGAGATTGCTTACAGAAGATTATTGGAAAATCGAGGATAGTGAGTTTAATCAAGTTGTAACAGAAACTTTGGAAGATGTTAAGGCTGGTAAATTACAACTTGCAGAATATTTTAAACTATACGTAATCTTTAATTTCTTTATTCAAAAAGGTTTGTTAGATATTGATTCTGAATATTTAAAACTTACTTTTATAAACGGTATGAATATGGCTGCTGCAACATCTAAATATTGTAAAGATATTGAAGCTTATATGATTGGAACTAATTTAGTTGAAGCTGATGATAATATAAATTATATTTTAGAACATTTTAATAACTTAAATTTACAAACGAAAGAGAAAGAATATATAGAAGTTGCAAAACAATTGTTTGAAATGATACCAGATAAAGTAGAAAAATTAGTAGATGTATTTGTAGAAGAACATTTAGATATTCCTATAATGAAGTACTATAATATGAACACCTTGTTTGAAAGAATATTGTTATTAGAAAATGAAGACATTGTACTTGTTAAAGATTTAATTAGTGCTAGATACCAAAAAGTAAAAGATATTTCAAATGAAGAACGTAATCTACGCTTGCTAAAACAGGCTATGGAGGAATATATTAGGGGTAAAGTGCCAACAATAAAAGTAATATTAATAGAAGATTTTATAAAAGCTATCGATATGATTTTATTAAGACCAAAAGAAAAGACAAAGAGAACTAGAAAAAAAGCTGTTCAAACGGAAACAACAGAAACAGCGTAATTTTATATGCGGGGACGGAGAAAAAACTCCGTCTCTTTTTGTATAAATTTTGACAAAAAAACTAACAATATGAATATATAAAGCAAGAAAAGGAGGGAAATGATGAAAGCAACAGGTGTTGTCAGAAGGATTGATGATTTGGGAAGAATTGTAGTGCCAAAAGAGATACGTAAGACACTAAGAATAAGAGAAGGCGATCCTTTAGAGATTTTTACAGATAAAGAAGGTGAAATAATTTTAAAAAAATATTCTCCTATAGGTGAGCTTAATGAATTTGCAACTCAATATGCAGAAACATTAGCCAAAACAACTGGACACATAGCTTGTATAACAGATAAGGATACAATTATAGCTGTGTCTGGGGCACCAAAAAAAGAATATTTGGAAAAAAGCATAAGTTCTGAACTTGAAAAGTTGATGCAAGATAAGGTTATTTGGACTTCAAAAGAAAAAACAGAAAAGAAAATGCCAGTGCTATTAACAGATAGTGAAGCAGAAGAAAAATATACTTCGCAAGTTATATATCCAATAATTGCGGAGGGAGATACAATAGGTACTGTAATGTTACTTTCAAAGGAGCCATCGATAAAAATGAATGATGTGGAAATGAAAGTAGTTCAATCAGCAGCAGGATTTTTAGGGAAACAAATGGAAGAATAAATTAAATATATAAAAATCGGATACATCGGCAATCTATGATTAGATGGCAATGTCTCCGATTTTTGAAACCACAAATTAAAGATTGAAAACAAGTAATAAAAACAATATAATTGTATATAGTTAAGTAAATAATATAAATATTATGGAGGGATAATGAAAAGAGAAAACGTTAAAGATATACATACCAATAAAAAACAATCTTTTATGTCAGGTGTACTTACAATATTGATTGCTCAAATGGTAATAAAAGTACTAGGTTTAATATATAGATTAGTAATTACAAATATTCCTTACTTTGGTGATGCTGGTAATGGACTTTATTCAGCTGGTTATCAAATATATACATTGCTTTTAGCTGTTGCATCTATTGGTGTTCCGAGTGCGATTGCTAAATTGGTTTCGGAGAGAATTGCTCAAGGGAAGAATAGAGAGGCACATGATATATTTAAAACAGCATTAATACTTTTTGGAATTATAGGTTTTATAGGAAGTACAATTTTATTTTGTGGTGCAGAGTTTATAGCTTTAAAAATAGGAAATCCAGATGTAAAAGGCATAATGATAACACTTTCGCCAGCGGTATTTTTTGTTGCTGTATCAGCTGTAATTAGAGGGTATTTTAATGGGATGTACAATATGAAAGTATCATCGAGATCTCAAATGCTAGAGCAATTATTTAAGAGTGTATTAACAATAGGTTTAGTTGTTTTGGTTTATTTTTTAGCAGTTGTAAATCCATCCACTATTTCTGAAATGTTTAATTTGTCAATTGATAATGTAACAGTTTCAATGGCAATTGCAGCAAATGCTGCCTCAACGATAGCAGCAACATTATGTTGTGGATATTTATTTATATATTATCAAAGAGTAAAGAAAGAGATTTGGGAGGATATAAAGAACTCAAAAGGTGAATACAAGAAGGAAGAAAGAACAAAAATAATGAAAACGATATTGGCTGTTTCTATACCAATATCACTTGCATCTATAGTAGCGGCGATAAATAGAAATATTGATACTTTTACAGTAATGAATGGCTTAAAAGTTGCTCTTCAGGGAATGTACAATTCAGCTGAACTTATTGTGGACGAGGCGACTAGATTGTATGGAATATTATCAGGAAGAGTTGACACTTTAATAGGTCTTCCTACAGCATTAAATGTTGCATTTGCTACGGCATTAGTTCCAGCTGTATCAGAATCTATGGCTAAAGGAGATAAAAAAACAGCAAAGAAGAGAGTAACATTTTCTTTTAGGACAACATTATTAATAGCTTTACCTTGTGCAATTGGAATGTCAGTACTTGCAGAACCAATACTAAAATTATTGTTCCCTAATGTATATGCGGTTGAAGCTCCAATATTGTTGCAGATAAGTGCGTTTACAATAATATTTATTTTAATTAATCAGACTATAGGTGGTGCACTTCAAGGTTTGGGAAAAGTGTTTGTGCCTGCAGCTAGTATGGCTTGTGGAGCTGTTGTTAAATTATTTTTAAATTTGATTTTAATAAGAAATCCTGAAATAGGAATATATGGTGCAGCGATAAGTTCAGTTGCATCATCGTGTACGGTAACATTAATAGAAATGTATATATTGACAAGAACTTTAGAATTTGAAAGCACAAAAACACAAATGATAATAAAACCAATAATTGCAACGTTGATAATGGGATTTGCGGCAGGTGTTTCATATAAGTTAATATCAACTTATTTAATTGCGGGAAGTATAGCAACGTTGATATCAATTGTTATAGCAGTAATTGTATATTTTCTTTCTGTACTTTTATTGAAAATTTTTGATAGAGAAGATTATCATATGCTTCCTTATGGAGATAAAATATATAGAATTTTAGAGAAAATGAAATTGGTGAAAGCGTAGAGTTGTAAAGGTTTTAGTATACATAACTTGCGAAAATGCTGAAAAATCAACATTTTTTTAATAAAAATCTAAAAAAATATTGAAAAATAGCAGGATTATTAAAAAAAATGGCGAAATATAAATATAGTGATTGTAGTAGTAAATACTATATCAAATAAAGATTAATCTAATTTTAGGAGGTAATTTAAGATGAACAAACTTGATTTAGTTGCAAAAATTGCAGAAGATGCAGAACTTTCAAAAAAATCAGCTGAAGCTGCATTAAATGCATTCATTAGCGCTGTAGAAACAGCATTAAAGAAAGGTGAAAAAGTTCAATTAGTTGGATTTGGTTCTTTCGAAGTAAGAAAGAGAGCTGCTAGAAAAGGTAGAAATCCTCAAACTAAAGAGGAAATCAAAATACCTGCATCAAAAGCTCCAGTATTCAGAGCTGGCAAACCACTTAAAGATTTAGTAAACAAAAAATAATTTGTTTTGCGATTAATCATAGAGGATGATTATTAAAATAAAGCGAAACAAAATCATATTAGTGAAGAGGGTTGCATGAAAATGTAATCCTCTTTGCATATTAACTCCTAAACAAAAAACGGAAAGGAAATAATAATGAGATTAGATAAATTTTTGAAAGTAAGTCGTGTTATAAAGAGAAGAACAGTTGCAAATGAAGCTTGTGATGCTGGAAGGGTAGTTATAAACGGAAAAGTTGCAAAGGCAGGATATGAAGTGAAAGTTAATGATATTGTAGAAATAAAATATGGAGAAAAAATTATAAAGTTTAGAGTGACAGCAATAGAATCAACAGTAAAGAAGGCAGATGTGGCAGGAATGGTTGAATTTATAGAGGAATAAAAAACAGACGGATAAGAGAAACTCCCTTGTCCGTCTGTTTTTTTTATTTAATTAAATAATCTTGCAATAAATTTTTTCTTTCTTTCCAATCTGGCATATATTTTTCAATTACGTTGTAAAAATCTTTACTATGATTTGGGTGTATTAAATGTGCAATTTCGTGTAACACGACGTATTCTATAGCTTCGTATGGGCAATGTACCAATTTAGAGTTAAAAAGAATCTTCTTTTTGGCTGGAATGCATGTTCCCCAGCGGGTTTTCATAGAACGAAGTTCAATTTCATTTAGCGAAAGACCAAGCATTTTTAAATATTTGTTTGCAAATTTGTTTATATCCTTCAAAAGTTCATTTTTTAATGATTTATTGAAAAATGAACTTTTATATTTTTGATCATTTGAATATTCTTCTTTTACATAAAAAACGATTGTATTACCATTTATTGCAACAAAGTTTTTCATGCAAGGAACAATAAGTAATTTTCTTGCTGTGCCATATAAATAAACAGTTGCATTGTTTCTAAGAAGAATATCGTTTTTAATGACTTTTTTTGATTTTATATTCTTTTGAGCATTTAATATCCATTCTCTTTTTGAAAGAACGATTTTATTAATATCCGCAAGAGCTACTCTTTTCGGTGCTGAAACGTGAATACCACCGTCGTTTTTAACGGTTATATTAACGTTTTTTCTTGAAGTTCTAGTCAAAGTATATTCAATAGGTTGCATAGTATTGTTAGCCATAATGTACCTCCTTGTAGATAACAAAATTTTAAGATTTATCCTTTCAAACAGTGATTATATCATGTTTTTTTGAAAATGCACGAAAAAATATGTGGTATATACTGGGAAACGTTGAAAAATACGGAAATATAGCCAATTTGTTTGCATTGAATAGATAAAATTTTACTTTTAAAATTAAATTAAGATACTAGGGGGGTGGTAGATATGAACAGAAACTGTAAGAAAAATACAATTATTAAAGGTTTTGCTTTTTCTGTCACAATATTGATGTTTCTTGCAACATTCAAAGGGAATGTGAAAGCTCAATATATTATGACATATTTATATGGTCAAGGGGATTATTTGTCGATGATAGAAGAGACTGGTAATATACTTAATGAAGTATCTCCTAGCTATTTTGATATAGCAGAAGATGGAAATTTAAATTTAAATTATGTTGATACTAATCTGATAAGTGAAGTACATTCAAAAGGAATAAAAGTTGTTCCATTTCTAAGTAATCATTGGGATAGAGAACTTCGGTAGAAAAGCCTTAGCTAATTCTGAAAATTTATCAACACAGATTGCAGATTCTATAAGAAAATATAACTTAGATGGTGTAAACATTGATATTGAAAATGTTACGGCACCAGATAAAGATAATTATACTAAATTGACAAGATTATTAAGAGAAAAACTTCCTAGCGATAAGAGTGTAGTTGTTAGCGTTGCGGCGAATCCATATAACTATACTGAAGGGTGGCATGCTTCATACGATTATGAGACCTTAGGTAAATATGTAGATTACATAATGATAATGGCATATGATGAACATTATGAAGGGGGAGATGCAGGGCCGGTAGCAAGTATAGATTTTGTTGAAGATTCATTGAAATATGCAATATCAAAGGTTCCTAAAGAAAAAATAATACTTGGAATTCCTTTTTATGGACGATATTGGAAATATGGTGAATCACATGGTGGAAAAGCTGTTTCATTAAAGCAGATGAGAGATCTTTTAAAAAAATATGAAAACAATATTATATATGATAATGAAAGAGAATCGCCAATGGCAAAGGTTATAATAAAAGATACAGATGAAAAAATAAAATTAAATGGAGCTTCATTAACCGCGGGAACTTATGAATTTTGGTATGAAAACGTGGAAAGTATAAAAGCGAAGACAGAACTAGTTGAAAAATACAATATTAAAGGGATTGGAAGCTGGAAACTTGGATTTGAAGAAAGCGAAATATGGGAAATTGTAAGAGATGTATTTATTGAAGATGTAAAAGAGTTAAAATCTTTTAAAGATGTATCAGAAGCACATTGGGCATATAAAGCGATTAGTAAAATTAAGGAAAAGGGTTTAATTTACGGGAAAAGTGTTGATTATTTTGCACCAGAAGATTCGTTAACTAGAGCAGAATTAGTAACATTAATAAATAGAATTATAGAAAGTGAAGAGTTAGATTTAAGTGTTAAGATCAATTCGAATAGTATAATTAATAAGAAATATACTGATTTAAATGAGCATTGGGCTAGAGAAGATATTGAAAAATTAACTCAATATCAGATAATTGAAGGCTATGAAGATGGTTCATTTAAGCCAGATAAGAGCATCTCTAGGGCAGAAGTGGCTAAAATTATCAATAAGATGTTGAAAAAACCAGAAGTTGAAGAAAAATGTGTATTTGTTGATTTGGAGAAAACACATTGGTCATATAGGAATATTGCTAATTTAAGTGGATATGGTTTAATAAACGGTTATGAAGATGGAACTTTTAGACCAGAGGGGGGCATTACTAGAGCGGAAATATCAAAAATAATTTATGAAATTTATGAATTAATGTCATAAATTTACAATAAAGTTGTGTTTTTTATGTAAATATGTTATAATAAAGTATATCATACAATGATTTTTGAGGAGGTCTGGAGGTCTGATTTATGGAAAATAACAACAAGTCTAACAGCACCAATAACAACCGGTTCCTCGAGAGCCTGCGCGACGTACGTGGTATGTGGTTTGTAGTGCTTGCACTTGCCGCAATTGCCGCGTTTCTTTTCTTGCATTGGGCACTGCTTATGCTTGTAAGTGCAATTGAGGCGATTATCGCATCTGCTGCAACGCATTTCAGCACGGTGTTCACTCTGCCGGAAGTTCTGTTCATTACTGGCCTGGTGGCAGTCACGACATGCATTTTGGCAATGTGGCGTAATAGCTATTATAGTCAGAATCGTCGTAAGCGCCCGCCGCAGAGACAGAACCAGCGTCCGCAGCCGCCGCAGCGTACCAATCGCATGGTGGATATGCAGGAGCATCGGCATCATTCGCAGCAGTCTTTGCCGCGTTTTGATGTGAATGTTGGTAAGTAAAGACAACCGTTTTGAGAGCGACCTTAGGGAAGCATTTTTCTCGGACGGTAACGTTCCTCAAGGAGCGAGAGTGGTTTTATACCACTCTTTTTTTGTGTGCATAATTGAAAAATATGGAAAATATGCTATACTTTTATATAAGTTTTATGCTTTTTTGAACTTATATCGCTTTTTGGAGGTTATCCATTTGGTTTGGCATGAATGTGACGTAACTTTTTGTTACTGATCTAAAAACAGCACAGTCGCTTGAGATTTTTTATGATAATGGGAGGAATCAATCATGTCTATCACCAAGTCCATCATGTCCGCAATTATCGCAATCGTTGTTATCGCCATCATGGTTTATACTTTTGTTGGAGATACTCTGAAGGGAACAGGAATCTCTGCATCCGAGTTTTTTACATCTACTGACAGTGTGGCGGAAGAGCTCATGCGGGTTCCGGAAATCGAAGAGTTCTAATCTGGCTGCTTGCAGGGAATATCCCTGCTTTATTTTTTGTGATAAAACTTTATAAAAACATTGACTTTTAAAGATATGTTCTGCTATAATATAAGCCGATAATGTATTAAGTAAGGGTTGATTAATATAAAAAAGTTATCATTATATAAAGAAATAAAGTAGATAGATAGTAAGGGGTAATTGGCGAAATTTCAAGGTTTGGCTGATTGCCTTTTTGTCGTTTAATAAAATATTTCTTTATACAACCCTAAATAATGATAACTTTGTTTATATTGGGGGATTCATAGCTTAAATATCAAACAAATGAATATATGACATTCGCGTGCATCTTGAACGTAGTTGGGGTAATGATCGACGTGGTGGCTAGTAAAGTTTTAAATTTAACTAAATTATATGATGGGGTGATTAATTTTTATGCGTGAAGTTAAAAGCGAAAGAACTAGCAGAATGTACTTTGGTAAAATACAAGATGTAGTTGAAATGCCAAATCTTATACAAGTACAAAAGGATTCTTATGAGTGGTTTATAAAGAAAGGTCTTAAGGAAGTTTTAACAGAATGTTCTCCAATCACAGACTATTCAGGAAAATTAATACTTGAATTTGTAGATTATCATTTCAATGAAGAAACAAAGTACACAATTGAAGAGGCTAAATCTAGAAATACTACTTATGCAACAAGATTGCAAGTAAAAGTTAGACTTATCAACAGAGAAACAGGTGAAGTAAAAGAACAAGAAATCTTTATGGGAGATTTTCCTGTTATGACTGACTATGGTACATTCATAATCAATGGCGCAGAGAGAGTTATTGTTTCTCAATTAGTACGTTCTCCAGGATGTTATTATGGTAGAGAATATGACAAATTAGGTAAAAAATTATATTCAGCTACAATCATGCCTAATCGTGGTGCATGGTTAGAGTTTGAAACAGATTCTAACGATGTGTTCAACGTTAGAATTGATAAAGCTAGAAAATTACCTGTAACATTATTCTTAAGAGCTATGGGAATTGCTACAGATAGCCAAATTTTAGAATTTTTCGGTGAAGATGAGAGAATCCTTGCTACACTTGAAAAAGATCCAATTAAAACTGAGGACGAGGCTTTAATTGAGATTTATAAGAGACTAAGACCAGGTGAAATGCCTTCAGTAGAAGCTGCTAAGAACTTACTTACAGCGTTATTCTTTGATCCAAGAAGGTATGATTTAACAAAAGTTGGTCGTTTTAAATACAACTCAAAATTATCTCTTGCAACAAGAATAGAAGGACAAATTTCTGCAGAGAGAATAGTAAATCCAGAAACAGGAGAACTACTAGTATCAAAAGATAAAACAATTACATCTGAAATAGCTGAGGCTATTCAAGAGTCTGGTATAAATGAAGTAAAAATAAAAGTTGAAGATAAAATAATAAATGTAATCGGTAATGGAACAGTTTGGATTAGTAGTTTTGTAGACGGAGATTTGAGTGAACTTGGAATTAAAGAGAGAGTTAACTATGCAGTATTAAAAGAAATTATAGAAACAACTAAATCAAAAGATTTATATAAAGCATTAGAAGAAAATATTGAAAGATTATTACCAAATCACATAACAAAAGAAGATATGTTTGCATCAATTAACTACGTAAACAACTTAGCTTATGGACTTGGTAGAGTTGATGATATTGACCATTTAGGAAATAGACGTGTAAGATGTGTTGGCGAATTATTACAAAACCAATTTAGAATTGGTATAACAAGACTTGAAAGAGTTATTAGAGAGAGAATGGCTGTTCAAGACTTAGATGTAGTAACACCACAATCATTAATAAATATTAAACCAGTAGTTTCATCAATTAGAGAATTCTTTGGAAGTAGCCAATTGTCACAATTCATGGATCAAAACAATCCACTTACAGAGCTTACTCACAAGAGAAGAATTTCTACATTAGGACCTGGTGGTTTATCAAGAGATAGAGCAGGTTTCGAAGTTAGAGATATTCACCATTCACACTATGGTAGATTATGTCCTATCGAGAGCCCAGAAGGACCAAACGTTGGTCTTATCTGCTCATTGTCTACTTATGCGATAATAAATGATTATGGATTTATTGAAACTCCATATAGAATTGTAGATAAAAAGAAGGGAAGAGTTACAGAAGAAATCAGATACTTCCCAGCTGAAAAAGAAGATGAATTCATTGTAGCGCAAGCTAATGAACCATTAGATGAAAAAGGAAACTTTATAAATTCAAAAATTAAAGTTAGATATCAAGATGAAATCATGGAGGTTAGTCCAAACGAGGTTGATTTGATGGACGTTTCTCCAAGACAATTAGTATCAGTTGCCGCAGCGTTAATTCCATTCTTAGAAAATGACGACGCAAAACGTGCACTGATGGGATCAAACATGCAACGTCAAGCGGTTCCTCTAATAAAAACAGATTCACCTATTGTAGGTACAGGTATGGAATACAGAACTGCCAAAGACTCAGGTGTTTGTGTTATAGCAAAAGAGGCTGGTACTGTTCAAAAAGTTACAGCTGATAAGATAACAATAAAAACTAAAAAAGGAATAGATGAATATAACCTTATTAAATTTAAACGTTCAAACCAAGGTACATGTTCAAACCAAAGACCAATTGTAAGAAAAGGTGATAAGGTTGAAGCTGGAGATATCATAAGTGATGGACCATCTACAGATAAGGGTGAATTAGCTCTTGGAAAGAACATATTAGTTGGATTCATGACATGGGAAGGTTATAACTATGAGGATGCCATTCTAATCAACGAAAAATTAGTAAAAGAAGATGTTTTAACATCAATACATATAGAAGAATATGATTGTGAATGTAGAGATACAAAATTAGGACCTGAAGAAATCACAAGAGATATTCCAAATGTTGGTGATGATGCACTTAAAGATCTTGATGATAGAGGTATTATAAGAATTGGTGCTGAGGTTAGATCTGGAGATATCTTAGTTGGTAAAGTTACTCCAAAAGGTGAAACTGAATTAACAGCTGAAGAAAGATTACTTCGTGCTATTTTCGGCGAGAAATCAAGAGAAGTTAGAGATACATCACTTCGTTGCCCACACGGTGAAGCTGGAACAATCGTAGATGTAAAAATATTTACGAAAGAAAATTCGGATGAACTTGGAACAGGAGTAAATGAAGTTATTAGAGTGTATATAGCTCAAAAGAGAAAAATTTCAGTTGGTGATAAGATGGCTGGACGTCATGGTAATAAAGGTGTTATTTCAAGAATATTACCAGAAGAAGATATGCCATTCTTACCAGATGGTACACCACTTCAAATCGTACTTAACCCACTAGGTGTTCCTTCACGTATGAATATTGGACAGGTATTAGAAGTTCATTTAGGATATGCAGCTAAAGCATTAGGATTTAAAGTAGCAACACCAGTTTTCGATGGTGCTAAAGACGAAGATTTTGAAGAGTTATATCAAAAGGCAGGTTTGCCTTCATCAGGTAAAACAATCCTTTATGATGGTAGAACAGGAGAACCATTTGATAATGAAGTTACAGTTGGTATCATGTATATGCTAAAACTACATCACTTAGTAGATGACAAGATACATGCTCGTTCAACTGGACCATACTCATTAGTTACACAACAACCACTTGGAGGTAAAGCTCAATTTGGTGGACAAAGATTTGGAGAGATGGAAGTTTGGGCACTTGAAGCATATGGTGCTGCGTACACACTTCAAGAAATCTTAACAATGAAATCAGACGATACAGTTGGTAGAGTAAAAACTTACGAATCAATTGTAAAAGGTGAAAATATACCTGAACCGGGAATTCCAGAAAGCTTTAGAGTTCTTGTAAAAGAGTTACAAAGTTTAGGATTAGACATGAAATTATATAATCAAAATGATGAAAATGAAGTTGAATTAAAAGAAGATATTGATGATGACGAAATTACGCCAAGCAATGTTGCTCCAATTACAGATGAAGAACTTCAAGATAATATGTTAATCGAAGATGAAGATGGAAATATTATTGATGAAGATGGTGACGAATTCGACGATGATTTATTTGACGAAGATGAAATCTTTGTAGAAGATGATTTCGGAGATGACGAAGAGTAATTCTTAGAATTCAAATTTAAGATTGTATAATAGGAAGGAGTATAAAAATGGTTGATTTAGAAGTATTTGACCGTATAAAAATAGGACTTGCATCTCCAGATAAAATTAGAGAATGGTCGAAAGGCGAAGTTAAAAAACCAGAAACTATAAATTACAGAACTTTAAAACCAGAACGCGATGGATTGTTCTGTGAAAGAATATTTGGACCAACAAAAGACTGGGAATGTCATTGTGGTAAATATAAAAGAGCTAGATATAAAGGAATTATTTGTGACAGATGTGGTGTTGAAGTTACAAAGGCAAAAGTAAGAAGAGAGAGAATGGGGCACATAGAGCTTGCTGCCCCAGTATCTCATATTTGGTACTTTAAAGGTATACCAAGTAGACTTGGATTAATGCTTGACATTACACCAAGAGCTCTTGAAAGAGTATTATACTTTGCTGCTTACATAGTTGTTGATGCTGGTGATACATCACTTGTAAAAGGTCAAGTTCTTTCAGAGAAAGAATATAGAGAATATATTGAAAAATATGGTGAGAAATCTTTCAGAGTAGGTATGGGTGCTGAGACAATAAAAGAGATGCTTGAAGAAATTGATGTTGAAAAATTAGCGGCAGACCTTAGAAAAGAACTTGAAAAATCTTCTGGACAAAAGAAAGCTAAAATTATTAAAAGACTTGAAACAGTTGATAGTTTTAGACTTTCAGGTAATAAACCAGAATGGATGATTTTAGATGTACTTCCAGTAATACCTCCAGATTTAAGACCAATGGTTCAACTTGATGGTGGTAGATTTGCTACATCTGATTTAAATGATTTATATAGAAGAATTATAAACAGAAATAATAGATTAAAAAGATTGTTAGAGCTTGGAGCTCCTGAAATTATTGTTAGAAATGAAAAGAGAATGCTTCAAGAAGCTGTAGACAGTTTAATAGATAATGGTAGAAGAGGTAGACCTGTTACTGGACCTGGTAATAGAGCTTTAAAATCTTTATCAGATATGTTAAAAGGTAAACAAGGTAGATTTAGACAAAACCTACTTGGTAAACGTGTTGACTATTCAGGACGTTCAGTTATCGTTGTAGGACCAGAGTTAAAATTATACCAATGTGGTCTTCCAAAAGAAATGGCTGTAGAATTATTCAAACCATTTGTAATGAAGGAGCTTGTTTCTAGAGGAATTGCACACAATATTAAGAATGCAAAGAGAATGGTTGAAAGATTAAAACCAGAAGTTTGGGATGTTTTAGAGTATGTTATTAAAGATCATCCAGTTATGTTAAACCGTGCTCCAACACTTCATAGACTTGGTATTCAAGCTTTCGAACCAGTATTAATAGAAGGTAGAGCTATAAAATTACATCCACTTGTTTGTACAGCATTCAACGCTGACTTCGACGGAGACCAAATGGCTGTTCACTTGCCGTTAACACCAGAAGCACAAGCAGAGGCTAGATATTTAATGTTATCTGCTAATAATCTTTTAAAACCACAAGATGGAAAACCAGTTACAGTTCCTACACAAGATATGATTCTTGGTGCTTACTACTTAACTATCGAAAAAGATGGTGTAAAAGGTGAAGGAATGATATTCAAAGATAAAGATGAAGCTATGATGGCTTATCTTGATGGTGTAATATCAATTCATGCAAAGATAAAAGTTAGAATGTTTAAAGAAATTGATGGAGAAACAAAATCGAAGATTATAAACACAACAATTGGTAAAATAATCTATAATGAAGTGATCCCTCAAGATTTAGGATTGGTTGATAGATCAAATCCAGACAAAATATTTGATTTAGAAGTTGACTTCCCAGTTACAAAGAAAACGATTAAGAAGATTATTTCTGCATCAATAAGAGTTCATGGAATTAGTGATACTGCAGAACTTCTAGATAATATTAAATCATTAGGTTATAAATATTCAACTAGAGGTGCTATAACAGTTGCTGTATCTGATGTTATAATCCCATCGGAGAAAAAAGATATTCTAGCAGCATCTGAAGAAAAAGTTGATCAAATTACAAAACAGTACAAGAGAGGTTTGATTTCAGACGAGGAAAGATATAACTCAGTTATTAAAGTTTGGGATAAGGCTACAAACGATATTACAGATGCCATGATTGCAAACTTTACTGAAGAAAATCCAATATATATGATGGCTACATCTGGAGCCCGTGGTGATATGAAACAGATCAGACAGCTAGCTGGTATGAGAGGTCTTATGGCCGATACTGCAGGTAGAACAATCGAGATTCCTATCAGATCATGCTTTAGAGAGGGTATGGACGTTCTTGAGTATTTCGTATCAGCCCATGGTGCTAGAAAAGGTCTTGTTGATACAGCTCTTCGTACAGCTGACTCTGGATACTTAACAAGAAGACTTGTTGACGTATCACAAGAAATCATTGTTAGAGAAGATGATTGTGGAACAACAGATGGAATGTGGGTTACAGATATTAAGAATGGTAACGAATTAATAGAAGGACTTGCAGAAAGATTAGCTGGTAGATTTGTTGCTGAGGATATTGTACATCCAGAAACAGGTGAAGTACTAGTTGAAAGAAATACATTAATAACTGATAAGATGGCATCAGCAGTAATAGCTGCAGGTGTTACAAAGGCTAAAATTAGAACACTTCTTACATGTAGAGCTAAAAAAGGTATTTGTGCAAAATGTTATGGTAATGACTTAGCAGGTAGACAAGTTGTAAACATCGGTGAAGCAGTTGGTATTATTGCGGCTCAATCAATCGGTGAACCTGGTACACAGCTTACAATGAGAACTTTCCATATGGGTGGTCTTGCTGGTGGAGACATCACACAAGGTCTTCCTAGAGTTGAGGAGTTATTCGAAGCTAGAAAACCAAAGGGACTTGCTATAATTTCTGATATTGCAGGTACAGTAACAATAAGCGATACAAAGAAGAAGAGAGAAGCAGTTATTACAAATAGTGAAGAATCAAGAACATACTTAATACCATTTGGTTCAAGACTTGTAGTTCATGATGGTGATGAAATTGAAGCTGGAGATGAAATAACAGAAGGTTCAATTTATCCACAAGACATCATGAGAATTAAAGGTGCAGAAGGTGTTCAAAGATACATAGTACAAGAAGTTCAAAAAGTATATCGTAGCCAAGGTGTTGATATCAACGATAGACATATCGAATCAATCATTAGACAAATGCTTAGAAAAGTTAAAGTTGAAGATCCTGGTGATACAGTATTACTTCCAGGAACAATGGTAGATGTGTTGACATTTGAAGAAGAAAACGAAAAAACTATTGCAGAAGGAAAGAGACCTGCAGAAGGAAAGAGAATTCTTCTTGGAATAACAAAAGCATCTCTTGCAACAGATTCATTCCTATCAGCAGCATCATTCCAAGAAACAACAAGAGTGTTAACTGAAGCTGCTATTAAAGGAAAGATTGATCCACTAGTAGGACTAAAAGAAAACGTAATCATCGGTAAGTTAATTCCTGCTGGAACAGGTCTTATGAAGTATAGAGAGTTACAACCAATTTCAACAGAAACAGGAGAACCAACATCAAAGACAGTTCCACCAAAACAAGTTGAAGATGTAACAGAGTAAATAAAGAAATTTATAGATAGGTGCTGTTTTGCACAATATGCTACGAAAATCTTATATTTACAGGTTATCATATAAGCTGATGATGGAACCTCTAAAGCAATAAAAACTTTAGGGCTATTCTATGATTAGTTGATAACGGTAGATAAGAAGATTATTTTTGTCGCTGACAAATACATTCTACACCAAACACGGTATGCTGAAGATTCTTGACTTTCTCGGGTATGGTGACGCTATCATCGAGATTATTTTTGATGACAAAGGCAAGGAATTTGTTGTTGTTCATATTGTGAAAGAGCAGAATTTCAGGCTGGAGGCGATCCATAGTAAAGAACAAGATGTTATCTTATGCAGAGCAATGGATTTTTACGATTGCATTTTTGATGCTATCGTAGGAGAGGAATTCTTCTATGAATCTGATAAGTAACTGATCGACACCCCGTTGGCATGCGTGCGTGCTGACGGGGGTTCCTTTATTTTTTATAAAGATAAAACTATAGCTTATGTACTGTAGTTGACATAAATAAACAAATGATATATAATATATAATGTTGAAAATTGCTACAAGGAGGTCGCATATGGTCTATTCTATCGACAAAGAAGGACGTCTGAACATTCCTGATGGACTTGTTGAACTCTCTTTTGGTCTTTCTGTTAAGAGGGTAGTTCTAGCGCAAGAAGGAGAATGTAAATTCCGGTTGATTCCTTTGGAGGACATTCCGGACGATGCTAAAATCATTGCGGGGCCTATGTCGTTCGATGATAAGCGTCGGGTGTGCTTACCCAGGCAGTTTCGTGAAAAATACTCTTCGTATGTAGAAATTTACGTCATGGGACGCAAACTGTATCTGGAAGTTCAAGGAAAAATTTCAAATGACGAAAAATCAAGATGAGAATTTGCAGAAGCGAATTAAAGTCAAAATGGAAGTCTGAAAACTAAAAAGTCTGTGGAATGGTAAATTCCATAGACTTTTTGTGTTAAATAAAAGAATATGTATGCGTAAGAGTTGGCATAATTCTTAAAAGGCATTACAATATACCTGTGATGTATCATATCCTGAAAAATTACAGTGACTTTGTCTCGCGGACGATGAACTGGTCTGAAGAAATGGTTCTTCAGCAAGCAGAAAAAGCGAAGAAAATGATGAAAGAACTCATAAAAAATCCAAAGACTGATAAATTTAGGCTTCTTTCTATCTTCATGTGGGGATACGATAGGAATCCTACATCTGAAGAATTGATTGAGATGCTCTTGCATCCAAATTTGGATGGTGGTGATGTGCTCTTCTATGCTTTGGATGAGCGCTTTGATGAACTTGATGTCGTAGAGGCATTAATAAAAAAAGGCGCTATGATGAATTCGTCAATTCTACTTGAAAGGATTGCTAAAAAACTCATGAGGGATTCTGGAAATAGATCGCGTGCGGATAGAATAAGACTCTATGGTGAGATAATTACTTATAAGGAGGATAATTATTCCAATGAGAATCTTTGGATGAAAGCTTTCTATAAGTATGTCCATAGACATTTCTAATAGCGACAAAACCTAAGAAAAGCAAAAATCCTCCACTTATATAAGTGGAGGATTTTTTGTTAAATTATATTGTATATTAATGTATACTTCAAAAAACTTGACTTTTGTATAGTACCCTTGTAAAATTAACGAGTGGTAAGTACATAATATGGTAACAATTCAACCAATATCAAAATTTGATAAGGGGGCTTTTAAATGGAAAATTTACTTGGTACAATCTCAATGGGCGTAAGGGCGCCAATAATTAGGGAAGGAGACAATATTGCGGAAATAGTTGCTACTTCTGTGATTAATGCAAGCAAGACACATGGCATTCCAATTCAAACCAAAGATGTCATTGCGATTACTGAATCAGTTGTTGCACGAGCAGAAGGTAACTACGTTACCGTAGACAAAATTGCTGACGATGTGAAAACATTGTTTGGCGAAGAAACAATCGGTGTCATTTTCCCAATACTAAGTCGAAATAGATTTGCAATGTGCTTCAAAGGCATTTGTAGAGCAGCTAAAAAGGTTGTTCTAATGCTTAGCTTTCCTTCTGATGAAGTAGGAAATCATTTGATCTCGGAACAAGAAATGCTTGAAAAAGGTGTATCGAGAGATGCGCTTTTGACTGAAGATAAATATCGAGAAATCTTTGGTTATACAAAGCATGAGTTCACGGGTGTGAATTACATCGAGTATTACAAGGAGTTGGCACAATCTGAAAATTGTGAAATTGAAGTTGTGCTTTCGAACGACTGCAGATCAATCCTTGACTACACAAAACACGTACTTTGTTCAGATATTCACACAAGAGAAATGACAAAACAAATCCTTAAAACTGCTGGCGCTGTAAGTGTATATGGACTTGATGACATTTGTACAAAACCTGCTGAAGGGAAGAATACAGGTTATAACGCTAAGTATGGCCTTCTTGGAAGCAATAAAGCAAATGAAGAGAGGGTAAAACTATTTCCTCAAAGTGGCGAGGCGGTTGTTCTTGAGATTCAAAGAATTCTTGAAGAACAAACTGGTGTTAAAGTTGAGGCAATGGTGTATGGCGATGGTGCTTTTAAAGATCCTGTAGGTAAGATATGGGAACTTGCTGACCCTGTTGTATCACCAGCTTATACTGAAGGACTTTGTGGAAGACCGAACGAGCTTAAGCTTAAGGCTCTTGCGGATGGGAAGTATGCTGGACTTTCTGGAGAAGCTTTGAAAGAAGCAATCAAAGAGGAAATCAAAACTAAGGGAGAAAACCTTGTTGGAAACATGGCTTCACAAGGAACGACACCTAGACAGATAACAGATCTTCTTGGTTCTCTTGCAGATCTGACTTCAGGAAGCGGTGATAAGGGTACACCAATAATTTGGATAAAAGGATATTTCAAGAACTATGCAGACGAAGCATAAATAAGAAGAAAAACTGCGTTGATGGATATATTAATTCATCAATGCAGTTTTGATTTTTTTGTCTTTAATTTTTGTGCCACACCATTCTTTAAGTTCGCCAGTATATATTATTTTAGCATTATCAAGTTCTGTAAATTGATATGGTCGCATTTTAACTAAAGTATTTGGGATTTCAATTCCAGCAGTTTGCAAAACGTGACCGACAAATGCACTACAGAAAAATTTGTTTTCATGTGGAAAAGTGATATTTGTTTTTGCAAAAAATAAGTTTGGTATATCAAATTTATAATCAGTTGGATGATTAACAAAATGATTAACAGTTTTGCAAATTGAATCATATTGTTCATCTGTAATTTCTTTTTTTATTACCATACATGGAACATATTTAAATCTTCCGAAAACGTGGGTAAATGCATTTTCAACAAGAAATCCTCCAATAAGAGGATTATATGGTCTAAGTCTTCCGAAAGAATATAATTTTTCAAATTTATCGTCGAGACATAGTGATGCATGATTATAAGCTTCAGAAGTAGCAAATTTTATAACTCTTGAAAGAATTGTTCCTGATTGTGTAAGGATTATGTATATATTTTTCACGCTAAAACCTCCTAATACAAATTATAGCATAGTGTTTATATTTCGTAAACATGAAAAAACTTCTTAGTGTTCGCGTTGCAAAAAATGCGAACTTATGTTACAATTTTCTTTGTGGGCTTATACTTAAAAGCCTATAAATCAGGAATTATATAGATATATACTCTGTGAAATCTTAAGGGGGATAAGATGATAGAAAATATAACAATTAGAGGTGCAAAAGTTAACAATTTAAAGAATATAGATATAACTATTCCAAGGGATAAACTTGTTGTTGTTACAGGGCTTAGTGGTAGTGGTAAGTCTTCACTTGCTTTTGATACCATTTATGCAGAAGGACAACGTAGATATGTGGAAAGTCTTTCATCGTATGCAAGACAATTCTTAGGAATTATGGAAAAGCCAGATGTTGAATATATTGAAGGTTTATCTCCTGCAATTTCGATTGATCAAAAGACTACATCAAAAAATCCTCGTTCTACAGTTGGAACTGTTACTGAGATATATGATTATATAAGACTTATGTATGCAAGAATTGGTGTTCCACATTGTCCAAAATGTGGAAGAGAAATTAAGCAACAATCAATAGATCAAATAATAGATGCAATAATGAATTTAGGTGAAGGAATAAAAATTCAAGTCTTAGCACCGGTTGTACGTGGTAGAAAAGGTGAATATACAAAGTTAATAGAGGATGCTAAAAAAGATGGTTTTGCAAGAGTTAGAGTAGATGGAACTACTTATGACTTAAGTGAAGATGAAATTAAAATGACCAAGACAAAAAAACATAATATAGAAATTGTGGTTGATAGGATTGTTGTTAAGGATAGCATAAAAAATAGATTGACAGATTCTGTGGAGACAGCTTTAAAATATGCCAATAAACTAGTTTTGATAGATGTTATTGATGGTGAAGAAATTTTATTTTCACAAAATTATTCTTGTCCAGATTGTAATATTAGTATAGAAGAATTGACTCCAAGAATGTTTTCATTTAACAATCCATTTGGAGCTTGTCCAACATGTAGTGGCCTTGGAACTATTCAAAAAATAGATCCATATTTAGTGATGCCAGATACCAATATTTCTTTTCTTGATGGTGGTCTAAAGGGAATGGGATGGAATCAGGCTAAAGAAAACAACATGGGAGTAATGTATCTGAAATCACTTGGTGCGCATTATAAGGTTGATGTTTCAAAGCCAATAAAAGATTTGCCAGAAGATTTTGTAAATAAAGTATTATATGGAACCGGAGATGAAAAAATAGATTTTAGATATGAAAGTGCATCTGGTATTAGAAACTTTACAGCACCATTTGAAGGTGTAATAAATACAATGGAAAGACGTTATAGAGAAACATCATCAAATGGTATGCGAGAGTTTTATGAAATGTATATGGCTGAGTCGCATTGTTATGAATGTGATGGTGCAAGATTAAATAAGTCGGCACTTGCAGTTACTGTTGGAGATAAGAATATACATGAGTTAACTGCATTATCGATAACAGAGATAAAAGAATTTATTTCAAATTTAAAATTAACTCAAAAGCAAGAAATGATAGCTCATCAAATATTAAAAGAATTACATGCAAGATTACAATTTTTAATTGATGTTGGCTTAGATTATTTGACATTAGCGAGAAGTGCGGGAACTTTGTCGGGCGGTGAAGCACAAAGAATTAGGCTTGCAACGCAGATAGGTTCAGGATTAACGGGAGTTCTTTATATACTTGATGAACCAAGTATAGGACTTCATCAAAGGGATAATGAAAAATTAATAGCTACATTGAAAAAATTAAGAGACTTAGGCAATACATTGATTGTAGTAGAACATGATGAAGATACAATGTATGCTGCTGATCATATAATTGATATAGGGCCTGGTGCTGGTGTTCATGGGGGAAATGTTATAGCAGAAGGAACCGCAGAGGAGATTAAGGAAATTGAAAAATCAATTACAGGTAAATATTTAAGTGGAAAATTAAAAATTGAAGTTCCTGAAAAAAGAAGAAAAGGAAATAAAAAATATATAGAAATAGTTGGAGCTGCGGAGAATAATTTAAGAGATGTTAATGTAAAGATACCATTAGGAAAGATGGTTGCTGTTACTGGTGTTTCAGGTTCTGGTAAGTCTTCACTTATAAATGAAGTGTTGTATAAGAAGTTAGCTAATGATTTAAATAGAGCTTCACTTAGACCAGGAAAATGTAAAGAGATAAAAGGAATAGATAATTTAGATAAAGTAATTGCAATTGATCAATCGCCAATAGGAAGAACGCCTCGATCAAATCCAGCGACTTATGTAGGTGTATTTGATTTAATAAGAGATTTGTTTGCTGAGACAAATGAAGCGAAACTTAGAGGATATTCAAAAGGAAGATTCAGTTTCAATGTTAGCGGAGGGCGTTGTGAAGCGTGTGAAGGAGAAGGCATAACAAAAATAGAAATGCATTTCTTATCTGATGTTTATGTTCCTTGTGATGTATGTAATGGAAAGAGATATAATAGAGAAACTTTAGAAGTCAAATATAAAGGAAAAAATATTTATGATGTCTTAGAAATGACAGTTGAAGAGGCTTTAGAATTTTTCACTAATATACCAAGAATAAAGAATAAAATTCAAACTTTATATGATGTAGGTCTTGGATATATCAAGCTTGGACAATCTTCGACAACTTTATCGGGGGGCGAAGCACAAAGAGTAAAGTTAGCCAACGAATTATGTCGAAAATCGACAGGTAAAACAATGTACATTTTAGATGAACCTACTACAGGTCTTCACACAGCGGATATTCATAAGCTAATTAGTATATTAGATAGACTAGTTGATGCCGGAAATAGTATGATAATAATAGAACATAATTTAGATATGATAAAAGTTGCAGATCACATAATTGACTTAGGACCAGAAGGTGGAATTCGTGGAGGAGAAATAATTGCAGAAGGTACACCTGAAGAAATTTCTAAAAATGAAAACTCACATACAGGTAGATTTTTAAAGAAATTTTTAAAATAATAATCACCGAAATTTATTATGTTTTCTTAACATAATTAAACCGGTAAATCCTTGTGGCACAATGGTTTGACAGGAATATTTATACTTTGACATTTTAGTCAATTTGTGTTATACTGTCGGCATACTTAAGAATAAGGGGTGGTTTTCGTGGGGATAGAAAAGAAAGATGTTAATGAGTTAAGAGAGACGATAAAAGGGTGTGTTGGTCAGAAGGTTCTACTTCGTGGAAGTCTTGGAAGAAACAAATCACTAAATATCGAAGGAACTCTTATGAGTGCACATCATGATTATTTTTTAATAAAATCAGATGATGGACCTAATAAACAATCAAACACATATGTTGATGTATTAACAAATTCAGTAGAACTATCCATTGGCAACAGTGAGAATTACACTTCAGTTTTGGATATGGTTAAACCAAATACAAATATAAAAGAGAACTTTTAGAGGTTCTCTTTTTACACCCTTATAAATAAATTGTAATAAAATAAAATCCTTCCTAATATATATTAGTGAAAACTAATATTAGGAGGGATTTTTTTGAATATAGAAACAAATAATGAGACTATAAATTTATGCGAAGTAATCGCAACAGAAAATCGAAATGTAATGGTAGAGGGCGAGCTTATTGTACCTGATATAAAACCAGATATATTAAGCGTTGCAGATGTGGATGCAGATATCTTTATCACAAAACGAGAAATAAAAGAAGGAAGATTGCATATTGAGGGAATAGCAGATGTTGGGGCTATTTATTTGGCAGAAGATGAACATACATCGATAAGAAGTTTGAATAATATGTTTAATTTTTATGAAATTATCGACATTCAAGGAATTAATGAGGAAAGTATATTAGAAATAAGTATTACAAAGAATCAAATAGAATTTAAAGTTTTAAATGGGAGAAAAATAAGTGTTCGAATTTCAGCTTCATTAAATGTGACGGTGCGAAACAATTGTAAGCATACTTTTATAAAAGAAATTGTTGATGATAGAAATGTGGAAGTTCTAAGTAAAGAAATAGAATTTTCAAATTTGTCTTCATCAAGGTCTCAAGATATAGAAATAAATGAAACCATAACACTTGGTCAAGAAAATTTACCGATTTCTGAAATAATAAAAGCTAATATACGAGTTGTAAATCCTGATTATAAGATAAGTTATAATAAAATCCTTGCAAAAGCTGATGCAATAATAAACATAATATATATTTCAGATTCTGAAAACCAATCAATAGAGACATTTGAAGCAATTGTTCCTGTAATGGGTTTTATTAACTATGAAGATTTAAATGAATCTTCAAGTATCAAATTGGAGTTTAGTGTAAAATCTTTCACTTTAAGACCAATATATCAAGATTTAAAATCTATGAGTTTTTCTGTTGAAAGTGATATGGAAGTGAGAGCCGATATATATAAACAAAATAAAATAACTGTGATATCTGATTTATATGATCCTGATGTAAATTTAAATTGTAGCTATGAAAATGTATCGATAATTAGTGAGCTAATTAATACAAACGAAAATGTTGAAATGGTACAAGGTTTAATGGTACCTGAATTAGACGATATAAAAATTTTAACAATAAAAGCTTTTCCTACGATAAATAATAGAAATATATTAGATGGGAAAATTGCAGTAGAAGGTAATGTAGCATTCGATATTTTGTATTATAACGAAAGTAAAAGAATAATTGAGAGTAAAAAAGTAGATTTACCATATCAGCAGGTGTTAAAGATTCCAGAGATAAAAAGTAATATGGAAGTAGGTATAAGTGTAAATACCGATAATGTTGAATATAGAAAAGTTGATAGTAGTCAAATTCAAATAAAGGTAAATATGAATCTAAATGTTTTTGTTCGAGAAGAAATGAGATTAGAGGGCATCAATAGTATATCAGTTGATGAATCACCTTTAGCAGAAATCCCAAGTATAGTTATTTACTATGTTAAGCCAAATGATTCATTATGGAAAATTGCAAAAAAATATAGAAGTACAGTTGATGAAATTAAAGAATATAATATGCTGAAAGATGATTTAATATTTCTAAATCAACAATTAATAATACCAAAGAGAAGTAAGAAAATGACTGTAGAATTATTATGATATGGCAGAACGATTTGGAATAAGAAGAAGTAATAAAAAAAGTATTTTTTTTAATATAATACTATGGTTATTTAGCATATTATTTGCATTTAATACGATAACTAAATATATAGAACCTACACTTATGGAACTTTGTAGTGTTAGAGCAGAAAGTATTGGAATATCAATATCTAATGAAGTCGTTGAAGAAGTTATGCGAGATATAGGATATTTAGATTTAATAATATTAGATAGAAATGAAGAAGGAAAGATTCTTGCTTTAAGAGCTAATGTAATAGAGATGAATAGAATTGCTTCTGAAATTTCAATGGGAATACAGGAAAAGAACGATGAGTTAGAAGCATCATATCTAAAAATACCAATAGGTAACTTTACAGGTAATAATCTACTTGCGGGACGTGGTCCTTCAATAGAGGTTAAGATAATTCCTACAGGAACGGTTAATATTGAATTTAAAACAGAATTCCTTTCAACAGGAATAAATCAAACAAGACATAGAGTATTCCTCGAGATAAAAAGTAAGATGGGAATAGTAGCACCCTTTACAAGTAAAAGAGTTGAAGTGATAAATGAAGTAAATGTTGCTGAAACAGTATTAATAGGAGATGTACCAATGACTTATTATAATTTGGAAGGTATTGAAGGTTTAACGACAGATGATACTTTGAATATGTGGGAATAGAAAATTATAATATTCTTGTAATGCAAAATCAAAAATAATATAATTGTAGCAGGAGAGCGAGGGAATTATATGTATTATATAAATGAACGAGATATAGAAGTCGTAATGCCGAATGGAGAAAGTATATATATTGATAATAATTCTAAGTTTTATGATTACATAAGAAGACTTATATTGTCTGAGCAAAAAAGTAGAGTGATTCGTGAAAAAATTCAAGATAATATGGGTAATTATACAATACAAGATTACACTGATTTAATAAATTCAATGCAAGCAATAAGAGATAGAGCGATGCATTTAATAGAGAGAAGAGCTTTGACATATAGAAGATTGGGGTCTAATTATGAGCTTCTTACTGCAATTGAAGATGGAGATAGAGATGACAGCTTTGAAGATTTTAGATTACAAGATGAAATATTAGAAAATGAGATGAATCTTTTAGATGAATTTTCAACAGACTCTAATCCTGTTATTACGTTTGCTAAAATTGAAGACACACAGAGAGTTATATCGAATTTAGAAGGTAGTATAATAAATTTTGAAAAAGAAGTAGGAATATTGCCATCTAGACAAGATAAGACTCCGGGTAGTATTTCTAAACAAGTGTTAGAAAGACATCAAGTTTCTCCTGAATCGTTTGCATATGCTCCAATTTCAAGAGGAATAGAAAGAGATGTGTTAATAGGAGAGGCAATAAATACAGCAACATTTCATTTTGATGGTCAAACAGGCGCTTCAGATGTGGTTAGTGGATTACAAAGGATTTCAAATAGAAGTAGACGAATTTCTCAAAGTAGATATGAGCATCATGAAATGTATAGAGGTACTGGAATAACGATGCCAGAAACATTGAGAGGAACAAATGGAGATAATTTCTATGATAGAATTAGTCCGTTAGATAAAAAGACAATTGATGGGTGCGGACAAATAATTAGGTATTCAATTGATGGAAATATGCCAGCAGTGAAAAGTATGACAAAGCAAATTGATTCTGATTTAGGTAGAATTTCGAATTTTGAAGAGGCTTTAGTTGATGTTGGAAGGACGAGTGAAGAAGTTAATTTGAGTCATGATAGAGCAAGAAGATATATTCCAAATAGAAAACAAAATAGTGCAAGAAGACTTTTAGAAAAATTAAACAAAAAAGCTCTTGCGATTGGTGTAGGAATTGCTTTTGGAGCATCAGCGATGATAACTGGTGTAAATATGGCAGCGACATTAAATGATGTTTCATTAGAACCAGAGATAAAAGATGTTACAACTGGATATATGGAAATTATAGATATGCCAACAGATTTACAAGAAGCAAGTCCTTATATTGTAGATGAAAATGAACTTACTACATCACAAGTAGTAATAACTCCAGAAAATACAACGCCAAAGGCTAATGTTGTGAATGTTTCACCTGCTAAAAAACAAGAACGTAAAGGTCCGCTTCAGAGTTTAGTAGAAAATATGTCTGATGATGAAGTTGCTAAATATGCTACTGCATTTCGTGAAGGAAATGATAATATAAAATATTTTAGAGATGCATATGTAATAGCAAATTGGGGAAAATATGAAACAGACAGGGAGTTTTTAGAGGAAGCATTTAAAGAATGTGATATAAGAATCAATATGGTGCATTATTATGGAGATTCTCATCAACTAGCATATCAAATGATTGAATTAATGGATGTTTTAATAAAGAGTGAAATAGAAGAGGCGCTAGATGAAAAAGGCATGGATGTAGATATGGAAGATGTCAGCTTTTATGTTACATATACTTCTGGTGATAAAGTTAACGCATATGATATCCGTTTAGGAGAAGGAGAGGATATGAAAGTCTTGGCTCGTTCTGTTCACATGAAAGGAACAAGTTTAGATACTGCAATAAGAAGTCGTTATGAACTAGAAAGAGCTGCTGGAAAAGTTGCAACATTTGATCCTAACACTATAATGGCAGAGGCTACTCAAAATTGTTACAGGATATTTGAAGCATATGTTAGTGGAGATCTCGATTTAATAAAAAATGGAGATATTTCAGATATAAGAAGGGAAAATTCAAAAGGATTTAGAGAAGTAAAAGGCGATTCTTTGGAATATGAAGAAGATAGGTAAAAAGTTTTTATTGACATATGTTTACATAAAAAGTAAAATGGATTTGAAATCAGCAGGTTCTTTAGTAAGGTCAGATAATTTTGACGTTGAAACAAAGGAGGAGGTTGCATCATGATTGAAAAGATAAAATCGTTCGTATATACGGTGACCCTCATATTTGTGATAGGTACAATTTTCCGGTTGATAGTGAGTCCTCTACTAAGGTACTTCAATCTAATTCCATGAATAATAGGGACGTCCGTTAAATGTTTATTTTTTGTAAATTAGTTACAATTTTTAAACATTTAACGGACGTCCCTTGTGTTTCACTTAAATTTTTAAAAATAAAAACCCTACAGCCGTTTGACTGTAGGGAACACACATATTGTATAAATATTATCTCTTTGAGAATTGTGGTGCTTTTCTAGCTTTCTTAAGACCTGGTTTCTTTCTTTCTTTCATTCTTGGATCTCTAGTTAAGAAACCTGCAGCTTTGATAGCTGGTTTGTTTGTTTCATCAGCTTCAACTAAAGCTCTAGCAAGACCATGTCTGATTGCGCCAGCTTGACCTGAAAGTCCGCCACCTTCAACTTTAACTATTGCATCAAATTTTCCTTCTGTTCCACTAACTGCAAAAGGTGATTTTGCAAGTGTTCTAAGAACATCAGTATTTAAATAATCATTAATATCTTTTCCATTTATTGTAAAGTTTCCTTTACCTGGCATTATTCTAACTCTAGCGATAGAAGTTTTTCTTCTACCTGTACCCATAAATACAGTTGTATCTTTTTTTGCTACTCTAGCCATCTATTTCTCCTCCTTAAAAGTTGTATACTTCAGGTTTTTGAGCTGCTTGCTCATGTTCACTACCTGTATATACTCTTAATTTTGTTAACATTTTTCTTCCTAAACTGTTTTTTGGAAGCATTCCTTTAACAGCTAACATAAGAACTTTTGTAGAATCTTTAGCCATCATGTCTTTAGCTTGAGTTTCTTTCATGTTACCGATATAACCTGTATGTCTTCTATAAATTTTGCCTTCTAATTTGTTTCCTGTAAATATCATTTTATCAGTATTTACAACTACAACAAAATCACCAGTATCTGTGTTTGGTGTATAAGTTGGTTTGTGTTTTCCTCTTAATAATTTAGCAACCTCTGAAGCAAGTCTACCAACAACTTTACCTTCAGCATCGATTACATACCATTTTCTTTCAATTTCGCCAGCTTTAGCGCTATATGTAGTATTATTCATGGTATACCTTAAACCTCCATTTCAAATATTATAATTCTATTAAATTTTCGTTATTTTACAGATATTATAAGGCTTCCGGGGTATCCTTCCTAATACCATGCGTGTATATTCTAATACTAAAAGTTTATTTTGTCAATGAAAATTATGAGAAAATGCCTACGGAATGTTGAAAAAATGGATAAATAATGCTAAAATTTGAGTGTGAGTGTAGGTTTGAAACTATATGATTGGAAGAACGGATAGTTGCTAGAAGAGACGAACTTTGAACGACAAAAGGAGGAAATGACATGGATTTTTACAGCAACATGAAACTGCTTCTTTCTTCTTTAAGTCAGTGTAAGGCGGAAGAGTGCCAAAAGTGTCTCAAGTGGGAATGCCCTGTGAAAAGCGAAAAACTTCGGTTTACAGAGGTAGAACCGTATGTCGAGCGGTTACAAGGAACTTCATGAAAAAAGTCGCTTTTCCAAGAATCCGGAATGTTTCTATGGAGACTGTGACGATTGTCAGAATGTTTCCTGTGGAATTTGTCATGGACTTGCACCAGAACTCGTTATGCCTGAGGAACTCAAGGATGAGTGGGACAACTTTTGGGATGAATTTCTGGAGTTTTTGACGAGATAAGCGAATGCTACAATGCGGAGTGAGATTATATATTTCACTCCGCAAATTATTCGCAAATTAATTTGAAGAAAATGAAAAATATGATTGACATTACAATATAATGATAGTATAATTAGCAAAGTTCAAGAAGAAGTCATCCACTTCTCACCGAAGCGCTGAAAGATGCACGGTCGGTTAATAATTTAGTATTAATTGATTTACGAATTATTGTATTGTGGTTTGGCTTAAGATTGATCTTAAGTCTTTTTTTATGCCCTTAAAGGGTATAGGCTTTAAAAAAACGAGGGAGGTTGGTTTATATCAAACAAGAACTTTCTATTAATGAAGAAATCGTAGCTAGAGAAGTTAAAGTTATTGATGAGAATGGAGAGCAATTAGGAATTCTTCCAATCGCAGATGCTATTAAATTAGCTGAAGAGAGAGAATTAGATCTAGTTGAGGTTGCGCCAGGCGCAAATCCAGTAGTTTGCAAAATTATGAATTATGGAAAATACAAATATGAGCAAGCTAGAAGAGAAAAAGAATCTAAAAAGAAACAAAAGGTTGTTGAAGTTAAAGAGATTCGTCTATCATCAACTATTGACACACACGATTTTGAATTTAAATCTAAAAATGCAAGAAAATTTTTAGAAGATGGAAATAAGGTCAAAGCCACGATTAAATTTAAAGGTAGGGAAGTCAATAACACTACATTCGGAGCAAATGTACTTATAAAATTTGCAGAGTCATTAGAGGATGTTGGTGTGGTGGATAAAGCACCTAAGTTAGAAGGCAGAAGCATGATGCTTATGATTAATCCAAAGAACAATAATAACTAATAATTTTAGAAGGGAGTTTTTAACTATGCCTAAAATGAAAACACATAGAGCTACAAAGAAAAGAGTTAGCTTTACAGGTACAGGAAAAATCAAAAGAAACAGAATGAATAGAAGACACTTATTAAATGTAAAAACATCAAAGAGAAAAGCAAGACTAAGAAGACCAACAACTGTTGATAAGACAATGGAAGCAACAGTAAAGAGAATGTTACCATACGGTTAAAGATAATTGATTGAAAGGAGAGAATAAATAATGTCAAGAGTAAAAACAGCAAAAATAACAAGAAAAAAACATAAAAAAGTTTTAAAAATGGCTAAAGGTTATTATGGAGCTAAAAGTACAAGATTTAGAATGGCTAAACAAGCTGTTATGAAATCTTTACAATATGCATATGTAGGAAGAAAATTAAAAAAGAGAGATTTCAGAAGATTATGGATCACAAGAATTAGTGCTGCTGCTAAAGCAAATGGTGTTAACTACAGCACATTAATTAGCGGAATGAAGAATGCTAATATCAGCGTAAATAGAAAAATGCTTGCTGAAATGGCTATAAACGATCCTAAAGGATTTTCAGAAATCGTAGCTGCTGCAACTAAATAAGATTAACATATAAGGATAGAATGAAGTTATCTTCATTCTATTTTTTTGTTCTAAAAAGAATCTTGTCCAATAAAATATTATTGTGATTGGATAGGAGGGAATATGAAAAATTTTATAATATTTTTTTTGATTGTAATGATAATATGTTTTGCAACTCCTAATTTATTTTTGAAAGATATTATGGCAATTGAAAGTTTTGATATAAGTACTATATCTTTTTTTGAATTACCAGAAATTCTAAAAAATAAATTAGGAAATAATTTGGATCAAAGCATAGGTGGTGGGGACTCAATTTACGATAATATGCAAATTGAAGTTAATAAATTGGAAAATAAAGATAAGATAAAGCTGTTATTAAAAGAAGAGAATAAAGTTATTGAATTGAATTTTGATGATTACATAAAAGGTGTTTTAATAGGTGAAATGCCTGTAGACTATGAATTAGAAGCCTTGAAGGCGCAGGCATTAGTTGCAAGGTCTTATTCTTTATATAAATTAGAAAATTCATCTTCAATTCATGAAAATGCAGATATGTGTGATGATATCAATTGCTGTCAATGTTATAAAACGAAGGAATATGCTTTTGCTTCTTGGGATGATGAGGAAGAGTTGGAAAAATGGTTGAAAGTTGAAGAAGCAGTAAATGCTACTAATAATCAATACATTGCATATGAAGGTGAAGTTATTGCAGCCTTTTTTCATGCCAATAGTGCTGGAAACACAGAAGATGTAAAATTTGTATGGGGTGGAGATGAAATACCTTATCTAAAGAGTGTTATTAGTTTTGAAAATGATTTTGATCAAGAAACAAAAGCATTTAATAAAGATGATTTTGAAAAGCTGATTTGTGAAAAAAACAATAACTATGATTATGAAAATGATGTAATAAAAGTAGTAAACAATACACCAAGCGGAAGAGTTGAGGCTATTCAGTTTGGTGATGTAATAATTAAAGCAACAGAACTTAGAAAATTGTTGGGATTAAAGTCTACTAATTTTAAGTTTGATAAGAGAGAAAATGAAATAGAATTTACGACGATTGGATATGGCCATGGTGTAGGAATGAGTCAGGTTGGTGCCAACCAAATGGCTCTTGATGGAAAGTCGTATGAAGAAATTATTAAGCATTACTATACAGATGTGGAAATTTTAAAAGCTGAAATGATTGCAGAAAAAAATCGGGTAGTATATAATGGTTTCCATAAAAAAGTAAAGGGGCGAATTTATGAAATTAATACTTGCTTCTAATTCAAAATGGAGAAAAGAAATACTTGATATGGCAAAACTTCAATATATAGCTATATCTAGTGAGGTGGATGAAAGTTTAGTTGAATATACAAATCCTGTTCAATATGTTGAACAACTTTCAAAATTGAAAGCAGAAAATGTTGCTTCGAAAGTTGAAGAAGGAATAATAATTGCTTCTGATACTATTGGTTATATGAATGATGAAAAGTTTGAAAAGCCAAAAGATAAAAAAGAAGCTTTTGATAATATGAAAAAACTTTCGGGTAATGTAAATTATACTGCTACAGGAGTTACAATAATAGACTTATATAAAAATAAAACAGTCAGTTTTGTAGATATAACTGAAATATATTTAAAAGAAATGAGTGATGAAGAAATCAATTGGTACATAGATCATGAAGATTCGATATATGATTGTTCTGGTTATGCAATTGACACATGTGCGTCATTATTTGTGGAAAAAATACATGGAGATTATAAGAGTATAATAGGGTTACCTATTCATAGAATATATGATGAATTAAAAAAATTAGGATATTCAATAAATGATTTGGAATGTAAGTAGATTGATAAGATAGAAGGTACATAATATGAAAATATATAGAAAAAGATACATACCTAATGAAATAGTTGATATTTCAGGAGATGAACTAATTTATCAAGATGACGAAATGATCGTAACAAAGTGGAAACCAATTCGTCCTAAAAAAGATATAGCGTGGGGAATTTCGTATACGTTATTAAATAAAGGGTGGAAAATAAGTAAATTCTACAGTTTTGAAAACGAACTTCGTTATTGGTATTGTGATGTAATTGAAGCAGATTATAATTCTGAAGAAGATACATTAATAACTACAGATTTACTTGTGGATTTAAAGGTATATCCAGATGGTACGCATGAAGTACTCGATTTGGAAGAACTTGATGAGGCAATTACGGAGAATTTGATTACGATTCAACAAAAAGATGATGCATTAAAGAAATTAAGTGAGTTGTTGGAATTAGTTGAAAACAATCAATTTCCTCCGATGAAAGAGATTATATAAGCTCAAAAAGAATGAAAGGAATATGACGAAGAAGGCTTTGCTCGTGGTGCAATCGACTATGGTAATTATCCTCGTCTGCCAGATTGTATGTGGTTGTATAGCGGTAAGCTGTAATAAAAAATAATTGGACAAGGGGACGTTTCTCTTGTCCAATTATTTTTAATATTTCTCATTCATATGTTGAGCAATACGTCTTTCAGCATCTTTTTTTGCGATATCTTGGCGTTTATCAAAAAGTTTTTTACCACGTGCAATACCAATTTCAACTTTAACATGATTTCTATCCCAATACATACAAAGTGGAACAAGTGCAACTCCTTTTTGTTTAACCATTCCAATAAGTTTTAATATTTCGTGTTTATGCACTAAAAGTTTTCTCGTCCTAAGAGGATCTTTGTTGAAAATATTGCCTTTCTCATAAGGACTAATATGTAGGGAATAAATATAAAGTTCACCATTTTTTATTTGAGCATAACTATCTTTCATATTTACTTTTCCATCACGGATTGATTTAACCTCAGTGCCAGCAAGGGCAATTCCACATTCAAGTTTAGAATCTATAAAATAATCATGATAAGCTTTGCTATTTTTTGAAATTATTTTTTTATCATTATTTTCTTTCATAAAAACCACCTTAATAAAGTTTCTAAAGCAAAAAAATTATATCACAAAAAATAGATAAAATAAAGACGAGATGTGAAATCCCGTCTTTATTTGTGAACATTTAATATGATTTGTAATATTAGTATCTGTCTTTTCTAGAACTTGAACCCATAGAACTATAAAAGATTATTAATCCAACAATGGCAGCAACTGCGAACATAACAAAGAACCATGTCCATGTTGTATTTTCAGTAGTTGTATCATTAACAGCAGTACGAGCTGCATTATAAGTTCCACCAGTAGTAGTTCCGTCAGTAGTACCACCAGTAGTTCTGTCTACAGAATCTGTATTAGTAAGTGAATTTGTAGTATCATTCATACCATTTCCTAAATCATTTCCTATATCAGAAACTGCATTTCCAACACTGTGTACAGCATTTCCAGCACCGTTTAATACACCACCAATACCTTGTCCAACATCATTCACAACATTGCCAGCTGTATTCCCAACAGCATTACCGGCACCACTAATGTTTCTAGCGGCTTTATTGGTCATAGATGATGTAGCTGCATTATTATTCATAGATGAGTTGTTTGAATTGTTTGAAGCAAATACTAAAGATGAGCACATCATTGTTACTGCGATAGCAAGAGTGCAAAGTGTTTTTCTACGCATAAAGACCTCCTAAGATTAAAAAAGTTGTAAAATACAACTGTGCTAGATTCATAAAATGAATAATCATGATATGAATCTATGATTATTATTGATAAAAAGAAAGAAATATATTCAAAAATGGATTGTTAAAAATTTGAAAAATAATGATGAAAAAAATGTCGAACGAATTTAGAAAAACTTTTTCAAAAAACATTGACGTGCGAATGAATCGCTAATATCATGTTAATGATTTTATTATATCTTTTTACATTTAAAATTATGTAGAAAGTATAAATTCAAAATAATAAATATCACTGCTTTCATATTTATTGTTTCTATAAGAGCGTTCAGCTCAAAAAATCCCTGTTAACAAAATATAAAATAGAAGCCTGTTTGAATGGCTTTTTTGTGATGCTTAAAATTATTGTTTTATATAAAATGTGGAAGGAGTATATATGGAATTAACTGTACAAAATGACGTGAAAGATATTGATATAGAAAGAAATTTAACAAATGATACTGAATTAAATAAAATGAATGAAAGTATGAATGAATTGAATGGACAATTGACAGAATATTTAAAGAATAATGAGTTCAATAATACAAAAGAAGAGAAATTAAAAAGACCTATAGATATTGATATAACAACTGGAAAAAATGAACATGGTGATACTACAATATTAGGAAAAATAACAATTGAGAAATCAGCTGCGAAAGATATAGAGAAAATACAAAATAAAGTGGAAACTGCAAAAAATAAAGGTGTTACAATTGTACAAAAAGGTTTAATGAAAGTATATGATGCTGTAAAAGATACATTTATTGGCAATGTTGCTGAAAAAGTACTTGATATTGGTGAAAAAATGTTAAAAACAGGTTCGAAATTTGTGTATAATACAGCAAAAAAATTTATTAAAGTAATAATTAAATAAAAAGAGTGAAATTACTACCTTTTTCGCTTGTGAAATGATAATATTTTACAAGAAGGGGGCGGTTTTATGAATAAAAAGATTATGTCTACCTGGTTGACACTAGTGCTATCTTGTGTTATAATTTCAACCGTTGGTTGCAAGAGCGGAAATGTATCTATATCTAATAATTCTGAGAAAATTGGGAATGATATAGATGCGATAATTGATATTTCATATTCGTCTGGAGAAAATGAAATTATAAGTGGGAATATAATTTCAGCAGATGAGATTGAAGTAGAAGATGATGAAAAGTTTAATATTGATGAAGAGTATGTGTATAACGAAGAGGGAAGAATTATCATTGTTATGTATCATAAGTTTTCAGAAAAAGAAAGTGATGAATGGACACGTTCGTATGATAATTTTTATCAAGATTTAAAATATCTATATGAGCATAATTATAGAAGTGTTTCGTTAAATGACTACTTAAATAATAGTATGAAAGTTCCTGTTGGATGTACGCCAATAATTTTTACGTTTGACGATGGGTCTAAAGGTCAATTTAATTTGATTAGAAATGAGAGTCGGAGATTTAATTGCAAATCCTAATTCGGCTGTTGGAGTGATGGAAAAATTTAATTCAGAATATCCAGATTTTGAATTGAACGGAACATTTTTTATAAATTCAACATCTTTTTTTGCAGGAGAGGGTACGCAAAGTGAACGATTAAATTACCTTATTGATAAAGGTTTTGAAATTGGCAATCATACTAGTACCCATGTTAATTTTAGCAAAGCATCTATTGATACTATCCAAAAAGAAATTGGGGTAGTTTCAAATTTAGTTAGCGAACTAACTAATGGTTATGATGTTTCTGCGCTTGCATTACCGTATGGGATATCTTCAAAAGAATATAAATCATATATTGCAGAAGGTGAATATAATGGAGTTAATTATAAGAATCGAATAATTCTTCTTGTAGGTTCGACCCCTGTTTATTCTGCTGATAATGAGAAAACTAATCTATTATCTTTACCACGAGTTAGAGCAAGAGGTGGTAATAAGGCGGTTGAATATGATTTGTATTATTGGTTAGAGATTATGGAGAAGAATCCAGAGAAAAAATATGAAAGAATATCATAAAATCGAAAAAGAAAGAAGGGAAATTTTTGACAGAAGAAGTAAAAACAAATGAGAGTGTGCAATCAAAAAATCACAGACCATATAGAAGAACGTTTAGAAAAAATACAGAAAATAATAAAAAAGTTGCACAGAAAAGTGAAGTGATAAAGTCACCAAAAATAGAAGTTGATGTTAATATTGAAAAGAAAGTTAGAGTTCAAAAGAACAGAAAAGTTGATGAAAAAAGTTCTGAAAAGAGTATCGCCAATAATGATGAAGCAAAGGTAGAAAGAAAAAATGTTAAAGCAAAAAAAGTATTAAGTGAAAAGACAGAAAAGACACAAAAAAATATAAAAATTATGCGTGATAGATTAAAAATTATTCCACTTGGCGGTATTGAAGAAGTCGGAAAAAATATGACCGTCTTTGAATATGGAAATGACATGATTTTAGTTGATTGTGGAGTAGCATTTCCAGAAGACGATATGCTAGGAGTTGATTTAGTAATACCAGATTTCTCATATTTAATAAAGAATAGAGAGAAACTAAAGGGAATGGTAATTACTCATGGGCATGAGGATCATATTGGTTCAATACCATATGTTTTAAAAGAAATTAATACACCTGTTTATGGTACGAGATTAACACTTGGGCTAATAAAGAATAAATTAGAAGAACATAAATTAGTAAGAAGTACTAATATGAAATGTGTGAAAGCTGGAGATGTAATAAAATTAGGTTCATTCAAAATTGAATTTATTAGAGTAAATCATAGTATTGCTGATGCTGTTGGTCTTGCTATAACAACCCCAGTTGGTACAGTTGTTCATACAGGAGACTTTAAAGTTGACTATACTCCTATAGATGGAAAACTAATAGATCTTGCTAGATTTGCTGAACTTGGAAAAGAAGGTGTACTTGCACTTATGTCTGATAGTACTAATGCTGAAAGACCAGGATATACAATGTCTGAAAGTAGTGTTGGTAAAGTGTTTGATGGAATTTTCTTGGATTGTAAAAAGAGAATTATTGTAGCTACATTTGCTTCAAATGTTCACAGAGTACAACAAATTGTTAATTCTGCGATGAAGAATAATAGAAAAGTTGCTATTTGTGGAAGAAGTATGGAAAATGTAATGAATGTTGCAAAAGAACTTGGATATTTAGATATTCCAGAAGGTGTACTTATAGACATGGATCAAATTGATGAATATCCACCAGAAAAACTAGTTCTTATAACGACTGGCAGCCAAGGTGAAGAAATGTCAGGTCTTTCAAGAATGGCCTCTGGAACACATAGAAAGGTTTCAATTAATAATAGAGATTTAGTTATAATTTCTGCAACACCAATACCAGGTAATGAAAAACTAGTTTCAAATGTAATTGATGATTTGTTTAAAATTGGAGCAGAAGTTATATATCATACATTGAAAGATATTCATGTTTCAGGACATGCTTGCCAAGAAGAACAAAAATTAATTTTATCATTAGTGAAACCTAAATATTTTATTCCTGTTCATGGTGAGTTTAGACATTTACAAGCGCATGGTGAAACAGCTATAAAACTTGGAATAGAACCAGAAAATGTTGTAATGCTTTCAAATGGAAATGTATTAGAACTTGATAAAAACTTCTGTAAAGTTACAAATTCAATACCTGCAGGTCAAATTTTAGTTGATGGTCTTGGAGTTGGAGATGTTGGAAATATTGTACTTCGTGATAGACAACATTTATCACAAGATGGTTTAATAATTGTTGTCATTGCAATGGAAGGAAAAACTGGTACTATAATGTCTGGCCCAGATGTAATTTCTAGAGGTTTTGTTTATGTTAGAGAATCTGAAGATTTAATGGATGCGATGCGTAAAGAAATATTAAAAGACATTGAAAAAATACAAGCAAGTGAAATTAAAGATTGGTCGACTATTAAAAATAGAATTAAAGATACAGTTCATGATTTTGTGTATTCTAAAACAAGAAGAAATCCTATGGTAATACCAATTATTTCAGAAATTTAATAGAATATAAATTTATCGATGGAATAACTTACTATTGTAATATTATAACTTTGAAGAGGAGTGTTAAACATGAACTATTTAAAGGAAATATTAAGAGGTGTTTTTATAGGTGTCGCAAACATAATTCCTGGAGTTAGTGGTGGAACAATCGCATTATCTATGGGAGTTTATGAAAAAATAATAGGCGCAGTTAACAATCTGAAAAAAGATTTTGTTGGTAGTATAAAAACATTATTACCATATGGTATAGGTGTAGTTGTTGGAATAATATGCCTATCTTTTATAATTGAATTTTGTTTAGAAAATTTTACTATTCCAACTTTATTTGCATTTATAGGATTAATAATTGGAGGATTACCTGCAATATATAAAAAAGTTAAAGGAGAAAAAATTAAAGTTACACATATTATTTCTTTTATATTATTATCGTCAGTAATAATCGTGCCTACAATAGTTACTGTAGGTATGACAGATTCTGTAAAGACAGTTGAGTTTGGATTTGTTTCGATAATTATAATGCTTGTGCTTGGAATAATTTCAGCTGCTAGTATGGTTATACCAGGCGTTAGCGGCTCCATGATACTTATGATGCTTGGGTATTATGAAACAATATTAGAATCTGTTAATACATTTGTAACAGCGGCTTTAACTTTTGATTTTGCAACAGCATTATCAATGGTGGGAATACTTTTTCCGTTCGGAATTGGTGTACTTGCTGGAATCTTGATTGCAGCTAAAATTATAGAAAAATTATTAAAAAGATATCCAAATGCTACAATGTGGGGTATAATTGCATTGGTTGTAACTTCACCTTTTGCAATATTATATGGAGTAGATTTTGCAGGAACTACGTTAGTTACAGTAATTATATCGATTATAACATTTGTGCTAGGCACAGTTGGTGCGATAAAATTATCAGGTAAAGAGTAATATAAGGAGGAAATAAAATGAGTAAAGAATTAGCAAATTTAATGTTTCCTAACATAGATAAAACACCAGAGTATTATGAAGAATTATATCCAAAGAGAAACTTAAGCGAGGGTGCTGTTGTAACAAGATTTGCACCTAGTCCAACAGGTTTTATACATATTGGTTCTTTATTCACAGCCAATTTTGCAAGTCGTTTTGCTAGACAAACAAATGGTGTTTACTATCTAAGAATTGAAGATACAGATGGTAAAAGAGAAGTTGAAGATGGAATCAATGTTATAATAAATGGACTAAAAGTTTTTGATGTAAAATTCGATGAAGGTCCTGTTGATGAAAATAATCAAACTGGAAATTATGGTCCTTATATTCAAAGTCAAAGAAAAGAGATTTATCAAGCTTTTGCTAAATCACTTATTGAAAAAGGTTTAGCTTATCCTTGTTTCTGTACAGAAGAAGAACTTGATAAAATTAGAGAAAGACAAGAAAAATTAAAAATCAGACCTGGTTATTATGGAGAGTTTGCAGCTTGTAGAAAAATGAGCGAAGCTCAAATGATAGAAAGAATTAATAATGGTGAAAAATTTATAGTAAGATTAAAATCACCAGGAAATCCAAATAAAAAAGTTAGATATACAGATTTGATTAGAGGAGTTATAGAATTCCCTGAAAATGATCAAGATATCGTAATTATTAAATCTGATGGATTACCAACATATCATTTTGCTCATGCGGTTGATGATCATTTGATGAGAACAACTCACGTAATAAGAGGAGAAGAATGGATATCATCAGTTCCACTTCATCTTCAACTATTTGAAATGTTAGGGTTTGAACTTCCAACATATGTTCATATGCCAACAATCATGAAAGATGATAATGGAAGTAAGAGAAAAATCAGTAAAAGAAAAGATCCAGAAGCTGCTGCAAGTTATTACAAAGAAAACGGTATTCCAAAAGAAGCAGTTCTTGACTACTTATTAAATATTTTGAATTCAAATTATGAATTATGGAGAAAAGAAAATCCTAAAGCATCAAGCTTTGATTTTGTGATATCTCCTGAAAAGATAAGTGTTAGTGGTGCAATGTTTGATCTAGTTAAGCTTGCTGATGTTTCTAAAAATACTATAGCTAATTTTACATCTGAAGAAGTTTATACTCAAGGATTGGAATGGGCAGAGGAGTTCGATAAAGAACTTGCTGAACTTATGAAAAAACATGAAGATTTTACAAAAGGTATTTTGAATATTGAAAGAACAGGAACTAAAGTTAGAAAAGATATTGCTAAATGGTCTGACTTAAGAGATAATTTAGAATATTTATATGATGAAGTTTTCTTTGAAAAAGAGCATGAAGATGAATGGCAAAATGTAACTGATAAAGAAACAATAAAAGCAATACTTGATGAATATTTAAATATTTACGATGAAAACGATGATAAAGATACATGGTTTAATAAAATGAAAGATGTGTCTGAAAAATTCGGTTTTGCTCGTGAAGTTAAAGAATACAAGAAGAATCCGGAAAGTTTTAAAGGTCATGTTGGTGATGTAAGTACAGTTATAAGAGTTGCACTTACAGGAAGAAGAAATACACCAGATTTGTATGAGATTTTGAGACAATTGGGAAGAGAGAGAATAGAAAAAAGATTCAATAGACTTTAAAGTGAAATTGATTTGAAAAAGCATAGATTGTAAAAGACATAGAATTCTAAAAATGTTAGATAAAAAGTTTAAAATATAATATGAAAATATTGACATGGATGTGAAAGAATGTTAACATAGGCGATGTCGTTTGACGATTTAGATTAACAGTACAAATTTTTTACGTCTGTATGTGTGGGAAGATAGCTCAACTGGTAGAGCGTTCTCAAGAGAATGTGTATTGATTTGGATTGCGCAGCCCTATGTTCAATGCTGCAGGGGTTTAAGTTAGTCAGAAGCTTAAAGTCGCTGTTCTGATTGCATCTTGAGAAAGATATAGGTTTGAATCCTATTCTTCCTATACTGTGTAGGAAAGTTCGTTGGTGAACGTTTTCTCTCTCGTCTGAAGAGAAAAAGGGCAAGTTCGACTCTTGCTTCCTACACCATTCTTTGAGGTGGTAACGCGACGTAGCTCAGAGGTAGAGCACTTCAGTGGATCCTGAAAAGGTCGTGAGTTCGATTCTCACCGTCGTGATCAAAACGTGCCTTTGCCATGTGCACGTTTCACCTCTTTCCTTGAGTCTGAGTGTTGCCATCACTCAGACTCTTTTTTTGAAAATGTGTTGTAAAAAAATGTAAATAAAATGATGTTTACAAAGAATAATGATTGTGATAAAATGTTCATGTTGGAAGATAGAGACTTTGAAGAGGAGAGTAAATTTAAGAAAAATCTTATAGAGAGCTAGTGTTGGTGGAAATCTGGCAGAATGTTTTAAATTGAAAATCACCTCTGAGTTTTGATGCTGAATAAAGTAAGTGTCAACGTTATTCTCACGTTATAGAGAACTCATATGTTAGTATGCAGGTGGTATAGCAAAGTTAATTCGCACTTTGTCCTAGAATACATAGGGCAAAGTGCTTTTTGTATTATATGAGCAAAATGAAATAAATATAAAAAGGAGGAAAAAGAAAATGTGTAATGAATGCACACATGATCATGCAAATGAAAAATCAATGTACAAAAAAGTTTCAACTGATTTGAATTTTGTTGAAAGAGAAAAAGAAGTTATCGAATTTTGGAAAAAGAATGATATCTTCAAAAAAAGTATTAAAAATAGAGAAGGACATCCAACATTTATGTTTTACGATGGACCTCCAACAGCGAATGGCAAGCCTCATATAGGTCATATTGAAACTCGTGTTTTCAAAGATGTTGTTCCAAGATTCTGGACTATGAAAGGTTATGAAGTTCCAAGAAAAGCTGGTTGGGATACTCATGGTCTTCCAGTTGAACTTGAAGTTGAAAAATTACTTGGTATAGATGGTAAACCACAAATTGAAAAATATGGTGTTGAACCTTTTATTAAACAATGTAAAGAAAGTGTTTGGAAATATAAACATGAATGGGAAGTTATGAGTGATCGTGTTGGGTTCTGGGCTGACATGGATGATCCATACGTTACATATCATGATAATTATATTGAATCTGAATGGTGGGCTTTAAAAACAATCAACGAAAAAGGATTGTTATATAAAGGTCATAAGATTGTTCCTTATTGCCCAAGATGTGGAACTTCTTTATCATCACATGAAGTTGCACAAGGTTATAAAGATGTTAAAGAGACTTCTTGTATTGCTAAATTTAAAGTTAAAAACGAAACAAATAAATATATCTTAGCATGGACAACAACTCCATGGACACTTCCTTCAAACGTTGCACTTTGCGTAAGCCCTAAAGATACATATGCTGAGATAAAAGTTGCAAGCGGTGAAAAATATATTTTAGCTGAAGCTTTGATTTCAAGTGTAATAAGCGAAGAGTATGAAGTTATTAGAACATGTACAGGTAATGATTTATATGGAATGGAATATGAACCATTATTTGATTTTGCAACTCTTGATAAAAAAGCATATTTTGTAGTTGCCGATGGATACGTTACTTTAACAGATGGTACTGGTGTTGTTCACATTGCTCCTGCTTTTGGTGAAGATGATGCTAGAGTTGGTAGAGATAATGATTTGCCATTCTTACAATTAGTTGACGAAGCTGGTAACTTTACAAAAGAAACAGGCGAATGGGCAGGAACTTTTGTTAAAGATGCAGATAAATTAGTTTTAAAAGATTTAGAAGATAGAAAATTGTTATTTGCAGCACTTCCATATGAACACTCATATCCATTCTGCTGGAGATGTGATACGCCACTTCTATACTATGCAATTGATACATGGTTTATAAAAATGTCAGCTTTAAGAGATAGACTTGTAGCAAATAACAATACTGTTAATTGGATGCCGGAAAATATTAAAGAAGGAAGATTTGGTAATTTCCTAGAGAATGTTATTGACTGGGGATTATCTCGTTCAAGATATTGGGGAACACCACTTCCAGTTTGGGAATGTGAATGTGGACATTATCATGTAATTGGAAGCAAAGAAGAATTAAGAGAACTTGGAGATAATGTTCCTGAAGATATAGAGTTACACAAACCATATATTGATGAAGTAAAAGTTAAATGTGAAAAATGTGGAAAATGGATGACAAGAGTTCCTGAAGTTATAGACTGTTGGTTCGATTCTGGTTCAATGCCATTTGCACAATATCATTATCCATTTGAAAATAAAGAGTTGTTTGAAAAACATTTTCCTGCTCAATTTATAAGTGAAGCTATTGACCAAACAAGAGGTTGGTTCTATACACTTATGGCTATATCAACATTGTTATTTGATAGAGCTCCATTTGAAAATTGTTTAGTATTGGGACATGTTCAAGATAAAGATGGACTAAAAATGTCAAAACATAAAGGAAATGTTGTTGATCCATGGATAGTTCTTGATAAACAAGGCGCAGATGCTGTTAGATGGTATTTCTGTGCAAGTTCATCACCATGGCTTCCAACAAGATTTTATCCAGAAGGAATTAGCGAATATCAAAGAAAATTTATCGGTACATTCTGGAATACATATGCATTCTATGTTTTGTATGCTGATATAGATAGATTTAATCCAACAGAATACAAACTTGAATATGATAAATTATCACAAATGGATAAATGGGTTCTTTCAAAACTTAACACATTAGTTAAGGAAGTTGATGCTGGAATGACAGAATACAAAGTTACTGAAAGCTCAAGAATGATTCAAGATTTCACAGATGAACTTTCAAACTGGTATGTAAGAAGATGTAGAGAAAGATTCTGGGGAAGCGGAATGGAGCAAGATAAGATAAATGCATATATGACACTTTATACATGTTTAGTTACTCTTGCAAAAGTTTCAGCTCCTTTTGTACCATTCATGACTGAAGAAATCTATCAAAACTTAGTTGCAAACTTTGATAAAACAGCTCCTGAAAGCATTCACCTATGTGACTTCCCTGTAGCTGATGAATCAATGATAGATCCAAAACTTGAAGAAAGTATGGAAAAAGTTTTAGCTATAGTTACACTAGGTAGAGCTTGCAGAAATGTTTCGGGAATGAAGAATAGACAAGTTTTAGCAAAAGCTTATGTTGGAACAAAGAGAAGTTTGGATGAAGATTATTACTACATCATAAAAGAAGAATTAAATGTAAAAGATATCGAATTTATGGAAGATGTAAGTGAATTTGTATCATACAACGTAAAACCAAACTTAAAAACAGTTGGTCCTAAATATGGTTCAATTTTACCAACTATTAATCAAATGCTAAGAGGTGGAGATGGAACAACTTTTGTAAAAGAATTAAAGGAGACAGGCAGTGTAATTCTTGAAATTGGTGATGCGAAAGTTAAATTAAAAGAAGAAGACTTGTTGATTGAAACAGCAAAATCTGAAAAATATATTTCTGCTAGTGAAGGTGACATGACAGTTGTTTTAGATATTGAATTAACAGAAGAATTGATTGAAGAAGGTTTTGTAAGAGAATTAATTTCTAAGATTCAAAACTTAAGAAAAGACTCTGGATTCGAAGTTCAAAATCATATCGAAATGTATTATTCAGATAATAAAAAACTTGCTGAAATAATTGAAAAAAATAAAGAACAAATTGCAGATGAAACTTTAGCTGATTTAGTTGCAGAAGGTGAAGGTGAAAATGAATTAGATATAAATGGTGAAAAGTTGAAAGTTAAATTGATTGTAGTTAAATAAAAAAAGAAAGAACTGCTTTGAGAACCAAGGTGGTTCTTTTTTTCGTCCGTTTGACAGACGTCCCTAAGTGGCTGAAATTTAAGTTATCTTTTGGAATAGTTTTGAAATAATTGGGAAAATTATTTTTGATAATATTTATAAGAAAAAACTTTACTTTTTCTTTACATGTTTATTACATTTCCGTAACAAAGGTTGCTTTTGACATGTCAAACATATAGAATAAGTGTGAAATATTGAAAACTAGCAATTCTTACGTGCATAGGAATTACAAAACAACTTAAAGTGATTCAAATTTTATTGAAAAGGTGTGGAATGATGAAAATTAAAAATTCTAAAATTATAAAGCTAATTACTGCGTTAACGATAGTTGCTACTATGAGTTCTACTACAGTTTTTGCTGCTTGGTGGGGAATACCTGGATATGAATGGGCTAGAGAAAAAAAGTTAACTACGCTTGCTAATAATTCAGCGTTAAATAACAAGGTTTCTCATGCAAATTTCTATTCAATATTGATAAAATATTTGCAATATAAGAATGTTAGTATGGGTGGAACTGTTGTGCAGAATGTAGGTGCATCTGATAGTTTTAATAAGGCTATTGATGGAATTGTACAAACTGTTGATAAATATATTACAGCTGATTCAATAAATGAGCAAGAATATAAGGTGGTTGCTACTTATATAGAACATGTTGATGATATTTTAGAGTCAAATGCAACATTCTTAAGTAGAGATGATTTGAAGAGTGTGTATCTATATTTGTCATTAGCTAAATATAAAGCTGCTACGTTGATTTCAGAACCAACTTATAAAAATTTGGTTCTTTCAAATTCTAGTCCAACAGAGACGTTTAATGTTGGTAACACAAAATATAAAGAATTAATAGATTACAATATAAAACCATATTATGGTGATATTTCAAGAAGAGAATTTTTGGTGTTAATGTTTAGTTTATTATCTGAACAAGATTTATCAGAGGAAGAAATTTTAACACAGTTTAATGAATCTGGAGTGTTGAGAGGATATCAAGACGGAGGACTATGGCTTGATAATCCATTAACATATGCTGAGATGTTTACATTCTTGAGAAGATTTGAAATATTTGATTTTAACCCAGAACCAGACGTGGAAGGAAATACTGGAGATTCAGATGGAGAGATAAAAGAGTATGATTAGATTCGAAAGAAAAGGGGAAGAGATATGCCAAGTTGCTTAGGAATTTATACTGACAGAAATATGATAAAATATGCAAAAGTAACTTCTACAACAGACAAAGTAACAGGTCAGTCATTTTCGTTAGATGCATATGGTGTCAAGTTTTACGACAATATCCAATCTACGGTTGCCGAGATAGTGAGTGAAGTTGGAGTAGATCAAACTGTTGTTGCTCTATCATTGTCAAACGAAGATTATTACATGTCTCAAGTTTTTAGCAATCTTAAGAGAAAAGATATGTTAGAACTTATTCAATCTGAATATGCAGAAAAAAAGGGGGAGGCTAGTTTCCCTGCTTCAGTATTAGAAATGAGATATAAGTTGGCGTTGAATAGTGGTTCAATGGATAAACATTTAGCTGTATGTGTTGTAGCTAGTAAAGGTGAACTTGCAAATTTACGTAAAAATTTTGAACAATATAAAATTTCATCAATTGTTCCTTTATCAATTAGTTTGAAAAACCTATTTCCAAACCAAGCTATTGATGAAGAAGCTATTGTAATTAATATTGAAGACAAAACAACTGTAACAGTGTTCCACAGAAGTGAGATACAATATGTAACGTCTATTTCGTTGGGAGCACAAGAAATTATTACAAAGCTTTCTGAAAAATATAATTCAGCTTCAAAAGCTTATGAGGCTTGTAAAAAGGTTTCTGCATACATTTCAGATGCATATGATATGGATGATGAATCTAGATATATATTAGATGTCATGATACCTGTACTATATGATATACGTCAACAAGTTGATGCAATTGTAACTCCACATTTAAGAGATGCAAGAAAAATATATATTACAGGAACAGGGGCAATAATAAATAATATAGACTTGTATTTTAGTGAAATATTCTTAGACACGGAGTGCGAGATTTTAAAACCGTTCTTTGTGTATAGAGAAGATCCTAATATAAAAGAAATAATGGAAGTTAACAGTGCTATTGCACTTGCACTTGATGGTATTGGTATGGCTGAGGTTGAACTTGATTTCAACGCTATGGCTAAGAAGGCAGCGGGTGTTGCTTCATTCAAAGAAAAAGTACAGAAATTAGGATTGAAAGAAAAAGTTAGTGAGTATAAAGTAAAAACAACTGATTTTATAAAAAAACTTAATGCTCCAGTCAAAACTAAGAAGAAAAAGAAGAGAAATGTTGACTTTGATGAAGGTTTGATATCAGGAAATGCAGATCAAGGAATTGATTCCGAAATGGAAGAAGAACAAGGTTCATATGGAAGAATTGATTCTGGTCTAGTTAAACTTGCGGTTTTTGCTATTACATTTTTAGCAACATATTCAATTGCTGCAAATGTTGTAAATAATCAAATTTCTGAAAAAACACAAGAGGTTAATTCGGAAATAAATAAAGCTAATGCAATGATTAGACTTGCGAATGAAGATGCACAATATTTAAAGAGTGTGGCTGATGATTATGTTGAAATTACTAATAAATTGAGTGCTATTATAGCGAAGATTAATGAAGATAAAACTTCTAGTAGAATTGACTTTGATATACCTAATTTTTTAAGTAAATTGATGTTTATAATGCCAGCTAACGTTAGAGTAATTTCAATGGATGTTGATGAGTTTGGTAATGTAAAAATTCAGGCAGAATCAGGACAATATGCACAACTTGGTTTCTTTGTATCAAGATTAAAAGTAGAAGAAATTTTGAAAGATGTTGATATGGAAGTTGTAAGCGATAGCGGAAATATAAAAATTATAGTTAGTGGGGTTATGCCATGATAAAAAAACTTATATTATTACTAGTTGCAGTTATAGGAATTTATGGTAGTGTTACAGCTTTAAGAAATGGATACGTGGGAATAAAGACGGAAAAGTTTTCTTTAATATATGAAGTTCCATCATATGCAAGTGTAAAAGAAAATAAGTCTAATTTGAATAATAAAATTGATGAACTAACTAGATTAAACACTTCAGGTATACCTAGTGCTCAAAATGATGTTAAGTTAGAAGTTGATAATTATGAAGCTAAAAGAAAAACATATGAAGATTTAGCAATGAGTGCTACAGCTGAAGAGATTGCTGAAGCTAACAAGATTGAGAAATATCTTTTAGACTATTTATGGATTAGAGTTGGTAATTATGCAAATGACAACAATGTAAAATTTAAAATGACACCGGTTGGATCAACAGCTACTTTAGATTTCGATATAACGGGTTCATATATCTCTGTAATTAACTTTATTTATGATATTCAAAACGATGAAGAACTTAACTTTGATATAAATGGCATAGTTATAGAAGGTGGTAGTTCTGATGAAATCGTAAAAGCTAAATTTACAGTAGAGGATATCAATGTAGTTACTTCACCTGAAGATGAAGTTATGCAAGAAGGAGGGGTAAGTATTGAAGGATAATGCATCATTAATAATAAAAGAAGTTTTAACTTGTATAGTACTTATAGCTTTTGCACTATGCATTAATTTCTTATTGTTTAGTAGACTTTTTTCAAATGAAATTAAAGTTGCTACAGCAGGTATGTATAATCAGATTGAAAGAAAGAATTATACCGTAGTAAATGGTAATATACAAGATATTCAAAATCCAACTGAAACATATGAAGCGACTTCAAATGAATTAGAAACATATCAAACAGAGTATAGATATGAAATAGGTACAATAAATCCTTTTGTTTCAAGCGATGCGACTAACGACCTGCCACAAGAATTAGTAGGACAAAGTAGCGGCGAAGAAGCAGCACAAAGTAGCGGCGAAGAAGCAGCACAATAAATAAATCAGTAATTAAATTAAGGGACAAGCGGATACTTGTCCCTTAATTATTAGAAAGAATGGTATAAAATGATATTAATGGAAATTTTTTTATATGTAGCAATTTTTATAATGGGTTCGGTTTTTGGAAGTTTCTTTACACTTGCGGTATATAGACTTCCAAGAAAAGAAAATATTACATATGTTAGATCACACTGTACATCATGTAATCATAAGTTGAACTTCTTTGATTTGATACCAATTTGGAGTTATTTATTTTTAGGTGGTAAATGTCGATATTGTAAAGAAAAAATAAGAAGTAGATATATTCTACTTGAAATATTCTCTGGAACAGTGTTTTTATTAACGGCATTAAGTTTAAAAATAACAACATTTAGTACACTTGAAGAATTTATTAATTTATTCTTTATTTACTTGTTTATGTGTGTAATTTTCATAATTGGTGGTATTGATAAAGAACGATATGAAATTCATGATGGTACAATACTTTATGGTATTTTTGTTTCTTTGGCATATGGATTATTTAATGCGTTTAGAGGAATGTCAATGAAATATTCATTTATTGGTTTTATAAGTTATTCATTGATATTCTTAGTGATAGATATAACTTTGAAAAAAACTATGACAAAAGAAGAGTTGCCTATTGGTTTTGGTGATATTGAATATTTAGCAGTAATAGGATTATTTCTTGGTTTTGGATTGCAAACATTATCATTAATATTGGCTGTAATCATGTCTGCAGTCAGTATCTTAACTCAGAAAATAAAAAAAGGAAGTTCCGAAATTGATATGAAGAAAGGAATACCTTTTGGATACTACTTAAGTATATCAACAGCAATTATTATTATTTGTACACCAATGCTTTCAAATATTGCAGAATTAATAAATATTACAGTAATATAATTTTAGTGTATTTATGTTAGGAGTGAAGAGAATGAGATTAAAATCTCAAAAAGGATATTCTTTAATTGAAGTAGGTGTTGGTCTTATACTTATAACAATATTTATGATATGTGGAGTAACAATGCTAAAAGGCACATATAACACTTATAGATTAGTTGAACAAAAAAATATAGCAATGTCATATTTACTTAAAGCAGTAGAAATAGAATTACTGGATGATGTGACGATTAGTGTGACTGATGATCCTAATGATACAGTAATAAGAGAAAGTAATGACCTTAGAAAAATTACTGTTACAAAGATTCCGGAAAATGATATAACTATAACAACAACAGTTGAAGCTTTGCCAACAAAAGATGGTGTCAGTTATATAAAATCTAGAGTGAAATTGTTAACATCAAATGCAGAATATTATATTAAAAAGAATGATCCATCAAGTAGAAGAGTATTAACAATCACAACTCTTAAGATAGAAGGTGGTGAAGCAGATGCGTAAAAATTTAGGTGTAACACTAGCATCGCTTAGTGTGTATATAATTGTTTCGGTTATAGTTCTTTCTTCACTTACATTTCTAAACATAAACTTTATGTCGCAAATTGCTGAATTATCACAAAAAAGCGAGTATACAAATGAGCTTCTTAAAGCGCAAGCTTCGCTTATATCAGATATAAAAGCTGCAAATAGAGTTTTAGAATATTCAGATAAATATTTGAAATTTGATAACGGAGTAACATATAGCATAAAATATAGAGCAAATGAGATACGTGGTGAACAAACATATGATGTTTATGAGTTATATAGAAATGATGTGTTGATTACAGATAAAATGACAAATATCGCTTTTGAATATGATGAAAAATATAATGATTATTTGCAAGAACATTATATTACGTGGATAACTATAAAAATGTTAGATACAAATCTTATGGGAACAGATTTACATGTACGTGTAGGTAAAGGATATTAAACGAGGAGTGAATATAATATGTGGGAGAAGAGAGGTTCAATCACACTTACTGCTTTAATGGCGATGTTAGTTTTTTCTTTGTATGGAGTTGCTTTATATGGAAGAAGTGTAAGTATGTATAAACTTCAAGAATTACAAATTGAACAAATTCAAGAAGTGTATTCTGGAGATGTTAATAGAGCGTATGAAATTGCGGATGCACTAGGCGAAGGATAATTTTTCTAAATGAGTTAATTAATTGAAGTTAGTCGTTTTTTGTTGACTTATGAATTTAATATTTATAAAATAATATAAGAAGAGTTTTTAATAGAGAGTTTTACAAAAGAGGAGGATTATAAATGGCAATCTTCGATAATGCTGCTAATAATAAAAAAGCACCTTTAGGTGTTACTCTGATAAGAAAAGGTCTTATAAAAGATTTGGATATTGATAAGGCGATTGAATATCAACGTTTGCACAAAGGAGTAAAATTGGGTGAAGTGTTTCATATTTTACAACTTTGTGATGATCAGGATTTAATAAATACAATTGGAGAGGTAATTGGATTCAAAGCAGTTCAATTAGATCCATCAACTTTTAGATTCAATTTTACACAATATATTTCAATGGATATAGTTAAACAACATAAAGTAATTCCTTTTGAAATAAATGAGAATAGAATTAAAGTTGCGTTTGCTGATCCAACAGATAAAGACGTTCAGAAAATGATTCGTTTAATTTTGCTTAGCAAAGGTCTTTCAATGGAGAGTTATGTTACATTTGAGTCATATATTGACACAATAGTAAAAAGTATCGAAAATAAGATAGAAGATGAGAAAGCGCTTGATTCATATGGAAAGGATACATCACAGCTTATAGATAATATTATAAGATCTGCTATGGCAAAGAGAACAAGTGATATACATATAGAACCAATGGAAGATGTGGTTAGAGTTAGATATAGAATTGATGGTGAGTTGCTTGTAGTTGCTAATATAGAAAAATCAAAGCAAGCACAAATAATAGGTAGATTAAAGTCAATATCTAATATGCACCAAGAAGTACAATTGTCACAGGATGGTAGAATTTTATTATATCCTGACTATAATATCCGTGTATCTTCACAAATGAATGTACATGGTGAGAAATTTGTTCTAAGACTTATGAAGAAGGAAGCTCACTTTAGCGGCCTTCAAGAATTAGGATATCCAGATGAAGAAACAGTAATGGATAAATGTTTTAACAAGAGAAACTGTATTGCTGTTATCGCTGCACCTACTGGTGAAGGAAAGACAACAACACTATATAGTGCTCTTGCATTACTTAATAAACCAGAAGTTAATATAACAACTGTTGAAGACCCGGTTGAAATTCGTATACCAGGGCTAAATCAAGTTGAGGTAAATAAGAGGGTTTCATTTGCAGACTCGCTTAGAACAATCTTAAGACAAGACCCTGATATTATTCTATTACGGAGAGATTCGTGATAAAGAAACAGCTGAAATAGCAGTTCAAGCAGGACAAACAGGTCACTTTGTGTTATCAACAATACATACGGTTGACTCAATAGAGGTTATTACTCGTTTTAGAAAACTTGGAATTTCAAGTTATGATATAGGAAGTGTTTTGGCTACATCAATAGCACAAAGACTTGTAAGAAGAATTTGTAAAGATTGTGCTAAACAAAGACCATTAAATGAAAAAGAAATTGCAGAATTTGAAGCAATTGGAAAAAGATATGATGTGCAGTTTAATTTAGAAGGTGCAATGACATATGAGCCAGTTGGATGTGAAAATTGTAATAATACTGGGTTCAAAGGAAGAATTGCAGCTAATGAAATTCTTGCAGTAAATGATGAAATAAAAGACTTAATAATATCAGAAGGTAGTATTTCTGAAATAAGAAAAGTAGCGTACCAAACAGGATATAGACCATTGGTAGTAGATGCTTTCAATAAAGTTCTAGAAGGGCATACAACAATAAGCGAGGTTAAAAAGAAACTAGCATACTAGAATAGAAAGGAGATAAAAATGCCTAAGTTTAAATACAGAGCACTTTCTTCTATAGGTAAAGTTGTTACCGGTACTATGGATGATGAATCTGCACAAAAGGTAAAAGAAAGATTAAAAGGTAATGGTTTTAAACCTATATCTGTTGAGAAAAGTAGACTTCTTAGTGCGGTTTCTACGAAAAAAGTAAAAAAGAATAAGACGACGTCATCTGCGGTTACTAAATATACTAGAGATAAGCTTATTGAAGAGCAAAAGAAGAGACAAAAGAAAGGTCTACAAAAAGATATTTCACTTGATTTATCTTTCTTGAAAAAAGCTAATAAAAGAGATGTATTTACGTTTACACAGAGTTTATTCTTACTTAAAAGAGCTAATTTCACGAATGTTAGAGCCTTTGCTACTTTGCTAGAAAATACAGAAAATCCAGCGATGAGAGATATCATAGAAGATATTCTAAATGGTGTTGAGTCTGGTGAATACATATATTCAACAATGGAATATTATAATAATCTATTTCCAGATATTTATATTGCCACTATTAAAGTTGGTGAACTTTCAGGTTCTTTAACAAACGCGTTGTTTCAGGCAATGAACTATTTGGAGGATTCTGAAAAAACAACTAAAGCAATTAAAAAAGCTTTACTTGGGCCATTACTATCTGCAGGTGCTATGTTAATTGGTACGGTTATTGGTATATTAGTGGGTGTGCCTATGCTTGAAAATTTGTATGGAAGTATGGGACTTACGGACCAAATTCCGCCTGCAACGCTTGCAGCTTCTAATTTTATTAAAAGTGCAATAGAACATTGGTATATCACGGTAATTGTTATTGCGGGGCTTATTACAGCATTTATTATGTGGAAATCTTCTATTCGTGGTCAATATCAATGGGATTTGTTTAAAATAAAAATGCCTGTTTTTGGTGGTCTTATTTTAAGACTTTCACTTCAGAAATTCTTTAAAGCGATGCAACTTAACTTAGCAAATAATGCAAAATTACAGGATGCATTAGATATAAGTAAAGATACTGTAAAGAATTATGTGTTATTGTCAGTTGTCGAATCGGCTCAAGAAAATCTTGGACAAGGTGAGTCGTGGATTGAGCCGTTTGAAAGATTACCAAATATTCCGAACATGGTTCTTGAGATGCTTAAAATAGGTATGGAAACTGATATCAATGAAATGGTTGATAAAATAGTTGAATATATTTCAGATGATATAGATATAACAATTGAAAAAGTTGTAAAAATATTGCCACAGATAAGTACTGCAATAATGGGTATAGTTTTGATAACATTCGTTGTCTTAGTATTAAGCCCAATTATGGAAGTTTACATGGGTTCATTCTTGTTCGATGCATATTTATAATATGTTTGAAAACAAGAAGAATTGTTACAAGAGTGTAATGATTATGTAATATTAATTTAATGAAATAAGGTATTGCAATGTAATATACGATTCATTATACTTAGAGATGTAAAGAGATTTAAGATTATTGTGTTGATATAGTGCGAGTATCAACATAATGATTTGAGAATCATTTTTGTCGAGTCTAGAGGAATTACTCTGAAGATCGACAAAGAGCTAGAGTAATTTATGCGGCTCTAGACAAAGCAAAATAATAAGGGAGGATTTTTATTATGAGAAAAAATCAAAATGGTGTATCAATGATTTCACTGGTTATCACAATTATCGTTATGATTATCTTAGCAGCTGTTGCATTTGGTAGTTCAACAGAAACAATCACAAATGCTACATTTGCTGATTTCCAAAACGATATCACAGAAGTTCAACAATTCGTTGACACAAAGGTTACATCTGTATATGGTAACTTAAAAGCAGAAGGTAGCAACGTTAACTACCAACAAGTTAGAAACTATGTAGCTAAAGGTGCTACATTATTATCTGGTGATGCAGCAGAAGATGCTTGGATACCAATGGCAGTTTCTACAAAATTAGCTGCAACACGTATTGAACCAACTACAGCTAAAGCTGTATTTGAAAATGATTTACCTGCAATGACAGTTAACACAGCAAGTGCTACAAAAGTTCCAGTTTCTTATTTCTTAACAAAGGGTGGTAAAGTATTTATATGGCCTCCATATTTAAATGAAGCTGAAGGTTTATACTATGTAAATAAAGAAGATGTTGTAAAACTTCCTTCAGGTGATAATCTATTAGCTTCAAATGAAGAAGCAGTAGTTGATATGTTCTTCTCAACTGATTACACAATAACAGTTGGTGGCGAAACAATACATATTAACAATCAATTAGCTACATCAGATACAAATGTTAGCATCAACGTTGCTGATTTAGCTACAAAACCAGTTGTATTCTTCAAAGATCAACCAAAAGCAGTTGCTGCAGTAGGTTGTGAAACTGCAGCATTCTATAGTGCATCAGGAGATGTTTTAACAAATCCATAATTTGTTTTATATTGAGTGAGAATTTATTCTCACTCTTTTTTTTATGCTTTAAACCTTGAATATAATTGAGTTTATGAGTTATACTATTTTCTGAGTAAACAACGAAAGAAAGGAAGTATGACATGAAAGAACAAGTTATTAAATTAAATAAAAGAATATTTATACATTTAATGAAAACAGATAAATTTAAATCAAATGTAATTGCAGCATTTTTGTTAACTGATTTAGATAAAGAGACGGTTACGAAAAATGCATTGATACCAGCAGTTTTAAGAAGAGGAACTGCGAAGTTAAAGACGATGAAAGATATATCAATAAAAATGGATGAAATGTATGGTGCTTTGTTTGATGCAAGTACAGATAAAATTGGTGACAAACAGGCTATACAACTTTATGCGTCTACAATAAATAATAAGTTTGCGTTAAATGGTGAAGATTTACTTTCTGAAACATTAGAATTTATGTTTGATGCAATATATAATCCATATTTAGAAAATGGAATATTTTGTGAAGAATATGTAAATGGAGAAAAGGAAACTTTAAGAGATTTAATACAAAGTAAGATTAATAACAAAGGTTCATATGCAATTTTCAGATGTACCGAAGAAACTTTTGGTGATGAACCGTATGCTTTATTTAAGTATGGTATAGAAGAAGATTTAGCCGGAATAACAGCTTCTAATTTATATGAACAATATCAAATGTTATTAAATAAATCTGAGAAGCATTTCTACATATGCGGAGATGTTGAAGAAGAGAAGATAAAAGAATTTTTTGAAAAGAAGTATGAAAATATTCCTACAACTTTAGAAATGATTCATGAATCGGAATATAGAACTAAAAAAAGTGAGTTAAATATTTCAGAAGTAAAAGAAGTTCGTGAAAATATGGATGTAACACAGGGAAAACTAGTATTAGCATATGATGTAGATGTTGATTTATCTGCAGAGAATTTTTATAAAATGACGTTGTATAATACAATTTTAGGAGCATCATCAAATTCAAAATTGTTCCAAAATGTTAGAGAAAAGGCAAGTCTTGCATATACTACTCGTTCAACATATTTAAAGCATAAAGGCGTATTGTTTGTTACTGCAGGTATAGAACTTGATAAATATGAAAAAGCATTAGAGTTAATTAAGATTCAAGTTGACGATATGAGAAGTGGTAACTTCACAGATGAAGATATAAAAGATGCTAAAGTGTTTTTGAAGAATTTATTTAATTCAATTAAAGATGATCAAATAACATTAGTTGAACTTAGTATCGGAAACTTTATATTAGGACTTGATGCTACAATAGATGAAATGGTGACTTCTTTTGAAAAAGTAACAAGGGAAGATATTGTGGAAGTGGCAAATAAAGTACGTTTAGTTACAAATTATTATTTATGTGCTGAATAAAAAATGGACAAGTGGACGAGGTTTTTGTCCCAAAATGCAAATGGAGGTTTATATGGTTTACGAATGTTTAAATGAAAAGATATATACAGAAAAATTAAAAAATGGCTTGCAAGTTGTTATAATTCCTAAAAAAGGTGGACTTAAAAAATATGCTGCTTATGCAACACATTTTGGATCAATAAATTATAAGTTCAAAACTGATGGAGAGAGTGGTGTAATAACTGTTCCTGATGGAGTTGCTCATTTTTTAGAGCATAAATTGTTTGAACAAGAAGATGGGGTAAATGCACTTGATAAACTTACAAAAATGGGAGCTAATCCTAATGCATATACAAGCTTTAATCATACTTCATATTTGTTTGAATGTACGGAAAATTTTGAAGAAGTTTTAAAAGCACTAATACATTTTGTTCAAAATCCATATTTGACTGAAGAAAATGTTGAAAAAGAAAAAGGTATTATAGGACAAGAAATTCAAATGTATGACGATGATCCTCATTGGCAATTGTTTTTTGGACTTTTAAATTCTTTATATGGTAGTCATGCTATAACTAAAGATATTGCGGGTACAATTGAGAGTATTGCTGAAATTACACCAGAAACTTTATATCATTGTTATAATACATTCTATGATCCATCAAATATGATTCTTTGTGTATGTGGAGATGTTGACGTAGATGAAACTATTTCAATAATAAAATCTGAAGCCAAAGCACAAAAGGTATTTTCTGAAATTGATAGATTTTATGGTGATGAAGATGAAAATATAAAAGTTAAAAAGACAGAAAAGAAGATGGATGTTAGTATGCCAATGTTTATGATCGGTTTTAAAGATTTATCTAATATTGGAAAATTAAAGGCTGGTATGCCAGATACAATAAATGAAACTATAAAATACGATGTTTCTATGCAAATTCTTTTAGAATTAATTACTGGCGAAAGCACAGAATTATTTGAGAAATTATATAACGAAGGTCTTATTGCAAAAGGTCTTGCTGGTGAGTTTTCTTCAGAAGAAGATTATGCTTTTTCTGCTATTTCTGGTGAAACTAAAAATGTAGACGAAGTTGTAAGGAGAATAAATAATAGAATTAAAGAGTTAAAAGAGAATGGCTTGAATAAAGAAGAATTTGAGAGAATAAAGAAAATGTTATATGGTCGTTTTGTTAGAGGATTCGAGGATGTATCAACTATTGCAAATATGTTCGTAAATGATTTCTTTAGAGGAGTAAATGCTTCTAAATATACTGATGTATATAAAACAATAGACCAAGAGTATGTTGAAAAAGTTTTAAGAAATCATTTTGATTTTGAAAAACAAGTACTTTCAGTGATATTGCCTTAATTTAATTAAAAGGAATTTTGTGAAGGGAGCTTGATATGAAACCAATAATCTTGTTTGGAAAAGAAATCAATATAAATCCAATATTATTAGAAATTCGGACAATTTAGTGTTTATTGGTATGGGACTATAATAACAACAGCATTTATTTTAAGCTTTTGGCTTATATGCAGAAGAATTGAAAAAAAGAAAAATTCTTTTGATATAAATTCTGATAATATATATGATTTTGCAATTGGTGTTTTGATAGTTAGTATAATATCAGCAAGAGCATATTATGTATTATTTAATCTAAAAGAATATATGGCAAGACCTATAGAAATTTTCAAAATATGGAATGGAGGTCTTGCTATATATGGTGCGATAATAGGCGCAATTTTATATGCTCTTTGGTTCTGCAAAAAGAAGAAAATAAATTTTTATAATCTAGCTGATTTAATTGTTCCATATTTAGCATTTTCACAATCGATGGGACGATGGGGAAATTTTATAAATCAAGAGGCATATGGAAGTGTTACACAGTTACCTTGGAAAATGGGGATTTTTGATAGTTTAGCAGGCGAATACATATATGTACATCCTACTTTTATTTATGAATCAATATGTACATTTACATTATTTTTGGTTTTATTATATTTGTCGAAAAATAGAAAGTTTGAAGGACAGATTTTTTATTTGTATATGATAGGATATGGGTTTATAAGAAGCCTTATAGAAGGGTTAAGAACTGATTCGTTAATGCTTGGTGTGTTTAGAATTTCACAGGTTCTTAGTATTGTTTTTGTCGTAATATTTGGAATTTTGTATTTATATAGAAAACACTGTCGAACGAAAGTAGCGTAAGCTTGTTTGACATTGGTATGTGTATATGATAGATTATTTTTAAAGTTTAAGACGTGCGTGAGGGGGAGTTCACTATGATTAATGAAGAAATAGAGGCTCTAAAAAGCGAACTAAATGAGTTGATAGATAAAAATGCACCATATGACGAAGTGTATAGATTAAGTAAGCAAATTGATGAATATATAGTAGAATTTTATAAAGAACAAGATGCAGTTTAGTTTATGGTAAGATGTGGAGGAATAGAATATGGAAGATTTAAAGAAAAAGTTAGATGAAGTGTATAAATTAATGACTCCAGAGGCTGTTGCTGGTTTGTCAGATGAGGAAATTGCGTCGTTACAACAGATGTTAGAGACGATTCAAGAGATGATGAAAGAAGAAAATGAATAAAAGTTTGATTTTGGACAAGGGGGACGTTTCTCTTGTCCATTTTTTTATGATTAGTTTTGCTTATAAATATAATTTATAAAAAGAATGAATAAAAAGGAGAAAATTGGTAAAAAATGTAGAAAATTATGTAAATTTATGATATAATTAAAACGAAGTTTTTGGGAGAGGGGAATTTTTATGGATAGTGAAAGAGCTTTAAGAGAGCTAAGAAAATCTATAGAAGAATTAACTGAAACATTTAATGATACTTTGGCAAGAAAGAACGGTAGATTAAGAAATTTTGATGTTAATGCAACTGGATATGAGGATAGAGCTATGTTTAGAAGAGTTCAAGATTATGGAGTAGATCCTAGTAATCCAGCTGAGTTAGATCAAATGATTAGAAATCTTAGTGATGTTATTAAAGATCTTAGAGAAAAAAGAGATGATTTAGAAGAGGCAATTGCTAGAGGAAGAAGAAAGGCACCTATATTAAGGGGAATTAGAGAGACGATGGAAGGGCTTACTGACTCTGCTAACATTTCAGAAGAAGAGAGAGATGCTAGAAAAGCTTCATATAACAATGCTCGATTTACTGCAAGACGAGATAACAACCCTAATATCATACTTAGAGATATAAATAGACAATTAAGAGAGTTTGCGTTTGATAGAAGATCAGCTTTGGCTATGAATGTTATAATGCATAATCCAGAGCTTAGAGAAGATTACATAAATTTGATGGAAATGGAAAGTAAACTTGTAGAAGAAGAGCATTATCGTGGGGAGCAAAGAAAACTTACGGGAAAATATAATGAATTGTGTAAAGCTTATATGATGCTAGAAAAAGTTGAAAGAGGAATGGAAAATCCGAACTTAACACCTCAGCAACAATTAGTAATGGAAAGAGATAGAGAAGATGCAATTCAAAAAATAGAAGATGCGATGCAAGATCCTTCTGATGAAAAAAGAAGAAAGGATGTATTAGGAGATAGAACTGCTGGAGAGGCTGTAGATGTTAAAAAGTTAATGCCTAAACTTCGTGAAGAAATAGAGCAAGTTGCTTTTGAAAGAAATGCATTGAATGGAATTGTTGATGACAGAGTTCTTCAAAGGGATAAGTTTGATATAGAAAGAGTTGATTTACAACAAAAACTTAAAGATTCTTATAGCGAACCAGATGAGAAGAAGAGAGCTGACAAACAGAAAGAGCTTGCAAAAACAAAAGAGTTAGAAGAATATTTACAACTTCTTGAAATAAAAAATATGATTAATGGTTTAAACAAAAAAATGGGCGAACTACAGGCTGCGGAAACAGAATTAGTAAGATTACAAAGCTTAGTTCCAAATCCTTTTGATGCTAATAATAAAGACCATGTGGCTAAAAAGGCTGCTGCTGATAAAAAATTGGCAGAAAGAGATAAATTAAAAAATGAAGTTGCAAAGTTGAAGAAAGATATTTTTGATAAAGTAAGTCCACTAAAAATGAAAGGGTTAACAAAATTACAATTAAGTGATTTAGATGATCCTGCAAAAATTGGTAAAGTTGGTGCTGGTCTTGATAGTAAAATAAAGAGTGCTGAAAAGGATGCATCAGAAAGAAGAAAGAAAGCTTTATCAAAATATGATGTTAAAGAGAAACGAGGAGCTGATACAAAGGATTTATTAGCTGGTGTAGATACAAAGGTTAGAACAATTAGAAGTAAATACAACACAAGACATGCTTTACAAACATTAAATGAACAAGAGCAAGCTGTGAGAAACGATGGTACAGAAAATCCAACACAAAATCCAGCACAAAATCCAGCTGATGTGGGTGCTCCACAAGGAAATCAAGGAGCTCCTGTGAATCCTGCAAGACCGGCAGGAGGAGTGACTCCGCCACTTTTTGGCAATCCAAGCGGAGGAAGAGTTGTGTCACCTAGAACGGTTGGTGGAGTAAGCGGTCCAGCTCCTGTATCATCAAACCCAACGCCAGCACCTGCAGGAACAAATCCTGGAGTAGTTCCTGGTGAAACATCTCCAGACGTAAGTGCACCACAGGTTCAAGCAGAATATAGACCTGCAGATTATAAATATAGATATCTTGGATATCAGAAGAAACTTGGAGAGGTTCCTGTTCAATATGACTTACAATCACAACTTGACGAATTGGGAAAACAAAGAGTTGAAGCAGGAAAGGTATATAGATATGAAAAAGCAGGGGATCAGCTTTTGTACTTAGAAGAAGATTTATCAATATATGTGACTAATCCTAAAGCAAAACTTAACAATGTATTAGATGGATTAAGAGATAGATTAGAAGATGAATTTGAATCTAAGGCAGATTTGCAAGAATTCCTTGAACAAGACGGAAAAGAAGAATTAAAAGATTTAATATCAAAGAATCCTTTAGTGCGTATGAGAGCAAGACGTGATTTTGTAAAAGCTCTAGAATCAAGTGGAGGAGCTATGCAATTGGCTAATATGGCTATTGCTTTGAATTCGGAGGCTACGCCTGAAATGATAAATGAAGTAATAGGACGTAAAGCACAACCTTATACAAGAGATTCAGATATGCGTAAATATGTAAAAATGAAAGAAAAGAGTAAATTCTTAGGATTAGGTCATGTAACAAAAGGAAAAATTGATCAACCAATGATAATGCAAATTGCAAACAAAATAGAGAGAGCCGAAGCTAGAGGAAATCGTTCAAGTTTGCAAATAAGAACTCAAACTGATGGAATGCTTAGACCTTTTGAAATAAGTGATGAAGAAATTGGTGGAAAGCGAATCAGAAATCAAGATCCTAATCGTAATCCAAACCGTAATCCTCAAAGAGGTGGTAGAAGTCAAAGACAACATGGAGGACCTGGAGGAAGAGGTTAAAAAAGATATTTTTTGGACAAGGAAACGTTTCTCTTGTCCATTTTTTTGTCCATTTGACTGATATCCTTCTTTGGAGGGTTTACTTTTAGGTAAAAAATGCGAACAAATTTACAAAAATTTTACAAAAATACTTGATTTTGGGGAGGTCATATATTAGAATTAATTCAAAGGTGGGGAAAAGTGGTGCCGAGTGGGGCGAATGTGAATAGAAAGGGGGAGTTGCTTATGCTAATAGGTGAATACAATCATACTATTGATACAAAAGGCAGAGTGATAATCCCGGTCAAATTCAGAACCGAGCTTGGTGAAAGATTTATCCTTACAAAAGGTTTTGATGGTTGTTTATATGGTTATTCATTATCCGAGTGGGCTGCAATAGAAGAAAAAATAAAAACGTTGCCATTGATAACTGGTAAGGATGCTAGAAATTTTACAAGATTCTTTTTCTCGTCTGCTATTGAATGTGAATTTGATAGTCAAGGTAGAATTTTGATTTCACAAGGTTTGAGAACGTTTGCAAATCTTGAGAAAGAATTAGTTATAATTGGTGTGTCTTCTAGAATTGAAATTTGGAGTAAAGAAAAATGGGATTCATATAATGAGGAACAAGATTCTGATGATATTGCTGAGAAGATGACATTACTTGGTATTTAATTTAGCTTTAGTCTAATTTAAATAATACAAAAGAAAAAGTTTAATAAAAAGTACAAAAGAAAAATGTTTTTTTAAAAACAAAAAGAAAAAAGTGCCTATACGGCATTCAAACAAACAAAAGAAAAATTAAAAAAGATTAATAAAATTTTACAAAGGAAAAAGATACATAAGTATCCAAAAAACAAAAGAAGATTTTAAATACTAAAGAAAAGTGACGAGGATGTCTAAAAAAGAAATGAAGTAAGACAGCGGTCCCTTGCATAAGAGACCGCTCGTTCTATTTAAGGAGTGTAAAATGAAGTTTAAGCATGAACCTATAATGCTTAATGAGTGTATCGAGAATTTAAAAATAAAAGAAAATGGAATATATGTTGATGGGACGCTTGGTGGAGCGGGACATTCTTCAGAGATTGTAAAAAGACTTAGTGAGAATGGTGTTTTGATAGGTATTGATAGAGATACTGAAGCGCTTGCTGCATCTAGCAAGAGACTTGAAGCATATAAGAATGTGCACTATGTTCATGGAATACATGAAGATATAAAGTTGCATGTTCAAAAATTGGGTTATGAAAAAGTTGATGGAATACTTTTAGATTTGGGTATTTCATCTTATCAAATAGATGAGGGTTCTAGAGGTTTTAGTTATACTAAGGAGGCTGTTCTTGATATGAGAATGGATCAAACTTCTGGAATTTCTGCAAAAGAAATAGTGAATACATACAAAAAAGAAGAATTAGAAAAAATTTTTAGAGACTATGGTGAAGAAAAGTTTTCTAAGAAGATTGCTGATAGAATTGTAAATGAAAGAGTAAAAAAAGAAATAGTGACAACATATGAACTTGCAGATATTGTAAGAGGAGCGGTACCAAAAGACGCAGTAAATTCATTTAAAAGAATATTTCAAGCATTAAGAATTGAAGTTAATGGTGAACTTAAGGGATTGAAGAAAGCAATTTTTGATGCTGTAGATATATTAGGTGATGGTGGAAGACTTTGTATAATTACTTTCCATTCACTAGAAGATAGAATTGTTAAAGAAGCTTTTGTGGAGCTTCAAGGAAAATGTACTTGTCCAAAAGATTTTCCTAAATGCGTTTGTGGATATAAATCTTTCGGAAAAATTGTAACAAGAAAACCAATTGTTCCATCTTTAGAAGAAGAAGAAAGTAATCCACGTTCAAAGAGTGCTAAACTTAGAGTTTTTGAAAAAGCTATTGATTAAAATACAATATTTTGGAGGGAGAAATTAAATGCCAGCAATACAAAATGAGTATGACGACTATGGATATATTGCAATGCGTAGGGGTACAGCAAAAGCTGCACCTCGCGTTTCTGACTCTGAAAAAAGAAGTGCAGTTAAGACTACAACAAGACCAACAGCGACAAAAGTTAATACAGCACGTATGGCTGCTGCCAAAAATGCGAATAAAGAATCAATTAGAACTGTTATGCGTGAGAATTCTAAAACTGTAACCACAAAAAATGTAGCAAAAAGCAACACAAAGACTACAGCAAAAAGAAGGACAACACATAATTTAGATGTTCCTGGTAATAAAAAAAGAGTTTCAAAACCAGAAGAAATATCTTTGAAAAAAGCAGAATTTATGAAAAGTCCGAAACAAAAAGCAAAGGTGAATGCAAATACATTGAAAAAAGAAAATATTTTAAAAAATACAGCTACTTTTTTATGTGTGTTTTCAGTTTTATTTTTAATATGCTATAGATCGTCTGTTATAAATGAATCTTTTAGAGATTTGAATTTGATTAAGGCTGCATTAGTTAATGCAAACACGGTGAATGCACAAATAGAATCTGATATTCAAACGCAAACCGATATATCAAGTATTGAATCATATGCTAAGTACCAACTTGGGATGCAAAAACCGAAAGATTCACAGATTCAAAGAGTTGTTGTAGAAAAGGAAGATAAAATTTCTACTCCAGTTGTAATTGAAGAAGAAGAAAATAGTTTTTGGGATAACTTAGTAAATGATGTACTAAATATTTTAGATTAATCAAGGCAAGCTCTAAAAAAGCTTGTCTTTTTTTAGCTAAAAATATTATTGTACAAGCATATTTTTGAATATATAATAATATATATTATTAGCGAATTTCTTGGAGGTGACTTTGTGGCTAAAACCAATATTGAAACTAAAAAACGAAGTATGATCGTATTAGTTATTTTTACGATTTGTATTTTAGGTTTGATAGCACGCCTATTTTATTGGCAAATTATAATGGGTGAACATTATAGTGAAGAAGCATATGCGCTTCAAACAAAGAATAGAACGATAAGTCCTAAAAGAGGAATTATTTATGATAGAAATGGGGAAATTCTTGCAGAAAGTATTACCGTTGAATCTATTAGTATAACACCCAAAAATATTAAAGCTGAGAATAAAGAAAAAACAGCAAGAGGACTTGCTGATATTTTAAATTTAGATTATGAAACCGTTTTGGCGAAAACAAAAAAGAATACTGCTGATGAGGTTATAGCAAAAAAATTAGATAAAGAAATTACGGATAAGGTTAGGATTTGGATTGAAGAAGAAGATATTGCTGGGGTAAATATTTATGAGGATACAAAAAGATATTATCCCAATGGTTCTCTTTTATCTAATGTTCTTGGTTTTTGTGGAACGGATAATCAAGGTTTAGAAGGAATTGAAGTTCAATATGAAAATATATTAAAAGGTGTTCCTGGGCAACTTATTGTTGGTACGGATGGACTTGGAAATGAACTTCCACTAAATGATGAAAAATATATTCCTTCTGAAGACGGTTTAAGTTTAGTTTTGACAATTGATGAAATGATTCAATATATTACTGAAAAATATTTAGAACAAGCTGTACGAGATAATTTACCTGATTATGCGACTTGCACAATAATTGATCCTAAGACTGGTGATATTTTAGCGATGGCGACAGCGCCGGACTTTGATCCTAATGATCCTTTTACACATACTGTAGATAGTGTGAAAGAAAAATGGGATGAAATGTCTGCTGCTGAAAGAACAAAAGAACTTCAGACATTATGGAGAAATAGGGTAATAACAGACACTTTTGAACCTGGTTCTGTTTTTAAAACAGTTACTGCTGCTATTGCACTTGAAGAAGGATTAGTTTCTAATGTTGATTTAACAAGTTTTGTTTGTAATGGTTTACTTAAAATTGAAGGTTGGGATATGAAATGTTGGAGATATTATAATCCACATGGAAAACAAACTTTAAGACAAGGTCTTATGAATTCGTGTAATCCAGTTTTTATGGGGATTGCATTAAACATAGGAAAAGTAAAATTCTATGATTATTTAACAGCACTTGGTATTTCTAAAAAAACAGGTGTTGATTTGCCCGGTGAAGTTAATGGAATAATACATAAAATTGAACAAGTTACTGATTCTACAATTGCATCAGCTTCATTTGGTCAAGGTTTTACTTTAACACAGCTTAATATGCTTAGTGCACTTTCTGTGTTTGGAAATGATGGAGTTTTGATGAAACCTAGAATTGTTTCAATGGTATTAGACAGGGATGGAAATGTTGTTCAAGAGAATCCACCGACAGCTGTTAAGCAAGTTTTTTCAGAAGAAACTGCAGATGCTGTTCTTGATATGATGGAGAGTGTTGTATCTGAAGGTACAGGAAGAAATGGTCAAGTAAAAGGTTATTATGTTGCTGGTAAAACAAGTACTGCAGAGCAAGGAAGAGGTGCTGCAAAAACATATTCTGCTTCATTCGTGGCATTAGCGCCAGCTACTGATCCTAAAGTTGCAATTATGCTAACAATTGCAAATCCTAAAGGTAGTCTTGGACATCAAGGCGGTGCAGTTTGTGCGCCGGTTGTATCTAATATTTTAACGGAAGTATTAGAATATATGGAAGTTGAAAATGATTATACGTTGGAAGATACAACAGTTAAAGTTGATGTTCCTGATGTTACAAATCGTACTGTTGGTGAGGCTATAAGAATCCTTAATAATGCAGGACTAAGATATAATATTGAAACTAGTGATATGAATGCAATTGTGTCTGCGCAAATGCCTGTTAAAGGTGAAAAATTAGTACAAAAATCTTTAGTAAAATTGTATACAGAGGGTAATGATACTAGATTTAATGCAATTGTACCTAATGTTACAAACTTAGATATAGTTAGTGCTACAAAAAAATTACAGGATGCTAATTTGAATATTAAAATTTCTGGTAGCGGAATGTCTGTACTTCAAGATCCGCCAGCAGGAACAAGTATAGAGCAAGGCTCTGTTGTAAGAGTAGAATTCAGAGCTGTAGGAATAGATGTTGAATAAATATATTTGTTGTTTCAGAAAGACAGATATATTATAATAAAAATTGGCTTTAGCTAGCCAAGTGTGAGATTTTTTGTAATTACAAAAGATTAAAAAATTTTTTTTATAGATAGTTAACTTGAACTATCAAGAAAGGTGGATAATATGAGATTATCAGAAGTTTTGGAAAGAATTGAAGGGATTGAAGTTAGGGGTTCAGTTGAATCTGAAATTATGGAGATTAAATGTGATTCTAGACTTGTAAATCCTGGAGACATGTTTGTTGCAATTGTTGGTTATAAGACTGATGGGCATGAATATGTTGGTGCGGCTCTTGAAAGAGGTGCTAGTGTTATTGCTGTTCAATCAGGAAGGATTGATACATCATTAATACCTGAAAATGTAACTGTAATTATTGCAGAGGATACAAGAAAGTTGCTTGCGCTTTCAGCTTGCAATTATTATGGTCATCCTTCTCGCGAATTCAGATTAATTGGTGTTACAGGAACAAAAGGGAAGACAACGACAACATACATGATTAAGAATATTCTTGAAAAAGCAGGAAAGAAAGTTGGATTAATTGGAACGATTGCTAATTATATTGGTGATATGGAAATTGAAGCACAAAGAACTACTCCTGAAAGTATTGATTTACAAAAATTATTTAGACAGATGGCGGATGCAAAAGTTGATGTTGTTGTAATGGAAGTATCATCACATTCATTAGCATTAGATAGAGTTTATGGTTGTATATTTGATATTGCAATTTTTACAAATTTAACACAAGATCATTTAGATTTTCATGGTAATTTTGAAAATTATTTGGATGCAAAAGCTAAGTTATTTACGATGGCTAAAGAGGGATATGTAAATTGCGATGATATGTATGCAAGAAAATTGATGGAAAAAGCTACTTGTCCAATAACAACGTATGGAATTGATAATAATCCATTTGTTTGTGCAAGAGATATCATAATAACAAATAGTTATTCTGATTTTAAAATGCCTTTTAATAAGATGATTCAAAGAATTAAAGTTGGAATTCCAGGAAGATTTACAATCTATAATGCACTTGCTGCAGTATGTGCAACTATAAGAATTGGATGCAATATAGAACATGTATTGGAAGGTTTGGAAACTGTTAAAGTTCCTGGTAGATCTGAAATTGTTCCAACGGTTAGAAATTTTACAATAATGGTAGATTATGCGCATACACCTGATAGCTTAGAAAATATTATTAGAGCTGCAAAGGTGTATACAAAAGGAAAAGTTATTTGTGTTTTTGGATGTGGCGGAGATAGAGATACTGCAAAACGTCCAATGATGGGTGAAATTGCTGGTAAACTTGCAGGATATACAGTAATAACATCAGATAATCCAAGAAGTGAAAAGCCTGAAGAGATAATAAAACAAATTGAAGAAGGTATGAAGAAGACTAGTGGAAAATATAAAGTAGTTGTTGATAGAAAAAAAGCAATCGAACATGCATTAAAACAAGCACAAAAAAATGACTTGGTTTTAGTTGCAGGAAAAGGTCACGAAACATATCAAGAAATAAACGGTGAAAAAATTCATTTTGATGATAGAGAAGTGATAGCTGAAGCTTTGAAGAAATTGCCAGAGTCAAAAGATAAGAATTTGTACGCTTGGTAAATTTAGAAATAATCAGGGGGAAGAAATGATAGAAAAAATAAAATCTCTTGTTGCAAATTCATCAGTAGAAACAGATGCTTTAATAATATCATTTGCGCTTACAATAGTATTGGGATTTATAATAATCCCAATACTAAAAAAATTAAAAGTGGGTCAGGTTGTTAGAACAGATGGCCCAAAAGATCATTTAAGTAAGAAAGGTACATCTACAATGGGTGGAATAATAATGCTTCTTACAATTGTTATTGTTTCACTCGGAGTTTCAGTTAAATACCCAGGAGTGTTGCCGGTTGCTTTTATTACTTTAGGATATGGAGTAATTGGATTTATAGATGATTTTATAAAATTGATTTTGAAGAATCCACAAGGATTAAAACCAAGTTTAAAAATGTTGGGATTAATAATTGTTGCAACAGCATTTGTAGTTTATTTAACGTACGTAGATGGTGCAGCTCAAACTAGCATGGAAACCTATATTCCAATTTTAAAAGAAACTATAACTATTCCAACCTGGCTCTATATACCGTTTGCAGTTTTTGTAATTCTTGCATGTACGAACAGTTTAAATCTAACTGATGGTCTTGATGGTCTTGCGTCAGGGGTTACAGCGATAATAATGTTATTCTTTGTAATAGCATCAATATCATTTGGAAACAAAGATATGTCAGCGTTTTCAGCTATTGTAGCTGGAACGACAATTGCATTTTTATTTTTTAATATGTATCCGGCTCGTGTATTTATGGGAGATACAGGTTCACTTGCTCTTGGTGGAGCTTTTTGTAGTGTAGCATTAATTTTGAAAATGCCACTTATACTAATTGTAGTTGCAGGAGTATGTGTGGTTGAAGCAATATCAGTAATTTTACAAGTAGTATACTTTAAGGTTACAAAAGGAAAGCGATTATTTAAAATGGCACCAATACATCATCATTTTGAACTTTGCGGAGTGAAGGAAACAACTATTGTTCCAGCATTTTGGTGTGCAACAGTTTTACTTGCGGTGATAAGTTTATTAATAATTTAAAGGCAATTAACATATATTTGCTAAGGGAAGATGGAGGTGTTAAATATAGTTAGGAATAATACGACGGCAAAGCCACAGAGAGAAACGCCTAAAAATGAAGGCGTAAGAAGAGAGCTTGCTATGACAAAAACGAATAAATCATTAATGAAACAAAAAAAGAAGCCAATAGATTTAGGACTTTTAATAACTATATTTATTCTGTTAGCGTTAGGACTTATAATTGTTTTAAGTGCTAGTGCACCAAGTGCATTGTCAACATATGGAGATAGTTATTATTTCTTTAAACGACAACTTATATCTGCAGTTATTGGTATTGGTGCAATGTTTGTATTTTCATTTGTTGATTATAGGATATATCGTGGTAAGCTTGCTAATATAGCAATAATTGTTTCTATTATATTACTTGCGTTAGTTTTAGTTCCACGGTGTTGGTATAACTATAAAAGGTTCAACTAGATGGATAAACTTAGGTTTTCAATTTCAGCCGTCAGAAATTATGAAAATAGCATTAATAGTGTTCTTGGCAGATAGATTTTCAAGAGATCCAAAGAAGAATAAACAATTTATAAAAGGAATATGTCCTCAACTTGTAGTTGTAGGGATAATTGCATTGTTATTATATAAAGAACCGCATTATAGTGCGCTTGGTATAACATGTATGGTTGCAGCAATAATGATATTTACAGCTGGTATGAAATTAAGTCAGATTCTTGCAATAGGACCTCCAATTTTAGCAGTAGGAGTATATTATTTACTTCAAGAACCATATAGAGTAAAAAGACTGCAATATGTTTTTAGACCATGGGAAGATATGCTAGACTCAGGATGGCAAGCTATGCAATCTTTATATGCAATTGGAACAGGAGGATTATTTGGAGTTGGACTTGGAAATAGCACACAAAAGTATATGTACATACCAGAACCACACAATGACTTTATTTTCTCAATATGGGCAGAAGAAACAGGATTTGTAGGAGTTGTTTTTGTTTGCATATTGTTTGCAATTCTAATATGGAGAGGCATCACAATTGCAATGAAAGCTCCAGATATGTTCGGAACACTACTTGCAATTGGAATAATTTCATTGATAGCTGTTCAAGTAATTTTAAATATAGCAATAGTTTCAGCAACATTCCCTGTAACAGGTATTCCACTACCATTCTTTAGTTATGGTGGAACGGCGCTTGTAATCTTGCTTGCATCGTGTGGAGTATTAATGAATATATCGAGAAATGGAACTAAATAAAAAATTTTTGAAAATTGGGACGGTCCCAAAAAGAACCGTCCCAATTTCCAAATTTTTTTATTTTGAGTTTAAATAGTCTTTAACTATTTTTTCCGGATTCATTCCAAATTCTTTTTCAATTTCTTTTGTTGATCCATGTTTTATAAATGCATCTGGGTATGAATAAAATTTTGTATATTTTAAGTTTTTATCCAGTATTAAATTTTTAATTGCTGTGGCAAGGCCACCAGTTGAAATATTATCTTCGATACATATTAATTTTTGAGTTTTTGTGATTGAAGATAAGATTGTGGTTTTATCAAGTGGTTTTAAAAATCTACAATTAATTACTTCTGCGTTTACTTTTTTATTATTCAATATCTTCGCAACTTCTAGAGCTGTTTTTACAGTTTTCCCGTATCCAAGAATTGTTACGTCTTTTCCTTCTTTTAAAATTTCTGCTTTAAAAGAATTGATAGGAAGGTCTTTTGGAGAAGCATTGAATTCTGACGTTGTAGTTTCAATAATTGCTCTGCCGTTTGCTTTTAAAGTTTTTTTCTTTTTAGTGCTTTTTCCTAAAGTATTGTCTTTTTTTACCGTAAGAACAATGTCGTCTGCATATGAATCACGAGGATATCTGATTGCAACTGGACCATCATGTTCAATTGCAAATTTCATCATTTCACTTAATTCATTGCCATCCTTCGGAGCCATTATAAGCAAATTGGGAATATGTGAAAGATAAGATAAATCATAAATTCCATGATGAGTTTCACCGTCAGCGCCAACGATACCGGCACGGTCGATTGCAAAAATTACATGAGCTTTTTGAAGTGCAACATCGTGAATTATTTGATCATATGCTCTTTGTAAAAATGTTGAGTATACTGCAAATATAGGAATATAGCCTTGTGAAGCAAGCCCTGCTGCGAAAGTTACAGCGTGTTCTTCTGCAATACCTACATCAAAAAATTTATTAGGGAAAGTTTCGCTAAATTTTTGAAGACCAGTTCCTTTAGTCATAGCTGCAGAAATTGCAACGATTCTATCATTTTCTTTAGCAAGTTCCATAAGTTCATTTCCAAATTTCTTAGAATAAGACATAGATGATGAAGCATTAACTTTTCCAGATTCTTTGTCGAATTCACTGATACCATGGAAAATATCAGGGTTCTTTTCAGCAGGTTCAAAACCTTTTCCTTTTTTAGTAACTACATGTATAAGAACAGGTTTCTTTACATTTTTTGCACGATTTAAGACTCTTACTAAATCGTCAATATCATGACCATCAATTGGTCCAAGATAAGAAAAACCAAATTGTTCAAACATAACACTGTTAGGTAAAATCAAATGTCTGAAGGCATCTTTTATATTTTCAATCAATCTAATTAAAAATTTACCTAGGATAGGTAGATGTTTCAAAATTTTTCTGACTGTATCTTTTCCACATGTATATAAGCTATTTGAACGAATACTTGTAAGATATGATGACAAATTTCCAACACTAGGTGAGATAGACATCTGATTGTCATTTAAAATTACGATTAAATTTGTATCTTCAATTTTAGCATTGTTAAGACCTTCAAAGGCTAGTCCACCTGTTAAAGCACCATCGCCAATAACTGCAATTGTATAGTCGTCTTTTCCAGCAAGTTTATTTGCTGTAGCAACGCCGAGTGCAGACGAGATAGAAGTACTACTATGTCCAGTATTAAAAATATCATGCTCACTTTCGCGAGTTTTTGGGAAACCACTAATACCATTAAGTTTTCTTAAAGTATCGAACTTATCTTTTCTGCCGGTTAAAATTTTATGAACGTAACATTGATGACCAACATCAAAAATAATTTTGTCGTTTGGTGAGTCGAAAACATGATGAAGAGCAAGAGTAAGTTCAACAACACCAAGGTTTGGAGACAAGTGTCCTCCTGTCTTTGAAACATTATCAATAAGAAACTTTCTGATATCTTCAGCAAGCTCAGGTAAATCTTTTTTATTTAATTTTTTGAAATCTTCTAAATTGTTAATTTTTTCTAGCATAAATATCACCGCGCACATTATAACACGAAAGTCGACATAATGCAAGACGTCCCTAGTGTTTGCTTCGGCGAGTTGAATTTGTGCCTGAGATAATATATAATTCCGGTGGGTGATGATTATGGCACGTGATTTTGTGCATCTTCATGTGCATACTGAATATAGTTTGCTTGATGGTGCAAATAGGATAAAAGATTTAGTCAAAAGAGTTAAAGAGCTTGGGATGAAAGCGATTGCGATAACTGACCATGGTGTTATGTATGGTGCAATTGAGTTTTATAAAGAGTGTAAAAAGAATGATATAAAGCCAATTATTGGTTGTGAAATGTATGTGGCACCAAGAACAAGGTTTGATAAGGAAGCGAATGTTGATGAGAGACCTGGACATCTTATATTACTTGCAAAAGACAATGAAGGGTATAAGAATCTTATAAAACTTGTGTCTATCGCTTTTACGGAGGGATTTTATTACAAACCAAGAGTAGATATTGAGGTTTTAAGAAAATATAGTAAGGGATTAATTTGTAGTAGTGCTTGTTTAGCTGGTTTTATTAATCGAGCACTTTTGGCGGATGATTATGAAAAGGCTAAGAAAATAGCTCTTGAGTATATTGATATATTTGGAAAAGATGATTTTTACATAGAGCTTCAACATAATGGTATTAAGGAACAAGTTATTGCAAATCAGAGGCTCATCAAACTTGCAAGAGAACTTGATATAAAGATGATTGCTACTAATGACGCACATTATCTAAAAAGAGAAGATGCAGCAAGTCACGATGTTTTGCTTTGTATTCAAACTGGAAAAAAAGTTAGTGATACTGATAGGATGCGCATGGGTTCAGAAGAATTTTACATAAAATCTCCAGAAGAAGTTGCAGAAAATTTTAAAAATTTGCCAGAGCTTTTAGATAACACTGTTGAAATTGCAGACAAATGTAACGTTGAATTTGAGTTTGGACATACAGTATTGCCTAATTTTGATACACCATACAATGAAGACCACGCAACGTATCTGAAAAAAATAGCTTACAAAGGTTTGATAAATAGATACTTTAATGACAAAAAAGCACTTTTTGAATTCAAAGATATTGAAGGTCAAAGTGCTGTTATGTCTGATGAAGAGCTACTAAAAATACAAGAATTTGCTAAAAATGAAGATAATGAGCTTTATGAACGAATGGAATATGAGCTTGGCGTCGTAAATAAGATGGGATATACAGATTATTATTTAATAGTTTGGGATTTTATCAAATATGCGAAAGATTCAGATATTCCAGTTGGACCAGGAAGAGGATCTGGTGCAGGAAGTTTAGCTGCGTATTGTGTCGAAATAACGGATATAGATCCAATAAAATATAGTTTGATTTTTGAAAGATTTCTAAATCCAGAAAGAGTTAGCATGCCTGACTTTGATATTGACTTTTGTTATGAAAGAAGACAGGAAGTTATTGATTATGTTTGTCAAAAATATGGAGAAGATCATGTTGCTCAAATCATAACTTTTGGAACTTTGGCAGCGAGAGGTGTTATAAGAGATGTTGCGAGAGTTTTGAATGTTCCATATAGTAAGGCTGATATGATTTCAAAAAATGTTCCGATGGAATTACATATGACACTAGATAAGGCATTAGAAATGAATCCAGAGTTAAAGAAAATGTATGACGAAGAGCTAGATGTGAAGGAAATTATAGATATTTCGAAAAGATTAGAAGGATTGCCTCGTCATGCATCAACGCATGCAGCAGGTGTCGTAATAACAAAAGATCCGGTTGATTCGTATGTTCCACTTTATAAAACTGATAGCATAATATCGACTCAATATACAATGACAATACTTGAAGAATTGGGTCTTCTAAAGATGGATTTTTTAGGGCTTAGAACACTTACTGTTATAAAAGATGCGGTTGATTTAGTTAAGAAAAATAGAAATATAGATGTAAAATATGATAGTGGAATGAATGATCCTAAAGTGTATAAACTTTGGTGCGAAGGAAACTCAAGCGGTATATTCCAATTTGAAAGTGGTGGTATGACTTCTTTTATGAGGGAGTTAAAACCAGACTGTTTAGAAGATTTAATTGCTGGAGTTTCACTTTATCGTCCAGGTCCAATGGATCAGATTCCAAGATATATAAAAGGAAAAAATAATCCAGCTGAAACAGAATATACACACCCAATATTAGAGCCAATTTTAAATGTTTCATATGGGTGTATGGTATATCAAGAGCAAGTAATGCAGATAGTTCAAAATGTCGCAGGATATTCACTAGGAAGAGCTGATTTAGTTCGTCGTGCCATGGGAAAAAAGAAGCTTGATGTAATGGCTGAAGAAAGAAAGAATTTCATTTATGGATTAACAGATGAAGAGGGAAATGTAAAGATACCAGGAGCGATTCGAAATGGTGTAGATGAAAAATCGGCTAATAGGATATTTGATGAGATGGCTGAGTTTGCTAAGTATGCTTTTAATAAATCTCATGCAGCATGTTATGCTGTTGTAGCATATAGAACGGCATATTTGAAAGCATATTATCCAACAGAATTTTTTGCAGCACTTTTAAACAGTTTTTTAACAACACAAACAAAAATAACAACTTATATAAATGAATGCAAGAAAATGGATATTGAAGTTTTAAGACCAGATATTAATAAGAGTTTCAGTAAGTTTACTGTTGAAGGAAATAAAATAATATTTGGACTTGCTGCTATAAAAAACGTTGGAGAAGCAGCAATTGAATCAATAACAAATGATAGAGAAAAAAACGGTCCATTTGAAGATTTTATCGATTTTTGTAAAAGAGTTGAATGTGAAGATGTTAACCGAAAATGTATTGAAAGTTTAATAAAAGCGGGTGTGTTTGATTCACTGGAAGCAAATAGAAATACGTTATTATCATCATTTGAAGATATATTAGACACAATTTCAGGAGACAAAAAAAGAGCGTTGTCAGGTCAAATGAATATGTTTGAAATTTCTGAAAATGTAGCCTCAAAAGAAGAGTTATATCAAATGAGACCGATGAAAGAATTACCTAAAAAAGAAATATTATTGATGGAAAAAGAAATGCTTGGTTTATATGTGTCAGGCCATCCTTTAGATAATTATATTTCATATATAGAGAAATATTCAACAATTAAAAGTTCAGATTTGGTAATTGAAGAATTAGATGAGGTAACAGCACGAAACATTCAAACATTAGATGGTAAAGAAGTTAAAATTTTTGGAATTATATCAGAAGTTAGAACCAAAATAACAAAAAATAACGAGATAATGGCTTTTGTTACTTTAGAAGATTTAGAAGGAAGTTTGAATTTAATAATTTTCCCAAAGACGTATATGCAATACAGGAATGAGGTTTATGAAGATAATATCGTTCAAATATCTGGAAGAATAAGTGTAAAAGAAGATGAAATAACAGTAGTTGCATTAAGAATTGCGAATTTTGAGGCACATAATTACGAATTAATGATGGCACTTGGTGATAAAACTAAAATGATTCAGATAGATATTCCAAGAGATAAAAATGAATATGAACTTCAAGAACTTAGAAATTTTATAAAAGAAATAAGTAATCAAAAAGGAACTATAAATGTAGAACTTAGAAATAATGGTGTTTCAAAGATTTTGCCAATGTATATTGATGAGAAAATTTTTGATACATTAAAAAATAAAGTTGGAAATGAAAATATTAGGATAGTAGATGAAAAACAATAAAAAACTGTATACATAATATTACAATTATATTAAAAATCAATGAATTTATTGTGTTTTTAATGATAAGAATTTATAATTAGGGTATGTAACCTAAATTGAAGAGGAGGATTAGGATGAACGACGAAAATTTAAATCAAATAAGCGGAATTAGTGAAGCAGAAAGAACTACACTTACTCCAGAGGAACCAGGTGTATCAAGCAATAGCAGACTTACACCAGATGAACCAACTACAGGGTCAGGCGGTGGATTTTTAGTTGCCCTTCTTGTTATTGCAATTGTCGCATTATTAGGAACATGTGTTTTTGGAGCATTTGGTGGAAGATCAAAAGGTGAAAGATTCATCAAGATGTTAACGGATGATTATATTTTAGAAATGCCATTAGAGATGGCAAAAGTTAGAAATGAAGATGGCAAGGTTATATCAGAAGTTTCTGTTGATGCTTCTGCAATTCTTAGCTTGGCAGGAGTTGAAATAGAAAGTATTGATGATATAGCAATTGTTACAGAACAAAATAAAAAGGGTAATGATATATCAGGCAAGGTTGCATTTGAAATAGATGCTTCAGAAATAGTGTCAGTTGATTATGCAAAAACAGGTGATTTATATGGAATAAAAATTCCTGATTTAATAGAAGAATATATAGTTATCGAAAATAATAATTTAAAGGCTTTAGCTGAAAAATTGGGTTTGAGTGGCGAAAAGCTTGAGGCGATTCCAAACAAAATAACAGAAGATGAATTAAGAAAAACATATTCAGATACTTTAGAAGCGCAAAGTGTTGATGAAAAAAAATTAGAAAAAGTATTAGAAAAATATAAAAAGACTTTAATAGAATCTATAGAAAATAATATTACTAATGAGAAAAATCAAAAATTAACAATTAAAAATCAAGAATTATCGTTTACAAAACATACTTTATCATTGAGTGATAAGGCTGTATATGAAATTGCTAGAGATATATTAGTTATTGCACAAAATGATGAAGATTTATATGAATTAATTAAAAATCAAGAAGTTGAAGATTTTGAATACTCATCTTTTGAGGATTGGCAAAATGATATTATTTATTCTATAGAACAAACAGACATGGCACTTGAAGGTGCAAGTGATGATGTATTATGTGAGTTGAATGTGTATGTAAAAGGTGGAAATACATATGCAATTGAATTGGTATTTGTTGAAGATGAAGTGTTAATTAGACTTGCTGGTTTAAATGAAAAAAGTAATTCTTATATTGAAGTTGCGATAGCATATACTAATTCAGATGCAGAAAATGTTAAATTTATTTGTGAAACAGAAAAATTTGATAATAAATATGTAAGTAATTTTGTTATAAATGCCATGGTTGACACAATAGATGTTAACATGGGTATATTTAAAAATACATTAACATATGAAAAATCTGCTTCATTAGATCAAATAAAAGCTTCTAATGCATTTGTATTAAATGATGAAGCTATGACAGCTATTGAAGATAAAATGTTAGAAATTCAAAATGGTTTATTACCATATATTGAAACAATTTCTAAAAGATTGCCAGCCGGATTTATAGAAGAATTTTCAGCGGTTGAAGATGAATATTCGGATTACGATTATGATTTTTCATTAGGTGATGAAGAAGATATAGATTTTGATAGTAATTATAATTATTCGGAAGAATTCGAATTGCAAGGTGAACAAGTATACGTTTTGCCTGATTCTGATGCTACGTATAAAAATATTAAGCTAAACTCAACAAAAGATGAAGTAATAGCTTTAATGGGTGACCCTACATTTGAAGATTCTTATGAAGATGAGGAATATTGTTATTGGAGCGACGAATATTATAATGAACATTCAGTTAAAATAGTAAATGGTGTTGTAGTTAGAAAAAGTCGTAGCATTGATTCTTCTTCATATGATGGAATTCAATTGTCAACAGAAATAGGAACAACGCTTGATGATTTGGAAGCAGTTATAGATTCTGTAAAAGAAGATATGACTTTAGCTGAAATCGAAGCGATACTTGGAAAGAAGTATATTGAAGTAGAAAGAAATATTGATGGTGAATGTCAATATACATGGTTCGATGTAAAAGAAAATAATGTTACAATAGAGTTTGATGCAAATAATGTTGCAACTTATGTTGGCATGGTATGGTCATCATACTAAAAAATATTTTTATCATATTGACAAAAAAACTACATAGTAATATTATAAATTAGCACTCTATATTATAGAGTGCTAATGTTTTTATTAAGGAGGTTATACACATGATTAGACCGTTAGCAGATAGAGTTGTATTAAAATTAATAGAGGCAGAAGAAACTACTAAGAGTGGAATATTGCTTGCAAGTACAAGTAAAGAAAAACCACATGTAGCGAGAGTTGTTGCTGTTGGACCAGGTGGACTTGTAGGCGATAAAGAAGTAAAAATGCAAGTTGAAGTTGGTGAAAAAGTTATATTCTCAAAATATGCAGGAACAGAAGTTAAATATGAAGATGCTGAATATACAATAGTTCGTCAAGATGATATTCTTGCAGTAATTGAATAACATTTTTAGGAGGTAAGTTTTAAATGAGTAAAAAGATTTTATATGGTGAAGATGCTAGAAAAGCTCTTGAAAGAGGTGTAAATCAATTAGCAAATACTGTTAAAGTTACACTTGGTCCTAAAGGAAGAAATGTTGTATTAGATAAAAAATATGGTGCACCACTTATAACAAATGATGGTGTTACGATTGCTAAAGAAATAGAATTAGATGATCCTTTTGAAAACATGGGAGCGCAACTTGTTAAAGAAGTTTCAACAAAAACAAATGATGTTGCTGGTGATGGAACTACTACAGCTACAGTTCTTGCTCAAGCAATGATTAGAGAAGGAATTAAAAATGTTGCAGCTGGTGCAAATCCTATGATAATGAGAAGAGGAATGAGCAAAGCTATAGATAAGGCTGTTGAATCAATAAAAGCTAACAGCACAAAAGTAAATGGAAAAGAGGACATAGCTAAAGTTGCTGCAATTTCTGCAAATGATGAAATGGTTGGAAATTTAATTGCTGATGCAATGGAAAAAGTTTCAAACGATGGAGTTATAACAGTAGAAGAATCAAAGACTACAGGAACAAGTTTAAGTGTTGTTGAAGGAATGAATTTTGAAAAAGGATATATTTCTCCATATATGGTTACAGATACTGATAAAATGGAAGCTATTATGGATGATCCATACATATTGATAACAGATAAGAAAATATCAAATATTCAAGAAATATTGCCAATACTTGAACAAATAGTTCAACAAAGCAAGAAATTTGTCATTATTGCTGATGATGTTGATGGAGATGCATTAACAACTCTTGTTTTAAATAAATTAAGAGGAACATTTCAATGTGTTGCTGTAAAAGCTCCTGGATATGGCGATAAGAGAAAAGAAATGCTTAGAGATATAGCCATTTTGACAGGTGGAGAAGTTATAACTGATGAACTTGGACTTGAATTAAAAGAAGTTGAAATACATCAATTAGGTAGAGCAAGACAAGTTAAAGTTGAGAAGGATAATACTATAATTGTTGATGGAGCTGGAAGTAAAGAATTACTTGCTGAAAGAATTAAACAAATTAGAAATGAACTTGAAAAAACAGAATCAGAATATGATAAAGAAAAACTTCAAGAAAGACTTGCTAAACTTGTTGGTGGTGTTGCTGTAATTGAAGTTGGTGCGGCTACAGAAGTTGAAATGAAAGAAAAGAAGCTTAGAATAGAAGATGCACTTGCGGCTACTAGAGCAGCTGTAGAAGAGGGAATAGTAGCAGGTGGTGGAACAGCATATGTTAATGCAATAACAGAAATTGAAAAATTACTTGAGTCAGTAGATGGTGATGAAAAAACAGGTGTAAAAACAGTATTAATGGCACTTGAAGAACCATTAAAACAAATCGCATTAAATGCTGGTTTAGAAGGTAGTGTTATTCTAGATAAAGTTAGAACAAGTGAAGTTGGAATCGGATTTGACGCGTTAAATGAAAAGTATGTTGACATGAAAAAAGAAGGCATAATAGATCCAACTAAAGTTACACGTAGTGCACTTCAAAATGCAGCAAGTATTGCATCGATGGTACTTACTACAGAAAGTTTAGTTGCTGATAAAAAAGAAGAAGGCGGATGTAACTGTGGACACAATCATGGAGGAATGCCAGAAGACATGGGATTCTAAAAATAAAAAAAGGACAAAGGGACGTTGAAGTGACCCTTTGTCCTTTTTTTATTTTATTGTTGTTTGTATACTTCACTCATTGAACCTAAGCTTGCAAGTGTTTTTGTTGCATCGAATGGTATGAATACTTTGTTAGCTGGTCCTCTAGAAACTTCTTCTAATGATTCTAATGCTTTTAATTGAACGATTCTTTCATCAGGGTTTGCATTTTTCATTGCATTATATACAAGTTCAACTTCTCTTGCTTTAGCTTCAGCAATTTGTCTGATAGCTTCAGCTTCACCGTTTGCTCTGAGGATTCTAGCTTGTTTGTCACCTTCAGCCCTTCTGATATTAGATTCTCTTTCAGCGTCAGCTTGAAGAATTTTAGATTCTTTTTCACCTTCTGCAATTGTGATGGCAGATTGTCTTTGTCCTTCAGCTTCAAGAATAACAGCTCTTTTATTTCTTTCAGCGTTCATTTGTTTTTCCATTGAATCTCTTATATCCTTTGGAGGATCGATGTCTTTAATCTCAACTCTAGTAACTTTACAACCCCATTTATCAGTAGCTTCATCAAGGATTTGACGAAGTTGAGCATTTATAGAATCTCTTGAGCTAAGAGTTGTATCAAGTTCCATTTTACCAATAATATCACGCATAGTTGTTTGAGTTAAATATCTAATACTTGATGTTAGATTTTGAATTTCATAAACAGCACGTTTAGCTTCTGTTATTTGATAGAAAACAACTGTATCGATTTTAATAGTAACATTATCTTTTGTGATAACGCTTTGAGGTTGAACGTCCATAGTTTGTTCTCTTAAATCAACACGAGCTCTAATTCTTTCAATGAAAGGAACAAGAATGTTCATACCAGCAGAAGCAGTTCTTGAATATTTACCAAGTCTTTCAATAATTAGAACTTCAGATTGTGTAACAATCTTGATAGATTTATAAGCAACGAAAGCAAAAATTATAAGTATAATAATTACAATTCCCATATAAAAACCTCCTAAAAAATTAAAATTTATTTTTCATCAATTTTTTTTACAACAACTTTTACGCCATCAATTTTTAGAATTTCAACAATAGAGCCTACAGGAATAATCTCGTTAAATTCTTCTGTTTTTGCAGACCATATATCGCCATCCACCTTTACTTGTCCAGTTGATTTTTCATCATTGATTTCAGCTATAACATTAGCTTTTTTACCGATTACAGAATACACATTTGTAGGAACATTTGCTGGAGCAACTTTATCGGCGAATTTTTTTGTTAAAAGTACAAGAAGTACAGAGAAAATAAGCCATACAATAACTTGCCCAATAATTAATTTTGGAAAAACTAAACTAAATACTAACGCTAGCAACGCTGAGATTCCAAACCAAATTATAAAGAAACCAGCAGTAAAAATTTCAAGAACAATAAAGAAGCAAGCAATAATTAGCCATATTGTCCATGGTGACATAGAATAAACCTCCTTTTCTCAAAATAAATATACACAACAAAATTATACAACATTCGACTTAAAAAGCAAAGAAAATACGAATAAAAAATATTGGAAATTGTAGTCTGAATTTGATATGATTAATTATAATATTTAAAGAGGAGAGATTAAATTAATGAAGTTGAAATATATGATAAAAAATGCAGTAATAGTTGTATTATTTATTGTTGTAGCATATTTTATTTGTGAAGCGACACCATACTATATAGATAATATTGATTATGGCGAAAAAGTAAGGGTAATAATTGATGATGTAGAGAAAACAAATGAATTGCCTGATGAGGTAATTTTAAAAGATGGAGAAGTTCTGTTTTCTCTCGAAACTGCAAAAAAATATATAGATTCTGATATGTTTTTTAGTGAAAATACTCTAAAAATAAATTATGATAAATACATTGTGAAAATGCCAATTGATGACAAAGTGATAACAATTAATACACAAGAAAAAGTAATAAATGTTCCTGTTCAGGTTATAAGTGGAGACTTATATATTCCGATAAAACATTTAGAAGAAATTTATGATATTTCGGTTGAATATAATGAAAAAGTAATAATTTCAACAAATGGTTCTGATAATTTTTCAAAAGCTGAGCTTGCTAAAAATACAAAATTAAAAAAATATAAAAGAGAAAATGGATTAACGATTAAAGTTTTGAAAAAAGGTGATACAATTGAGATTGCTACACCAGATTTTGAAACAATATTACCTGATGAATATGTTTATGTAAGAAGTTCTGAAGGTGATTTAGGATACATAAAAAAATCAAAGTTAAAATTAGTAGAAATTGAAAATGAAGTAATTATTAATGGGGTAAATGAAAGTAGAAGATTGCCGGATGAAGTCAAAATACAAGATGGTAAAGCTTTATTTTCTTTGGATACAATAGAAAAATATATTGATGAATATATTTATTATGATAAAAAGTATGATACTGTTATAGCTTCGCGTGATAGTAATATTGCAAAAATGAAATTGAACGACAATAAAATTTTGATAAACGATGATGAAAAAATAATTGATGTTCCTGCACAACTGATTGATGAAAAAATATATATTCCAATAGAAGAATTTAATGATATTTATGGGATAGAAGTTACATGCAATGATAATATTGTTATAACAACAAAAGATGCAAAGTATTATACTTTTATTTTGAATTCTAACGTGAAAATAAAAGAATATCCAGATGATTCATCGAATACAATTCATAAAACAAATAAAGAAGAAAAATTAGAAGTGTTTGATAAAAATTTTGATATGGCAAATGGTGATGACTTTATATCAGTGCGTACATCAAATGGAAAAATAGGTTATCTTCGAAAATCTAATTTGGCAAAGGCAGAGTTATTAAATTCTCCAATTAATATGATTGATGAAAGTGATTATAAAAAAACGATAAGCTTAGTGTGGGAATATGCAGCAAACTATACACCAGATAGAAGTAATGAAGGGAAAATAAAAGGAATAAATATAGTTTCACCAACATGGGTATATGTGAAAAATGATAGTGGAGATATTAGAGAAAATGTAAGTACAACATATATATCTTGGGCAGAAAAAAATGGTTATGAAGTTTGGCCAACAATAAAAAATGATGATATAGGTATTGAAAAAACTTCTGTTTTAGTTACAGATATGAATAAAAGAAAAAATTTTGTAGATAACATAGTAAAATTATGTGAAAAATATAATTTTAAAGGAATAAATCTGGATTTCGAGCATATGTATCAAAAAGACAGAAATGAATTTGTAATACTTGTTAGAGAACTTGCTGCGATGCTTGAACAAAATGGTGTTGTAACTTCAGTAGATGTAAATGTACCTGATGGCTCGTCAGAATGGTCTTTGTGCTATGATAGCAAGGCTATTTCAGATGCGTGTGATTACATAATGGTAATGGCATATGATCAATACGGTCAAAGTAGTAAAATTTCTGGACCAGTAGCTTCATTAAAATGGGTAGATTTAAATTTAAGTAAAATGATAGAAAGAGATGGAATCGAAAGCAAAAAATTAATTTTAGGTGTACCTTTTTATTCAAGATATTGGAAAGAAAAAGATGGTACTGTTCTATCGACCTCAGCTCTCTCAATGTCAAAAGCTAAGGAGTATATAAATAGTAATCAGTCTTCAACAACATGGAATGACGAATTAGGACAACATGTTGTCAGTTATACAACACAGGGAAATCAAATAAAAATATATGTGGAGGATGAAAAATCACTCGAGAAAAAAATAGAATTAGTAGAAAAATATAATTTAGCAGGTATTGCGGCTTGGCGAAGAGGTTTTGAAACTAATGATGTATGGCAAGTTATTGCAGATATAACAAATTAATATTAAATCAAAGTTGGGGGTGGTAAGATGCTTTATGCACTTGTAGATTATTCAACAAAACAACGTTTTAACAAAATTTCATCTGAAGAAGTTTTAGGTGAAGTTAAAATAACCACCCCCAAAATAAGGGAAAGAAACGAGAATGTATTGGTAAAAAGAATTTTAAAAAAGATAAATGAATATAATGTTGAAAATGTTATTCTAAGCAAGGAAATGATTAATAATAATAATTTATGCAGAAAATTAGAAGATTCAAAGAAATATATAATAACTGGCAGAAGAATGGGAAAAGTTTTACTAACAAAATTTATTAATGAGATTTCAAGATATACAAAATATTCAAAAGAAAAAATGAATATATTACTTTTGATGAATGAATATAGTTTAGAAAATATTGATCTTATAGAATATGTTTCTAGAGATATAAAAGAACTAAATTTAATATCTAGAAATTATACCAAATATGAAAAAACATCACTCAAACTTTTTGAACAATATGGTTATTTGATAAATCTTTATAATACCGATACAGAGAAGGATTTCAGAAGATCTAATTTAGTAATAAATCTTGATTTTAATGAAGAAGAAATACAAAAAATAAAAATGCCAAAGAACAGTATAATAGTTTCTTTAAATAATAGAATAAATACAGTAAAACATGGATTTAATGGGATTATTATAAATGATGTAGACATAATGTATGGCGACTTTGAAAGTAAAATTAGGTATCGTGATTTAGCAATTTGCGAAGCTAAAATATATAAACCACTTAGAAAATTAAAAGATAACGAACGTATCTTTAATAGTGAAAAATATATGATTAATGGATATATGGGAATAAAAGGAAAGATAACTGTTGAAGAGTTTGAAAAAATAGGTAGAAGTTTTTCTTGACAAACTAAAAGTGAATGTTTAATATATACTAGATGTAAACAAGAAAATTCTGTTACACTAAAAAACAAAAGCTAAGTGTAATAAAGAAAGGGAATGATGAAGATGGCAGAGAAAGAAACTTTACTGACATATGAAGGGTTAAAAAAATTAGAGGCTGAATTAGAATATTTAAAAACTGAAAAAAGAAAAGAAATAGCTGAAAGAATTAAGGTTGCTACAGGTTTTGGTGACTTATCAGAAAATTCTGAATATGATGAGGCTAAAAATGAACAAGCTCAAGTTGAAATGAGAATAATAGATTTAGAAAACAAATTGAGAAATGTTAAATTAATTGATGAAGACGAAATAGAGACAAAGACTGTTCAAGTTGGTAATGTTGTTCAAGTTTTAGATATTGAATTTGACGAAAAAGTTGAATATAAGATCGTTGGATCAACAGAAGTTGATTTGGCTGAAAATAAAATTTCAAATGAGTCACCAATTGGTAGTGCGTTACTTGGTAAAAAGAAAAATGAAATTGTTGATGTTGAAACTCCGGGTGGAATCGTTCAACTTAAGATTTTAAAAATAAAAAAATAAGGAAAATGTGGGAGCTTTTTAAAGAAGCTCTCTTTTTGTTTTAAAATTATCGATTTTTATCGATAAAATAAAGGATTGTACGCAATATATTTTTGTGATATAATGCAAACACGAATGTGAAAACATTTGGAAAAAATTAACTTTACTATGAAATGAAAGGGGAAAGTTTTATGAACGAAGAAAACAACATGAATCAAAACGTTGAACAAGAAGATTTAAATGAATTAATGAAAGTAAGAATCGCGAAATTAGAGGATTTGCGTGAGAAAGGAAAAGACCCATTTCAAATTGTTAAATTTGATAGCAAGGATAATAGTAAAGATATAAAAGAGAAATTCGTTGACCCGGTAGAGGGAGAAGAAGCAGAGCCAGTGATAGTTACGCTTGCGGGTAGACTTATGGCTAAAAGAGGACATGGAAAAGCTTCATTCTGCGATTTGCAAGATATGTATGGCAGAATTCAAATATATGTAAAATTAGATGAGGTTGGTGCTGAAGCGTACGAAGAATTCAAAAAGTATGATATCGGTGATATTATAGGTATTACAGGAACAGTATTCAAAACTCACATGGGAGAAGTATCTGTTAAGGTTAAAGAAATTATACTTTTATCAAAATCTTTAAGACCACTTCCAGAAAAATTCCATGGATTAAAAGATATGGATCTTAGATATAGACAAAGATATGTTGATTTAATAATGAATGAAGGTGTTAAAGATACATTCGTAGCTAGAAGTAAAATCATAAAAGGTATCAGAAAGTATTTAGACGATAGAGGATATTTAGAAGTTGATACTCCAATATTAAATACAATTCAAGGTGGTGCTACTGCTAGACCATTCGTTACTCACCATAATACATTAGATCTAGATATGTATCTAAGAATAGCTCCAGAGCTATATTTGAAGAGATTAATAGTTGGTGGATTCCACAAAGTATATGAAATGGGAAGACTTTTTAGAAATGAAGGAATGGATATCAAACATAATCCAGAATTTACAACATTCGAGTTGTATTCAGCATACGAAGATTATAATGATATGATGGATTTAGTTGAAGGATTGTTCTCAACACTAGCACAGGATGTTTGCGGGACAACAAAGATAACATATCAAGGAACAGAAATTGATTTAACACCAGGTTGGAAGAGAATATCAATGATAGATGCAATAAAAGAAGTTACTGGAGCTGATTTCAACAAAGTAGAAACTGATGAAGAAGCTGCAGAGCTTGTAAAGAGTTTAGGAATTAATTTAGAAGGAGACATTACAAGAGGAGACGCAATTGCATTAGTATTTGATGAAAGAGTTGAAGAAACATTAATTCAACCAACGTTTATCATAGACTATCCAATAGAAATATCACCACTTGCTAAGAAAAAAAATTCAGATCCAAGACTTGTTGAAAGATTTGAAGTATTTATTGGTGGTAGAGAATATGGAAATGCATTCTCAGAATTAAATGATCCAATAGATCAAAAAGAAAGGTTTATGGCTCAAGTTGCTGAAAGAGAAGCTGGAAATGAAGAAGCTAACATGATGGATGAGGACTATGTACAAGCATTAGAATATGGTCTTCCTCCAACAGGTGGATTAGGTGTTGGAGTAGATAGACTTGTAATGTTACTTACAGATAGTTATTCAATTAGAGATGTATTGTTGTTCCCAACAATGAAACCATTAGACTAAAATGTAATATATGAAACGAAGCACTTTTCTTTAATAGGCCAAATGTTTATATAAAGATAAAAGTGCTTCTTCACTGTTAAATAAAAATTTATTAAAAGGAGGAAAAATATGTATAGTAGTTTTGACTTGAAAAAAATATTAGTAGTATTATTAATATTCTTTATGTTGCAATCATTAGTTGGTTCTATAGACATAATGGCATTATTACTAACTTTACCAGGTCTTATATTGGGGCTTACTGTGCATGAATTTTCGCATGCTAAGATGGCGGACAGATTAGGAGATCCAACTCCAGAAAGACAAGGGAGACTTACACTTAACCCGCTTGCACATATGGATCCAGTTGGTACGATTTGTTTAATATTTGCAAGATTTGGATGGGGAAAACCTGTTCAAATTGATCCAACATATTTTAGAAATCCTTCTAGGGACAATATGTTGGTTGCACTTGCTGGACCTATAAGTAATCTCATACTAGCGTTTATATTATTTTTGATTTTTCCGTTTGCTTTCTACTTTTTTATGCCTGGTAATAATGTTATGAATGAGATTTTGTATACAATGATTTTGTATGCAGCAAGTATAAATTTATCCTTGTTCGCATTTAATTTATTGCCATTTCCACCTCTTGATGGTTCAAAGATTTTAGCATATTTTTTAAAGGGAAAAGCAAGAGATTTTTTATGGACTTTAGAGAGATATTCAATGTTTATTATTGCAATATTATTTGTTACTAATATACCAGCTATGTTAATTGGTCCTATTGTTAATGGAATTGGCAATTTTATGCTTCGGAATATCTCAAAAATTAGTATGGATGCTTATGTAAAAATATAGAAAATAAAAGGAAGAATAAACATGTCAAAAGATATACTTTGTTTGGGAATTGAATCAAGTTGCGATGAAACTTCTGTTGCGGTAGTAAAAAATGGAAGAGAGGTTTTATCAAATGTAATAGCAACACAAATAGATATACATAAAAAATATGGTGGGGTCGTACCTGAAATTGCGTCACGAAACCATGTTGAAAATATTACATATGTTGTGAAGGAAGCTCTAGAAAAAGCATCTGTTTCTTTAGAAGAAATAGATGCTATTTGTCCTACTTATGGACCTGGACTTGTTGGTGCTCTTTTAGTTGGTTTATCGACGGCCAAGGCAATTGCATATGCGAGTAAAAAACCTTTAGTTGGAACTCATCATATAGAAGGTCACATTGCAGCAAATTACATAACGCATAAAGATTTGAAACCACCGTATTTATGCTTAGTGGTTTCTGGTGGACATTCTCATTTAGTTCATGTAAAAGATTATACAAAATTTGAAATATTAGGTAAAACACGTGATGATGCTGTGGGAGAGGCTTTTGATAAGGTTGCAAGGGTAATTGGACTTGGCTATCCTGGTGGTCCGATTATAGATAAGCTAGCGAAAGAGGGGGAGCCAACGTATCATCTTCCAAGAACATATTTTGAAAACTTAGATTTTAGTTTTAGTGGAATAAAGACTGCGGTTTTAAATCTTGTAAATAAAGAAAAAGAGAACATCAATATCAATAATTTATGTGCAAGTTTTGAAGAAGCCGTTACAGAAACTTTGACTACAAATGTTTTGAAAGCTGTAAAAATGATTGGAGTAGATAAAGTTGCCATTGCTGGAGGTGTTTCGGCTAATAGTTATTTGAGAACAAAAATGGAAACATTAGGAGAAGAAAATGGTTTGAAAATATATTATCCAGAACTTGTGTTATGCACGGATAATGCTGCTATGATTGCAGCAGCTGGATATTATAATTTTATGGCGGGCAAAATATCAGATTTAAATTTAAATGCAGTACCAAACCTAAAAATAGGAGATTAACAGGAGTGTGATAAATGTGGCAATCTATGCAATATCAGATTTGCATTTGTCATTTAGTAATAAAGATAAATCAATGAGCGTTTTTGGTGAAAAATGGCAAGAATATGAGAAAAAAATAAAAAAAGATTGGCTTGCCAAAGTAACAGAAGAAGATGTGGTTATATTGTCAGGAGACTTGTCATGGGCTACTTATTTGGAAGAATCAAAAGAAGATTTTGATTTTATAAATAGTTTGCCTGGAAAAAAATACATATTAAAAGGAAACCATGATTATTGGTGGACTACAACTAAAAAGATGAATGAATTTTTAATGAAAAATGGATATGATAACATATATTTTTTATATAATAATGCGTATGATCTAGGTGAATATATGCTTACTGGTACGAGATATTGGGATTATGATGAAGAGACCGAGGATAATGAGAAAATTTTTAATAGAGAGATTTTAAGAGCTAAACTGTCACTTGATGCGGCTAAAAGCTTAAATCCTGACAAACCAATAATTTTTACAACACATTATCCACCAAACGATAGGATAATAAAGGCACTTAATGAGTATAACATAAGTATTTGGATTTATGGACATCTACATACTAAATATGAAGAAAACATGGTAGATATTTCAGGTATGAAAACATATTTAACATCATGTGACTATCTTGATTTTGAATTGCTAAAAATTAACTAAACGTGCAATTTTCTGCATGTTTTTTGAAAAAAACTTGGAAAAAACAAGCGTCTGTGATATAATGTCCACTACGGGATTACTATGTCCAAAAATAATTAAACGTTAGACAATGATTAATTATACTTATATGTTAAATCGTATGCAGTAATTAATGTAGGATGTAGAAAAAAAGATTATATAAAACAAAAAGGAAGGGTAATAACAATGAGTTCAAAATTAGAAAAATTAGAAAATAATTTAGTAAAACTAGAGATAACAATAGAAGCAGAAAAATTTGAAGAAGGTATGTCAAAAGCATTCTTTAGAAATGCAAAACATTTTGCTGTACCTGGTTTCAGAAAAGGTAAAGTTCCAAGAGATATAGTTGAAAAACATTATGGTGAAGGTATTCTTTACGAAGATGCTTTCAATATAGTTGCTCAAGATGCATATGAGGCTGCAATAGAAGAGCACAAACTAGATATTGTTTCTTCTCCAGAAATTGACATCACACAAATTGGAAAAGGTAAAGAGTTGATATTTACAGCAACAGTTACTGTTAGACCAGAAGTTAAACTTGGTAAATATAAAGGTATCAAATTAGAGAAAAAAGATTATAAGGTTACAGCAAAAGATGTTGATGCAGAAATCAATGCTATGGCTGAAAAGAACTCAAGAATGGTTAATGGAGATGAAAATTCAGTAATTGAGAATGGTTCTACTGCAGTAATCGACTTTGAAGGCTTTGTAAATGGAAAAGCTTTTGATGGTGGAAAAGGTGAAAACTATTCATTAGAAATTGGAAGCAATACATTTATTCCAGGTTTTGAAGATCAATTAATTGGCTTAAAAATGAACGAAGAGACAGATGTTAATGTAACATTCCCAGAAAATTATTTTTCAGCAGATTTAGCAGGTAAACCAGCTGTATTTAAAGTTAAAATTCATGAAATAAAAATAAAAGAATTACCAACAATTGATGACGAATTTGCTAAAGATGTTAGTGAGTTTGATACATTAAAAGAATTAAAAGAAGATGTTAAAAAGAAATTAGCTGAAGAAAATGAGAAAAAAGCTAAATATGAAATGGAAGAAGCTGCGATTAAAGAAGTTTGTGAGAATACAGAAATTGATATTCCACAAGTAATGATTGATCATGAAATCGAAGATTACATGAAAGAACTTGAATCAAGACTTGCATATCAAGGTATGGATATGAAAACATATTTAGGATTAATGGGTAAGGATTTAGAAGAATTTAAGTCTCAATATACAGAAAGAGCTACAACAAATGTAAAAACAAAATTAGTTTTAGAAGAAATCTTTAAAGCAGAAAATATTGAAATCACAGATAAAGATATTGAAGAAAAATTAAGAGATTTTGCTAAAAATTATGGTGCAACAGGTGCAAACATTGATGAACTAGTAAAAAATCCAACAGATCAATTAAAGAACTTTGCTTCTGAAGAATTAAAATATGATTTAGCTGTAAAATTTATTATTGATAACGCTAAATAATACTGAATGTAAGTATTAGAAATATTTACATAAGAAGAAAGGAAGATTTTTATGATAACTAACGATTTAATACCTTATGTTGTTGAAAAAACAAGCAATGGTGAAAGATCATATGATATTTTTTCTAGATTATTAAAAGACAGAATAATATTTATAGGAGACGAAATAACAGATGCGACTGCTAGTGTCGTTGTTGCGCAGTTATTATTCTTAGAATCAGAAGATCCTGATAAAGACATTCATATATATATAAATAGTCCTGGTGGCTCTGTTACAGCAGGCATGGCTATTTACGATACGATGAAATATATTAAACCAGACGTTTCTACAATATGTGTAGGAATGGCTGCTAGTATGGGTGCGTTTTTACTTGCTGCAGGTACAAAGGGTAAGAGATATGCACTTCCAAATGCTGAAATAATGATTCACCAACCACTTGGTGGTGCAAAAGGTCAAGCGTCAGACGTTAAAATACACGCAGAGTTCTTGTTAAAGACAAGAGACAAATTAAATAAAATTTTAAGTGAGAACACAGGTAAACCATTAGAAGTTATTGAAAAAGATACTGATAGAGATAATTTTATGATTGCAGAAGATGCAAAAGCATATGGTTTAATTGATGAAATCATGACAAGAAAAGCATAGTACTAGTTGTGTAGGGAGTTTTATACTTCCTACACAATAGTTGTATATGGAGAATTTTACAAAAGATAATCTTAAGAAAAGGAGGAAAATTAATGGCAAAATATGAAGATGGCAAAAATGTTAAATGCTCATTTTGTGGTAAGCCACAAGATGTTGTAAAAAGAATTATTGCTGGACCTGGTGTTTACATATGTAATGAATGCATAGGTCTTTGTTCAAATATCATTGAAGATGAAATGAATGAATATGACGATGCTCTTGAAAATGATGAAATTGTAATGCTTACACCAGCTGAGATAAAAGAAAAGTTAGATGAATATGTAATAGGACAAGATTCTGCTAAAAAATCTTTGGCAGTTGCTGTTTATAATCATTATAAAAGAATTAATCATCAAGAAAATATGACTGATGATGAAGATGATGTAGATATTCAAAAAAGTAATATCTTGATGCTTGGTCCAACTGGTTGTGGTAAAACTTATTTAGCACAAACTCTTGCTAAGATACTTAATGTTCCATTTGCAATTTCCGATGCAACGGCTCTTACAGAAGCTGGATATGTAGGAGAAGATGTAGAAAATATTTTGTTAAAACTTATTCAAGCAGCTGATTATGATATTGAGAGAGCTCAAAAAGGTATTATATATATAGATGAAATTGATAAAATTTCTAGAAAATCAGAAAATGTTTCTATTACTCGTGATGTTAGTGGTGAAGGTGTTCAACAAGCTCTTTTAAAAATCATAGAAGGCACTGTTGCTTCAGTTCCACCTCAAGGTGGTAGAAAACATCCCCATCAAGAGTTTTTACAAATAGATACAACAAACATTTTATTTATTTGTGCTGGTGCTTTTGAAGGATTAGAAAAAACAATTAATGCTAGAGTTGGTAAGAAAAATATTGGTTTCGGTGCAGAAATAGAAAAACAAGAAGAAACGAAGGAAAAAGATTTACTTGAAAAATTATTACCACAAGATTTAGTTAAATTTGGTTTGATTCCTGAATTTGTTGGTAGACTTCCTGTAATAACTACTGTTCAACCGCTTTCGAGAGATGCTTATATTGAAATTATGACTAAACCAAAAAATGCATTGGTTAAGCAATATAAAAAATTATTTGAGTTAGATGGTGTTGAACTAGAAATGGAAGATGCAGCTTTAGATGCAATTGTTGATAAAGCAATTGAAAGAAAAACTGGTGCCAGAGGTTTAAGAGCAATTTTGGAAGAAACAATGAGAGATATAATGTTTGAAATTCCTACCAATAAAGCAATTTCTAAGTGTATCATAACGAAAGAAACGGTGATGCAGTTAGAGCCACCAAAACTTATTTATGATAATGTTGAAGATACTGTTGCTAAAGTTGCAGCATCAACTAAGAAAACATCTAAAAAGACTGCAAAACTAAAAGATGTGGACTCAGCTTCTTAAATTAGGGGGAAATGTATGAGTGAATATCAAGTTGGTGATGTTGTAGAAACTAAAAAACAACATCCTTGTGGTAGTAAAAAATGGGAAATAACTCGTGTAGGTGTAGATTTTAAACTTAAGTGTTTGGGTTGTGGACATGTTGTAATGTTAGAGCGTGAAAAAGCATTAAAGATAATAAAAAAATTATTACTATAAAATGGGGGACAAGAAATTGGTGATATTTTATAAAAGTAATACCAATTTATCTTGTCCTTTTTTATTTGTAAATTGATATATTTTACGATTAATTGTACAGTTGAGAAACGTTGACACCAAGCTTATTAAAGTATAAAATATATGCATAAATGTGAGGAGGGTACTATGAAAAAAATAAAATTAAATGATGTTTTTGTACCAAGATATAGATTGCATTTGATATTAATTTTATTAATTCTTTTATATATGTGTATATTGAGTCAAAAATATGCTCCTATAATGATTTTTGTGTCTACGATAATTTATGCATATGTATTGTTTTTAACATATAAAAAGAATGAAGAGCTAAAAGACAGAATTGTAAATACTATGAATAGTTTTATTTTTAAGTTAAAGACGGATGAAACTGTTCTGAATTTTCCAATTCCATCTATGATTGTAAATAATCAAGGTGATATTCTTTGGAATAATAGTGAGCTTGAATTATTATTTAAAGGAATTAATAAACAAAAGTATATTGAAAATGTTATTAAAGAATTAAATGAAGAGTATGATAAAAAGTTTATAGGTATTGATAAGGAAATTAATATACATGATAAGCATTATAGATTGCTTGGAAATCTTTTGAATATAAAGAAAAAACGTTCTCATGAAAAAGAAAGTGTTTTAATGCTTTATTTTATTGATAGGACAGAGTATTATAGACTTTTTAGAATGTATGATGATTCAAAAAATGCCGTTGCGGTTGTGATGGTTGATAATTATGAAGAACTTGTACAAGGTATGGTTGATACAGATAAACCACAACTTATAGCTACTGTTGAAAAGAAACTTAGAAATTGGTTTTCTTTTACTGGAGGTATAATGACAAGTCTTGATAGAAACAAATATTTGTTAGTATTTGAAAAAAAGTTTGTAAGAGAGTTTATGAATAATAAATTTCAGATATTAGATGAGATTAAAGAAATTTCTCTTAGTAATAAGATTCCAGTTACTTTAAGTATAGGTATGGTTGTTGAAGAAGGAACAAATTTAGAAAAGTTTCAAAATGCTCTTGCGACTATAGATATTGCTTTGGGTAGAGGTGGAGACCAAGCTGTTGTTAGAAAGAATGGTAAGTATGAATTCTTTGGTGGCAATACTAAAGAGGTTGAAAAAACAACGAAGGTTAAACCAAGAGTTATTTCTCAAGCTTTAAAAGAACTTATGGGAGAAGCTAGCAATGTTGTTATAATGGGGCATCAAAACATGGATGCAGATTCTCTTGGCTCGGCCATGGGAGTTTACAGACTTGCTAAAACTTTAGACAAAGAGGCAATGATAGTTGTTAATGATTATGGTGTTGCTATTGATAGTCTTTGTAAAAAAATAATGAAAGAAGAGCAATATCAAAACGTTTTGCTTGCAGAAGATGATATTCTTGCAAGAATGACAGATGACACTCTTTTAGTTGTAGTAGATACTCATTTAAATGATTACGTGAATTCAGTTGAAGTTTTAAAGAATGCGAGTAAAGTAGTTATAATAGATCATCATAGAAGAAGTACAGATGCTATAGAAAATGCGGTTTTAACATTCCATGAAATTTATGCTTCTTCAGCAAGTGAGCTAGTAACAGAGTTATTACAGTATTCTGATACTAAAATTGTTCCAACAACACTTGAAGCTGAGTGTTTATATGCTGGTATATTAACTGATACTAAAAACTTTACACAAAAGACAGGTGTTAGAACGTTTGAGGCTGCAGCTTTCTTAAAGAAAACAGGTATTGATGTTGCAGCTATAACGAAGGCGTTCCAAAATGATGTTGATACATATGTTGCGATAGCCGATGTAATTCGTAATTCAGAAATAATATTTGATAATATAGCAATTGCACTTTGTCCATCAGGAATAGACAATCAAATTCAAATAACAGCACAAGCCGCAGACGAATTATTGAATTTGAATGGAATAGAAGCTTCATTTGTATTGTCAAAATATGATAACAAGGTGTATATAAGTGGTCGTTCAACAGGAGAACATAATGTTCAAGTTATTCTTGAAAAATTTGGTGGTGGCGGTCATATGATGATTGCTGGTGCACAAATTGAAGGTGCTGAAGTTGAAGATGTGAAAAAATTACTTATTAATGTAATTACAGAGATGAGAAAAGAAAAATCATAAATATCTTACAAAAGAAAAAAGGCGAGCACAGATAGTTTTAGTTTGCTCGCCTATTTTAGAGAATTAATGAATTTGGGGGGATTTTGATGAAAGTTATTTTGACACAAGATATAAAATCTGTAGGTAAGAAAGGTCAGATTATTGATGCATCAGATGGATATGCGAGAAATTATTTGATTCCTAAAAAATTGGCTGTAATTGCTGATGCTACTAATTTGAATGAATTAAAAACAAAACAAGATGCTAATAAATATAAGCATGATATGACAATGGCGAATGCTAAAGAGTTGGCAGAAAAAATGAAAAATTTTGAGATAACTTTTAAAATAAAAGCTGGTGATAATGGAAAAACTTTTGGAAGTGTTACTGCAAAAGATATAGCTAGTGAACTTGCTAAAAAGTATTTTGTTGAGGTTGATAAAAAAAAGGTTTGTCTAGATGATGCTATAAAAGCTCTTGGCGTTTATAATATAGAAATTAAGTTGTTTGAGGGTATTAGTGGCATTTTGAAAGTAAATATAATTGCTGAATAATAATAGAATAATTCATGTGAGGGGAATAATATGAATGATGAATTATTAGGTAGAATACCTCCAAATGATATGGAAGCAGAGCAGGCTGTTTTAGGTTCTATGCTTGTTGACAAGGATGCAGTATTGACAGTTCTAGAAATTTTAAAGCCCGAAGATTTTTATAGAAATGAGCATGCCGAGATTTATGGTGCTATTCTTGATTTGTATGAAGCTGGTAAACCAATAGATTTGTTGACGTTAAAAGAACAACTTAGAATTCGTGGAAAGTATGATATTATAAATGGTTTTGAATATCTTGCATCACTTACAAATCCAATGTATTCAATTTCGAATGTTGAAAATTATGCAAATATTGTTTGGGAAAAATCAATTCTTAGAAAATTAATAAAAGCATCAAACAAGATAAGTAAAGAAAGTTATGAAGCGCTTGATGAAGCTACTGCTATTACTGAGAGAGCTGAAAAAGAAATTTTTAATATAGTTCAAAGAAAAAGTTCATCGTATGCGCTTATTAAAGATGTTCTTGTAGACACGTTTAACAATTTAGAGGAGCTTGCAACTAGAGAAGATGGTGTAATAGGTATTCCAAGTGGATTTATTGATTTAGATAATAGAACGCTTGGTTTTATGCCAGGACAATTAGTTATTGTCGCTGCTAGACCTGCCATGGGTAAGTCTGCTTTTGCACTTAATATCTTAGCTAATGCATCAATTAGAGCTAAAAAATCTGTTGTGTATTTTAGTCTCGAGATGAGTAAAGAAGAATTAACGAGTAGAATCTTGGCAAGTGAAGCGATGGTTGATAGTACTAAAATAAGAAGTGGTAAGCTTGAAGATGAAGATTGGATTAGTCTTACAAATGCATCTGGAACACTTTCGGAAGCCAAAATTATTTTAGATGATACTTCTGGTTTTACCCCAATAGAACTTCGTGCCAAGTGTAGAAAATTAAAAATGGAATATGATATTGGTCTTATTGTAATAGACTACTTACAACTTATGGATGCATCAAAAGTTTCTACAAGTAGACAAGCTGATATTTCTGAAATAAGTAGATCCTTAAAGGTTTTGGCGAGAGAAATTGGAGTTCCAATAATAGCTCTTTCACAGCTAAGCCGTGCTCCTGAGCAAAGACTAGATCATAGACCTATGCTTAGTGACCTTAGAGAATCTGGATCTATAGAGCAAGATGCCGATATTGTTATGTTTTTATATCGAGATGATTATTATAATCCTGAGACTGAGAAGAAAAACGTAGCAGAAGTAATTGTTGCAAAAAACAGAGGTGGCTCAACAGGTACAACCGAACTTTTGTGGTTAAATCAATATACAAAGTTTGTTAATTTAGATAGATATCACAGTTAAAAGAGGTGAAAATAAATTTGCTTGAAAAAGTTAAAAGCATAATTAAAAAATATAATTTAATAAACGAAGAAGATAAAGTGCTAATTGGTGTTTCTGGTGGTCCAGATTCAATTACACTTTTGAATACATTATACAAACTTGGATATAATATATGCACAGCCCATATTAATCATGGTATTAGAGAAAATGCAGATAACGATGAAAAATTTGTTAGAGAGTTTTGTGAAGAAAGAAATATTCCTTGTTTTGTTAAAAGAGTTAAACTAAAAGAGATTGAATCAGATATGACTTTAGAAGAGTTGGGTAGAAAAATTAGATATGATTTTTTTGATGAAATTATGAAACAAGAAAATTGTACAAAAATTGCAACTGCTCATAATGCGAATGATAATGCGGAAACAGTGCTTATGAATATTGTTAGGGGTACTGGTATGTCTGGACTTAAAGGAATTGAGATTTCAAGAAAAAATATTATTAGACCTCTTTTAGAAGTAACAAGAAAAGAAATCGAAGAATATTGTGAAAAAGAAAATTTGAATCCTTGTCATGATGAATCAAATGATGAAGCTATTTATACGAGAAATAAAATCAGACTTGAATTAATTCCGTATATTGAAAATAATATAAATTCTAATGTTGTTAATAATATTAATAGAATGTCGGAAATAATTTCAGATGAAGAGGAATATATTAATAAGCAGGTAGACATTTCATATAAAGATTGTTTGATTGCAGAAGAAGATGAAAGAGTTGTCTGTAATTTAAAGAAATTTAATGAACTAGAAAATACGATACAAAAAAGATTAATTATAAGGTTTATCGGAAAAGTTTTAGGCAATGTAAAGGATATTGAACGAGTACATATTCAAGATATTTTGAAACTTTGCAAAAATAATGTTGGTGGAAAATTTTTAACACCTAATAAAAACATAAAAGTAGCAGTAAATAAGGGAATTGTAGAGTATGTGAAGTTATAGTTTTGTTCTTTACACTTTTTTTAGACTATGATAACATATAATTTGAATTTATTAGATAAATAAGGAGGAGCAAATGAAAAAATCATTTAGAGGAATTGCACCATTGATTATAACAATGCTGTTGTTGTTCTTTTTAGCTGGCATGTTTGCTGATGCTGAAAATGCAAAATCAATGTCATATATGGATTTACTTGCAAGTATAGAATCAGGAGATGTTGCTAGTATTGAGCTTGCAAGTGATTCGTCAACAGCGGTTGTTTTGTTAGTTGGTGATTCAGAAAATTCGGATGAAATACCAGTTAATATTCCAAGTAGAGAAGCTTTTATAGAATATGCACAAGAAGCTAGAAAAGAAGGAGCAACGTTTGATTTAAAATTAGGTGAACCATCAATGGCACTTACATTACTTGACTACGTTACACCAATCGGTTTTGTGTTAATGCTTATTTTATTCTGGGTATTCATGATGCAAACAATTGGTGGTGGAAAAGGTGCAATGTCTTTTACAAAGAGTAGAGCTAAACTTTTCAATCCAGAAGACAAAAATAAAATAACGTTTAAAGATGTTGCTGGATTACCAGAAGAAAGAGAAGAATTACAAGAAATAGTAGAGTTTTTAAAATATCCTAAGAAATTTATAGATATGGGTGCAAGAATACCAAAAGGAGTTTTACTTGTTGGTCAACCAGGTACAGGTAAAACATTACTTGCTAAAGCCGTTGCAGGCGAAGCTGGAGTTCCTTTCTATTCAATAAGTGGATCAGACTTCGTTGAAATGTATGTTGGCGTTGGTGCATCTAGAGTTAGAGAATTATTTGGTGAAGCTAAATCAAAAGGTGGTCCTTGTATCATATTCATAGATGAAATTGATGCGGTTGGTCGTCAAAGAGGTGCAGGTCTTGGTGGAGGACATGATGAAAGAGAACAAACATTAAACCAATTACTTGTTGAGATGGATGGTTTCGGAACAAATAGTGGAATCATAGTTTTAGCGGCGACAAACAGACCAGATATCTTAGATAGAGCACTTCAAAGACCAGGAAGATTTGATAGACAAATCGTTGTTCCTGCTCCAGATGTTAAAGCAAGAGAAGAGATTTTAGCTTTATATGCTAAGAAGAAAAAATTGGGTGATGATATAGATCTTGGTGTACTTGCTAAAAATACAGCGGGGTTCACAGGTGCTGATTTAGAGAATATGATGAATGAGGCTGCTCTTATAGCTGCTAGAAGAGATAAATCAGTTATAGGAATGGAAGAAATGGAAGATGCAATGACTAAAGTTATTATGGGACCAGAAAAGAAGAGTAAAGTTATTTCTGAGAAAGATAGAAATTTAGTTGCTTATCACGAAGGTGGTCATGCGGTTGTTAGTAGATTTTTAGAGCATTCAGAACCAGTTCATCAAATATCTATCATTCCAAGAGGAACAGCTGGTGGGTATACAATGTATAAAAATACAGAAGATAAGTCTTTTATGTCAAAATCTGAAATGGAAGATAAGATTGTATCATTACTTGGTGGTAGAGTTGCAGAACAACTTATACTAAATGATATAAGTACAGGTGCTTCAAATGATATTGAAAGAGCAAGTAAAATTGCTAGAAGTATGGTTATGAGATATGGTATGAGTGAAAAACTTGGAACAATAACATTTGGAAATGATCAAGAAGAAGTGTTCCTTGGAAGAGATATTAACAATACAAAGAATTATAGTGATGAAATCGCAGCTGTTATTGATGTAGAAGTTAAGAGAATAATTGATACAGGATACGATAGAGCAAAACGTATATTAGAACAAAATGTAAATAAACTTCATGCAGTTGCGCAAGTATTGCTAGAAAAAGAAAAAATTGAAGGCGATGAATTTGAATCTATAATGCAAAGTGCATAATAAAAAATAATAGCTATATTTATAAAATATAGCTATTATTTTTTTATTCTCATTTTATAAAATGTTATTTTACTGGTTCAATTTTCTCAATTCCACCCATATATGGTCTTAAAGCAACAGGAACATTAACACTTCCATCTTCATTTACGTTATTTTCAAGTAAAGCAATTAACCCACGAGGAGTAGCTAAAACAGTATTATTTAGAGTTGATACTAAATAATTTCCGTTAGCGCCTTTTGCACGAATTCCAAGTCTTCTTGCTTGTGCATCACCAAGTGTTGAACAGCTTCCAACTTCGAAATATTTTTGTTGTCTTGGGCTCCAAGCTTCAATATCGCAAGATTTAACTTTTAAATCGGCTAAATCACCGCTACAGCATTCAAGTGTTCTAACAGGAACATCTAAACTTCTAAAAAATTCAACTGTGTAACTCCACATTTTGTTATACCAATCCATTGCATCTTCTGGTTTGCAAAGAACAACCATTTCTTGTTTCTCGAATTGATGAACTCTATAGATACCTCTTTCTTCGATACCGTGAGCTCCAACTTCTTTTCTAAAACATGGAGAATAAGAAGTAAGAGTTAAAGGTAATTCTTCTTCTTTAAGAAGTTGACCCTTAAATTTACCAATCATAGAATGTTCTGAAGTACCAATCAAGAATAAATCTTCGCCTTCGATTTTGTACATCATTGCTTCCATTTCAGCAAAACTCATAACGCCGTTAACTACGTCACTTCTAATCATGAAAGGTGGGATGCAATATGTGAATCCCTTATCAATCATAAAATCTCTTGCGTATGAAATCATAGCAGAATGAAGTCTTGCAACATTTCCCATTAGATAATAGAAACCGTTACCACTAGTTCGACCAGCACTTTCTTTATCAATACCATTAAGTTTAGCCATAATATCAGCATGATAAGGAACTTCAAAAGCAGGAACTATAGGCTCTCCATAAACTTCATTTACAACATTTTCTGTGTCATCTTTTCCAAGAGGAACAGAATCGTCAATAATATTAGGAATAACCATCATTTTAGTTTTAATCTCTTCTGCAAGTTTTGTTTCCTTTTCTTCAATTTCAAGTAATTCTTCGTTTATTTTAGAAACTTCAGCTTTGATAGCATTTGCTTCTTCCACTTTTTTCTCTCTCATCAAATTACCAATCTCGGAGCTTTTACTATTCCTTTCGGCTCTAAGTGTATCACCTTTAAGTCTTGAATCTCTAAGTTCTTTATCAAGTTCAATAACTTCATCAACTAAAGGTAATTTTTTGTCTTGAAACTTTTTCTTGATATTTTCTTTAACGATATCAGGATTTTCTCTTAAAAATTTGATGTCTAGCATAAAATAAAACCTCCTTAAAAATATTTGCTAAATATACAAAAACTCTCCCAAATCCAAAGGACGAGGGAGAGTCGTGGTGCCACCTTAATTACTTCTTTGACGCATTGTAACCTATGCGGGCAGGTTTAGTTTTCACTAAAAAGCTCATGAGTAGATTCACAAACCAAATCTTACCAATTTTCACCAACCATTGGCTCTCTAAAAGATTTAAAATAAGCTACTAGTCTCAATCATCGCAACATATGTAAAAATTATATAGTCATTTGAAGAGAATGTCAAGAAATGCATAGTAAAAAAGAAAAACAACCAAACACTAGATAAGTATTTGGTTGTTTCTCTGCAAAAGCGCTCCTATTTGAGCTTTAAATAATCACGTTGGAGGAAGCGTGTTGACTGGAGGTGTGGTTCCAACCCAGCCAGTAGCGCCTCCGCTGCGGCGACCATCCATGAAAACGGTTCCATCAGAAAAGAATGTGATATTGGAATGGTATCCGTACCGATCAACCAAATTCTGACGTTTTTCGATTTCATCTTTCGATGCATGCATGATGAATACTTTTTCGGTGACGGGAACATGTGTGGCGCGGAGTTCGAGCATTTCAGCGAAAGACAATTTGGTTTTGGTAATCACGGTAAAACCTCCTATTCGACAAAGTTCACATAAAGTATACGACGTTTTTTGATATTTGTAAAGTGCACATTAGGGACGTTCCTCGTGTTCATGCTCTTGTATGTTTCGGATAAGTTTGGTAAAATCAAAAGCAATGGGGAGGCGAAAGAAATGTTTTGGTTTAAAAAAGAAAAGAATATATAAATTTTGAAAAATTATCTACAGGTGAGCATAACATAGTCGTTAGTTATGAAGCGGTAGATTCTTTCAATTCTAATTATAGAAAAGTAATGGAAGATAATTCTTGTTTTGATGAGATGGATGAACATTTTCAGAACTATGTTGGTGGTTTCTATAATGGAATTATGAAAATGACGGAAAAAAGTTGAAACAGAATTAGAAGATAAGAAAATTTTGGATATTAAAAATTACCCTGAAAAGTACATAATGGAATCAAAATTATGGAAAGGTTTTAAGAATCATTTATGGGATAATTTTATTGATATAATGCAAAATGATAAATTACTTCTGGATTTTTATCCATATTATATTGTGTTTGATATGGATGGTAGAATTATTGAAAATATTGATTTAGAAGAAGTTTGTTTGAAACCTAAGACGATAGATTTGTTAAAAGCTTTGAATAAGGAAAGTGAAGCTCTTTGTAAATTAGAGTTTGAAGATGAATAAAGAAAATGTAGCTGTGAGGAGATAAAATGAAATTAGATAAAATATTAAAACAAGTAGAGAAACCAATTAGATATACAGGAGGAGAGCTTAACTCTTGCATGAAAGATTTAAAAGATCTTAGATGTAGAATTGCTTTTTGTTTTCCTGATGTTTATGAAATTGGAATGTCACATTTAGGTCTTAAGATTTTGTATGATGTTTATAACAGAAGAAAAGATACATATTGCGAAAGAGTTTTCGCACCATGGGTTGATATGGAAGAGATAATGCGAAAAGAAGAGATTAAGCTTTTCTCACTTGAAACAAAAACACCAATTAATGAATTTGATTTTGTTGCTTTTACTTTACAATATGAGATGAGTTATACAAATATTTTAAATATGCTTGATTTAGGTGGAATTAAAGTCAAGGCTGCAGATAGGAAAGAAGGAGATCCTTTTGTAATGGCTGGTGGTCCTTGTGCTTATAATGCTGAACCAATCACCGATTTTATTGATTTCTTCATTATGGGTGAAGGTGAAGAAGTTAATCTAGAAGTTGTTGATTGCTATCTAAAGTGGAGAAAAGATGGGAAATTTCGTGATGAATTTTTAGAGATGGTTGCTGAAATTGAGGGGGTGTATGTTCCTAAATTTTATACTCCAGTTTATAACGAAGATGGTACGATAAAAGAATATGAGAGAAATAATGGACATGCTAAGAGAAGTATTAAGAAAAGAATTATAAAAGATTTGGATACATTAACATACCCAGAAAAGTGGATTGTTCCATTTTTAAATGTTGTTCATGATAGGGTTATGCTTGAAATGTTTAGAGGTTGTATCCGTGGATGTAGATTTTGTCAAGCTGGATACATTTATAGACCTGTTCGCGAAAAGAGCAAAGAGCGTTTGGAAAAACTTGCTGAAAGTTTAATAAGAAATACGGGTTATGAAGAAATTTCTTTAACATCGCTTAGTACAAGTGATTATAGAGATTTTCATCCGCTTGCAAATTCACTTATTGAGAAGTTTAAGCCTATGAATGTTAATTTGTCACTTCCATCTCTTAGACTTGATTCTGTTTCTTTGAAATTGTTAGATGAGATAAATCAAGTTAGAAAGAGTGGACTAACATTTGCTCCAGAAGCAGGAACGCAAAGACTTCGTGATGTTATAAATAAAGGTCTTACTGAAGAGGATATTATGAATGCTTGTAATCTAGCTTTTAGAAATGGCTGGAATACGATAAAACTTTATTTTATGATTGGTCTTCCAACAGAAACTTATGAAGACTTAGATGGGATAGTTGATATTGCAAATAAAATTGTAGATTTGTATTATAGCATTCCAAAAGAAGAAAGAACAAAAGGTTTGACAGTAACTGTTAGTGCTTCAACATTTGTTCCAAAGCCATTTACAGCGTTCCAATGGTGTGGACAAAATAGCATTGAAGAAATAAAAGCTAAACAAGATTATTTGAAAAAGAATTTAACAAATAGAGCTGTTAAATTTAATTGGCATGAGCCGGAAATTAGTGTGATAGAAGCAATTCTTGCCAAAGGTGATAGAAAACTTAACAAAGCTATTTATCAAGCTTGGAAGCTTGGTGCAAAGTTTGACAGTTGGGGAGAATTCTTCGATTATGATAGATGGATTAAGGCTTTCGGTGATGTTGGTATAGATTATAAATATTACTCAGAAAGACAAGTTGATTTAAGCGAGAAACTTGCTTGGGATCATATTAATATCTTGGTATCGAAAGAATTTTTGAAAACAGAATATGAGAAAGCGATGAGTGAAACGGTTACTCCAAATTGTAGGCAAAAGTGTGCTGGATGTGGAGCATCATGTGTTGGTACAGGTGTATGCTTTGAAAGGAGTGAAAAATAGATGATAGCAAGAGTTAAGTATAGCAAAGGTGAAGAAGTTAAATACGTTGGACATTTAGATTCAATGCGTACGTTTGTAAGGTGTATTAAAAGAACATGTATTCCAATAAAATACTCAAATGGATTTAATCCTAGAGTTCAAATATCATTTGCACTTCCACTTGGAGTTGGAGTAACGAGTGATTCAGAATATTTTGATTTAGAAATAGAAAAGAAAATGAATGAAACATTATTAGTTGGAGAATTAAACTCAGTGTTACCAACAGGTTTCAGAGCTCAAAAAGTTACTTTTGTGGAAAATAAAAAAAGTCTAATGTCGCTTGTAAAAGAAGCGGTTTGTGAAATAAAACTTGAAGGTAATTTTGATTTTGAAAAAGTAAAAGAATTATTTGAAAAAGATGAAATAATGCTTGAAAAAGAATCAAAAAGTAAAAAAGGAAATCAAGAAATAAATTTAAAAAATTATATTATCGATATTGATTTTGATGAAAATGAATCAAAAATTATTGTACATTCAACAGCAGGAAGTGTTAATAATATGAATCCACAATTTGTGATTCAAGCTATAGAAAAATATGTTGGAAAAATAGAAGATTATGAAATACATAGAAAAGAATTGATATTAAATTAAAAAAATTGAAAATTGGGACGTTTCCTTTTTCGTTATCTTAAATAGATTTATATTTTTGAAAAAGGAAACGTCACAGTTTCCAAGCTTTTTATTTCTTCTTAAACATAAGCCCAAGAAGTTCACCTACTAAAGCAACTACTGCATATATTCCTGCAAAAATACCTACACGCATAGGTGAATATCCTAAAATAAGGCCAGCAGGAAGGAAAATAACAGCGGTGATTAGTGGTAATAAAATTGAAAACCTATTTTTTCTTCCACAAAATAAAGCAAATATTGTAAGTAAAAATATATTTATAACAAGAGACATCATTTCATTAATTCCAGAGATTATAGGAATAAAAGAGATGATAAGTGGCATTAGATAGAATAAGAATATGCATTCAATAGCAAATGGTAAATATTTTTTCATAAGTATAACCTCCTAAAACTTTATAGAAACATTATATAGGAAGGATGGAAAAAAGGGAATAGGGTACGTTATTTTTGAAAAAATACACTTTTAAGGGCCATCTCTAAAGTGTAAAATTATTGAATTTTTGCCATTTTTATGCTAAAATATTCGAGCATATGTGTAAATGAGAAAAAGGGAGTGAATTGCTTACATATGGATATTTTGGCCAAGGTTTTACCTAAGATGAAGAAGTTCAATGACTATATAAATGATGTTAATAAACAAAATTTTCCAATTAGTCTTTCGGGGCTTTCTGATAGTCAAAAGTCGCATTTTATTTATGCTACAAGGTTTTATTCTGAAAAGCCGATTTTGATTGTGACATATAATGAGTTAGAACTTAAGAAATTTAGGGAGGATATGAAGTTTTTCTCGGATGAAAAAGTTCTTATTTATCCTAGAAGAGAACCGATTTATTATGATATTGATACTACAAATAAAGATATAACAATGGATAGGCTTAGTATTTATACTAAGCTTTATGGCGGTGAGTCGTGCATAATTTTGACTTCGATTGAAGCGCTTATGCAAAAAACGATTAGTAAAAATAAATTGTTTTCAAAAGTTCTTCAATTAGAAGTTGGAACATCTATCCTTTTAGAAAAACTAACTGCTGATTTGACTAATTTGGGATATGAAAGAACTGATATGGTTGAAGGTAGAGGACAATTTTGTGTTAGAGGTGGAATAGTTGACGTGTTTCCACTAACTACTGAAAATCCTGTACGTATTGAGTTCTGGGGAGATGAGATTGATTCTTTGAGGGCGTTTGATGTTGAATCACAAAGAACGATTGAACCAATAAAAGAGATAAATATTTTTCCTGCGGAAGAGTTTTTAGTTGATAAAGAAGAGTTAGAATCAATTGGCGATAAGATTTTAGAAAAATATCCAAAAGCAATCCAAGATGTTGAAGTTATAAAAAATGGAAATTACCTTACGAAAATAGATAAATATTTTGAGTTTTTCTATAAAGAAACTTCTACTTTGTTAAATTATATTTCTAAGGACACAATAGTTTTTATAGATGAGCCTGCGAGAATTGATTCAAAATGCCGAGCTATTGATGGAGATAACAAAGAATTTATAGAAGCTTTTTTAGAGAAAAATGGAATTATGCCAAGTTATACGAAGGCTATGTATTCTAAGATGGATATGGATATCCTTTTAGAAGGAAAAAATATTATTAATTTAGAAAGAATTAATATAAGTACGCATGCAAAAAGAAACGGATACAGCTTTAGCTGTAGGGAGGTTAACTTTTTTCGTGGTTCAATGGATATATTTGTACAGGAAGTACAAGATGCACATGATGCAGGAAAAATAGTTTTAGTTTTGGGTGGAACTATTTCTAAAGCTCGTGGTATTGCTACAATGCTTCTTGAACATAATATTCCATCGATGTTTCTTGAAAAACTAGATGAAGCATTTTTTAATTCAAAGCAAATTTTAGTTATTCCGGGTAATTTGACTGAAGGGTTCGAATATGATGAATTAAATTTGATAATTGCATCTGGAGAGCTTGGAAATATTAAAGATGAAAAAAAACGTTCATATAAGCCGGCAGTTTTCAAGGAAGGTAAGAAGGTTGTTTTTGCTGATTTGAATATTGGTGACTATATAGTCCACGCGACCCATGGAATTGGTCAATATGTTGGAATTCATACACTTGTAGTTGATGGAGTAAAGAAAGATTATATAAAATTAAAATATCGTGATGATGATACGATGTATATTCCAACAACTCAGCTTGATAACATTAGAAAATACATGGGTGCTGGGGATAATCCGCCTAAACTTAATAGGATGGGAAGTAAAGAGTTTGCGAATACTAAAGCTAAGGTTAAAGCTCAGCTTAAAGATATTGCCAAAGGGCTTATTGATTTATATGCAAAAAGAAGACAGCTTAAGGGATATCAATTTGCAAAGGATACTGTTTGGCAAAAAGAGTTTGAGGATGCTTTTCCATATCAAGAAACAGATGATCAATTAAGATGTATCGAAGAAATAAAGGCTGATATGGAAAGTGAACGTCCTATGGATAGACTTCTTTGCGGAGATGTTGGATATGGAAAGACGGAAGTTGCAATAAGAGCTGCGTTTAAGGCAGTAATGGATGGAAAACAAGTGGCATATTTAGTTCCAACAACAGTTTTAGCACAACAGCAATATGAATCTTTTAGTGAAAGACTAAAAGATTATCCGGTTAAAGTTAATGTTTTAAATAGATTTAGATCAACAAAAGAAAAAAACTTGATAATTAAAGGTTTGAAAAATGGCGAAATCGATATATTAATTGGAACACATAGAATAATTCAAAAAGATGTGAAATTTAAAAATTTAGGACTTTTGATAGTCGATGAGGAGCACAGATTTGGTGTTGGGGATAAAGAAAAAATCAAGAATTTAAAAACTAATGTGGATGTTTTAACAATGACTGCGACGCCAATTCCGAGAACAATGCATATGTCTATAGTAGGAATTAGAGATATGAGTGTAATTTACGAACCACCACATAATAGAAGACCAATTCAGACGTATGTTCTAGAATTTGATGCTGAAGTTATAAAAGAGGCAATAATAAAGGAATTAGAGCGAGAAGGACAAGTTTTTTATTTATATAATCGAGTTGAAAGTATTGAACGAAAAGCAAGCGAAATCTCTAATTTGGTTCATGAAGCAAGAGTAGCTTTTGCACATGGAAAAATGACGGGAACTGAGCTTGAAAATATCATGAAGGACTTTATGGAAAAGAAAATTGATGTGCTAATATGTACAACAATTTTAGAGACTGGAATAGATATTCCGAATGCAAATACAATAATTATCGAAGATGCTGATAGATTAGGTCTTGCACAGCTTTATCAAGTTAGAGGTCGTGTTGGTAGAAGTGATAGAGCGGCGTATGCATATATAACATATAGAAAGAATAAGGTGTTAGCTGAAGCTTCAGAAAAGCGTTTGAAGGCGATAAAAGAATTTACAGAGTTTGGGTCAGGTTTCAAGATTGCTCTTAGAGATTTAGAGATTAGAGGAGCGGGAAATATTTTGGGACCAGAACAACATGGACACATGGAATCGGTTGGATATGAAATGTATTGTAAATTGCTGGATGAAGCTGTTCGTGAGATGCAAGGTGAAACAATTGCTGAAGAAATTGATACACAAATTGATTTAAAAGTTACAGCATACATTCCGACATCATACATAGAAAATGTAAATCAGAAAATTGAAGTATATCAGGATATAGCAAACTTAGATAAAGAAGAACAAATTTCAGAAATTATAGATGAATTAATTGATAGATATGGTGATGTTCCAAAAGAAGTTTATAACTTATTAGAGGTTGCAAAAATAAAAATATTAGCACGTGAATTACAAGTTATCAAAATTTCACAAAAAGAAGACAACGTAATGATTCAATTTAATGATCCTGAAAAAATTACAAATGCATGTATACAGATACTTATAGACATCTATAAGAGTAAAATATTTTTCTCGTCAGGAGCAGTTCCGTATATTACATTAAAGTTGCAATCTAAAAAAGATAGTGATATATTAGGAGAGATTATGAAAATATTGAAGATATTGAAAGGATGATTATTTAGTATGGACAAAAAACAATTAGTAATAGTTTATGTAATTGCTACTGTTATAGTAGCTTTAGTAGTTGGAGTTGTTATTGTTTCAGATACTACACCAAGACTTACTAAAAATGAAGTTTTAAAAGTTAAAAATAACATTTATACATTAGATGAATTAGAAAAATTTATGAATATATCAAAAGAAGCTGATGGAGATATTGAAAAGTCTCTTACAGAAGAAGAGATGGAAACAATATATAGTAATTTTATTCAGTCAAAAATATATGCAGCAGCTGCTGATTCGAAGAAAATTTCATTTCCTAGCGGAGAGGCTACTAGTGCACAAGCCGAATATGATTCAAAAGCTGAGATTTTTGAAGCTCATGGCATAACATCTGGAGATTATATGAGATATGCAGAAGATAATTATAAGATGACAACATTAAAGAATAACTTTTCAGCATATTATGACTTGCCAGAAGACTTATATAATGAATTTAAAAATAGCTATTCAGGAGATGATTTAAAATCTTATTCATTTAGAACGATGAGATTTTATTATGAAGAGCCTGAATCTGGTGAATCAGGAGATGTAGAGCCAAAAGTTAATGAATCTGGTGAAGTGGTAGAAGATAGAAGAAAAGATGTTATTCGTGCAAAGGCTGAAGCCGCATTAGTAGAAGTTAATAATGGTGGCGATTTCGAAAAAATAGCTGAGGAGCACGCTGATGGAAGATATACTATACACAATAATGGTTTATTATATTTAAATGGAAATTTAGAGTATGCGATTGGTCCTACACTTGAATCAAAATTAGGTTCAATAGATTTATATAATAAAGTAAAAGCTTTAAATGCTGGTGAAGTGACTGAGATAGTTCATGATGAAGAAGGTACGTCGTTTCTTTTCACAAAACTTGAATCTGTAGAAGATGGATTTGTTGGCGAAGCTGATAAAGAAGTTAGAGAAGAATTGCTTATGCAAATTCAAGAATCAATTATACTTGAAGAGGTTAAGTACGAAGAAAATATGTCAGCGTTAATACAATTTATGTATAATTAATAAAATAAAAAAACTGCTTTTAAAAGCAGTTTTTTTTCTAAAAGAATAAGAGGTGATAGATGTGATTACTAGTAAAACAAATGATTTTATAAAATATATAAAAAGCTTGAGCCTTAAGAAAAACAGAGATGAAAGTGGCGATTTCATAGTTGAAGGTATAAAAATGGTAAAAGAGGTTATTGTGTCAGATTACAACATAAAGAAGATTGTAATATGCGAAGAACTCTTTTCGGAAACATTTGATGCAAATAATAATGATATTGAATTTGTATCAAAAGCAATTTTTGAATATATATCGGACACCAAAACTCCACAAGGAATAATGGCTGTAGTATCAAAAAAAGAATATAGTAATATTAAATTTGGCGAAACGATATTTGCACTTGATAACGTGCAGGATCCTGGGAATTTAGGGACGATCATTAGAACTTTAGATTGTGCAGGAATAAACACATTATTGCTTTCAAAAGGATGTGCTGATGAATATAATACGAAAGTTATAAGAAGCACAATGGGGGCAATATTTAGAGTAAGCATCTTGTCAGATTTGGATTTAAAAGAAGAATTGGAAAAACTTAAGGATAAAGGATATAATTTAGTTGTTACATCACTTGAAGGTGCGACTAGTCTTTTTGAACATGAATTTTCTGGAAAAAATGTGATTGTTATAGGAAATGAGTCGAATGGTGTGAGTAAAGAGATTCAAGAACTTGCAAATGTTAGAATTAAAATTCCAATGGTTGGACAAACAGAAAGCTTGAATGCAGGAGTTGCAGCAAGTTTGATGGCTTACGAAGTGTTACGAACGAATAAAAAGAACATCTGTTAATGTAATACGTTTATTAATTTAATTAAGAAAATTATAGTAAATGGAGGAGATTAATTTGTATAAAAAATGTTCTGGAATGATTTCTTTTTTAGTTAATATTATTGTGTTTTCGCTAGTTATTACAATAATTAATTCAAATAATATAAAAGAAGTGGAACAAGAATATGTATTACGTGTTGAAAATACTAATTACACATTAGATGATTTAAGAAAATTTATGTATTTATCAAATGAAGCGGAGGGTGATATCTAAAAAACACTTACAAGTGAAGAAAAAGAATCAAGATTTGCAGAATATGGAATAACAGCAGAAGATTATTTAAAATATGCAGAAGATAATTATAAGATGATAACATTAATGGATAACTTTTCAGCATATTATGACTTGCCAGAAGACTTATATAATGAGTTTAAAAATAGCTATTCAGGAGATGATTTGAAAACTTATTCATTTAGAACGATGAGATTTTATTATGAAGAGCCTGAATATGGTGAAGTAGTAGAAGATAGAAGAGAAGATTTTGTTCGTGCAAAGGCAGAAACAGCGTTAGTAGAAGTTAATAATGGTGGTGATTTCGAAAAAATAGCTGAGGAGCAAGCTGATGGTGTGTACACAATAGGTACAAATGGTTTAGTATATATAAATGGAGATTTAGAACATGCAATTGGTCCTACACTAGAATCGAAATTGGGTTCAACAGATTTATATAATAAAGTAAAAGCTCTAAAAGCTGGAGAAGTTACAGAGATAGTTCTTGACAAAGAAAGTACGGCGTTCTTTTTTACAAAGCTTGAAACTGTAAAAGATGGATTTGTTGGTGAAGCTGATAAAGAAGTTAGAGAAGAATTGCTTATGCAACTTCAAGAATCAATTATACTTGAAGAGGTTAAGTACGAAGAAAATATGTCAGCGTTAATACAATTTGTGTATAATTAACAAAATAAAAAACTGCCTTAAAAAGCAGTTTTTTGTTTACAAAAAGTAAATTAATTTTCTATTATTTTAGAAAATTGTTATTCTATATTTTAATTGTTTGAAATCATATTCAGAATATCGCTGTAGTATTCATTTGCATTAGCTTTCCAATTTTCAGCGATTTTTTTGGCTTCTGATTGTGAATTGCAAAGAATGTTTAATTCAAAAACGGTTTGATGTGCTTCTGATAGTTTGCATTTTGTTGTGTATGTATCATTATTTTCTGGAATGTATTCGGCAGAAACAATAAGCTCATTTGTAACATCTTTTAAGAGACTTTTTGTAATTAGATTTAATTTATGCTTAATAATTCCAGGAAGCATGTTTTCTGTTAATTCAAGAACTTCAGAACCAAGAGAAGTGATTTCATAGAACCATTCTTCATTCTGTTTGTAACTCATAATATATTTTTTTTCTACAAGATCTGAAAGTAAATGTTGAAAATAGTAATAATTAAATCCTTCAAAATCATAAAGAAGCTTTAAAATTTGAAGGTTTGACAACGTACAGTTAACATTATGCATTAAATACAAAATTATTAATTTGTTTTCTGCTAATGTTTCGCCACTTTCAGGAATTGAATTATTTTTTTCATTCATAAAATCACCTTTATAACTCAAAATATAGGGAAAACCCTTTATTCAACTGCATTATATCATGATAATGTACTCTAGGCAAGCTTTTTAGGTTATGGGCAAGCTTAGACTTTTTATGGACGTGCCAGAGTCTACTTAGTATACGAAAATAAAATTATTGTAGGGTATAACTTTTTATGCTACAATTCAAGTTAGGGAGAGTTCAAGCAAAGGTGGTGAGTATGTGAACGATGAAAAATTAGTGAAAAAAGTGAAAAATGGCGATGCTGACGCTTTTGAACAAATAATAATCAAATATGAGAAAAAAATCTTTGGTCTTATTTATAATATGCTAAGAAATGAAAATGAAATAGAAGATGTTGCACAAGAAGTTTTTATAAAAGTGTATAAAAATTTAGATAAATTTAATGGGGATTCTTCATTGTACACATGGATATATAAAATAGCTACTAATTTGTGTTTGGATCAAATAAAAAAACGTAAAGAGGTTATATATATAGACGAAAAATTACAACTTGATGATGGTGAGGTTGAAATTCAGATTCCTAGTGATGAAAAGCTCCAAGATGAGATTTATGAGCAAAAGGAACTAAAACAGAAGCTTGAATCTTGTATTGATAAATTACCTGAAAAACAGAAGGTGATGATAGTTTTAAGGGATATTAAAGGATTGTCATATGATGAAATTGCTGAAATACTTGATTTGAAGCTTGGGACAGTTAAATCACAAATAAATCGAGCAAGACTAAAACTTAAGGAATTGCTTGAGAAAGATGGAACTTTTGTTGAATATATAGAGTCTAAAAAGTAAGTGATATAGTTATGAAAGTATGAAAGAAAGAGAGGTGATAACATATGAAAAAGATGCTAGATGAACTAAAAAAACTAGATGTTGATTATGAGGTTCCAGAAGGTTTTAGCAAGAGGATTATGGAAAGAATAAAAAATGAAAAGATAGAACCAAAAGAAAAAGCGACAAACAATGTGTCGTATTTGAGAAAATATGTTATCCCTTGGACTTCTGCTGTTGCAGTTTTGATGATTGTTGCAATTGTTACTATTGGTGGAACAGTTAGAGATAAATCAACATATTCGGCTGCTAATATTAATTTTTCAGGTGCTATGAATGAATCGATTAGTGCGGATCAATCTGCTGATAATAAAGTTATGGAAGGAGCAATAGCGGGAGCTTCTGTAAATAGTGCTATTAAAGATAAGAATGATATTTTTGATGTTATATTTGATGTAGTTGAGAAAGCAGATGATTCGTTTGTAATAGAGGAATTTGAAAGTGAAGTTCCGAATGCAACTATAAAAGATAACTCTGAGACACAAAACACTAGAGTTGAAAGTGTTTTAACGATTGAATCAGTTGCTGAATTGTTGAAGAAAAATAATATTGAATTTGAACGTAAAAATGATTTTATAGTTTTGATAAATAAAAATATTGTAACTATAAAAGAGATTCTTGCAAAAGTAGAGAAGAATATTGAAATTACTGAAGAAGAAAATATAATAAAGATTAAATTGAAATAAAGAGGTGCTTTATGCTTCGGGCAATTGCATATAAAAAACATAGGAATAATTGATGAAATAACAATAAATTTTGAAGATGGACTTAATATTTTAACTGGCGAAACAGGGGCAGGAAAGAGCTTGATAATAGATTCGATAAATGCTATTACGGGTTCTAGAATGTCAAAAGATATAATAAAATACGGAGAAAGCACGGCTTTGGTTGAAGCCTGCTTTTTTTGCCAAGATGAAACAAAAATACTTACAAGAGAATTTTTTCAAAATGGTAGAAATGTTTGTAAGGTAGATGGCAGAATGGTTACGCTTTCTGAACTTAAAGAGCTTGGTGAAAATTTAATTGATATTCATGGTCAACATGATCATCAGTCGCTTTTAAATGAAAAAACTCATCTTGATTTATTAGATAGTTTCGCGTCAAAAGAGATTTTGACGGTAAAGGAAGAATATAAAAAACATTTTGAAGAATACAATGAAATAAAAGAAAAAATTAAAAATAGTTATGGTGATCCGATTGAAAGAGCGAGAAGAATTGATCTTTTAAGATATCAAAAAGATGAAATTGAGCAGGCTAAGTTGAGTTCTGAGGAAGAAAAGAAGTTGGAAGAGCAACGAAACATAATGATGAATTCAGAAAAAATAGTTGGTTCACTAAAAAAAGCTTATAGCTTATTAGATGAAAGTGTTTTAGATAATTTGGGAACTATAACTTATGAGTTGTCACATATATCTAATATAAATCCTAAATATGAGCAAATTTTGCAAACAATAAATGATTCATATTATTCACTAAAAGATGCGACTAGTGAAATTATGGAATATGCTGAAGAGGTTGATTTTGACGAAAATGAGCAAAAAGAAATTGAAGAAAGAATGGATTTAATATTCTCTTTAAAAAGAAAATATGGAAATGATGTTGAAAAGATTTTAAAGTATTTAGATGAGATTTCTGAAGAATTAAATTTCTTAGAAAATTCTGATGAAATGATTCAAAAACTTGAAAATGAGCTTAATCAAAAATATAAAGTCTTAAAAAAACTTGCTGGTGAACTAAGAAAAATTAGAAAAGAATTTTCAGAAAAAATAAGTCAGAAAGTTAATGAACAGCTTGTTGATTTGGAAATGAAAAAAGCTTACATTGAGTTTGAGTTTAAAGAGCTTGAAAATTTTAATGAAAACGGTATGGATGTTGTTCAAATTCTAATATGCACTAATGCGGGCGAAGGATTAAAGCCGCTTACTAAAATTGCGTCTGGTGGTGAGGTTTCAAGAGTTATGCTTGCATTAAAAACTGTACTTTGTATGTATGATGAAATTCCAACAATGATTTTTGATGAAATAGACACTGGAATAAGTGGGCAAGCGGGTAAAGCTGTTGCTGATAAGATGAAAATAATAGGTAAGACTCATCAAGTTATATCTGTAACACATTTGCCGGTGATTGCAGCTGCGGGAGATTCTAATTATTATATTGAAAAAAATACTGTAAATGATAGAACTTCGACAAGTGTTAGAAAATTAAATGAAAGTGAAACTGTAAATGAGGTTGCTAGAATAATTGCTGGAAATGTTTTATCGGATGCAGTAATTAAGCATGCAAAAGAACTTAGAAAAAATATGAAATAATGATAAAAGCGACTCCAATAGTATGGAGTCGCTTTTGGATAGTACGTTTTGTATTAAAGGGGGATTGTCTCGCAGGTGATTTTGACTTTCACCTGTTCCCAACCTGCATGTTTGAAGCTATATTCGTCTTCATTAACTCCGGTAACAGGGTTGAATTTTTTTCTTCCGGTAGATACGCGTTTGCTTGTGGCACGGATGACCGGGCGCTTGTTAATGGCATCATTTGTCAGATCAATCAACACTGCGGTGGGCACAAGCACAGCGAGAACGTCAGCTTTGACAGTATCTGCCAAGTCAACAATTTCCTGAGCCGTTGCCGAACCAGAAAAGTGAGAAACGATGACGGGACCGTAAATACGATTCAAATCGTCCATTTGCTCAGTCGTAAGGTCGTCGTTACCAAACCAGAGAATTTTGCGTACGTTCGACATGCTAAATTAACCTCCTTTACATGCCTGTACTAACATTTCTTCTGCATCATTGTACAAAAATGTTGCAGAGCAAGTTCAATAAAAACGTATTTTGATACGTTGTATCCAACTTGCCAAGATAGTGTAGTGATAGGAACGAGCATCATTTTAACATTTAGGTAACATAAAATCAATATTTTTGTTAGATTTATAAATTAGAGGTAATTTTTTTTGTTCTCATAACTTTATGCTTTTTTGGACAACTTATTTTTGAAACAAAATGAAAGGAGTTCAAAAATGAAACAAAAAAAATCACTTTTCATAATTATGATGTTCATAATTTTATTTGTTTATACGACTAATATTGATAAAATACCTAGCGAAATAGTTTTGTTTCAAAATCAAGATTATGAGATAAGTTATATGAAGGGAATTAATTTAGAAGGTGAAAATGTATCAGTAGTTGATACTTTTTTTAGGAATTGTGCGAAAATAAGTGGAAATTATATTGGAGATGAAAAGATAACATTATCTGTATTTGGAGGAGCTATAAAGAAAGATATAAATGTTAGTGTATTGCCTAATACAAATGTAATTGTCGGCGGAGATACTGTTGGAATACGATTATATTCGGAAGGTGTACTTGTTATAGGAAAGATGCCAGTTCAAGGAATGGATGGAAATTATTATGAACCATACCTGACTACGAAAATTGAAAAAGGAGACATAATTACCAAAATAAATGATATTTCAGTTGAAACGATAGAGGAGTTAACTGAAGTCGTAAATAAATCTGATGATAAATCGATATGTATAGAGTATAAAAAAGATGATGCTGTAATAAAAGAAGAAATGGTTCCAATAAACGCATTTGGTGATAATACGAAAAAATTAGGTTTATGGGTAAAAGATGGAGTTATGGGTGTTGGAACGCTTACTTTTTATAGTCCTGAAAGTAAGACATATGCAGCGCTTGGACATGGTATTTCCGATTCGGAAGTTAAAGAACTTATAAGTGTAGATACTGGAAAGGTAAATGTAGCTTCAATCTTGGATGTAACTAAAGGTGCAAAAGATGCACCAGGTGAAATTCGAGGACTTTTAAATGATAATATTCAAATTGGTACTATTGAAAAAAATAATGTTTCTGGAATATTTGGTGAGTTTACAGATAATACGAATTATTTCAAAGGAAGACAAAGTGTAGAAATTGCGCCCAAAAATGAAATAGAGTTAGGAAAAGCAAAAGTGATTTGTACAGTAGATGGAGACAATTATCCAAAAGAATATGATATCGAAATTTTAAAAATTTCAACAGATACGACATTATATTCTAAAGGAATGACAATAAAAGTAATAGACAAAGATTTGTTAGAAAAAACAGGTGGGATAATCCAAGGAATGAGTGGAAGTCCGATAATTCAAAATGGAAAATTAATTGGAGCAGTAACGCATGTATATGTTAAGGATCCAACAAAAGGGTACGCAATATTTGCAGAAACCATGTTAAAGGAGATGGACTAAGTGGACAAATTTCTCCATCTCACTTGTCCATTTTTTCTTGTAAAAAAGCAAGAATATATGTATAATTGCATATGGTAAAGGAGGTATGCGAGATGACAAATAAGTATGATGTTGTAATAATTGGCGCAGGTCCAAGTGGTGTTTTTTTGGCGTATGAATTGATTAAATTGAATGCTAACAAAAAAGTTCTTATGATTGAACAAGGAAAAAAAGTTGAAGATAGAGCTTGTCCAATAGAGAAAATAAATAAGTGTGCAAAATGTAAACCATTTTGTAACATAACTAGTGGTTTTTCTGGTGCTGGTGCATTTTCTGATGGAAAATTACTTTCATATCACTTATCACTTTATAATGAAAAAGATAATGATTTTTATTTAGGTGGTAATAGTGGAAGTTACATAAAAAAATATATGAGCACAGAAGAAATCAAGGAATTACTTGATTATACAGACAAAATATATTTGGATTTTGGTGCTGATCCAAAGCTTGAAGGTATCGAAAATAGAGAGGAAATTGTTAAGCTTCAAGCTAAAGCTAAAAAAGAAAGTCTTGATTTGATAGATATTCCAATTAGACATTTAGGAACAGAAAAAGCTCATGAATTATATATGAGAATTGAAAATTTCTTGTTAGAGAATGGAATTGAAATTAAATTTGAAACAACTGTTGATGATTTGATTATTGAAAATGGTGAAATCAAAGGTGTTAAGATTAAACCTTCTGCACATGCTTTTGATGAAGAATATGAGGCGGAAGTGATTACTGCTGACAAAGTTGTTTTAGGTGTTGGTAGAAAAGGTGCTTCTTGGCTTACGAAAATGTGCAATAAACATGAGATTGCTCAAAAGACAGGTCCTGTTGATATAGGGATTAGATATGAACTTCCTGATGAAATTATGAAAGACATAAATAAATATATGTATGAAGGTAAAGTTATTGGTAGACCTGGTCCTTTCAAGGATAAGGTTAGAACTTTCTGTCAAAATCCAAGTGGATTTGTTGCTACTGAAGTTTATGATGATAATTTGACTTTGGTAAACGGTCACTCATATAAAGAGAGAAAGAGTACAAATACAAATCTTGCGATTTTAGTTTCTCATAATTTTAATTATCCATTTAATAAACCAATAGATTATGGCATGAATGTTGCTAAAAATTTGAATGAGCTTGGAAATGGAAATATTGTTGTTCAAAGATTAGGTGATATTTTTAGAGGTAGAAGAACTTGGGATGAAGACTTGCAGAATAATAAAGTTATACCAACACTAAAAACAGCTGTTGCTGGTGATATAACATATGCTTTGGGTTATAGAACTATGACTGATATTTTAGAGTTTATAAAAGCCATGGATAAATTTGTTGAAGGATTTGCGGATCCTGCAAACTTATTATATGGGCCAGAAATTAAGTTTTATAGTAATGGTCTTGTGCTTGATGAAACATTCCAAACAAGTATAAAGAATTTATATTCAATCGGTGATGGTGGCGGACTTACAACAGGTCTTATGATGGCATCATGCTCAGGTGTACAACTTGCAAGAATATTTTGTAAATAGGTGAATAAAACAGAGATTTAATAAGGAACTTAGAATCTCCCTTTCGCATAAAATATTGTAAAGCTGGATATGTGAAGGGGGGATTTTTTATGGGACTAATGTTTTTAGTTAGTTTATTCTTTGTAATTATTTTTGCAGCTATAGTTGAATTATTTTTTAGATGTCCATATGCTGTTGCCGCGTTGGTTGCTATTGTTTCATTAATTGTTTATGCATTCTTGTCAGCAACATTAACAACAATCTTCATTGTATGGATAATTATTTATACACTAACAGCATTATTAACAGCTTTTTTGACATCAAGATTTTTGGGTAGAAATGGAAGATGTGACAAATGTGAGAAATTCAATAATAGACAAAATTTCTAGTTGAAATTTCGGCCAGCCGTTTATCGGACGTCCTCGACTGGCCGAAAAAATACTTGTACCATATATATGGGAATGATATAATATTTTCGGGTAATTATTTGAATTTTTGAATACTTTGATGCATTAAAAATGTAAAAAGGAGCTTTGGATAAATGGAGAGATATGAGGGGTTAACTAGAATAACGTCACATGAAGGGTATGTAGAAGCAAAAAAGAGATTAGAAGATTATTTGAAACAATATAAATGGATAACAGAGACTGATTCACCATATGAAGATATAAAAAAGGCATTATTTAAATGTGTTGAAAAGAGAAAAGCTTATGAAGGTGAAAGTGCGGAAAAAACTTCAGAGCAAGTTACTAGTGAAGATGTGACGGAGAAAAAAGATGAAAAGGATGGACAAGTTTCTAGAAATGATATATTAGAAAATGAAAATGAAATATTATCGCTTAAAATTCAATATGATTCAATAAAGAGCGATACATATGCCGCTAATCTTCATAGAAATATAACTGCGCTATATGTTTCTATCGGTGATTATGAAGCTAGAATAGAATCTAAAAGAAAAAAAGACAAGAATAACGTTGAAAGTGAGAATAATCCTTTTTATACTTCGCGTTCAATGAGAAGATTTAGATTTTTCTTAGCTAATTTAACTGGAATGGTTCCGGGAGAAGTTAACATGAATGTTGAAAATAACAAAGCAATTCCATTATATATAATTGAAAATTATGATTTAGTGAATAGACCTGAAATTACAGAAGAACAAAAAGAAATGGCGCTTGTTGTCGTGCCAGAAGTTGATTATTCTGTAAATATATTTAATAAATTGATTGGAAGACCTGTGGATCAATTTATTGCTGCATATGGAATCAAAGAAAAAGCGAAGAGTGATGTTTCTGTTGAAGTAGTAGATGAAAGTGTTGGCTCTAGTGAAAATGTTTCGACTTCAAAAGATACTATGCGTCATAATGAGGTGCCTAATCAACACGATACGCATACTCATACCGATAAAGGTGAAAAAAATTCAAACGAAAGAAATCGTTAGGCATGATTGAAAAATAAAGGAGTAAAAAATGTATTTTTTAATAGCTGTACTTTTAGATCAAATTATTAAATATATAGTTGTTGCGACAAATTGCAATATATCGCTAATTCCTAAAATATTTAATATTATGTATGTTCAAAATACAGGTGGAGTTTATGGCATATTAGAGGGAAATAATTTGCTATTTATATGTATTTCTTTAGTTGTTCTAACTTTGCTGTTTATTTTTTCACGAGTTGTAACTAAGGATAATAAAGTGAAGAAAGTCTTGTGGCAATTCATAATTGCTGGTGGAGTTGGTAATTTAATTGACAGAATTTTTAGAGGTTTCGTTGTTGATTATGTTCAGTTAAAATTTTTTGGCGTTTTTAATTTGGCAGATGCTTTTATTGTAATTAGTTCAGTGCTGGTTATATTTTTAGAAATAAGGGAGCTTGTAAGTGGAAATAATAGAGAAGAAGATAAGTGAAAATGAAGATGGAAAAAGGCTTGATGCGGTGGTGTCTCAGCTTAATGCTAAGATATCTAGAACGCTTGCTCAAGAGCTTATAAAAAACGGAACGATACTTTTAGATGGGAAGATTCAAAAGGTTTCTTCGAAAGTTAGGTTGGGACAATTTGTTACAATGCCGGAAGAGTATAATACTAAGCCGAATGAAGATATTATTCCGGAAGATATAGATATTGATGTCTTATATGAAGACGAAGATATAGTTGTTGTAAATAAGCCAAAAGATATGGTTGTTCATCCTGCGGTTGGAAATTGGACTGGTACGCTTGTGAATGCGATGCTTGGGAAATATGAACTTTCGGATGAAAATGGTGAATTTAGACCAGGAATTGTGCATAGATTGGATAAGAACACTACAGGAGTTATGGTAGTGGCGAAGAATAATAATGCCCATAATATACTTGCTAGTCAAATTCAAGCGCATGATTTTAAGAAAATATATGTTGCGCTTGTGAAAGGTTTAATACCTGAAAATGAGGCGATTATTGAGTTACCGATTGGTAGACATCCAACAGATAGAAAGAAGATGGCTGTTGTTAAGGATGGAAGAGAAGCGTATACGAAATTTAAAGTTTTGGAGCGATTTGATAAGTATACATTTGTTGAAGTTGAATTAAAGACTGGAAGAACGCATCAGATAAGGGTTCATATGTCACATATTGGTTATCCAATAGTGGGAGATGATACATATTCGAATGGAAAAAATCCTTTTGGTGTGACAAGTCAAATGCTTCATTCTAAAATACTAGGAATAACACATCCAACAACTAAAGAGTATATGGAGTTTGAAGCTCCTATGCCTGAAGAGTTTGAAAGTGTATTATCAAAATTGAGAAATAATGAAATTTAATTTATAGACTAAGTACGAAAGATAAAGGAGGAAAATTTTATGAAAAAAATTCTTTTTGTGGCTTCAGAAGTTGCACCATATGCGAAGTCAGGTGGTCTTGGTGATGTTATAGGGTCACTTCCAAAAGAATTAATTGAAATTGGATATGATGTTTCAGTTATAATGCCTAGGTATAGGGAAATTGAAACCGAAATGGATTATGTTGTTGATTATCCAATATATATGCAGGGAAGAAAAGAAAATTGTATAATTCGTGCGCATAATCAAGATATAAACGGAAAAGTTTTGACAACATATTTTGTTGACAATATAGCATATTTTGATAGAGATGGAATGTATTGTCATCCTGATGAAGCTGAAAGATTTGCGTTTTTTGACAAGGCGGTCACAGAATTTATCACAAGAATTAATCCTGATATTGTTCATTTAAATGATTGGCAAACAGGACCGATTGCGTTGCTACTTAGAGAAAAAGTTAAAGATACAAGAACTAAAATAATTTATACAATTCATAACTTGGAGTATAACGGTAGATTTAATCGAGGAAATCTTTATCATTTTGATTTAGATGATTCATATTTTACGCCTAGTAAGTTTGAATTTTATGGTGATATAAGTTTTTCAAAGGTTGGAATTATTTATTCGGATATGGTTACAACAGTTAGTAAAACGTATGCTGGAGAAATTCAAACTCAGCAATATGGTTTTGGATATGAAGGGTTATTAAATCAGAAAGCTCAAAATGGTAAGCTTGTTGGAATCGTAAATGGAATTGATTATGATGTGTATAATCCAAGTCAAAATAAAGAAATAATTGCAAATTATGATTTTGAAGATTTAGAAGGTAAGGCAAAATGTAAAAAGGATTTACAAGAAGATTTGGGATTGCCTGTGAAAGATGTTCCTATACTTGCTGTTATATCAAGAGTTGTACATCACAAAGGTTTTGATATATTAGTTGAAGGTATGAATGAACTTCTGAAAAAAGATATTCAATTTGTTGCTCTTGGTGTTGGAGAACAGCATTATATAAATAGACTAAAGTATTTGAAAGAAAAATATCCAGACAAAGTTTCTGTTAATGATTTCTTTGATACAGAACTTGCGAAAAAGATATATGCTGGCAGTGATATGTTCATGATGCCATCAATGTTTGAACCATGCGGACTTTCTCAAATGATAAGTTTCAGATATGGAACCATCCCAGTTGTTAGAAGTACAGGAGGACTTAGAGATACAGTTATAGGTTATTTAAGTAACAAAGAATGTGGAAATGGATTTACGTTTTGGGGTGATCAAGTTGAAGACTTAGTGGAAGTTACAAACAAGGCATTAGACGTATATTCTAGAAAAGAAGAATGGCAAGCTTTAGTGAAAAATGCTATGAAACAAGACCATTCATGGGCAAACTCAGCAAAAGAATATGCAAAGTTGTATGAATAAAAAATAGCATCGAGTAGAAGTTTGGATTTCTGGACAAATGACACGTCCTTTTGTCCAGAAACTCAAAACTCCAACTCGAAAATTTATATAAACCATAAACACGCTAGCGCCTATGGAAGATGGAAATCAAATTTATTGTATAATACAATTTATGAAGACCTTTAATATTATGTGATGAAAATAATTATATAATTCAAAAAAATAAAAAATCGGAGGATTTATGGAAGTAAGATTGCAAAAGTTTTTAGCGGAATGTGGAGTTGCTTCAAGAAGAAAATGTGAAGAAATTATTCTTGCTGGGAAAGTTAAAGTGAATGGAGTTTTGATAACTGAGCTTGGAACAAAAATTAATCCAGAAGCTGATATTGTAGAAGTTGATGGGAAAGTTATAAGCTCTGAAAAAAAAGTATACATTCTTTTAAATAAGCCAGTAGGTTATGTTACAACAATGAGTGATGAAAAAGAACGTCCAACAGTTATGGAACTTTTAGAGGGTGTAAAGGAAAAAGTCGTTCCGGTTGGGAGATTAGATATGTTCACTTCTGGTTTGTTACTTCTTTCGAATGATGGTGATTTTGTTTATAAAGTTACTCATCCAAAACATGAAACAACTAAAACTTACATTGTAAAGACCAGAGGTGTCCCACGTGAGTCAGATTTGGAAAAGTTAAGAGTTGGTGTAAAGATTGAGGATTATACAACATCACCTGCTGAAGTTAATTTACTTTTGAAAGATAATACAAATAACATTGCAAGAATTTGGATTAGAATTCACGAGGGAAGAAATAGACAAGTTAGAAAAATGTGTGAAGCAATTGGTTTATCTGTAATAGCACTAAAACGTGAAGGTGTAGGAAATCTAACTTGTGAAGGTGTTGAGCGTGGAAAATGGAGATATTTGACTGATGAAGAAGTTGCAGAAATTTTAAATGTATAGATTTTAGATAAAAAAGTAACAAAAGAAGGAAGATGTAATTATGGAATATGAAAAAATTAAATTGCCAGTATCTCTTGGCTTAGCTGTAAGTAAAGCTTTGAAAGAAGAAATGGGTATACAAACAAACATGAATCAATATGGTTTGTTGAGTTTTGCTTTTATGCCAGAAGATCTTGAATTGATTAAAAAGATAGAAATTTCAAATATAAAGAAGGAATCTTTAAAGAAAATTGAGCATTTAAAAAATCTTGAAATTTTAATAATTTCTAATGAACATGATGATATTGAAGGTGGAGAAACAAAAAGTGTTAAAAAGAGTGAAGAGACTCATGAGTCAGAAGAATATTCTATAGAAGATAGAGATTTTATGGATATTGCTAAGTGTGAAAAATTAAAGAAACTTGTAATTAAAGCTCAAAATAAATTAAAAAAAATAGACTTGAATTATTTCGAAAACTTAGAATATGTTGAGTTGAGATGTAACAAGAATTTAGAGTTCATTGAAGCAGGAAGAAATGTAAAAAATTTAAAAACATTTATATGTTGTGATAATGAAAAAATAAAAAATACTGAAGAAATTGGAAGAATAATTGAAAGAAATACTAAACTTTCACAGTTAGAAATTGATGTAATGAATTTTCCGGATGCAATAAAATATGATTATCATAGTGGGGAATATGATTGTGATATAGTCCAAAGAATAAAAAATATTCCTGTTGTTAAGTTTGAAGAGTGTTTTGAAGCTGATAGAACGATAAATTTAAATTTGGATAATATGATAAACATGCATAATAAAGCTTGCAAAATTTTGCATTTGTATGTTCAAGATACAGCAAATAAAAAGGATTTAATTGTTGGAATTGAAAATTATTTGGCTAAAAATGTTGTATATGATGAAGAAGCTGGTCAACATGTGCATGTTGATATGATAAGGAAAATGTGTGATTCAGATGAACAGATGCAAAAGTTGTATAGATTTTTTAAATCGCCTACACATGGTGCAAGTGGTGCATATAACGCAATAATGTTTAATCAATGCATATGTGAAGGATATACTCGTGCGATGCAGTATTTATTGAAATTAAAAGGAATAAAATCCCATGATGTGTATTGTTTGCCCAAAATAAAGCAGAAGAGTTTTTTTAATACGGCAGAAGAGAACGCTGCAGCGGGTGAATATGAGATTGCATTTGATGATGAGTATCACAGCATCCTTTGTATTGATGATTACAATTTACTATATGCAGATCCTTGTTTAGATGCAAAGTTTTATAGAAAAGGAGATAAAACTTTACCATTTGTTTTAAAAACTAAAGAAGAGATTGAGCAAACTCATCGATTTGTATCAAACCAAGAAAATGTTTTAAATAGATATTCAGAGCAATCAGAACATTCAATAATGAGTTCAATAAGAAATACAGAAGCTTATATTGAAAATCAAATAAGAACAGGTGCGGATGAGCTGGAAATAAGAGGAATGATTAAATAAGAATAAAACATCAAAATTAGTTTACATTTTTGAAAAAACGTGGTAAAATTCAAACATATTGGGAAAGACAAAGAACAAGAGGAGTAAATCAAAAACTACTTAAAGAGAGGGAAAGTCACCGGCTGTAAGCTTTTCTAAGTGTATGATTGATTGAAGGTAGCTTGGGAGTTGCATTAGCGAAAGATCTGTGAATTTAGTAGTTAGTGCCGTTTTAAGTGCGTTAAACTTACAATGAGGTAAAAGCTTTTTGAAAGAAGCTTTTATAAATTAAGGTGGTATCACGAGCAAATTCGTCCTTTGGGAATGAATTTGCTCTTTTTTTGAAAAAGAACAAAAGCCACGTCCATTTGTCCATTTCCCAAAAGCGAAAGGAAGGTGAGTCTTATGGGGATTAATTTAATAGGTTCGGTGATAGTACTCGTCGGTCTTTGCATGGCACTTGATTCGCGAAGGCTCGTCAAGAAGTACTTTAACTTTGGTGAAGAAAATATAGCCGTTTTAGGCTTGAAAATAGTTGGCTTTATGATAATTTTTATTGGTGGAATTATCTTGATGGCGAACGTAAAATAATTTAGGAGGAGAAAAAATGAATATAATAGGTAAAACATATGAACCAAAAGACTTTGAACAAAGGATTTATGATAATTGGGTAGAAAAGAGATATTTTGAAGCTAATAATAAGAGTGAAAAAACTCCATTTACTATAATGATGCCACCACCAAATATAACAGGTGCACTTCATATGGGACATGGTATGGACAATACTCTTCAAGATATTATTGTTAGATATAAAAGAATGCAAGGCTTTGAAACACTTTGGGTTCCTGGTGTTGACCACGCAAGTATTGCTACAGAAGCTAAAATTGTTGCAAAGATGAGAGAAGAAGGTATCACAAAAGAAGAGCTAGGTAGAGAAAAATTCTTAGAGAGAGCATGGGACTGGAAAAAAGAATATGGTGGAAGAATCCTTATGCAACTTAGAAAAATGGGTGTTTCTTGTGACTGGTCAAGAGAAAGCTTCACGATGGATGAAAATTTAACTCGTGCTGTTAAAAAAGTTTTCGTAGATATGTATGAAAAAGGTGTAATTTACAAGGGTGAGAGAATGATTAACTGGTGTCCAACTTGTAAAACATCAATATCTGATGCAGAGGTTGAATATGAAGAAGAAGCAGGTCACTTATGGCATATAAGATATTCAACTCCAGATGGAAAAGATTCTATAATTGTTGCTACAACAAGACCTGAAACAATGCTTGGAGATACTGCGGTTGCAGTTCATCCGGAAGATGAAAGATATAGTCATTTAGTTGGTAGCACAGTAGTACTTCCAATTATGAACAAGGAAATTCCTATAGTTGCGGATGAATATGTAGAAAAAGATTTTGGGACAGGTGCTGTTAAAATTACTCCTGCACACGATCCAAATGACTTTTTAGTTGGTCTTCGTCATAGATTAGAAGTTATAAAAGTATTTACAGACGATGCTCATATGACAGACATTGTTCCTAAATATGAAGGAATGGATAGAAAAACGGCTAGAAAAGCTATAGTTGAAGATTTAGAAAAATTAGGAGTTTTAGTAAAAACAGAAAATTATACACATAACGTTGGAAAATGCTATCGTTGTCATGATACTGTTGAACCTGCTGTTTCAATGCAATGGTTCATGAAAATGGATGAGCTTGCAAAACCAGCTAATGAGGCTGTTAGAAGTGGTGAAATGCAATTTGTTCCAGAAAGATTTGACAAAACATATTTTAGTTTCATGGATAACGTAAGAGATTGGTGTATTTCAAGACAACTTTGGTGGGGACATAGAATACCAGCATATTACTGCGATGATTGTGGAGAAATGGTTGTTGCAGATCATGATATTGAAACTTGTCCAAAATGTGGCGGAAAAATGCATCAAGATGAGGACACATTAGATACGTGGTTTAGTTCAGCATTATGGCCATTTGCAACGCTTGGTTGGCCAGAGAAAACACCTGATTTTGAAAAATTCTTCCCAACAGACGTATTAGTTACAGGTTATGATATCATATTCTTCTGGGTAGCAAGAATGTTATTCTCAAGCATTGAGCATACAGGAAAACCACCATTTAAACATGTTTTAATTCATGGTTTAGTTAGAGATGAACTTGGAAGAAAAATGTCTAAGTCACTTGGAAATGGTGTTGATCCATTAGTTGTTATAGATGAATATGGTGCAGATTCATTCAGATATGCATTAGTACAAGGAACGGCTCCAGGTAATGATACAAGATATCTTCCTGAAAAAGTTGAAGCTGGAAGAAATTTTGCAAATAAATTATGGAATGCATCAAGATTTGCAATGATGAACTTTGGAGAAGATAAGATAACAGCTGATACATCAAAACTTACAATTGAAGATAAATGGATATTTGGAAAAGCAAATACTACAATTAAAGAAGTTACAGAATGTATGGATAAATTTGAATTTGGTGTTGCAATCCAAAAAATAATGGATTTCATTCGTGATGAACTTTGTGATTGGTATATCGAAATGATTAAGCCAAGACTTTATGATATGACAAATGAAACAAGAAATGAAGCTTTATATACATTAAATGAGATTTTAAGAATCGCACTTAAATTACTTCATCCATTTATGCCGTTCATAACAGAAGAAATTTATATGAGTCTACAACATAATGATGAAAGTATTATGATTTCTGAATGGCCAAAATACTTAGAAGAAAGAGAATATAAAGAAGAGCAAGCTGATATTGAGCTTATAAAAGAAATAATAAAGAGTGTACGTAACATTCGTGCAAATATGAATGTAGTTCCATCAAGAAAAGCTAGTTTAATATTTGTTACAGAGAATGATAAGATAATAAATGAGGGTGCCGGATTTATCGAGAAATTAGCGTATGCAGATAAGATAATAATTCAAAAAGATAAAGAAGGAATACCTGCAAATGCTATATCGTTAGCAGTTCCAGGAATTGAGATATATATTCCATTTGCCGAATTAGTTGATATTGAGGAAGAAATTAAGAGATTAGAAAAAGAAAAATTGACATACGAAAATGAAATCAAGAGAGTAGAAAAAATGCTTTCAAATGAAGGATTTGTAGCAAAAGCTCCAGCAACGAAGATTGAAGAAGAAAAAAATAAAAAGGCAAAATATGAAGAGCTATTGAAGAAAACAGAAGAAAGAATAGCAAATTTGAAATAGTATAAAATAAAAAGGGAAGCCCCCGGTGCAGAGCGCACTGGGGGCTTTTGTCGGTATGTGACTTACATCGAAGAGGTCATCACGCCAGCAACTTGCGCAGATAGCGGATGTGGAGATCTTCGTGCATGTGGAGCTCGTAGAGCCTAGCGGCGAGCTTACACAGGAAATACCTGTAGGTAACGTCGCAGAGCAAATCGTAGGCATCCTCATCGATTACCAGGCGGAAGAAGTTCTCCAAAGAGCAGACTTCGTATTCGCCGAAATCGGGATTGATGCTGATACGGCACTTGCCGAGCTCGAAATAGGTACGGAGCGTCTCGAGTTCGAAAATCGAACGCATAGAGAGACACTCCTCACGGATGAAACGCGCGGAGCATTCGTCGAACAGGTAGAGGACCAGGGCGTCGTTATGCCACGGTTCCATCAGTTCGAAGTTGCCATAGTCGTAGTCATCGTAGTAGACACCGACCGGAGCAACAGACTGTTCGGCACGAACGTCATAGATGTCAGTCTTGAAGAACAAGCTCATCTCGTTCTTTTTCGCGTTGTCGAGCAGCTTGTGGCGGTCGCCACGATTATACATTTTGTGGCAGTGCTCCCAGTACTGAGCCTTCAGCGTTCCACGCTTGTCGCGAGAGGACGTACGACGCTTGAACCGGTTGTAGCGACGGGTAGCCTTCTTCTGCTGGTGCAGGATGAAAGCGGCCATCTGCTCGTTTTCGGCATGGGCGTCAGCTTCGAGCATTTCAGCGATACATTCGCGTTCGAAATCCTCGAAAAGGCAACCATCGCTGGTCATATCGTCATAATCGGCGAAGATGGCCATGCTGATCTGATTGTCAGGGATAAACGTCGTGTTTTCGTACACTGAACATACCTCCTTGAATAAATAATGGGTCCAATACAATTATACCACGTTTTTAATGGAAAATAAAGCAAAAAAAAGCCGAAAACAAATCCGGCAGTCGTTTCGGGAGTAAAGACAGCTTATCAGAGTACATACTCGATGATAAGCAGGACGACAATCACCGCAAGGATGATGTTCATCCAATCCGACGCAGAGCGCTTGGCATGCTGCCAGCGTTCGGTAGCCGTAGTATAATTTCTCGGCTGCGTATGGTCGTCATAACGCCTTGCAGCAGAGTCTACACCACGGATGACGGTTCGCCATGCCCACCGAATGACACGGAAAAGCACGTAAACCATGAGAATGGGAAAGATTAGACTAAGAATCATATTCCCAAAAACCCCCCTTATTTATGATTGTTCAGCAGAACGTATATATATTATAACTTAAAAATGCTAAAAATTCAATTGATTTACATATTTTAAGATGAAAATCTATAAATTACTGTAAATTTTAGGAAAACTTTACTAAAATTCTTGAAATGAAATTTGTTAATATTTATACTAATAATTGAAAAAATATAAAAAGGAGAATGCAAATGAAAAACATTAAAATTATTTTTTTAATTATGGCTCTTGCCGTTATAGCTTTATGCTTTGTAGGGTGTAAAGATAAAACTCAAAATAATAATGAAATTGTTAGTGGAGACGTTAATAATGAGTTAATTAGTGGAGATGAAGAAGTAAAAGTAGATGAAGAGTTAATATATGAAGAATATGAAGAGTTAATTGAAATTATTCCAGAAGAAATTCAAGCTTATGGTGGTGCAATAAATTCAATTGGATTATTTTTTGGAGAATCTAGTGAAGCTGATCCTGGTGATTATGGTGTTTCAACACTAATAACAGATAAGAAAGGGCTTGCAAATCCTTTAGCAACATTAGGATATGTGTTGGTTGATGTAAATGGAGATGAAAATGATGAATTCCTAATATACGACATGAATGCAGAAGAATCAATGAAAAATGTAATAGTTTCTTTATATACTTTAAGTGGTGATGAGCAAGAAACAGAGGTATACCATGTATTGAACTCTTATAATACAGATATATATGAATTGTGTGAAAACAATGTATTACGTTTATCTACTATGGGAGAAGAAGTTAATGCAACATTATATTGCAAAATAGATGAATCTTTGAAAATAATACCGATTGAAAGAATAGAAGTATTTTCGAATGAAGATGGAACTATTTCAAATGTACATTATGTTGGTGAATCAGAAGAAGGAACTACAATTTCGAATGAAGAAGTTAATAATATAAATAATAAATATGTATTAAAAAATGTAACAATTTCTTCTATAATAAAATAAATTTAATATAATTGAAATTAAGAAAGTTTGTCGAAAGAATAATATATTTCGGCAAACTTTTTCTTTTTAATTTTGTATTATATGTATAAATTCATACAAAGGAGGAAATAATAAATGATTATGAATTATAATGAGTCCACGAGAACATTGATTATTAATTTTGATGGAGAAATTGATCATCATTCGTGTAATGAAATTGCAGCTATATCTGATAATGCAATAAAAAAATATCTTCCAATAAAGGTAATATTTGATTTTAAAAATGTAAAATTTATGGATAGTGCTGGGATTGGAATGCTTATAGGGAGATATAAGCAACTTATGCGCTTTGATGGAAAAGCGGAGATGATTAATGTTAATAACGATATTAAGCGAATTTTTAGTATGGTAGGAATTTTTAAAATAATTCCGTTAGTTGATGAAAATACAGAGACTTTGGCAAATTTATAATTTGAAAATTGAAATAAGGAGAGATGTTTTAGAATGGAAAATGAGATGAAATTAGAATTTAAAAGTAAGTCTTCTAATGAAGCTTTTGCTAGAATTACAGTTGCAGCTTTTGCATCAGAATTAAATCCAACATTAGAAGAAATATCAGATATAAAGACTGCTGTTTCGGAAGCAGTTACAAATAGTATAATTCACGGATATGAGGGACAAGATGGAATAATACATATTAATTGTAAAATAAAAGAGAGGACTTTAGAGATAGAAGTAATTGATTATGGAAAAGGAATTGAAAATATAGAGATTGCTAAACAACCTTTATATACAAGTAAACCCGAACTTGATAGATCAGGAATGGGTTTTACGATAATGGAGAATTTCATGGATGAATTTAAACTTGAATCAATTGTTGATGTTGGAACAAAAATAAAAATGAAGAAGACGATTAAGGAGGCACTATGACCAAATTAATCTTACGTGCTCAAAATCGGTGATAACACAGCAATGAACGAAATAATAAGCGAAAACGTAGGATTAGTATGGAATGTGGTAAAAAGATTTGCAAACAGAGGATATGAATTAGATGATTTATTTCAGATTGGAAGTATTGGATTGGTAAAAGCAATAAAACGATTTGATGTAAATTATGAAACTCAACTTTCTACATATGCGGTATCAATGATAATTGGTGAGATAAGACGTTTTTTGAGGGATGATGGAATGATAAAGGTAAGTCGTTCTTTAAAAGAAACAGCGGCTAAAGTTAGAGAAATTCAAAGGAGTGAACCTGATAAAGATTTTACACTTGAAGAACTTTCTGAAAAATTAGGTTTAGAGAAAAATGATATAGTAATGGCTTTGGATGCAACAAATGCGGTAGAGTCGCTAGACAAACCAATTGGAGATGATAAAGATAGTAAAACAATAGGTGAAGGAATTGCATATAATAAAAATGAATATGATGAATTGTTGGATAAAATTACGCTGAGTAATATGCTCGATTGTCTAGATGAAAAGGAAAAAAAAGTAATTATTTACAGATATTATAGAGAAATGACGCAATCAAAAGTTGCAGAAATTTATGGAACATCACAAGTTCAAGTTTCAAGGATTGAGAAGAAAGCGCTCGCTAAGATGAGGTGCGCAAATGTTGACAAATAGCGACAAATAGCGTATTCTAGCAATTAGGGAGAGTGATGAATTTTGAAGAAAATTAAGCAAAAAAATCTGAAAAAAGAATTGTCGAAAGAAGAAAAACAAGAAAAATTAGTTAACATAATTGGGAAAATAGTTCTTATAAGTTTGATATTACCAATAGGTTTTTTGTTGGTAAGGATTGCTATGATTGATAAAGGCTATACAGATCCTTTAACTAACAGATCAAGAAGTGATTACGTTCTTATGATTATTCAATGTATACTTGGAATATTTGCATTAACACTTCCTAATATGCTATTCAAAAAGAAAATTCAAATTCCAACAAATATGTATATGCTTTACATGATATTTTTGTATTGTGCTATTTGTTTAGGTGAGCTTAGAAGTTTTTATTATAGGATTCCAAATTGGGATACAATTCTTCATACCTTCAGTGGAGGTATGATGGGAGCTTTAGGATTTTCGTTTGTATCATTACTTAATAAAACTGAAAATTTTCATCTTAAATTGACTCCTGGTTTTGTTGCAATTTTTTCTTTTATGCTTTCTACAACTTTAGGTGTTTTATGGGAAGTATATGAATTTGCATTCGATGGTATTCTTGGTCTTAACATGCAAAAATTTATGTTGGAATCAGGTGAAATGTTAGTGGGAAGAGCAGCGGTTGTTGATACGATGGAAGATTTAATTGTCGATATGTTTGGTGCATTTGTAATGAGCATTATAGGATATATATCTTTGAAATATAAAAAAGGTTGGGTTGAAAAATTAATAATAAAAGTAAAAAAGCATGGAGTGCACAATGGGGATGTCCGTTAAATGTGCATTTTAAATGTTGAATATGAGGGGATAATAGATGAAAAAAGAAAAGTTTGAAATACAAGGTATGACTTGTAGTAGTTGTAGTGCACATGTAGAAAAAGCGGTAAGAAAACTTGAAGGTGTAAATTCTGTGGAAGTAAACTTGATTTCAAATAACATGGTTGTCGAGTTTGATGAAAATAAATTATCAAGTGAATTAATTATAAAAGCGGTAGCTGGCGCTGGCTATGGTGCTTGTGAATTTAATACGAATAAGAATTTGGATGAGAAAAAAACGTCGGATAATACATATAAAAAAGAAATAAATGAGAATATAAAGAAAATGAAAAAACGTTTGATATTATCGTTTGTTTTTTTAATTCCGCTTATGTATGTTGCGATGCATCATATGTTAAGTAGTACATTAGTTCCAAATTTTATTTCTGAAATTTTTGATGGAGCTGAGAACGCTTTGAAGTTTGCGCTAACCCAGTTTGTTTTATTGATTCCTATAATAATTTTGAATAGAAATTATTTTATAAATGGATTTAAAAGATTGATCAAACGTGCACCTAATATGGATTCTTTGATTGCTATTGGAAGTTTTGCAGCTACAGCATATGGCTTTTTAGCGATTTATATGATTGCCACGGGGCTTAAGAATGGCGATATGGCGCAGGTTGAAAAGTATATGCATGATATATATTTTGAGTCAGCAGGTACAATTTTGACTTTGATAACGTTGGGAAAATACTTAGAAACAAAGTCAAAAGGAAAGACAAATGAAGCAATAACGAAACTTGTAAATCTTGTTCCTAAAACAGCGGTTGTATTTAGAGCAGGGAAAGAGATTGAAATTGATGTTAGTGATATAAATAAAGATGAAATTGTATTAATAAAGCCAGGGAGTAATATTCCAGTTGATGGAGTTATTGTTGAAGGTGAATCTGCGATAGATGAATCTAGCATAACTGGTGAAAGTATTCCGCTAGATAAAAAAGTAGGAGAGAAAGTTATAGCCGGAACCGTAAATAAAAATGGATTCTTGAAAATTAAAGCTACTAAAGTTGGCGAAAATACTACAATTGCACAAATTATAAAACTTGTTGAAGAAGCAAGTAATTCCAAGGCGCCAATATCAAAGCTTGCTGATAAAGTGAGCGGAGTGTTTGTTCCAGTAGTTATTACAATTGCTATTATAACTATCTTTGTATGGCTAATTGCGGGACAATCATTCGAATTTGCACTTAGTACAGGCATCGCAGTGCTTGTTATTTCTTGTCCTTGTGCGCTTGGACTTGCGGTTCCTGTAGCAATAATGGTTGGAACAGGTAAAGGTGCAGAAAAAGGTATTTTGATTAAATCAGCGGAAAGTTTGGAAATGCTTCATTTAATAGATATGGTAGTACTTGATAAAACAGGAACAATAACAGAAGGTAAGCCGAAAGTTATTGACATAATCTCTTTTGAGAATGAAGATAAATTAAAGCTTCTTGAATATGCTGCTACAATAGAAAAAAATTCTGAGCATCCTCTTGCGAATGCTATTTTAGAAAAAGCTACTCAAGAGAATGTTAAAACTTCTGAAGTTAAGAATTTCAAAGCGATTTCTGGTAGAGGGGTTGAAGCTTTTATAGATGACGTAAAATTCATAGGCGGAAATTATGCATTTATGGTAGAAAATGAAGTTGATTTAAAATCACTAAAAAGTAGAAATAAAAAGTTTGAAGAGCAAGGAAAAACAGTATTGTATTTTGCAAAAGAAAAGACTTTGCTTGGTTTCATACTTGTTGCAGACACAGTTAAAGAATCTAGTAAAGAAGCAATTGAAGCTTTTAGAAAAATGAATTTGGAAATAGCGATGTTAACTGGTGATAATAAATCGGTTGCGAATTCTATAGCAAGCGAATTGGAAATAACAAATGTTTTTTCAGAAGTATTACCTCAAGATAAAGAAAGAATAGTAAGGGAGTTTCAGAAAAAAGGTAAAAAAGTAGCTTTTGTTGGAGATGGAATTAATGATAGTCCTGCATTAGTACGTGCGGATATTGGGATTGCGATAGGTCAAGGAACAGATATTGCAATAGAATCAGCAGATATTGTTTTAATCAAAAATTCTCTAACTGATGTTGTTATAGCATTAGAACTAGGAAAAGAAGTTATGAGAAAAATAAGACAAAACTTGTTTTGGGCGTTTTTCTATAATATAATCGGTATTCCAGTAGCAGCGGGTGTTTTGTATCCAATATGGCAAATAAAGCTAAATCCTATGATTGGTGCTGCTGCGATGAGCTTTAGCTCGGTAAGTGTTGTAACAAACGCGTTGTTGTTAAAGCGTTTTAAGTCTAAATATATTACAAAAACAGTTAGTGAAAATTTGCGAGAAGATGCGAAAAAATGTGAAAATGTGTGTGAAATAAAATTTGATGAAAAAGAGGAGAAGAATGTTATGAAAAAAATTATAGTTGTTGAGGGAATGAGCTGCAATCATTGTAAAATGGCAGTAGAAAAAGTTTTGAAGAAATTTGAAAATGTAGTGAGCGCAGAAGTTGATTTAGAAAACAAAACAGCAATCGTTGAGTTTGAGGGTATTTTAGAGAACGAAAAAATAACAGAAGCTATAAAAGAAGAAGGTTTTGAAGTAGTTAAGATTGAAGAATAAAGATAGTTAGGAGCATGTTTATGGAACAATTTGCGCGAACAGAATTATTGATTGGGAAAGATGGGGGTCAAAAATTAAAAGATTCAAAAGTTGCGATATTTGGTATTGGTGGAGTGGGATCTTTTGTTTTAGAAGGGCTTGCTCGTGCTGGTGTTGGAAAATTTATTTTAGTAGATAATGATGATGTTTCTGAGACTAATATAAATAGACAACTCATTGCAACACATAAAACTGTTGGGAAAGCTAAAGTTGAAGTTGCAAAGGAGAGAGTTTTAGAAATTAATCCGAATGCAGAAATCGAAATATACAAAGAGTTTTTTATGCCAGAAACAGTTGGAATAATTGATGAAAGTGTTTCGTATATTGTCGATGCAATTGATACCGTTACAGCAAAGCTAGAACTTGTAGAGAGAGCAAATAAAATGAATATTCCAATAATATCTTCAATGGGAACTGGTAATAAATTAGATCCTACAAGATTTGAAATTACTGATATAAATAAGACTTCTGTGTGTCCACTTGCGAAAGTTATGAGGAAAGAATTAAGGCAAAGAGGAATAAAAAAGTTAAAAGTTTTATATTCAAAAGAAGAGCCTGTACAAATTGATTATTCAAATTTTGTAAGTGATGATTCTAAGAAAAATCCACCAGCGAGTATATCGTTCGTTCCATCAGTTGCGGGGTTAATAATTGCAGGTGAAGTAATAAAAGATTTAATAAAATAGGAGTAAAAATGGAGAATAGAAAAGAATCAAAAGAGGTCAGAAGAAACCAGAAACTTACGAGAAGTGAACAAATTGAGAGAACATTAATTACAGGATACAGAAAAAAGATCTGGAATAGATTTTTAGAAGCAATAAATGAATATCAAATGATTACAGACGGCGATAAAATTGCGGTCTGTATTTCTGGTGGAAAAGATTCGATGTTACTTGCGAAGTGCTTTCAAGAATTAAAAGCTCATGGAAAGATTAACTTTGAAGTTGAATATTTGGTTATGAATCCAGGATATGCAGAGGAAAACAAGCAAAGGATAATAGATAATGCTAACCTTCTTAATATTCCTATAACAATGTTTGAAACGCATGTGTTTGAACATATTGAAAAAATAGAGAAGCATCCATGCTTTATTTGTGCAAAAATGCGACGTGGACATCTATATAGAAAAGCAAAAGAATTAGGATGTAACAAAATTGCTCTTGGTCATCATTTCGACGATGTTGTTGAAACAATATTAATCGGACTATTTTATGGAGCACAGTATCAAACAATGATGCCAAAAGTAAAAAGTACATATCATGAAGGAATGGAATTAATTCGACCATTGTACTTAGTTCGTGAACAAGATATATTAAGTTGGGTGAAAAAGAATGAATTAGAATTTATAAATTGTGCTTGTAAAATCACTAAAAAAGAAGTAGGCGACGAAAATGCATCAAAGCGTGCAGAAGTGAAAAAGTTAGTTGCCGAACTAAAGAAAAAATATAAAAATATTGATGTTAATATTTTTCGAAGTGCTCAAGGAGTGAGTTTGGACACGGTATTATCATATAAATTGGAAGGTGTAGAACACAATTTTTTAGATGACTATTATACAAGAAAGAGAAATGTACAAAATAATGAAAATAATTAGAATAAAATAGACAAACTCCTCATACATATAACAGTGTGAGGAGTTGATTTATTATTATGGAAAATTTAACTAAGATGCAAAATATTATTATGGAAAATAGGAATAGACTTAATGTGACGGGTGTTGTTGATGTTTTAAATTTTGATGAACAAGTTATTACAGCGGTGACAGATTTAGGAATTTTAACTATAAAAGGATCTGATTTACATTTGAATCAGTTTAGTTTAGATACTACTGAGCTTAGTATAGAAGGTGATATAAATTCTCTTCAATATAGCGATAAACATGCAGGAAAAAAGGGAGAAACTTTATTTGGCAAGATTTTTAAGTAGGAGGCAAAATATGATACAAAATCAGACGTATGTATTTTTATGGAGTGTTGTTATTGGTGCATTTCTTGCCTTGGTTTTTGATTTTTTCAGAATTTTACGAAGAAAAGGTAAGACCCCAAATTATATTGTATATATCCAAGATATAATTTATTGGATTATAGTAACTCTTATTATAATAACGAGCGCATTTATAACGAATGACGGTGAACTAAGAGGATATATGTTTATTGGTTATATACTTGGTGCTGTTATATACATAGTTTCAATAAGTAAATTTATTTTGAAAATTTCAAATATTATTTTAGATTTTATAGAAACGAGATTTAAAAGGTTTTGGACTTTTTGTGTGAAAATAGTAAAAAAAATGAATATAAAAAAGGAAAATGTTAATTTTTAGCAGGATTTTTTTAAAAAATGTAGAAATACATATATTAGAGGTTTTTATTATACTAAAGAGAAGGATTGATTAGTGAATGAAGGATTTTTTACATAAATTATTTTCTACTTTGATGATTGCTGCTATGGTTTTTTATCTTGGAGGAGTACTTATAAAACAAGAAAAAGAGCTTAGAACAATAGAAAATGAAAAGAAGCAATATCAAGCTTTGCTTGATGAAGCAAATATGAAGACTGAAGAATTGAAACAAGTAAAAAGTAGAATTAATACTGATGAATATATAGAAGAATATGCTAGAGAAAAGTTGGGGCTTGTAATGCCATATGAGATAATATTTATGGATGCGAGCATATAAATATAGATACGATTTTAAGTACATTTTAGTAATTGAAAAGTATATACTAAGATGTATTTTTTTTGTTTGATTTTAACGTTTGACAAAAAATATGTGAAATAGTATAATTCCGCTTTGTAAAGGGAGGATTTTGGAGGAAGAACACTTAAGAATTTTAGTGGAGGTGCATGAAGGTGACTATACTTTCGCATAAGGAAAGCCGGGACATAGCTAGAACTGTAGAAAAGTTCGATGTTGGTGTAGGCATGATTGATTTGATTGAAGTTTTCGGAGACGGACGAATTAATCATACTTACAAAGTTACGCTAAGAGATGGGTTGAAACGCGATGAGTATTTGCTGCAATCCATCAATACATTCGTTTTTCAAGATGCTAGGGCGCTGATGAAAAATTTGGTTGCTGTAACCGAATACATCAACAAGAATGCACAGCGTTCCATTGAATACATCAGATGTAAACAGGAAGGAAGCGATGAGGTTTCCTATGTATACATGAGCGAAGACGGAAAAGCATGGAGAATGTATCATTACATAGATGCTGATGTGTATCAGTGTATTGTGCATCCTTATCATGCATATATGCTTGGTCAAGCAATTGCAGATTTTTCTAAGTCGCTTAGCACATTTGATGCCAATTCTCTTGTAGAGATAATTCCTGATTTTCACAATACGCCCAAGCGTTTCAATGATTTTTTACTTTCTGTAACTGAAGATGTAATTTCTGGTGAATGCAGAAGTAAAAATGATGACGAAACTGTGCGGCAGATTAAATTTGTCTTGGAGAGAAAAGACAAATTTGGAATTCTTGTTGAGAATCAGAAGACGGGTGCATTGCCTGTAAGAGTTACTCATAATGACCCAAAGATTTCTAATGTACTTGTTGACAAAAAGACGAATTTGCCGATTTGCATGATTGATTTGGATACATGCATGCCGGGGACAATCCTGTATGACGTTGGCGATGCGCTTCGTTCTATTGCGAATACTGCATCAGAAGACGAAAAGGATGTCACAATTGTTGATTTTTCGCTCGACATTTTTGAATCATTTGTTCGAGGTTTTCTTAGGGGGATGAGTGGCCTTCTCACAGACGAAGAGATTGAGCTTATTCCTTATTCTGTGTGGGTTCTTGCAATGGAATTGGGAATGAGGTTCCTGAAAGATCACATCGATGGTAACAAGTACTTCAAAACGCAGTATGATGGACAGAATCTGGAGCGATCTAAGATTCAGTTTAGGCTTGCTGAGGTGATTGAAGAAAAAATCAATAGTGATGTGCTTTCAGGTATTGTACAGAATATTGTAGATGAAATGCAAAGGAGCAGGAAATCTATATAAGCACAAATAAAAGAGGTACGAGAATTCGTGCCTCTTTTGTTTTTTATTGACTATAAGCCAGTTTTAGGGTAAAATATACGAGTTAGAAAGCGGTGGACGAAAGTCCCCAAAGGAGGAAATTTTTATGTCAGTCCAAGTGGGCGAAGTTCTAGAAGGTAAAGTTACTGACATTATGAACTATGGTGTTTTTGTAAAATTAAATGATGGAAAGATTGGTCTTGTTCATATTTCAGAAGTTTCTAGAGATTATGTTGAAGATATACATTCAGTACTAAAATCAGGTGATGACGTTAAAGTAAAGGTCATTTCGATGGATGAAAAAGGAAAGATGGGGCTTTCAATAAAAAAGGCATTACCGATGCCAGAAAGAAAGAATAAAGAACAAAGAAATAATAAAAGAGAAAAAGAAGAAAATACAGATGAAACGCCAGAAAGTAAGTTAGATAATATGCTATCTAAATTCCTAAAAGATAGTGATGAAAAGCAGTTATATTTAAAGAAAAATTTTGAATCAAAGAGAGGATATTCAAAAAGACGTTAGAATCTAAAACAAACTTTCTCATAGAAGTTTTTGCATATATGTGGAATTTTTTGGACAAAGGGGACTTTTCTTTTGTCCCCAAAAATCTACTTAAATGCAAAACATCTATGAGGTGATGCAAAACCTAATGCATTATCGGTTCTCGAAAGTTTTTTATCATGAATTTTTATTATAATAAAAAAGAAAAGGAGCAAAGATTATGGGGGAAGAGTTAAAAACACTGTCACTTCTTAATTTGCGTGACCTTGCTAAGGCTAAAGGACTAAAGAATGTTAGCAAATTAAATAAAGAAGAATTAGTTAATGCTATATTAGAGGCTAGTGGAATTAAAGAAAAAGAGATTGATAGTTCTGAAGAAAGAGGAATTGTTGAAAATAAAGATGTAGAAGTAAAAAAGGAAGATAGAGATGAGATAAAACCAAACAGTAAAGATGACTTTGTTGTTGAAGGGGTTCTTGAGGTTTTGCCAGATGGTTTTGGATTTTTAAGAGGTGAAAATTATTTATCAACACCAAAAGATGTTTATGTTTCACCAGTTCAAATAAGAAGATTTAGATTAGATACTGGAGATAAAGTTAAGGGAATAAGTAGACTTCCAAAAGAAGGTGAGAGATTTCCTGCATTAATCTATGTAAATACAGTTAATGGAGATTCACCTGATGTTGCAATGAAAAGGAAGAATTTTGATGATTTAACACCAATATTTCCAAATAGAAGAATTCATTTAGAAACAACACCTACAGAGTATGCTAATAGAATTATTGATTTGATGGCTCCAATTGGATTTGGACAAAGGGGAATGATTGTTTCTCCACCAAAGGTTGGTAAAACTACACTTTTAAAGAAACTTGCGAATAGCATAACAGAGAATCATCCAAATGCAGAGCTTATTGTTTTATTAATAGACGAGAGACCAGAGGAAGTTACAGATATGAAACGTTCTATTAAAGGTGATGTTATATATTCAACTTTCGATGAACTTCCTGAACATCATGTAAAGGTTGCAGAAATAGTTCTTGAAAGAGCAAAGCGTTTGGTTGAACATAAAAAAGATGTTGTAGTACTACTTGATAGTATAACAAGGCTTGCAAGGGCTTATAACTTAGTTATTCCTTCATCAGGTAGAACTTTATCAGGTGGATTTGATCCTGCAGCGCTTCATAAACCAAAGAGATTTTTTGGTGCGGCTAGAAATATAGAAGAAGGTGGTAGCTTAACAATACTTGCTACAGGGCTTGTTGAAACGGGAAGTAGAATGGATGAAGTTATTTTTGAAGAATTCAAAGGCACAGGAAATATGGAAGTTCATTTAGATAGAAAACTATCTGAAAAGAGAATTTTCCCTGCGATTGATATAAATAAATCTGGAACACGAAGAGAAGAATTATTACAAAACCAAAAAGAGTTAGAAGTTGTTTGGAAGATAAGAAAACATTTGAACGAAGGTAATGCAGTGGCTGTTACAGAAAATCTTATAAAACTTGTTACGTCAACAAAAACAAACGATGAGTTAGTAGAAAAATTTAAAATTGACAAGTAAAGAAAGTTATAGATATAATTGCTTCATAGGGGATGGTATTTGATATTTCTAAACGACCGAATTAACTTTTAAGGAGGTAATGTCATGGGACGCAATGCAAAGGATTTCTCGCGGTATGATGTGAAAAATATTGCTCTTGAATATGCGTCTTCTGAAGATGAAGTTTCAGCTTCGTATTTCTGTGAGACGTATAATATCACAGAAGGTGTTTTTTACAGCATCATTAAACGTGCGGTTGTTGAATCGATTGTGAATGAAGAAACCGCTCATGTCATCGCGAAGAAAGCTTCGAGAAACTCAGCTGCGCGTGGTGGTGAGGGTGGCAGAATCAGATCGGTTTATAAGCATGAACGTCTGATGCGTGAACGTAAAAAGTTCGAATTCACAATCAAAGAAAAGATTTGGTATGCAACGCAGTATGCTAAATCTCCTTCGTATGTTGATGTTAAGACCTTCATAGTTCAACATTCTATGACGAGAGAACTCTTTGATCGGACGGTTCGCAGTGCTATTGTTGATGGTCATGTATCCGATATTGTTGCTAGGGAGCTCTTCGGAAAAGCCCTTCAACATAACAAAGAGGAAAGGGTTAGGCCTTTTTTCGATGGTTTGTTTGCAGAAAGACAGACCAATATGAAGGCTAAGAAAGAGCATGAGCGGCAAATTCGTGTGAAAAGTCGCGAACGCTCTAAAGAGAGAAAAGAGAAACAGCTGATGGAGGATGATGAAGAAATGGCAAGACAAAAGCATCAGGAATTCATTCAGCTTGGGATACAAGATTTTGGTATCCCGGACGAAATGGAAGAGCAGCTTGACTCGCTCAATATGAAAAATCTAGAGGTAGAAGATGTCGAACCTCTGTGCTATGAAACGTTTGATGAAGATGAGGATGTTTCTGAGAATGTTTTGGGCGAACAGTTGTCTTTTCTTGAGTAACTAAAATTGGTAATTACAAAAAATGGAAAAGCGGATGTGACTTGTTGCATCCGTTTTTTATTAACTTGAAATTTTGGCATAAATTGTATTGCAAATACAATTTAAATATGCTATCATATATGAGCGTGAGCTAGTTTAGATAATAATTAATATACATATGCAGTAATAAAAGAGAGGTGAAATCAATGAAACAAGGAATACATCCAGAATACAAAGAAGCTACAATCAAATGCGGTTGCGGAAACGTAATCACAGTAGGTTCAACAAAAGAGAGCATGTCAGTCGAGGTTTGTTCAAAATGTCATCCATTCTATACTGGTAACCAAAAATACCAAGCTTCAGGTGGAAGAATTGAGCAATTCAAGAAGAAATATGGTATTAAAGACTAATCTCTTGAATCTAATAAAGAGTATGAGCAGGGCGGGAAAGTGTCCTGCTTTTTTTCTATGTTCTATTGTGCATTTTTAAATGATTATTATATAATACCAAATGAGGTGAAAAAAGATGAGTGAGAAAAAGATGACATCAATAGGTGGTCAAGCGGTTCTTGAAGGTGTAATGATGCGCGGACCACATAAAATGGCGATTGCAGTTAGAAAACCAGATGGTGAAATAGTAATGGACGAAAAAGAAGTGAAGAAACATCCGATAGTAGGAAAATTACCTTTAGTTAGAGGGGTGTTTTCATTTTTTAGTTCTTTAATAATAGGTGTTCAAGCAATAACATTTTCGGCAAAATTTTTTGGCGAAGAAGATGCAAGTCAAAAAGCGGATAATGTTGAAGAGAGTAAGAAAAAAGATAATAAAAAGTCAAAAGAAACTAAAGATGGTGAGCTTCCTATGTGGGCAATTATCGTGTCAGTTGTTGCTGCGCTTGCACTTAGTATAGGTTTATTTGTAGTTCTTCCTAATTTTTTATCAAATGTTATAGTTGAAGATAAAGCTAATAATGTGGTTGGATATAATATTTTTGAAAGTATGTTGAAGATAAGTATATTTATTGCATATCTTGCTGGTGTTTCAGAGCTTAATGATATGAAGAGGGTTTTTGAATATCATGGTGCAGAGCATAAAACTATTTTTTGTTATGAAAATGGTGAAGAATTAACAGTTGAAAATGTAAAAAAATATAGTAGATTCCATCCAAGATGCGGAACAAGTTTTTTGTTATTTGTCGTAATTATTAGTATTATTGTTCATATGTTTTTAGGTGTTTATGAAAATGGTTGGATTAACATGGGATTACGTTTGCTATGTTTGCCACTTATTGCAGGTATTTCTTATGAAATAATAAAGTTTGCAGGAAGAAGTAAAAGTAAATGTGTGACATGGCTTAATGCTCCGGGTAAATGGCTTCAAAGATTTACTACGAGAGAACCTGATGATAAACAAATTGAGGTAGCTATTGCATCGCTAAAGGCTGTAATACCAGAAAATTCTGAAGATGATAAATGGTAATAAATGAGGTTGATTAAAATGTTAACAAAAGATGCTTTAAAATATGGGCGTGAGACGCTTAAAGAAAATAACATTGATGAGCGTGAGGCTAGGCTATTACTTGCATATGCGATGAATATTGATGCTAATAGTTTGATAACTCATGATGAATGTACAGATGGTGATTATTATAGATATGAAGAGTGTTTGAAAAGAAGAGTGGCTGGTGAGCCTTTTGCTTATATTACTCAGGAAAAAGAATTTATGAAGCTAAAATTTTTTGTGGATAAAAACGTTTTGGTTCCTAGAGAAGATACTGAGGTATTAGTTCTTGAAGCGATTAAGCAGTGTAGGAAAAAGATTTTAGATTTATGCACAGGTAGTGGTTGTATTGCTATAAGCTTGGCTAAATATATTCAAAATGCAGAAATAGACGCTTCTGATATTAGCGCGAGAACACTTGGAGTTGCTAAGAAAAACGCTGTATTAAATGAAGCAAATGTTAATTTTATAAAATCAGATGTTTTTGAAAATATTGATGATAAATATGAGATGATAGTTTCAAATCCTCCATACATAAAAACAAAGGATTTGAAAACGTTGCAAATAGAGGTTCAAAAGGAACCCAAAAGAGCTTTAGACGGCGGAAAGTCAGGTCTTTATTTTTACGATAAAATTTTAAAAGAAGCTAAAGATTATTTGACTGATGATGGTGTTATATTGTTTGAGATTGGCTTTGACCAAGCAAAGGATGTAACAGATTTAGCTAAAAAATATAATTATAGAAAGATTAAAAAAGTAAAAGATTTGAGCGGTAATGATAGAGTGCTTATAATAGAGAGGTGATATTAAATGTCATTTTCATCAGATTTAAAAGAAGAACTTGCGAAAGTGAGTGTGCATAGTAATGAATGTTGTAAGCTTGCAGAACTTGCTGGTTGTATGATTGCAAATTGCAATATTGTACGAATAAAGAACAAATTTGTTCTTAGAATGGTGACTGAAAGTTCTTCTTCAATTCGTAGAATGTATAATGCATTTAAAAAGTTGTATGATGTTACACCAATAACTAACATAGAAAAAGAAAAATTAAAAGAAGATAAAGACATTGTGTATGAACTTCTTATTGAAGATGATGATGATTTGAGAAAAATTTTTAATGATGCAGCGATGTTTAATATTGATGTGAATCTTGAAATTGTTATTGATGATAATGACAAAATTAAAGAGAAAGATTGTTGTATGAAATCCTTTTTAAGAGGAGTTTTTCTTGGTAGTGGTTCTATAATGGAACCGAACAGTGGAAATCATTTGGAGATTGTTCTTACGAGTGAGCAAAATGTAAATTATATAAATAGTGTTTTTGCGAAACTTGGAATTTCAGCGAAAATGATGAAAAGAAAAAAGAGTTTGGTTGTGTATTTAAAAGATGCAGAATCAATTTCTGACTTTTTAAGAATAATAGGTTCAAATAAAGGAATTATTGCATTTGAACAGATTAAAGTTGAAAAAGAATATAGGAACAATATGAACAGAAAAATCAATTGTGAAGTTGCAAATATTGATAAAACTGCTGTTGCGGCTTCTGAACAACTTAAAGATATAATGCTGTTAAAGGAAAAGAAACTGTTTGCTAAGTTACCTGCTAATCTAAAACAAATTGCTGAGCTTAGAATAAAATACCCAGAAGCAAGTCTTGATAAAATTGGTTCACTTTTAACACCAGTACTTAGTAGATCTGGAGTTAGTCACAGATTTAAAAAGATAAAAGAGCTTGCAAATGAGGTGAGAAATAATGGTTAAATCAGTATATATACACATTCCTTTTTGTAAACAAAAATGTTTATATTGTGATTTTAATTCGTTCCAAAATAAAGAATTTTTGATAGATGATTATATGAAAGCTTTGTACAAAGAATGTGCAAAGTTTTCTTTTAATGAACTTGAAACGATTTATATTGGTGGTGGTACACCATCTTTTATTGATTCTAAATATATTGTAGCTCTTTTGAAAATGCTTCCTAAAGCTAGAGAAATTACAGTAGAAATGAATCCGTGTATGGTTACAAAAGAAAAGTTAATAAATTATAAAAATGCTGGTGTTAATAGAATTAGTATGGGACTTCAAACTACTAATGATGATATCTTGAAAACAATTGGAAGAATTCATACTTTTAAGGAGTTCAAAAAAGCATATGCACTAGTAAAAGATGTTGGATTTGAAAATGTTAATGTTGATTTGATGTTTGGTTTGCCAACGCAAACTATAGAGGATGTCAAAAAGAGTTTAGAATATTTAATTAATATAAATCCAACGCATATTTCTTGTTATTCATTAATTCTTCATGCAGACATTTTTAAAAATTTACCGTCTGATGAAGAGGAAAGAGAAATGTATTATATGACGAAAAAAGTGCTGAATGAAGCTGGATACGAGCAATATGAAATATCTAACTTTTCAAAAGTTGGATATGAATCGGTGCATAACTTAGCATATTGGAATCAAGAAGAATATGTGGGGTTAGGTGCTGGTGCAAGTTCATATGTGGATAGCAAAAGATATACAAATGAATCTAATATTGAAAAGTATATAAAAAATGTTAATAGTGATGATGAAATAAGAAATATAGAAGAAGTTCAAGATGATGAGACGAAACTTCGAGAATATATAATTCTTAGACTTAGACTTACAGAAGGCGTTTCAATAAATAAAATTCAAGAAAAGTTTGATGTTAATGTAATGGAAAAGTTCAAAGCTGAGATCAATAAACTAAAGAAATTTGAATTGATCAAAATATGTGATAAATGTAATGAGACCTTTATAAAATTAACAGAAAAAGGTATGGATTTAGCAAATCAAGTATGGCAAGAATTTGTTTGATTTATGAGATGGTGGGGTTTATTTTTGAAAAATGCTGTGTTATACTTATGCCACAAGTTGATTATTGTTTACTATGAGGGAAAGGAGAACATGACTATGTTGGACCAATCAGCCGCGATGAATATGTCTCACGATGAGCTGAAGAAGCAGTTGTATGCATGTGTTGGCTTGCCGAATGATGATGATTTTGTGGTTTTTTTGGACAGGAATTTCAGTCCATACAATTTCATTCTTGGATGTAATCCATATATCCGCAGTGCAAAGAGCGGTCAGATTGGAAATATGAGAAATATATACATCTTTCGGTATACTCAAAGCAATGTGCTTAATGAACTCTGCCAGGATTTAGATGAGTTAAATTATGAGTATCGAATCTTGGATGCACATTTTTCAGACAGGAGTTTGCAAAAAAAAGAGTTTATGTTAAAACTCTTTATCTGTGATGCTAATGAGGAACATAGACGTGGAGATTATCGAATTATGCGTTACGATACTAGCCTAGGAGAATGGTTCTTCAAGCCTGCTACTTGTGTAGCTCCCATCTTATGTAGAAATGCGAATGGAGTGATAATGATTAATGGCGAACCAGCAGGATATGTTGTGAAAGAGGATAATGCAAGCGAAAAAGAATTTTATCCATTTGCATATGTGGCAGTTAGGCCTATGAGACTATTGAAGAAGATTTTTCGAGCGATTGTTTTGTTTGCTAAATGGATGAAAAACAGACACAAATAAAAAAGAGATTACATTTGTAATCTCTTTTTTGTTTTGGCAGGGGTGGAAGGAATCGAACCCTCCTCTGGAGTTTTGGAGACTCTTATTCTACCGATGAACTACACCCCTATGTATCCTAACGACTTTTTCAGTTTAGCATAAAAGAATTACTTTGGCAATAAAAAAATGAAAAAATAAATATTGCAATATGGAAAATAATACTATAATATATTACTATATGTTGAGAAAAGGAGAAAAGGCGATATGAAAAAAGAAACTGGTGAACAAACTTATGAATTAAAATATACGGGGTATTTGATGGATGCAGATAGCATGTATTTGCATTATGGTTATACAAACTGGTCAAATGTTTCGGAAAAGAAAATGAAGAAATTGAAATCTTGTTATAAAATTGAAGTATCAGTTCCTGAAGGAACTGAGCTAAATTTCTGCTTTAGAGCGAATGAAAATGAATGGGACAACAATGGAGGAAATAATTATTGGTTTACTCCTGGTTCTAGTAAAAGTTATGATTGGGTAGAGATTACAGGTAAAAAGTCTACAGCGACAAAATCGACAACAAAAGCGAAAACTACTGCTACGAAGTCTACTACAACAAAGGCGAAATCTGCTACTTCAACTAGTACAACATCTACCAAAAAGAAAGAATCTGCTACAAAAACAACTAAAAAGTAAGATTTAATTTGTCAGCCTTTGTTTATACATAAGGCTGATTTTTTTGTATAGAATTTGAAAGGAGAAAAAATGAAAGAAGAAAATAAGTTGCCACTAGAAATAGAGAAGAAGTTTTTAATAAGAATGCCAGATTTGAAGTGGATTGAAAAAAACACGGATGTTGAAATAGCGAAGATTTCTCAAACGTATTTGGGGCTTAAAAAGAATGGTTTTGGTGAGCGTGTCAGAAAAATGACGATAGATGGTAAGGTGAAATTTTATCATACATCAAAAAAGAGTTTATCTAGTATGACTAGAATTGAAATCGAAAAAGAAATTTCAAAAAAAGAATATTATGAATATATGGCTCAAAAAAATAGAAGAGGAACATTACATAAAACTAGATATATAATTAGTATGAATAACATAAAGTATGAAATTGATATATATCCTTTTTGGGAGGAAACTGCAATTTTAGAAATTGAATTAGAGCATGAAAAACAAAAGTTTGAAATTCCTGATTTTATTGAAGTTATAGGTGATGTTACTGGTAATAGAGATTATTCTAATAGCTCACTTAGTAATAAGTTTAAAGATGTTGTTGTAAGAAAAAGAGGAGGAAATAAGTATGGAAAATAATAGTGTGAAAAAAAGAGAGGGCTATTTGTCTTGGGATGAGTATTTTATGGCGATTGCCAAATTATCTAGCATGAGAAGTAAAGACCCTTCAACTCAAGTTGGTGCTTGTATTGTAGATAAAGATAAAAGAATTTTATCTATCGGTTATAATGGAGCGCCTAATGGTTTTGATGACGATGCTTTTCCTTGGGATAGAGTGGGTAATGCTGTTGATACAAAATATTTTTATGTATGCCATGCTGAAATGAATGCGATTTTAAATTTCAAAGGTAGTAGAAGAGATTTAGAAGGTGCAACAATATATGTAGATTTGTTTCCTTGCAATGAATGTGCAAAATTAATAATCCAATCAGGAATAAAAGAAGTAGTGTATTTATGTGATAAATATGCAGATACAGATGCAGTAATAGTTTCAAAAAGATTATTTGATACTTGTGGAGTTAAGTACAGACTTTTAGAAAATATAGCAAATGATAAAATAAATATAAATTTGGAAATAAAAGGATAAATGGAAATTGGGACGGTTCTTTTTTCCAAATTCAGCAAAATACAACGAAAAAAGTATTGTTTTTAAGCCTCAGACAACTCATTTTTCATTGCAAATATGATGCAATGAAAATGAGAACTCGGCGACAAAAAACAATACTTTTTTGTTGTATCGAATAGTTTGTATTTTTGAAAAAGGAACCATCCCAATTTCACAAAATGGACAAAAGCCCCGTCCCCTTGTCCAAATTTATTGACATATTAGTACGCTTGTATTATAATTCGTACGAATGTACTAAAAATAATACGGAGGTACTAATATGAAATTTCTTCGTTACAAGAAAACAACTGAGGAAAAAATTAAGGAAGCAACTTTTTACTTGCTTGCTGAAAAGGGATACAAAAATTTAACAATGCGTGATGTGGCTAAAAGAGCAGATGCTGCGGTGGGCCAACTTACGTATTATTATAGGACTAAAGAAAATTTAATTTTATCTGTAATAGAAGAATTATTTAATGCATGTACAGATCAATTAATAAAAACCGTTAATAATAGTGATGATAAACTAATGGCTATTTTTAATTTTTATGAAGAGCTTTTTAAGGTGGAACAAGAAGGTGCTAAGGTTTTAGTTAATTTTATGACAGAATCTTTGTGGGATGTGAAGTTAAAAACTGTTTTTAATGATTTTGTTAACGAAACAAAATTGATAGTCGAAGATGCTTATAAAAGTCGCGGAGAGAGTGAAGAAAATGCAAGAATAAAATCTGGTTTCTTTATTTCTTCTGTGCATGGAATGATTTCGCAAAATTTATTATTACCAATTGAAAATACAAATGTTCTTGGTGAATATAAGAAGTTTTTACTTAGTATATAAATAATGAGGATAAACTATGGACAAGAAGATAATCTATTATAATGATATATCGGATGATTTTGAAGAACATAAAAAAGAACCTATTAAAATTGATTCTTCATATAAGTATTTGCATAAGAATCCTTTGTGGAATCTTATTTCATTTGTAGCGTACAGAATTATAGCGACACCGATTGCATACTTATTTATGAAGATAAGATTTAACTTTAAAATTGTAAATAAAAACTTATTGAAGCAAGCAAATGGACAAGGTTATTTTATTTATTCAAATCATACTCAATTAATTGGTGATGCCTTTGCTCCAACACTTATAAATTTTCCGAAGAAAACTTATGTGGTTGTTCATCCATATAATGTTTCAATACCTTTTTGGGGGAATATTATAAAGCTTCTTGGACCACTTCCGGTACCTGATGATTTGGATGCAGGAAGAAATTTTTTTGATGCGATGAAAAAAATTATAGCAAGCAAGCAATCTATTGTTATATATCCAGAAGCACATGTTTGGAGTTATTATACAAAAATAAGAGAGTTTGATGAATCGTCATTTAAATATCCGGTGAAACTAAATGTGCCTGTATATACTGCAACAACTACGTATAAAGAACGAAAAAATAAAATGCCACAGATTGTTACTTATATAGATGGTCCTTTTTATCCAGAAGGAAATTCTACGAGTGAAAAGAAGAAATCGCTTAAAAATATAGTTCTTGAGAAAATGCAAGAAAGAGCAAAATGTAGCGATACTGAATATATAAAATATATAAAAAATAAGGAGAATGTTGATGATTAATCTATTGTTTTGTGGTAATGACAAAGTTTATGATGGTCTTTTGATATCTTTGCTTTCAATTACTAAACATACAAAAGATGCATTAAACGTAAATATTCTAACAGTTGACTTGCAAGATATTGATGAAAAGTATAAGCCTTTAAATGAAGAACACAAGAATGTTTTAGAGAAGATAGTAAAAGAGGCTAATAGTGATAGTAAAATTAAATTAATTGATATTTCAAATATTTTTAGAGATGAAATGATGGAAGGTAAAAATATGAAAACGCATTATACACCATATATTTTCCTTCGATTATTTGTAGATAAGATTCCAGAGTTACCAGATAAGCTTTTGTATATGGATGTAGATATTGTGTGTTATAAAGACATTGCGGAATTGTATAACAAAAATATTGAAGAATATGAGATTGCTGCTGTCTCTGATTATTTTGGTAAATGGTTTATTGATTACAAATATTTGAATTCAGGAGTACTTTTAATGAATTTAAAAAAAATAAGAGCAAATGATTCTTTGAGAAAATGTAGAGAAATGTGTGTAAATAAAAAAATGCTATTACCAGATCAAACAGCTCTTAACAAATGTTGTGCTTTTAAGATGCAATTACCTAGAAAATATAATGAACAAAAAGAAAGAAAAGATGATACAGTAATTAGACATTTTAGTATGACAATGAAATTTATACCTTACTTTAAAACGGTTAATATTAAGCCGTGGCATGTAGATCAAATTCATGATGTATATGGAATACATGATTTTGACGATATTATAGAAAAATATGAAGAATTGAAGAGGAATGAAATATATGTTAAATAAAGAGATACCCATATTTTTTTCAACGGATGATAATTATATACCGTTTGTAACGGTAGCGGTACGTTCAATAATAGATAATTCATCAGATAACTACAATTATAGAGTAATTGTATTAAATACAGGCTTAAAACCTGAAAGCGAAAAGAAAGTAAAAATTTTGGAAAAAGAAAATTTTAAAATTGATTTTGTAAATATAACTAGTAAGATTGAGAGAATTGCTGATAAGTTGTCACTAAGACTTAGAGATTATTATTCAAATTCAATTTACCTTAGACTTTTTATTCCATCACTTTTTAATAATTATGATAAGGTTTTATATTTAGATGCTGATATCGTTGTTATAGATGATATTGCAAAATTATATAATGAAGATATTGGACAAAATTTACTTGGTGTTATAACTGATGATGTTGTAAATGCAGATACAACGCTTATGAAATATACAACTGATGTATTTGATTTAAATCCAGGTGAATACTTTAATTCGGGAATTTTAGTAATGAATTTAGATGGACTTAGAAAAGAAAAAATTGAAGAAAAATTTGTTCATCTTCTTGAAGAGTTTAATTTTGATACTGTTGCGCCTGATCAAGATTATTTAAATTATTTGTGCAAAGGTAAGGTTAAATTTTTACATAAAGGTTGGGACAGAATGCCTGTTCCAGATAAGCATTTTAATGATGACGATTTGCATTTAATCCATTATAATATGTTTCATAAGCCTTGGCATTATGAGAACGTATTGTATGAAGAGTTTTTCTGGGAATATGCTAAGAAGACAGAATTTTATGATTCAATGATACAAATGCGTGAAAATTATTCTGATGAGAAGCGTAAAAGAGATGAGCAGGCTGCAATGAAACTTATAGAACATGCGACAAGAATAATTGATGAAAAGAACACATTTAGTAATGCTTTAAATGAAGATTATTTGAGAAATTTTTAAGAACTTCATCCAAAACCCATAAGTAGCAAGTTAGAAAAACACTTGCAGAAAGAGAATAAGATGAAAATAGTTGATGATAATAGACTGAAAATAATAGAAAATATTGAAAAAGCGGTAAATGAGAATGATTTAAATAGAAAAGTTGAAGAGGGTGACCCGATTGTTACAGATGAACAAAGAAAAGAGGTTATTCTTGATTTTGATATTTTAAGAAAAAAAGTTAAAAATTTTAGCAAAGCTGAAATTGCTAGAGGTATTGCCGATAAAGTTACAAAGCAAATGCATGCAGATACGGAGATAGTTGGATTAGAGAATATAGAAAAAATTGAATCTGCGATAATTACAGCAAATCATTTTAGCAAAGTTGATAGTACTGTAACAAGGCATTGTATGCAAAAAATAGGAAAAAGTAAAAATCTTTATATAATAGTTCAAGAATCTAATATGTTTATGCAAGGTGATGTTGGATTTTTACTTAAAAATTGTTATACAGTTCCTATAAGTTCAAACTACGAATATACTATAAATAATATGATGCCGGCTTTAAAAGAAATTTTTGAAAATAGAAATTTTTTGTTAATTTATCCTGAAAAGGAAATGTGGTATAATTATAAGAAACCTCGTTCAAATAAAATTGGTGCATATCATTATGCTTGTAAATTTAATGTGCCTGTGATACCATTTTTTATAGAAATAATAGATTCTGATGAAATAAATGAAGAGGGGTTTTATAATTCGAAATATAAGCTTCATATTTTAAAACCGATTTATCCTGATGAGAGTATTCCTTTTAAATTAAGAAAAGAAAAAATGAGAAAACAAGACTTTGATATGCGTGTGAAAAAATATGAAGAAGTATATGGTGTTAAATATGATAACACTTTTGATGTAAAACGTGACATTGCTGGTTGGGTAGAGTAATAAAATGGAGATGAGATAAATGAGACTTATGGAATTTAAAATGGAAAGAGCAGATTTAGTAAAAGAAGGAGATATAGTTCAGGTTACAGAAGGTTCACTTCCTTCAAGTTGGTATTATATGATAGAGCCAGCTGTGGCAATGTCTGCCAACATTCCGTTATTTGAAAGACTAAAATCAAAAGAAGGAAAAATTGTAAGTATAAGACCATCAGATACAGCTTTTTATTTGACAGTAGAATTTGATGAATAATAAAAACTAAGGAGAAAAATATGGATGGTATATTAATGAGTTTCGTAATTATAATCGGAATATTTGTTTTTGCATCTATAGTAAATGAAAAAAAAATACATGTTGTACATGATGTGGCGTTACTCGCGACATCATTTTTAATTGGTGTAATATTTGTAATTATTAAACAAATAGGAATATTTCCTTTTATAGATAATATTATAAATACAATGCAAACAGTACAATTAGATGGTTTCTTACTTGAATGTACTATTGGATTTATTATGTTTGCGAATGCAAGTAAGATTCATCTGATTAAGTTTGTAAAAAATATTTTGCCAATTCGGTGTTCTTTCAGTAATAACAACATTTGTTTCCGCAATGATATATGGTTCTTTGTTTTTTGTGATAAATTTATTATTTAAATTTAATTTGGGAATATGGATTTGCATATGTCTGCGGAGCAATTTTAGCACTTATAGAGCCACATATTGCAACTGAAAGTTTTAAGAAGAAAGGTGCTTCGAAGTCGCTAGTCTCTATAATGGAATGCGAATCATTATTTAATGATGGATTTGCCGTAACAATTTTAATATTTGCAAAAGAAATTTTAGTAAATAGTGTTAGAGAAAATATATTGATGTTAGTACTTAAAGAAATTTTTGGTGCTGTTGCAGTTGGTATTATAGTTTCGTTTTTGATGTTTAAAGTTTTGCGTATGAGTAATGAGCCAATAGTTCATATTTTAGTTAGTTTATTAAATGTGGCAATTATAAGCGTAATATGTGATGTTTTCCATTTTTCTGTAGTTATGGCTTCTGTTGTCGCGGGCTTATATTTTTCTATGGAAAATCAAAAAATTACAAGATGGAAAGAAGTTGTTGATCCAGAAGAACTTTATAATGATTTTTGGAATGTAGCTTCAGTAATTTTAGATGGTGTACTGTATGTTATGGTGGGTCTTTCTGTGCTATCAATTGAATTAAAAGTGCAAACACTTATATTAATACCAATTGCAATAATATTAAATATTATTGCAAGATTTGCAAGTGTTGGAATAGGATCTGCTATAGTAGGGAAAAAACATATCCCGTCAAAATATAGTATGAAAGAATTTACAACATTACTTACTGTTTCAGGTTTAAAAGGAGGAGTATCACTTGCGTTAGCTATGTCTCTAAAAGATATTTTAACAGTAGAATCATATAATATAGTTTTAACAATGGTGCTAATAACAATTTTATTTACAACTATAGTACAAGGTATGATCTCTGGTAAGGTGTATGAAAAAGTTGAAGAAGATAGAGAGAAGAAATATAGAGAAAATAGTTTGTGTGTAAGATAGAATACAAAAGAAAAGGGTGAAGCATTTATGCGAATTGTTATAGTGGGTTTAGGTCAAACGGGTCAAGAACTTGCAAAAGAGCTTATATATGCAGGTCATGAAATTATTGTTATAGATACTAATAAAAATCTTATAGAAAATTTTACAAATCATTATGATGCTATAGGGGTTGTCGGAAGCGGTGCAAGTAAAGAAATTCAATTAAAAGCAAAGGCTAATAATGCTGACGTTATGATTGCACTTTCTCCAACGGATGAAGTAAATTTAATGAGTTGTATAACTGCTAAACTTTTAGGAACAAAACGTACGATTGCGAGAGTTACTGCGGCTGAATATGTGTATGATGAAGCATATTTGACGAAGAATTTAGGAATAGATATGATAATAAATCCTGAATATGAAACTGCTAAGCAAATTACAAGAATATTAAGGTACTCTAACAATATAAAGGCAAACGCCTTTGCTAATGGTAAAGTTGATGTTGTTGAACTAAAAATAAAAGAAGATAGTCCTCTTTTAGGATTGAAGCTTGATAAAATAAAAGCTAAATTTAAGGAAGAACTTATAATTGCAGCAATAATTCGTGGAGAAAAATTAATTATTCCTAGAGGGGATGCTGAAATAAAACTTGATGATGAAGTATATATAATCACAAAAGATAATGAGATGTGTAAATTATTAAAGTCACTTAAGCTTATTGAAAAACCGATAAAAAGTGTTTTTATGATTGGCTGTGGAAAAATAGGAACATATCTTTTGAAAAATTTTAGTCATATGAAATTAAAGACAAAAGTTGTTGAATTTAATAAAGAAAGATGTATAGAAACGGCAGAAGCCTTTCCGGATGTTATGGTCATTCATGGTAATGGTGTTGATTCTGATATGTTAATTGAAGAAGGTTTGAAAGAGTATGATGCATGTGTTGCTATTACAGGAGAAGATGAAATAAACATAGTTGTGACTTTGTTTGCATGGTCCCATAAAGTTAGAAAATTAGTGACAAAAGTAGTTTCAGTGAGTTATTCAAAAATGCTGAATAATGTGGATATAGATAATACGTTATCACCACATTTGATCGTACTTTCTTCAATTCATAGATTTATAAGAGGAATTACGAGAAAAGGTGTACATGAGGAGAATATAAAATCGCTTCATAGATTTGCGAAAAATACAGCAGAAGCAATTGAATTTGAAGTGAAAATAGATTTTGCGGGAATCGGGCAAAAATTGAAAGAAATAAAGTTAAAGAAAGATATTGTAATTGCGTTTATAATTCGAGATAACAAAGTAATAATGCCGAATGGAGAAACAACATTCGAAGAAAACGATAGAGTAATAGTAATTGCATCAGCGGAGAAAAATATTGGAAACTTAATGGAAATAATAGAAGAATAGTGAATGGTGACATTGGTGCAACGCAAAATAAGTGCCATAAGCGAGCATATGCATAAGCTTCTCTAAATGACCTCACGTAATAAAGTTATGGACATGAGAAGCATTGCTGTCTGTATCGAACGATTACATAATATTATGAAAATGATGAAATGTAAAATATATAAAAATAATAAACAATATTAGAATAGCTTATTACAAAGTTATTCTAAATAAATAAAAAGTGCCATAGTTATAATACTACGGCACTTTTTTGTTGCACATAACCTAATAAAAATATCACGAAAATTTAATTTTGTCAACCTATTTTGTCAAATAAATTTCTAAATGGATAAAAACAGCAAAATCTTGAAGCCGTAATGGAAGAAAGCGCTTTTTACTTTACTTTAGCATGACTTTATGATATTATGTTCGTGCTTAAAAGCACATTTTGTAATAAATGGATTTTTTGGAAAAGGAGTGGTAAATTTGAAAAAAGTTAAATTGTTGAGAATATCTACAATATCAGTCCTAACTGTTATGATAATGTTAATTTTTATAATGCCAGTTAGAGCCAATAAGGTTTTCCCTGATTTGACTCCAGAACATTGGTGCTATAACAAAATTATCGATTTCGAGCAGAAGGGATACGTATGTGGATATGAAGATGGCACTTTCAGAGCCGATAAAACAATAACAAGAGCAGAATACGTAAAAATAGTAAATAATTTTTTTGGATACGAATTGGAATACGATAAAGATGCTGAATTTTCAGATGTAAACAGCGGTGATTGGTTTACACCATATGTAAATGAAGCTGTTGAAAGAGGTTATATAAAAGGATATGAAGATGGTACATTTAGACCTGAAGATCCGATAAGAAGACAAGAGGCAACTGTAATTTTATCTAGAATATTAGGAATCGATGATGAAGTATATCCTAAAAATCATGTAGATGGATTAGCACAATATTCAGATGGAGAAGAAGTTGAGGATTGGGCAAGAACACCAATTCATAGTTATTCAGTTTATAATTTTATAAATGGATATGAAGATGGAAGTTTAAGAATATTACAAAATGTTACAAGAGCAGAAACTGTAGAATTATTGCATGTTCTAGAACAAAAAGTTGTTATTGAAAGACAAAGTGGCGGCGGTGGAGGTTCTACAAAAGTAAAAAAAGTAGCTACACCAGAAATAAAAGTATATGAAGTAAATAAAGAGGAATTAGTGCCAGTAGAAGGTTGGGTTAATTTCTTAACTAAATATGATAAAGGGGCATTAGTTGAGATAACATGTAAAGAAGATGGTGCAACAATTTATTATACTTTAGATAATTGGCAAACAAAACAAACATATACTGAGCCGTTTGTTGTAGAAGATGGAAAAACGACAATAAAAGCTTATGCGGAGAAAAAATATAAAGCAGATAGTACAACTGTTGAAAAAAATATTGAGGTTGATACAGTAGAACCTGTTGCTGAAGGTATAAAAGGTGAAGCAACAATTAAATTATTTGTATCAGACAATGATAAATATAATATTGGTGAAGAAAATATCAGTGGATTAAGTGGTGAATCTGTACATTATGCGTGGTTTACAAAAACAGAAGGTGACTACGTAAGAGAAAGTTTATGGATTAAAGTTGATAATGAAGAAGAAATTCTTTTCCCAGATATGCCTGGTATTTACTATTTAGGTGTAAAAGGTGAAGATATTGCAGAAAACAAAATGGGAGTTTCTAACCAATTCGGAAATATTGACGACTTGATTTCAAAAGAATTGGAAAATGGTGGAGAAGAAGTTGGTAAAGAAGAGCCAACAAATGATCCATTTGTAATTGTAACTGAGAAAGACGTAGACAATGAATCAGGAGATGTCATAGAACCAGACATTCCTGAGAGCGGAGATATCGTTGAACCAGATGTTCCAGAAAGTGGAGATGTTGTAGAACCTGAGAATCCAGAAAGTGGAGATAAAGAAAAGGTTCCTGTAGAAGTAATTGTTAAAGCTACAGTTACAATAAATCATATATACGACATTCCAGAAAAAACAGAATCTGGTAATGTAGAATATGTTCCTGGAGAAGAATATACTGCAGAAGAGAGAATTGAACCTAACTACACAGTTAGTGGCGATAAAACAATAGTAGTTAGTAGAAATAATGAAGAAAATATTATCAATATTTTCTATACAAGAATATCAGTACTAGTTACATTTGTTGGAACTGATGCTACAAGTGGAGAAATGTCAGGAGATGTTATTTTAGCTGGTGATACACAAAATCTTTCATCAAACAAATTTAAAAGAGATGGATATGATTTTGCTGGTTGGTCCGGTGATAATGGAATGACATATGCTGATAATGGAGCGTTTACAGCAGATCCTACAGATACTGAAGTTGTTTTAACAGCAACTTGGACAGCAAGAAATGATACAAAATATATTGAAGAATACTACCTAGAAGATTTAGCAGGAGAGGATTACGTATTAGTTGAATCAGGAGACAAAACAGGAACAACAGATACAGAAGTAACAATAACAGAAAAAGAATTTACAGGATTTGAGTTAGACGAAGATAATGCATCAAATGTACTAGAAGGCGTAATTGCTGGAGATGGAAGCCTAGTATTAAAAGCATACTACACAAGATTATCTTATGAACTAACAGTAAAATTCGTAAATGAATCTGGCGAAGAGATGTTACCATCAGTAAGTGGTGAATATAAATTCGAAGAAGAATATGAAGTAAAAGTACCAGAAATAGCTGGATACACAGCAGATAAAGAAATAGTATCAGGCGAAATGCCAGCAGGAGCTAAGACAGAAACAGTAGTGTATACAGCAAATGATGATACAAAATATGTAGAAGAATTTTATCTAGAAAACTTAAATGGTGAAGGCTATACATTAGTTGAATCAGGAAACAAAACAGGAACAACAGATACAGAAGTAACAATAACAGAAAAAGAATTCACAGGATTTGAGTTAGACGAAGATAATGCATCAAATGTATTAGAAGGCGTAATCGTAGGAGATGGAAGCTTAGTATTAAAAGCATACTATAACAGAACTCTTCATACAGTAACTTGGGTAAATGATGATGAATCTGTATTGGAAGTAGATGAAAATGTAAAATATGGTGCAACACCAAATTACGATGGAGAAACACCAGAAAAATCAGCAACAGCAGAGTTCACATATACATTTGCAGGATGGAATCCAGAAGTAAGCAAAGTTACAGGAGATGTAACATACACAGCAACATATACATCTGAAACAAATAAATACACAGTAACATGGGTAGATGAAGATGGAACAGAGCTTGAATTAGATGAAAACGTATTATATGGAACAATGCCAAGCTACGATGGAAAAACACCAACAAACGCAGCAACAGCAGAGTTCACATATACATTTGCAGGATGGAATCCAGAAGTAAGCAAAGTTACAGGAGATG
>CASDSU010000037.1 GCA_949283575.1 uncultured Eubacteriales bacterium
TGACAAGTTGTTTACTACTGTAAGTGGATCATCTGCTGCTAAAACTGTCATACTTGTTCCAATAGTTATTGCAAAAGTAAAAATACTCATTGCATATATTTTAAATAGTTTTTTACCTCTCTTACTTAAAGTTAATTTTTTATTATTTTTCATTTTAAATTCCGTCCTTTCTTTTCAAATATTCATCAATATCTTCAGAAGAAATAAGTTCGTATTCACTTTCTATTTCTTCAAAGTTTTCTAAATTATCAATTTCTATATTTTCATCAAACACAATAGAAGCAACTGCTCTTTCTGTACCACCGTGATAGTATGGCTTTTCTTTTCCATCTGTTGTTTTAGAAACATTAGGGTGTTTTAATATGTCATATTTAAAGTCTAATATTGGTCTTTCTCCTCTAATAAACAAAATGGCATATTGATTATCTAAAAGCCTTACTTCATCTGGTGTCATTAGTTCTCTACCACTTAATTGAAAATTAGTAGAATAACTACCAGAATGTCCTGTGCTTTTGCCGTGAGTATCAAGGTCTATTGTTTCTTTTCCTAAAAGTTCACTAACGTATTTATGGGTACTTTGTTCATTACCACCTAAATATAAGAACTCATCACAATTTCCTACTATTGACTCCCATTGTTTTTCAAATAGTGCTTTTAATTGAGCCAAATTTTGAAGAATAATACTTACTGATACTTCCCTAGACCTCATTACTGATAAAATCTTGTCAAAGTCATCTGGTAATGACACGTTGGCGAACTCGTCCATTACAAAATGAACGTGTACTGGCAAACTTCCGTTGTATTTATGATCGGCTAAAAAAAACAACTGTTGAAACAGTTGCGTATATAAAATACTAACAAGAAAGTTGAATGAAGTGTCATTGTCTGGTATAAGTGCAAACAATGCTACTTTCTTTTCTCCTAGTGATGGTAAGTCTAACTCATCAGTCATTGTTAATGAAGCAAGACTTTGTAAATTAAATTTTTCTAATCTACTAGCAAGAGTAATTTGTATAGATTTTAAAGTTTTAGCAGAGCCACTTCTATAATCACGATAATATTTAACTGCAATATGATTTGGCTCTCTACTTTCTAATCTATTGAAAAGTATATCTAATGGACTCAAATAGGTATCATCATCTTCGTGTACCTCTCCTGCTCTTAAAAGTTCCATTACCATTGGAAAGTTCTGTTCTTCTTCTGGGGCTTCATACCATAGATAGAATACTAATGCTAATAAAAGCATACTTGCTGCAGTATCCCAAAATGGATCTTGTGAAGATGAGCCTTTTGGTGTTGTTGCTTTAAAAAGGTTTGTTACCAATTTTTGAACATCATTGTCACTTTTTAAATAAACAAATGGATTATAACAATGACTTTTTTCCATATTGATTAAGTCTAATACTTTTACTTCATATCCAGACTTTTCTAATAAATATCCCACATCTCTGACAATTTCGCCTTTCGGATCAAGAACAACAAAACTTGTATTACATTGCATTAGATTAGGTTTACAATAAAATCTTGTTTTCCCTGCTCCACTACCACCACATACAAGAACATTTAAGTTTCTTCTGTGCTTTTTACCATTTAAACCTATTCTTACATTTTGTGTAAGAAGTTTATTATTGTTATCTGGTAATTGTTTATATTTCTTGTTTATTACTCTTGCAACGCCCCATTTTGCAGAGCCGTGTTCCTCACGCCTACGATAATTCTTTTTTGATGATAAATAAACTATGATACCAATTCCATACATAGTAAGAAATATTACTACTGTTTTTAAAGAATTAGCACATAGTTCAATATCAAAAGGCTCTTTTAATGCTTTTGTAAGTCCTGTTAATATAGAGGATAAACCACCTCCATATAAATAGGGTGCAAATAAAAGAGCCAACCATATCACAGGAATAATACCAATTATATAAACCCATTTAGATTTAGAGGTATCTTCTTTCATCTTTCTTCAAGCACCTTGAAAA
>CASDSU010000038.1 GCA_949283575.1 uncultured Eubacteriales bacterium
ACTCCTTGAAAAACAGGAAAATCCTGCAATGTTACGGAGAACACGACCACAAACCGAGCGAAGACGTACTGCATTACGTCAACAAAGTATGGCTGCCTTACGCCAACAGAACACTCAAACAAATTGCCGCATAGGAGGAATTCAACAATGGCAAACTATTTCAGAATTACAGCATATCACCCGACCGAAAACCTTTCGGTCATTATGGACTCAAACGGAATGTTCGAAAAGCTCTGGCAATTCTCGTCCTTTATGGTATCCAAAGGCTTCAAGATAATCGAAGTCGGAGGCGAAGACAAGTTCGACGACGGAGATATGCCGAAAGCAGAATACGATAACGTCCACGTTATCCTGCGCGCGTGTAAAAGCGGTGAACCGGAAATTACAGGCAACCGTATTACAGTAGAGGGAAAATCCTACACGACCATATAATTGCAAAAGCCGGGAGAATACAAATCTCTCGGCTTTTTTATGTAATTAAGCAAGCTTATTCTAAATTTTATAATATGCAACAATATAATCAAGATATAGATTTAATACACGTTTTGTCTTTTCATCAGCATTTAACTTATAGACTATTAATTCTCTTACTTTCTTAACGTAATTATATAATGTTGGATTATCATCAAAAAGGAAAAAATTTGTATAGCTTTTTGAAATTTTTCTAAGCATAGGATTCAAATATTTTTCAATATTGCTAATAATTTTTTTCGCATTTTCTTTACTTTTATTATACTTAGAACAAATAAAATCCAAGAAGCCATTTTTAAACCTTTTTTCTATGTAACCCTTGACTTTTTCAGGTTCTGCACTACAAGGTCTATGGATCAGAAAACGTACACCTGCTTTATCTATTTGAAAATAATCCAATATATCTTGCAATAACCAACAGGAGTGTAATGCTGTATGATTACAATTCAAAAACAGATTGTAGTCTATCGGCTTATAATTTGTCTTTTGCTCCGTAGAAAATATCACTGACTTTGTCCATTGACAACGAAATGACGTAATTGTCTCAATGTATTCGGGATATAATCTAAGAAGTAGGTTAGACACTTTACATAACAAAAGTCCCCATGAATTTTCCTCGATTACATTACCAAGTATCTCAATTTGATACGGCGTTGTGTTTTCAAGAGCATAATCTCTTTCAGTTAAGTCCTCAATATAGTATCTTCGCTTGCCCGAAAAAACGACATTTTCAAAAACCTCAGCTTTTTTTGCATTGAGCAGCTCTATAAGTAGTTCCTGAGATGCGATATCCTCCAATAAATCAAATTGATTATTTTTATTAGAGTTTTTATCATCTTTTTTCATATCTTGTGTACCCATATTGAAAGTTAATTACTAAAAAAATCCTCATCTATCTTAAAAAGCTTATATATTTTTATGCTTTGAACCCCAACTTCGTGTTTTAACATAAGTTCACACAACCGTTCTCCATCAATCAAACTAATGCGTTTATGTTGTAGTTTTTCAACATAATCCCTACATTCTTTTGAAAACGCCGATGTAGTAATAAAGACTCCTTTCCCAACTCCTTCCATAGCCCCCACAAAAGCCTGTAGATCTTTTCTTCCCACAGTAACATTTTGATTGTATCTTTTGGCTTGAATATATATTAAATCCAGCCCTAATTTATCTTCACTTATAATTCCATCAATTCCACCATCATGAGCATGCCCAACCACTCTTCCAGCGCTCATATCATATCCATATCCCATTTTTAATAGAAGAACGACTACTAATTGCTCGAAGAAAGCAGGATCATTCATCATTATTTTTGCCATCAATTGATCCTTTACTTTGCAATTATATTCCAAAACAACTTTATCAACCCTTTCTTCCGGGAGCAATTCATCGGTTTTGCTTGTGTGTGCTTCTTTGTAATTATGGCGAACATCTTCCGTTACTACATTGAATATTTGTTTCTTACCATTTATTGCAGATATATAAAAATGTTTTATGGGAGATGCCGTTGGAAAATCAAGTCCCAAACAATGTCTTCTTATTTCACCCATAACAACGCCTTTTGGGTTTTTAGCATTAAATGTATACAGATTTCTTTGTAAAATCTGCCCATATATTTCATCAATGCTTAAACCTCCTGGGCTATCCTTTAATACTTCTTTTATGCATTCTATGATTGTCATAATTATTAAACACCTCTATCGATATTAAGTAAATGTTGATATATTTGCCCGTTAGAATATTTAAATTCAGCTTGTAATAGAGCTGAACCTCTATCAATATGAGCTTTCAGATATTTAGGGAAATACTCTTCGTCTGGCAAATATTTCCCTTCAAAACTCATAATTAAAGCTTTAAATAACTCATCATATTCACCTGTTATAGTTTGCCTATTAAGTTCCAAACCGTCCGTATTTGTCTTAAAATCCTCTTCTGACAAAGGCCGATTACTTCTTAGTGACAAAGCTAAAGACAGTTTGCATAGAGCAAAAGGTTGCAAATGAACGCTAGAATTAATTCCCGCAAAAATTAACATGGTTTCTTTAGATGTTTTTAATTTAAAAACCATTTTTAACCTCCAAAATATTCATTCGCGACCACTTCGGTAGAGCCATAATCACTAATTTTTAGCGTGAAAATATCCGAAATTTTACCATCCATTTTTTCTTTATATATACCCACAATTTCTTCGTCAGTCGATAATATAAACAATTGATTTTTTAACACATTAAAAAAGTTAGCCACTATATTTGCGCGATGGTTAGAATCGATTCTTGCAAAAGGTGTATCGATAAAAAAAGGAATATCTTTGTGGCTTGTCTTTAATAACGCCAAATATAGTGACATTATATATACTTGACGTTCGCCTTGAGAAAAAGGTGTTTTAATAGGAGCTGGCAAATCTATGGAATCAACTTCGCCAAATTCCAATTTGTTTAAGTCCATAATCAACTGCGCGCTGTTAAATAACTCTATAAATTCTTTATTGGCTAGCCGATAGTTTTCTAATTGCGAATGAGTTACTTTAATGTACTTATAGGGAATTACATTAATATTTTTATCGACAACAATTCCGTCAACAAAATTATCTTTATTTATTAACGAAGAGAAACATTCGATAAAAGATTTCTGCAATATTTTCGCTTGCCGGGACACAAGCTTTTCTTCCAGCAAAGAATAGGTGGCAACAGCACGCTCGGATAAGTTATTTATTGACCTGCTTTTCAATATGTTTTCATAAAAATACTTACTCTTTTCAAAATTTAAATTCGCATCTTTCACTCTTAAATTTTGAGTTTCCAATTCTTGTTTCTTTTTCTCCAGTAATATGCGCAAATTAGCAATCTCACTTTCGATTCGTTCTTTTTGCGCCACAAATCCCTCATACTCATCAATGGAACTTGCCGCAAGAATTTCGCGTAGCTTTTTACTATTCTTCAATGATTTTGCCAATTGCGACAAGACCTTTGCAATCTGTTTTTTATCAAAATCGAGTTTCTCATAAATTTGAGAAATCAGTTTATTTATTTGCGCTCCCGTATAATCAAAAGGGATGGTCTCTTCGAATTGAAAATTGCATTTTATTACATTAACAAGTTCGCCTGCATACAAATTCTTTATTTGTTTGTTATCGAGTAATTTTTCTATAGATGAAACAAAACTTTCTGTAGCCATTACATCAAGTATGATTTTAGTCTTTTGGTTTTCCTGCGACAAATTCAGTTCATTTAAAAGTTTATGCAGATTATTTTCTAACAATATAAACGGCAAATAGTGATTGGCTATTTCCTTTAGCCATCTGTTTAAATTGTCTCTTGTATTTTCCTCTTTTAACAAATTGGCATTAATTTCCTTCCACTCTGCTAAACTTACCCCGCCTTCTTTTGAATATTCTGACAATATGGATCGAAGTTTTATATTACACAAGTCAATTTTATTCTCTATTTCAACAACTTCTTCTTGTAAGGTATCATATAATGAAGTTTCTTTATCTGCAATAATTCGCGCCTGATTAAAACTCTCGTAATGATTGTTCTTTGAATCAGCTCGCTTTACATTGCGAGCAAAGTTTTCAACTAAAATTGACAAAGTGTCCAAACCATATAGCTTCAAAAAAGCATTACGAAAATTTCTATTCCCGTTTGGACCTAAAAAAAAGTCGGCAATTGACTCCCCGTCAAAGAAATAAAAATTAAACATATCGGGAGGAATAATAGAAAGCAAATAATTTATAAAATCTTCCTCTTCCGAGCCTAAAATTAACTCCCCATTTTTACTGATACGGAAAAATTCGGAAAGAGTTGTTTTAACCTTTTTCCATTCGCGATGAAGTAAGTATGAATCTATATGCTTCCCATCGTCAAATACTAATTCTATCTCAATAAATGCTCTAGAATTATTGTTGTAGGCTGTTTTAAAATTGACTAAGCTATTAATTATTGCATAATAGTCCTTGCCTGGAGCATCAAAACCCCAAACCTTACAACCATATAAACAGGTTTTTACTGCTTTGAAAAAAGTCGTTTTACCCGCTCCGTTTTTGCCACCAATAAGCACAATATTCTTTTGCTTATCTATAGAAAAATGGAATGTATTTTCGTTTACATATGGACCTATATTGTATAATCTAATCCGTTTAATTTTCATTCTTCAAGCCTTCCTTAATGGTTTCGTAATGAATCCATTCTTGACTAAGTAGTTTATCAAATTCTTTCTTCAACCTGGCTGTGTTAGCTATGTATTTATTGGAATTTATCATCACGATAAGCTTTGTAATAAGTTCAAATGGTATCTTCGCTTCATCTGCTGCCATTTGCAACTCTTTAATGATTTCTACATCATAAAGAGGCTCCTTATATTCATCCCAAGAAAGCCTATCTCCAAACACCTCATAATATATATTAACTAACGAGCGGCGCGTTAGATCGCCCTCCACATCCCACATAGTATCTATCATTTTCAATTCATCTACAGTAATTAGCTGAAAACCGGTATCTCTTTGCAAAATTAATAGTCTTTTCAGTATCTCATGTCTTGCAGACAACTTAAAAGGTCCGAATCCGTATTCCCCATTTGCTTTCTGATATACTTTACCATTCCTTCGTTTGTTGTCTCGAAACTCCGGATTTTGCCTAATACTTACTAGCCAATCTCTAAACTTTCTAAGTGGCTCTAATTCTTTTGCTCCATTATCTATAAACCGTTGCAATGATTTATCTACTTTTACAATTGTGCAACACCAACAACCAAACCTGGAGTTTCCTGTCACCGGAATTTTATCTTTATCCACCTGCCCAATGACACTTTGTTCTTCACCAAGATTTTCGCCCTGATACAAGCTGAATAAGTATTTCATATCTACGCCCCAAGGGGAGACGCCATTATCTTTTAAAAGATATTCCCAAACCAATTCATTCTTGATCTCAGTTAAAGGATTATATATATATGCTTTGGGTATATCCGAATGAGGTACAAGCAATTTACCTTCTATCTCCCTTGATGTAATACTTCTTTTTCTAGTAATACTTTCTGCCTTACGAACCCCCAAAAGAAGTATAATCTCACCCAATTGTTCAATTATATTATTGGTGTACCTATTCATAGGAAGAATTTTCAGTCTTTCGGTGCACCATCTAAATCCCGGCGGCTCCGGTGTAGGATATCCTAAACCTATAACTAAACTCCAAAACGACTGAGCGATTTCCGGATAAATTATTTCCGCTTTAATATTCGCATTACATTTCTTAGAAAAATCATTAATTTTAGCAGACGAGGAATGCATATAATTTTTAACAATAGGGTTTTCAACTCCCGTATCCGAAGTAACTATGAAAATTTTTTTGGAACGTTCTTTTTCGGGCAAACGCATCACCATTTCAATAACTAACGAAACAAGAAGTGAAGAATCTTTACCGCCACTATAGCCAATAAGCCACGGCCTATTATCGTATTTGTAAACATATGTCATTTCATCGATTATATCTTCAAAGACCTGAAATTTATTATCTATACTCATTTTCTTTCACCAATTCTTCCTTCGATAATGATAATCCTAACTTCATTTTAATCAAGTTACAGATCTTAATAACACTTTCTTCTTTGCCAATAATTTTACCTTGTTCATTGAACACACGGCCCAACCATTCTTTATTGCAACGAGTCCAATCAATGTTAGCCAAGCCATTTAATTTCGTCAAATCGATTTGTTCCGCATAGATATAGCAGCCTAATCGTCCAAAAGCATTTATAACTATTGACAAAGTAAGCACGTAATCCTCTTTTAAATTGCATTTACATAGTTGCTTTTGCTCAAGTTGTTTCCATTCGTCTATTTTCGTGAAAATACAGCCCCAAAATTTGTGCAGGAAAATTCTATCTTCTTCGTTAATTGGTTGATGTTTTATTATTCTTTGGTTGGCACGAAGAAAATTTGATAGAGTAAACAGTTTGGAAGAATATTTTCCTAACGAATCATGCTCTTTATCAATATATTTATTTAAAAATGGATTGTTCGATATCACATCCTTGACGGCATTCGACAAATCATCTCTATCATCATATAAAGTAGATAACGATTTTGAAGGTTTGACCGCATGCTTATTTAAATCAGCAAACATTTGCTGGCTACGTTTTAATCCATCATCCTTAAATAATACAATGGCAATTGTTTCATTCGCTAAATCAGGCTTTTCTTTTAATGCCGCCTCAATTGCAGCTTTTCTATGCTGCCCATCATTAATAAGAAAAATAGCAGACATATCTACTTGTAATATGCCTAAATTTTCATCAAGGTCAGATTTTACAAAAGAGAAGTCCCCATCAATAGAAGCAGAGAGTGCAGAAAACACATAAGTATCCGGATTATTCATAATATAATCCCTAATTTCCGGAATACGTAACTCATTTATACTTCTTTGCGCTCTATGCTCAGGCAATAAATATTCTTCTTCGCTACTAAATAATTTACTTAATAATCCTAAAGGGATCATAGCGATATAATATTCTCTCCCTGCTTGTAGCCCTCTCACAGCAGAAAAGTGATAATTGAAAGCCATAACTCCTCCATTTAAAATGGTATACCTGCGTATATACGTAAGTATACTATCTGCTTACTAAAAAGTCAAGAAATTATGATAGCATTAGTCTTCTAACTGTTATTTTACAGTGTTATATTATCGAGAATTTTATCATACTGTTCATTTGCCAAAGACTCAAAATATTTATACAAATCTGCTTCTGCTACAAGGGCAGAAGTTGATGTGATATTCTCAAAGATTTTACCAATACCGTAATTAGCGAACCCGGTCAAAAATTCTGCCGCACGAATCTTTTTATTTGTATAATCAGGGTTGAACGCTAATTTCAATCTTTCATCCTCATCAAAACTTATTGTTTTAGTGTGAATTAAAGCATTTTGAAGCATAAAGTCAAGCATATCACGAATATCTGTATTTTCCCTATGAGTATTTCTACCGATGATTTTAGGAGAATCCAAAGGATTGTCTATGTCGCTATCGCTTATAACTTTATCCTCTTTTATGCCTATTGCACAAGCTAAAACATAAACATCAACCAAGCGGTTAAAAATGCCTAATTCGTTGCTTGCGCACAGTTCGTTATCTGCACGAGCCCATAAAGGATGTCGCATCTCCAAATCAGAGCTTAATATCATTTATATCACCTCTCACTATTGTCGCTTTTTCTTGTGTATCATTTTTTATAATATAAAAATCATATAAATCCGTATCTCCCAACAATTTTTTTATTTTATTCAAATCTAATGTCAACAAAATTGTTTGCTTTGATACGGTCGGTAATGTTTTAAAAATATGCTCGGATTGTGTATTGCCTGTAAATGCAAACGGAGCATCGATAATAATAGGGTTTTCATTATTATCCATTTGACATTCCTGTAAAGCCTTAATTATGCCTATCACATAAGAATACACATCGACAGCCAACTGACCGCCCGTCAAATACGTCGTTCTAAGTGAAAAGTCATCGTTAACAAACTGTATTTTATCAGCATCTAATTCGGTCTGAGTAGTAAGTTTCTTAAAAATATCACGCACACAATTATTCAGCGTAAGTTTTACCTGAATTTCTTTTTGATCCTTTTCTGTTTTAAGCAATTGAGATACTTTTGTGAAAAAATCCAGGCGCTCTTTATATTGTCCTGAGACCTGAGAATTTTTGAGCAATTCTTTATATTTTTTTTCAGAAATCTCAAAGACTTGCTTTTTCTGTGCTATTTTGCCCTCATACCAAGCCTTTTCTCTGTTTAATTGCTCAATCTCCGCTTTGATTTTTTCCAGCTCATCGACTAAATCTTTTGCATCATTAAGACGTTTTAATTCGTCTAATTTTTCTTGTACCTCATCCTCTAAATGATTTTCTTCTTCTTCAATTTGTGCAATTTGACTTGTAAAATGCTCGTATTTCATGGTCTCGGTCTGAGCATATTTAATACGACTCTTTGCCTTTGAAACAAACTGCCCAAATTCATATATGTATGATCCTGGCGGCATAATATCGATAATGCCGTTAATTCTTGTGCGAGACGCATCATCTAAAGCTCTTCCACATACACACATATCCTTAGCTATTATTTCTTTCAGTAAATCCTTTTTCAAATGCTCAAATACGTTTTGGTAATTTGATGCGTATTCAGAATTCTTTTTACGGAGCACTGTACTTGATTCACTGGCAATTTGAGCCAAGAATAGATAAGGATATGTCTTATAAAACAAGTTGCCGATATTGTGTTGCAATACCACAACTCGTTTTTCGCAGTCTTTAATCGCTTGTTGTTTCGCCTTAATAAGAGCCTCTAGGTTTCCTTTTGAAGCGACAGCTCCTAAAGTTTTAAATATCTCGTCTCTTCTAGCATTCTTTTGCTCTATAATGGATATTATCTCTTTGCGTTTTGCCTTCATTTCTTCAATTACTTCATAAAGTTCCTGAATAGTCTCTTGCAATTCGCTCAGCGACATACCACCTATGCTTTGTGTAGTATTTGCAGCCATTAATGAAGCATAATGGCCCAAAACAGTCGTTTTGGCATTTTGATTTGTTCCAATATGATTCAACGCCTCATTATAAACATCCAACCCAAACAATGAATGAATTGCTTTCCGTAATTCGTTAGAATCCAACACAATATCTCTTGAGCGTTCACCATCAAGTAAGAAATATTTTGACAATTCTTTGGGAAGAATAGAATTAATTTGATTGGCAATATCTCCTGTAAATGGATGATATCCGCCATCATCGCCCTTTATTTGCAATTTAATATCTGTTTTTTGGACACTGGAGTTTTTTACATTTAAAGATACATTATAGAATATAGCTTTATTAAGCCTATAATTAACACCTAAATGTTCAAAATCTATTTGTCCACTGACTTCGACAAGTTCTCCGGGTTTACACTCTTGAAATGCAGCTAAGTTAAAAAGTGGTTTATCATCATTTTGGCCGAAGTCATAGTCATTATAAAACATCCACCTAAAAAATTGGAGCAAAGAGGATTTGCCATAACCCGAATCACCATAAATCAAAGTTATTTTCCCATTTGCTTTGAAAGACATGGTATTTATGCCATAATAACACCTAAAATTGGTTATCTTTATATTATTAATTACCATTTTTTTTAGCCTCCTCATATGTCCTTATAATACGTGAGACCATCGTTTTTTTATCGTCTTTATTGATATTTTTAAGGTTTTTATTCTCAAGCTCTAAGACAAATTCCTTAAAATTTTCAACAGTCAATGACTTGTCGTTTAATTTGTCAATCATCGAGTTCTCCTCCATAAACATACTCATTGTTGAACATAATATCGTTCAAAACAAGATCGTACTGACCGAGATAATGATCTAAATGATCCAATAGATATTGGGAATTAAGAGCTAATCGACTATATTCGTAATATCTTCTAAATTCCACCTGCGCAAACGCTTTATTTCCAACCGAAGGCAAAACTATCACATCGTAAATATGCGCTTTTTCTTTGCCCGGATATAGCCTTAAAATTCTACCACGGCGTTGAACAAATTCCCGATAATTATCATTACTTGAAAGAATTAATGCGCTCTTAATTGAAGGTATATTAATTCCTTCATCAAGGCACCTAATAGCAACCAAATATTCTATGTATCCCTTATTAAACAAGTCAATCAATTGCATCCTTTCATCAATGCTTTCTGTTGCCGTAAACTTTGATGCTTTCCCGCTACCCACCGATGAAAGACACGAATTGTTAATTAATTTTAATACATATTCTAGGTGACGAACCTCTTGTACCTCACTTCCTTTTTCACCGTACCACAATTTGCCATCGCTACAATAAATTATCGTATGATCTTTATCGTCAATGCAAGAGAAGATTTCGCCTATCTTTTCATGTTTATCTTTGGCCATTGAGATCGCTCTCAACCTACCTCTATATCCCAAAGTAAATCTTTCCTCATCAATGATAATATTGAGAACAGGATCAATGGCGGACAACATTAATGAAGTTGCTTTGGCAAATTTCTCTTCATCATCTTCGGTTGCATTTACAAAGATAGGATGGTATTCATAATTAACCAAATATTTCCCCAATGCTTTTTCAATGGGCAAATCCACAACCTGTCCACCAAACCACTCTAACAAAGTTTTTGTCTTATTCTCATCATTCCCAAAAACAGGAGTTGCCGATAAGCCTAATTTATATTTATATGTCTCTGACAATTCATCGGTAATCCGGTTATAGAAATTATGAGCTTCATCTACAATTAACAATTTTGCAAATTTTACTTTATTGTAGAGATTTATATATCTATCGAGGAAAAAGCTTTTAATAGTGGTTATAACGATTATTGGTCTATAATTTTTAAGCGATTGCAAGTAGTTCGCATATATTCTAGTCTCTGCATCTTTAATTTCGCCGTGTACAATATTTATTGCTGCATGGGGAAAAAACTCTTTCACATCTTCTGCCCACTGTGTTACAAGGTGTTTGTAAGGGACGGCAATAATGGTAAAAATTGCATTTTTAGATACAAACTCTTTAATAGCATTTAGAGACGTTATAGTCTTACCCGTTCCTGTTGCCATTACAAAAAAACCACAGTGATTGTTGTTTTCCCATTTTTCTTTTGCTTCGATTTGGTATGGGCGCATCACGTACTTAATTTCGCTTATTAAATAATTTCCCTTATTGTTTACACGATCTATAACCTCATGCTCTAAAGCATCCATAAAGTCATATACCTTTAAATCCGAATTAATATTACCCCAAATACTGTCAAACTCTGCGGTCTCGTCTTCGATTCTTCCTTCAGTATCGTTCCAACTTTTATATACTCTAACTTTTTCATAGTTAAAATTATATCCACATCCCGTTTCATTGTTGGACCCGACGCAGGCAATAATGTTCCCATCAAAATCTTCTAACAACGCAAGCTTATCATGGTATATTCCATTAGATCGAGTTACGATTTTAACATCAATTATATCCTCTTTGATAAGCATATAAAGCATTTTCGCATTTTCGTCAGAAATAAGCTTTAATGCATTTTGAACCTCATATTTAAACTGCTTTTCAATTATTTCCCGAGCTTTGTACCCTGACTGAATAGCGAAAATATCTTCGTCTGATAATTTAGGACTTGTTGCTAAATATATTTTTCCGCCATTGCGGGCGAGCTCTAAAATTCCATCTCCGATAAAATTCAAAGCAGATGAGGAAAAAAAACCCACACTTCTTTTGTATGTTTTAGTACAGGTTAATAAGGGATTCAGAATTTGTGAAAATGAGTCCTCTCCAACGCTCTTATAGGAAATATTCAAAGGGATATCCTTAAAATTCATATATTTCCGCCTCGTCCTTCGCAATTTATACTTTAATATTATAAATTATACTAAAATTTAATAAAATAATCAAGTAACAGCCAAACATTTAAGTTAAACATTTTACAAAACACACAATTTGCAACCGTGGCGTGTGCTTGTTGCGACACAATTTTATGGACACTCATTGAAGAAAGACATCAACGGAAGAAAATAAGCGTATGAGTTCAGATAACCCATACGCTTATCGTTATTTATTGAGTTTGTGCCGTAAG